>JBEKJC010000012.1:0-104812 GCA_050011435.1 Binataceae bacterium (SeqCode)
GTGATGGGGCTGGAGGCGGCCAAGACCCGCGTCGCGACCGAGAAGGAACGGGTCGAGATGGCGCGCCTGCTCGACGAGGGCATGGACGCCGGCCTGTGCGGCTTCTCGATCCAGCGCCTGGGCAAAGATTCGATTCAGGCGGATTTCGACGGCTCGCCGATGGTCACGGACACGATGTGCGACGAGGACATCTTTAACCTCGCCCGCGTCTTGCGCGCCCGCGACGAGGGCTTCATGGAGATCACGCAGGGGACCGACGATGTCCGCCGCGACCTCAATTTTATCGAGACGCTGGCGGGAATCGCGCAGCGCCCGATACTTTTCCAGGCCGTCGTGCCGACCCGCAGCGACCCCGAGATTCATCGCCGCAGCCTGCGCTGGATCGCACGGTGCCGTGCGAAGGGTCTGCCGATCTATGGCCAGGGTGCGACGGTGCGCAGCGGCTTCGCCTTCACGCTCGAACATTGGAACCTGTACGACGCGAGCCCGGCATGGCGCGCGCTCACGACCGGCACCACCGAAGAGAAGATGGCGAAGATGCGCGACCCCGAACTGCGCGCGGCCGTCATCCGGGAGACCGAAGAGGCCGATCGGCGGCTTAAGGCGCTGCAGGCGGGTGTCGGAGGAGCGCCGAAACACCTGATCGTGCAGTGGGTGGACAATCACGAAGAACTCGAGAAGTACGTGGGCAAGGCGCTCGGGCAAATCGGTGCGGAAGAGGGCAAGCATCCGGTTGAAGTGATGCTCGACCTGTCGCTCGCGACGAATTTGAAGGCGGAGTTCCTTGGCCCCAACCGCGGTATCAACGCCGACTACATGGCCGAGATCATCAACGACTCGCCATACACGTTCCCCGGCGTATCGGACGGCGGCGCGCATACCAAGTTCTTCACCGGCGGCTCGTTCACCACCGACTTCCTGCGCTGGCTGGTGCGCGACGAGCAGAAGATCACGCTCGAGGAGGCGCACTATCGGCTCTCGGCGCTGCCGGCGCACGCGGCCGGCTTCAAGAATCGCGGCACGTTGCGCGAGGGCGCTCACGCCGACGTCGTGGTCTATGACCTCAAGGGTCTCGACGTCGATCCGGACTGGGTCGGCGAGGTTGCGCACGACTTCCCGGGCGGCGAATGGCGTCGCGTGCAGCGCGCGCATGGCTATCGCTCGATCATCGTCAACGGCGAGGAGACCTTCGCCGAAGGCAAATGCACGGGCGCAACTCCGGGCATGCTGGTGCGCAACGGCCACGCGGACTGACACTAGTGGAGCGTAGCGAAACGAGCTAAGGAGTCTGCGACGTGCGTTAAGATTCTTTAGTTAGGCCGATCGTCGAGGGGCGCGGATTCAAACATCCGCGCCCCTTTCATTTTCTACTCAGTTCCTTCTACCCGGTTTCCTCCCGGCCGACGCCGCACTGCGCGATAGTCACACGCAGGGGCCGACTACCTATTTCCAGATCTGAGTAATCAACTCGGTATCCAGATAGGCAGTTCCTTCGCGCACCTTGCCGTCCGCCATGCGCATCACCCAGCAGTAGGTCTGATGATAGATGGCGCCGTTCTTCCCCGACGAGCGCCCTTCCCATTGCAATACCACTTTGTCGCCTTCCGCGATGATATCGCGCACGGTCGGCACGATCGGCCCGGCGAGCTTGGCGGTGAGCGGCTTCACCGCCCCTTCGACAAATGCGGCGCGGCTGGGATAGGTGCGCGAGACCGGCGTGCTGCCGATCACCGTCCAGTGCACGTCCTCCGCCAGCAGGTTGAAGAACGCGTTGCCGTCGCCGCGCGCCCACGCCGTGAACGCATCCTGGATCAGTTTCTTGTTTTCCGCTGTGCTCATTTCGAATCTCCTGTAGAAGTGATCATTACTAATTAATTCTAATCCCGGGTCATTTATTGTCCGCTAGCTTCTTGATGGCCTGCTCGACGCCCGGCAATCGCCTCAATTTGGTATCCTCGCCCTGATCCCACTTGATATACGCGGGCATCCGCGCGAGAAAATGATGCGAATGGGCATTGCGCACCGAGGTCCGGAAGCCCATCGCGTCCTGGGCCTGATTGACCGCGAACTTGACCATGCGCAACTGATACTCGTCACTCTCCGCGATCTTCGCCGCGAGCGCCATCGTCGCGCTTTCCAGGTCGGCGCGCGCCACCACCTGGTTGACCAGGCCGAGGCGCTCGGCCTCGCGCGCATCGATGAAGCGGCTCTGAAAGAGCACCTCCTTGGCCTTGCGCGCGCCGATGTCCCAGGGCGCCGAAAAATACTGCGTCAGCGACGGCAGGAACATCGCATCGTCGGCCGCGACGATCAGATCCATCGCGGAGGCAAACATGTAGCCGCCGAAGATGCAGTAGCCCTGCACCTGCGCGATGGTCGCTTTCGGCAGGTCGCGCCAGCGGAGCGTGTTGTCGAGAAACACCTCCCACGATTTCCAATGCCGATTCGCGTGCCCGCGGGTGTTGAGATAGCTCGACTTGTCGGCGCGCTCGTCGGGCGTGCCGAGATCGTGCCCCGACGAAAAATGATCGCCGGCGCCAGCCAGTATGACCACGCGGACGTCGGGATCGTCGGCCGCCGCGGCAAACGCGCGGTCGAGTTCCTTCAGCAATGCGGTCGATTGTGCGTTGCGGTATTTCGGCCGATTCAGCGTGATCTTCGCGATCCGGTCGATCTTGTCGTAGAGCAATGTGCTGTAGGCCATGGTGCCCTCCAGGATGGCGTCGCGCGATGGTCGATAATCCCGCGGACGGTTTCCCACGGCAAGCGCAACGACATGGAGGGATGTGACAGGCCGCCGAGGTCTCGGACACTTTAAAGAGGGACGGGGTCGTCCCCTCCTTCACAGTGATTGCAGGTATCCGAGGCGGATGTGAAATGCGACCCCGTCCCAATCCTGGACGCCGCATGCAGACGGAACGGCTTATGACTAGCCTACCGGGCTCATAGCCGCATTAGGCTGCGTATGCGGTTCAACTGGGCAGACGGTACCGGACACCAGTCGGGCTGTCAACTGTTTGTTGTGGTTATGCTATCTAAGAGTTAGCAACAGATGCGCTTACTTGCCGAAACTTACTTCAAAGCAGGCGTTCGTTCTCACCTGCGCCGGCTCGCCCAGGCAAATTCTAGCGCGCCTCTCCGCGTTGTCCGCTCGAGACGATCCAGTGCAGTACGGTGCCCCACAGAGAAATGTCGCCCTGAGGGGAACTTGAAACCCGTTATCGAAACGGAACTGAAGCTCGCGGGCCGGCGGGGGCGCTTACAGGCGGCCGCCGTACCTTCCTTGGTTTTTTTGCCGGGGCTAAAGTTTTTGGGTTTTGGGGTGGAGCAGCCGGTGGTGCAATCGGCTTTGCTGCCGGGCTAGAAGAGTGGAAAATCCTAAACAACAATTGCTCGCAATAACGCGGCTGGAAGATTTCGATGCAAATGCAAATCGGCCGAAAATCGCATCTGATGCTATTACTCTCCGTCCCATTGGTTGCGGCATTGTCCTTTCTAATAGCACTGATCTTTCAATTGACTACCAAGAGTGACGCATCATATAGGCAAGCGCTGTGGCTAGCTGGCATTGCTTATTCTAGCAGTCTAGCCGCCGTGCTATTTCTCGAACGCGACCAGCTCTGGTTGCGGACAGCAGATAGAGAAAGGCCCGTCGAAATTTTTCTTGCTTTGATTGGGAGCGTGGTAACGTTCGCTTTTATCTGGCGCTTTACCTGGACACGCGCGTGGGCGGACCTACAATATGGGTTCTTCAGCGCGCTCGCATGCCTACCTTATCTTGTTCCTAGGCGAACAGACCGTGTTCGTTCAGTCGCGTTTATGCTCATGAGTGCCGTTACATTTCATCAACCGCTAATAAGCCTGCGGCCGCCTTTCATTTCATTGAGTCTCATTTTTGCTGTGACCGCCGTGTTTTGTCTTTTACATTCGCGTGAAAATTCCAAGTGGCCGCATTCGCCGTTGAAATAGGCTGGCAAACTGTCGATTCCTGACAACAGAATTGGAGTAGCAACTACCGCAGAAATCGCGAGAAGCTGGCCACGACATTCCAGGCGAGCGCTGACGGGGGCGCTTACGGGCGGCCGCCGATCCAGACGACACGGCCCAGTAGCGCGACCTCGTCGGGCTTCACCATTGACGACTCATACGCCGGATTGTCGCTGCGGATCAGCAGGTTACCGTCGGGCTGGCGCTGCAACCGCTTGACCGCCAGATCGGCCCCCGTGCGCAATGCGTAAACGCCGTCGTGGCGAAAGCGCGACTCGCGCAAATCCACCAGAACCAGATCGCCCTCGTCGATGGTCGGCGACATCGAATCGCCAATCACCTCGACCAGCACCAGGTTGCGCTGATCAACGTTGAGCGCGCGCTGCAGCCATTCCGCCTGGAAGCTGACGTAATCCACGATCTGCTGATTCTGAATCGCCCCGCGCCCGTTGACCGCGCGCAGCGAATGGCGCGGCAGCACCGCAACCTCCGCCGGTTCCGACGTGTGAATCTCGCTCTTGGCCTTGGTCGGAGCGCCGCGTCCGGTTGCGAGCCATTCGACCGAGACGCCCGCCGCTTTCGACAGATTCACCAGGCTCATCATGCTCGGCTGTCCGCGCCCTGAAACCCACTTGTAGATGGCGTTGTCCGAGACCCCCACCGCACGCGCAAGATCCGCGACCGATCCGAACTGCTGCATGATCAGCCGCAGGCGCCGCCGAAATTCTTCATCTACCAGTGTAGTTGACATAATTTTCCTACTGTGGGATAACTCCAGCGGCGTTGATGCACTCCCGACATTTAAGCCCTTTCATGAGCAGTTCAAAGGGGACAAGAGTAAGTGGCTGACCCATCCATCCCTTTTATTCAATCTTTTTGGTTATACGACTAGCTGAAATAGTCCTCACACGACCAATCCAGCTCTAATAACTCTTTATTCTAATTGACGCATGCTCCAAGCCAATTTGCGGATTCAACGATGCCGAAAGCTCCCCTGTTTCTCGTGAAAGCTCAAGACACCAAGAATCAGAGCAAGCCTCGCGCCGCAGGTCGATCGACTGTCGATCAGTTCAGATATTTCGGCTCCGACTGCATTAATTATTCCAACCGCAGTCAAATTCCAAGCCGCGAGATACCTCTGGTCGCTGGCGCCGAGTCCGTTCGACCAGGCCATCATGGTGACGGCTACCGAGGAAAAGTCAGTCCCGTCGCGATCATTGTGATCGGCCTCGCCTGCCTGAGGCGAACTCTGAAACGATTCGCCGCGCCGCGGTCGATCGCTCGGTGAGGCTATGCGGACAGACGACTTTCATCGCGAGCATTGGGCGTGCCATCCGGGCGCGATCGACCCACCAGCGCCAATTTTTTATTTTCGAGGGCATCGTGACCGCCGTAAAAATGGCGCTCGAAAGATTCCTCGCCGACCGTCGCTCAGCCTGCACAATGCCAGCGGCGGCGATCGGCAAGCAAACAATTCCGTGCATGAAATCCAGATGGAAGGAGACGGGCCGATGATTTCTGGCAACTCCTCTCGCGGTATATCCATCCGCGAAGTCCAGCAAACAGTGGCGCTCGCGTTCAACCTCAGTGTGCGCGAGATGGTATCGCCCAGCCGCCGGCGAAACGTGACCTGCGCGCGCCACGTCGCGATGTATCTGAGCCGCGAGATGGCGATGCGGGGATGGCGCGCGATGAGCCACACGGTCGCGTCGGCCGCGCCGGCACCGCCATCGTTTCCGCGGATCGGCATCGCCTTCGCGCGGGATCATTCGAGCGTGATTCATGCGTGCACGACAGTGAAACGGAGACTGCGCGACGACCTCGGCTTCGCGCTGCTCCTCAATCGTCTCGCCGGCGATTTGCGCCATCACGCGATCGCGTCGGCGACTGTGCGGGAGGCGATGTAATGGAAGCGCAGGGACCGATCACACGGCGTGGGAATTTTTTGCCTCCGGAGAGCCGGGCCGGATTCGACCGGTCCGATCCCGCACGCAAGTTTTCCTCAAAACCGGTCACCGGGCTGATGCCGGCGGGCACCACGACGGCAACCGCGGGCGACGCCGATGCGGCGTCGTCAGCGGTGTCAAGCGCGGCCGCCAGCGGCGCCAGCCCCCGCGTCGTCCAGTTCTGGATGAACGGCCGCGGTTCTACGCTCAAAGACCTCGTCAGCATGATCGGCATCGAGGGCGTGGCCCGTCTGATCGGCGCGTTCGCCGGCATGCGGCTCTATGTGCCGCACGCGCCCGAGCCCGACGATAGCCTGAGTGAAGTTATCGGCCTTGAGGCCGCTCGGGCGCTCGCGCAAATCTATGGCGGCGACCGCATCGACGTCCCGAATCCGACGCCCCGACGAATCCAGATCGTCGATTTGCGGGCGAGCGGAGTCAGCATCGATGGAATCGCGCGAGAGTTGCACTGCACGCGCCGGCGGGTCTTTCAGGTGCTGGCCGAAGCCCGGAACAAGCAGCGTTCGCGCGACCTGCCGCAACCGCAATAAAGGCCGCCGGGGCGCCCGTCATCAACGACCGGGCCAGGCCCCGTGCGCCGCGTGCGTGGCCCACAGCACCTTGGCCTCCGCCGGCGCTTCCCGCGGTCTCAGGTGGCGACTAATCCACCGTCAACCGGCAGGGTGACGCCGGTGATGTACGAGGCCTGGTCGGAACAGAGCCACGCCACGGTCTCGGCGATCTCCTTGGGCGCGGCGTAGCGGCGCATGGGCACGATCGCTTCGAAATCCTTGCGTCCGGGGGCGCCCTCGTTACCCGCGATCCGCTCCATCATCGGCGTGTCCACCGGTCCGGGACATACCGCATTGACGCGAATGCCGGCTTGGGCGCACTCCAGCGCCGCCGATTTGGTCAGTCCGACCACGGCGTGCTTGCTCGCGACGTAGATCCCCAGGCTCGGAAACCCCGCCAGTCCCGCGACTGAGGCAGTATTGACGATCGCCCCGCCGCCCTGCTTGCGCATCTGACGAATCTCATACTTCATGCAGAGCCACACGCCTCTCACGTTGACCGCCATGACTCGATCGAAATTGCGCTCGGACGCCTCGTGCAGCTCGATCACGTCGCCCTCGATACCGGCGTTGTTGAACGCACAATCCAGACGTCCGTGCGCCGTCACGACGCGCGCGACCAGCGCCTGCACCTGAGCCGGGTCGGTGACGTCGGCCTGGACGAAGTCCGCCCTACCGTGGGCCTCGCGGATCAGCGCTACGGTTGCGTCGCCGCCCTTCTGATCGACGTCGGCACAGGTTACGATCGCGCCGGCGCGCGCAAAGGCGAGGGCCGTGGCGCGGCCGATGCCGCTGCTGCACCCGGTGATCAGAGCCGACTTACCCTCGAGCAGATTTGCCATGTTTCAATCTCCTCCCCATCGCCGTGCGCGCGGCGGAGCTGGCTGCTGCGCGCGGCGAATCTGCGCGACTCTAACTCTTCACGATTCCGCCGTCCACGCTGCGCGCGTGAGGGATGATCTCACTCCAAGATCGGGAATCACCCCGTCCGATGCATTTCGCATCTCCGAACCGCGTCGCAGCCCCGCCGCCGCACGCAGCCGGCATCCGTCTTGAGCTGCTCGTTCAATCGCGACTTTCATTCGGTCTATACCTTTCTATCACTTTTTTTCTCTTATTGTTTTTACTTACTCATACCCTTTTTGTGAAGCATTTCACCCTTACCGACCCAGCCATAGAACACGTACTTTGCATCGTGTGACCAGTACAAATTTAGCGTCGGCGACTGCCTATCCGCCGGCATTCGCGCGCGCAGTGGATCGCCTACTCGCCCACGAAGGCGGATACTCCTGCAATCCGTCTGACCCAGGCGGGGAAACTCGACTCGGAATCTGCAAGCGCGCATACCCACAAGTGAATATCGCTGCTCTGACGCGTGACGGCGCCATCGCGATTTACTTTCGCGACTGGTGGCAGCGTTACCGTTATTCGGATCTGCCGGGTCCGATTGGAGCGAAATTGTTCGATCTGGCGGTGAATATCGGTCCTGAACACGCGGCGCATTGTCTGCAGCGGGCGTTGCGGGCGTGTGGGCGGCGAGTGGACGAGGACGGCCTGATCGGCGAGCAGACGCGGACGGAGGCACCGGCGGCGAATCAGATGGCGCTGATGGCGGCGTTGCGCTCGGAGGCGGCAGGTTACTATCGGACGCTGGCGGCGAGTGAGCATGGACAGCGCGACGGCAGCGAGTTTCTCGATGGCTGGCTGAATCGCGCATACGCATAAGGGGCGCGGACGATGCTGGAGATAGAAGTGAGTATTGCGGGCGACTCGCGCCGGGGCGATATCGCGGCGGAAGTCGATTATCCAAACGGAAAAGTCAGTGCGGCGAATTAAGAACGACAAGGCACGCCGGGACAGCCGGCGAGGACAACGGAGGACGAAATGATGGTTTACGCGAATATGGCTGGATACTTGGCGGCCGCGGTGGGCGGGCTGCTGCTCGGAACATTGGTCGGCGGCAAGCTCACGAGCGCGATGATGTCGATGATTCACGGGCTCGAAGCGCGGCTCTCTACGATCGAGGGCGCCGCAAGCGCGGGGAAGGCGGTGGGCGCGGATGGCACCGAGAAACACGCGGCCGCGATCGGCGCGCATGCGGCGGCGGTGGCCAAACTCGCGGACGCGATAGGAAAGCACGCGGCGGCGGTCGATGAGCATGGCGCGGCGACGGTAGCGGCGGCGGTGGAAGCTCACGCGGCGACTGTCGCAGCGAGCAAGTGACTATTGCGGGCGACAGCAGACGGGAATTGCGGGACTACTGCGGGCGTGGCGGGATCGATGAGCCGGGCACAGAGCACGCGCGAGCGGGTGCGAGAGCAGGGCAACAATGCTATTCGGCGCACTGATTCAAAACTGGAAAGTGATCGCGTTGGCGTTGATATTCGCGACGGCGCTGATCTACCGCGCCGTGCTGGTCCATCAGCGGGACAGCGCGAGGGCGCAGGTGGCGACGCTGACGGACGCGGCGGCGGCGCTGCGGGCAGAAAACGCATCGATGGCGTCGGCGGTAGCGCGTCAGAACGAAGCGATCGGCGCGCTGCAGGGCAAGATGAAAGTTGCGCAGGAGGCGGCGGCGCAACGCGAGGCGCAATCCGCAGCCGAGGCGGAGCGGGCAATGAGCCAGGAGCTCGCGCACGCGAACGCGGTTCGAAATGCGCCAATACCGGCGGGATGCCAGGGCGCGATCAATTGGGGAAACGCGCAGGGACCGGAGTTAGGACGATGGTGAAGCGCCTCCTCCCGCTGATCCTGGTCCTGCTCGCGGGCTGCGCGTTCTCCCCGCCATTTTTATCGGCGCCGGCGCCGCCGGTGGAAGTTGATGTGCCGGTGTTTGAGCCGGTTTACTGCCAGCCGCCGCGGAGCACGCGGCCAGCTTTGCCAATAGCAAGCCTGACGGCGGCGTCGGCGCCGGCCGACACGCTGCGCGCGTACGCAGCGACGGTGATTTTGCTGAAAGGATTGGTGCGCGAGCGCGACGCATTAATTGCGGGATGCTCGGAACCGGTAAGCGCCCAGCCGGGACCGCCGCCGGGCGGCCAAGCCGGTGACAGCGTCCGAGTCACCCAGACCAGTGCGGCAAGAGACTGAGTGGTAATTATGAAGTGGGTGCAGGACGCGCTGACGGGCAAGGACAACCTGACGTACGACGCGGCGCGAATCGTCGGCGTGGTGGGAGCGGCTGCATATATCGGGTTCTGGGGAGCGGCGGCCTTCGACCTCGGACATTTCAGCGCGACCGACGCAGCGGCATACGGAGCAGGGCTGGCAACGGTGCTGTTATCGATGTCGGCGGCAGTGCGGCTCAAGCAATCGGCGGAACCGAGTGGGCAAACGCCCAACTAGTGCATCGGCGGTTACACAGGTCAATCCGTAATAGTCACTTCAACCCGTAATAGTCACTGAGAATAAGTAAACAACCATGGCCTGGGAAGCAATCGCGACCTTTGCACTTTCGTTCGTGACGTTGGTGGGACTGAACCTGGGGGCGATCCGCTGGTTGCTGACGCGCAACGAGGCGGAACTGGGCAAGCGAATCAACGATATCAAGCACGAAGGAAGCGAATTCTCACACATGATCGAACGCGAGCTATTGCTGCTGAAGGCGACGTTGCCGGTGGAATACGTACGGCGCGAAGACTGGATTCGATTCAGTAATACGCTCGAGGCGAAGATCGATGCGATGCGAGCAGAAGTGCGTGCGGAGATTGCCGACCTGCGCGCCCGAATGTATCAGCGGGGCGGCCGGATAATACCGGTAGCAGAGGCGACTCCATGAGCGGCGGGACAATAAACCTTGAACAGAAGCAGCGCGAAGAAGCGCGGTGGCGGATCCTGCGGGTGCTCGACGCGGGGCGGCCGACAGCGGTTTCCGAAAATATCGTGTGGCGCGTGCTGCACGACATCCGACTGCCAATGTCGGTGAGCGGCGTGCGACGCGAAATGGATTACCTGAGAAACCTGGGGCTGGTCGAGGTGGAGGGCGAGCATACGGAAACCTGGTTCGCGAAGCTGACGGCGCAGGGCGTGGATGTAGTGGAATACACACTTGTGGCACCGGCGGGCGTCGCGCGGCCGCGCAAATACTGGTGAGCGGCGGCGCGACGATGGAAAGGGAGCCGAAGCGCAGACAGCCGCATCGACCCAACAAAATCAGCGGGCTGCCGATGGACGTACGCAAAGCACTGGACGAACGCATCGCCAAGCGGGAGTTCAAGAACTATACAGAATTGAAGCGCTGGCTGGCGTCGCACGGGTGCTCGATCGCGACCGTAGCCGTCAGGCACCACGCGCTCAAGCTCGAGGGCAGGATCGAAGCGGTGCGGCTGGCGACGGCGCAGGCGCGGGCAGTAGTGGGCGCCAGCGAGGACGATGACGTCGATATGAATCAAGCGCTGATGCGGCTGGTCCAGCAGCATCTGTTCACCCTATTGGTTGATCTGAAGGGCACGGCGCTTTCGGAGATCAATATCGGCTCGCTGGCGCGCAGTGTGGCGACGCTCGCACGGGCCACGGTAGCGCAGCAGAAATATGCCGACGAGATGCGCGCGAATGTACTGGCGGCCCAGCGGACGGTAGCTGACGCGGAAGCACGCGGGCTGACGGAAGTGGGGGTGGCGCAAATCAAACAGGTGCTGATGGAAATCACCAAGTAACGACGGCCTAGCAGGCTGTTGAAAAAGGCTTTTCACAGCCTGCTTCCCCTCACTCGCTCTCTCCCCAGTAGGGGCGAGAAGATAAGGAAAGAAGCCATTTTTCACGCAGGGTGTTGAGTTGAAACCCTGTTACGGAGCAACTGAGTAATGAGACCGACACCCAACGACGAAGCAATTGAACGCGCCGACGTACTATTGCCCTATCAAATCCGATGGCTGGCCGACGAGGCGCCGGTAAAGGTCGCGGAGAAGTCGCGGAGAATCGGACTGACGTGGACCGAAGCGGCGGCGAGCGCGCTGGCGGCCTCGGCGAGCAAGGGTCTGGATACCTGGTATTTGGGCTACAACCGCGACATGGCGCTGGAGTTCGTGGAGACGGCGGCGGCGTGGGCGCGGCAATTCAACAAGGCCGCGCGGGAGATCGAGGAGATCGCGATCGACGATGAACGTCGCGACATCCTGGCGTACCGGATCCGCTTCAGCTCGGGCCACAAGATCGTGGCGCTATCTTCGCGGCCGTCAAACCTGCGCGGCAAGCAGGGACGCGCGGTGATAGATGAAGCGGCGTTTCACGACGATCTGAAGGGGCTGCTGAAGGCGGCGCTGGCCTTCACGATGTGGGGCGGATGCGTGCGCGTGATGTCGACCCACAACGGGGCGACCAGCGCTTTCAATGAACTAGTCAATGAGATTCGTGCGGGACGCCGGCCATACTCACTTCATCGGGTGACGCTGGACGAAGCGATCAGCGACGGCTTGTACCATCGGATATGCATGAAGCTGGGACGCCAGTGGTCGAGCAGCGGGGAGAGCGAGTGGCGGACGCGGATCTTCGATGAGTATGGCGAGGAAGCGGAGGAGGAATTGTTGTGTATCCCGCGAGCGAGCGGCGGGGCCTTTCTTTCATCGGTGCTGATAGAGGGACGCATGCGCGAGAACGTGCCGGTGATTCGCTGGGAGATGCCGGCGGAGTTCGCCGGCCGGCCGGAAAGCGAGCGGATGCAGGTGACCCGCGATTTTTGCGAGGAGAGAATCGCGTCGCAACTGGGGGTACTCGATCCGGCGGCGATCTCATTTATCGGAGAAGATTTTGGGCGCTCAGGCGATCTAACGGTGATCTGGCCGCTGCAATTGAAAGGCAACACAATGCGGCGGACGCCCTTTGTAATCGAGTTGCGCAACATTCCGTTTCGCCAACAGGAGCAGGTGCTTTTTTACGTCGCGGATCGGCTGCCGCATTTTGCCGCGGGTGCGATGGATGCGCGCGGGAACGGGCAATACCTGGCGGAGACGGCGATGCAGCGATACGGCGCGCGCATCCGGCAGGTGATGCTATCGACGGAGTGGTATCGGGAGAACATGCCGCGGTACAAGGCGGCCTTCGAAGACGGCATGATTGAACTGCCGCGGGATGCGGAAATCCTCGCGGACCATCGCGCGCTGGTGATGGAGCAGGGAGTGGCGCGGGTGGCGGAGCGGCGCACGATGACGGCGGCCGGCAAACCGCGACATGGCGATGCGGCAATCGCGGGTGCGCTCGCATACTTCGCGAGTCAGACGGAGGCCACGGAGATAGCATATCAACCGGCTCGACGAGTCCGTCGATTCGAAGAGGCCAACGCGGATGGAATGCGACTCGAACCGGCTAACGAGCCCGATCCGCGTTCCGAGCGGCGCGGGCGCTTCGGGACTTTCGCAGGCACCTGGTGAACGTGCGAGGGCGGCGCGACACCGTCAAACGGTGAGTAGTACAGCCAGCACCATCAGCTATCGCACAACTGACGTTCCGCACGGTCCGACAACCATACTCAGAACAACTCACTGAGTACTGGAGAGTTCACACATGGCACTCTACGACGCGTACGGGCGTGAAGTCGATATTGGGCGCCTCCGCGAGGAACAGGCGGCGGCGACAATGACGGGTGTGCGCAATATCTATTCGGTGATGCACCCGTCGGCTGGGCTTACACCGGAAAAGCTGACCGCGATACTGCGGCAGGCCGAACTGGGCGATGCGTTTCTGTACCTGGAGCTGGCGGAGGAGATGGAGGAGAAGGACCTGCATTACCTGGCCGTGCTGGGAACGCGAAAGGAAACGATCGGAGGATTACCAATCGCGGTGCGCGCCGCATCCGGGGAGAAAGAGGATGTGCGAATCGCCGATATGGTACGGGCTTTTCTGCTCGGCGGGACACTCAATCTGACGGATGCACTCTTTGACATACTAGATGCGATCGGCAAGGGATTTTCAGCGACTGAGATCATCTGGGATACGTCGGGGAGCGAGTGGATGCCAGTGCGGCTGATCTGGAGAGATCCGCGCTGGTTCACATTCGATTGGGTCAACGGAGAACAATTACTAGTGCGGACGCTGACGCCTGAGGGGCAGCCCGCAGGAATTCCGGAACAAGCCGGCGACACCCATTTCGAAGCGCGCATCGCGGGAAATCGCGGAGCGAATGGCGGCACCGGATGGAACGGCTTGCAGCCGTTCACCGCGCCGCTGGCACCGTTCAAATTCGTTGTGCATTTTTCAAAGGCGAAGTCGGGTCTTCCGATCCGCGGTGGGATCGCCCGGGCGGCGGGCTGGTCATACCTCTTCAAGAACTACGTATTAAAAGATTGGGTAACCTTCGCGGAGGTGTTTGGTCAACCCTTGCGACTGGGCAAATACGGCGCCGGAGCTACCGACGCCGACAAACAATCGCTGCTGAGGGCGGTAGCGAATATTGGCACTGACGCAGCGGCCATAATCCCGGATTCGATGCTGATCGAATTTACCGAGGCGCGGCAGACCGGCAGCGCGGAACTATACGAACGATTCTGCGAATATCTCGATCGGCAAGTGAGCAAAGCCGTGCTGGGACAGACCCTGACGACAGAGCTACCACGCGGAGCAGGATCGCGGGCGGCGGCGCAAGTTCATGACGAGGTGCGGCGCGACATTCTTGCGGCCGACGCCCGGCGTCTGAGTGAGACGCTAACGCGCGACCTGGTGCGGCCGATGGTAGACCTGAACGCAGGTCCACAAAGACGTCACCCGCAGATCGAGTTGCAACTGCCAGAGGACCAGGCCGACGAACAATTCGCGAGCATCGTCGCGGAACTCGCAGACCGCGGACTTCGGATCGCGCAGAAGACCGTGCTCGATCGTTTGGGCCTGCCCGTCGCGAGCGCGGGCGAGGCGGTGCTCGAACCGGCCGCCACGCGCCGGAATTAGCGGCATCTTCGCTCCGACAAGTAGTGATCGAATATGCACAGTGGACGTGACAATAGCTATTATTCCAGATACGCAGTCACAACGGCCGTCGGACTTACGCAGAGTCAGTAGCTATAGGCATTTTGTGAAGGATTTCACCCTTATGGAGGGCGACGCTCGATGTCACAATTACCCACGATGAAGGATATGCAGACCAAAGATGGAACTGCTCGCGCCGGTGACAACGGGGTGGGTGTGAGCGGAACTGCACTCGGCATTCATAGCAGCGCGCCTGCGTGGATCGAGCTATTGCCGGCGGGAGACTTCGCTGGACGGGACGGTCGCGGACCGTTTCGCCTCTCTAATCCGGGGGCGGTAATCGCGGCGACTGACGGACTGCGAATGGAAGCGGGGCTGCCGATCGATTACGACCATGCGACGGATTTTGCAGCCCCCGTGGGACGTCCAGCTCCTGCGGCGGGCTGGATTCGCGCGATGGAAGTACGCGAAGGCGCACTTTGGGGAAACGTCGAATGGACGCGTCACGGGGCGGCGGCGGTGATCACGCACGAATATCGGTACATATCACCGGTATTTGAATACTCACAAGATGGCGAAGTACAACGGCTGCTACGCGCCGCACTGACTAATAATCCGAATCTGTATTTGACGGCAATCTCGGCACGCCACACTGGCGGAGATGTCAAGGCCGCGACACAATTTACGCGCGAATCGCACGGCGTCGCAGCGGATCAAGCGCGCAGAACGGTCGCCGTGATGGGCGATTTGGGAGCGCAATTGCGCGAGCTGTTCGGACTCGATGAAGAGGCAACGCCGGACACGATTGTCGCCGAGGTGCGCCGTCTATTTCGCGAGGGCGGCGGCGATAGCGCGAACGGCGCGGCGCCCGTGGGAGCCGAAATCAGCATGCGACGGAGAACGGCGGGGGCGCGGACCCGGCACGTTACGTACCGATTGCGCAATTCGAGGACGCTTTGACAGAGCTGAACCGGTTGCGCGCGGCTGGTGCACGCGAACGAGCCAAATTGCGCGTGGACGCGGCGATGAGAGCCGGGAAGATAGTGCCGGCTCAGCCCGAGTGGGCGATCGCATACTGTCAGGCGAACGTGCGCGGCTTCGAGGATTTTGTCGCGCGCCAACCGATGGTAATCGCAGGGAGCGGAGGCGACTTCGAGGGCGAGCCGTTCGCGGGGCGAAGCAGCGTCAACGATCGTGACAATGCGAGCGTTGCAGGGAGCCGGGCCAAGGTCGCGCTGACGCGTACGGAACTCACTGTTTGTGGGCGGCTGGGCTTGCGACCGCAAGAGTATTTGAAACGAAGGGGGATGCGTGGCGACTTCCTGACGGCAGATCAGGAATAGTCACTCCAGAGCTAAATGCGCGCGGAGAAGAGTACTGAGATTAAGACGCCCGGACCGTCGCAGGCGGAGGGCCAAGAGGCGAAACAATGGCGGCATTAACCAATTCACGAAATACGCCGGAACTGGCCGATGACGGCCGGACGATGGTTTACCCGGTCGAAGCAAACACCACGGTTTACCTGGGCAGCATGGTTTCACTCAATGCCAACGGTAACGCAACGCCGGCAGCCAGCGTCGCGGGACTGAAGATTCTCGGGCGCGCCGAGATGGTAAGCAACGGAATTCCGGGGCAGGACGCGGTGAACAATCCGGGGGCAGCGGGAGCGATCTCGATTGTGGCGCGGCGCGGGGTATTTATGTACGCCGTCAACGACGGAACGATCGCCGCGGCGCAAGTGGGCCAGATCGCATTCGCGGTCGACGACAACTCGGTCTCGGCGAGCGACGGCGGCGGCGCAGTTGCAGTGGTGGCGCAGTCGACGACGTTCCCGGCGGCGACATCGGCGCAAATTGTAAACGTCGGCCACGAGAACATCTCGAAGGTGAAGGTGCATAGCACGTCGGGTGGCGGAACGGTTTACGTCGAGGGCACTGACTACGTGGTGGACTGCCAGGCGGGGATGCTGATGCTAATTGGCGGCGGTGGGATCGCGGCCGCGGCAACGGTATTCGCGGATTACAACTGGGGGACGCCGACGCGCAGTGCCGCCGGCCGAATCGCGGCACTCGATCCGAGCGGGCAGGTATGGATTGACTTCTGGCATCAAGCGGCCGCGGCCGTCTGAGCAATAGACTGAGCGACGCGTGCGGGATACAGAGTAAACCGCTTCAAGCGCCCGCTGAAGCAAAATCGCACTCAAATCGCTTTCATCTTCCGCAAACGAGCGGCCCGTGAACTACGGTAGGAACCAATGGAAATAAGCACTGCAAATCTGAACACACTATTTACGGGATTCGACGCAGACGACGGTGAATTCGGCGACGCTGCAGCAGGCTCTGAGCGACGCTTCAGCCGAAATCGACGGATACCTGGAGAGCCGCTTCGCACTGCCGCTGAACGATCCGCCGGCGGTGTTGCAACGATTAGCGTGCGATGTCGCGATGTATCGACTGCAATCGCTGCGACCGCTCCATGACGTGGCGGACGCGCGCAAGCGTTATGAAGACGCGGTGGAATTGCTGGTGCGGGTGGCGCGCGGGGAAGTGACGCTGGGCCTGGCGGCGGACAACGCCGAGCCGGCGGCGGCTGGGGGATCGGTGGTGACGCAGGCGGGTGGCGATGCGGGCGGCGAACTGCCGCAACGGATATTCGATCGTGGAACGCTCAAAGGCTACTAACTCTGGAAGCGCGGATAATTAACCGCGAGAAGGAAAAAACAATGCGAGTGAAATTCATCTGCATGAAAGCGGAAAAGACCGATAGCTGGCATCCGGGCCGCGTGGTGCATAGCGCCCGGCTGGTTCCAGTGATCGACGATTCGGCGGAGGCCCACGAGAATTTCGCCGAGCCGCCAGCGGGAACGATTGAGCTGAATGCCATGGCGGGGGAGCGATTCAAGATCGGGCGCACGTATTCGGTCTACTTCGAAGAGCTGATGCCGGAGTCGCGCTAGGCGTCTCGAAGAGTCGGGGTCAGCCGGAGGATTGAGAGAAGAAGCAGATGGGAGCAGTCGTACTAGACAGTCCGTGGCTGGGCCAAACTTTTACGCCACCGACGCCGCTCGATATCGAGACGATCGAAAAGGCTGTGGTCAACCGATTGAACGCTGAGATCAGCGGTATCGAGATCGCGCATTTTCCGGATCAGCCCGAGGCGTATCGGATGACGCATCGGATTGGCGCGGCGCTGGTGCGCTACGAAGGGGCAGAGTACGGAAAACTGATCGACAGCGCGGCGATCGTGCAGGAACGGAGGTTAAAGTTCGAGGTCACGGTAATGATGCGCGACCTTGGATGGAACTTCGGGGGAGAGGCGAGCGGCGGCACGCCCGGGGCCTACGCAACGATCGAGTCGGTGCGCGCGGCGCTGACGGGCTTTCGAGTACCAGGGTGCGAGAAGACCTACCCGGTGCGCGAACGCTTCCTGAAGCGCGACAAACAGGGCGGCACGTGGATTTACGCAATCACGTTTGCGATGTGCACGGTTGCGGTCGAACCATCGACGCCGGACAGCTATCCATTGCTTACGCTCGCGCGCGCTCAGGAACAGGGTGGCGTCACCGCGGTCGAAACCGCGCCGACGCTATACACCTTCGATTCCGGCGGGCAGATCCAACTTCTCAACGCCGATGTGTCAGCACTAGTGGTGACGAATTCGACGAACAGTGCGATCTACGTCAACGGCAGGGACTACACACTGGACGCGGTCAACGGAATAGTCGTACGGATACCAACTGGAGCGATCGCGGCCGGAGCCTCAGTCGCAATCGCATATACATACGCCGACATCGTAACGGCGGCAGCAAATGGGGGCAGCGCGCCAACCGCACCAACCAACTGAGGCATCGCGCACGAGGACAACGATTAGCCAGTGTATTCGCGGCTTATAGTCTGCCGCCGATACGCCGACACGCGACGGCACCCCGCACGCGCCAGTGTAGTCGCGCTGGCGGGGCTCCGGTAGGAAAACCCGACAACTGTTTGGCACCGCGGCCAGCTTCGAGAAAGGCGCCCGCGTGCCACTGAGGTGACGCATATGCCTGCATCCTTCCTGCATGGAGTAGAGGTACTGGAACTCGCGACCGGTCCGGCGCCGATCACGGTGGTGAAGTCATCGGTAATCGGCCTGGTGGGCACGGCGCCATATTGGGCGCTAACTTCACCGGCAGGGGCACCGGGAATAAATGCGCCGAGGTTGGTGAGCTCGGCGCAGGACGCAGTTCAGTTCGGTCCGGCGGTGCAGGGCTACACGATTCCATACGCGCTCAATGCGATCCTGGGGCAAGGGGCGGGACAGGCAATCGTGGTGAACGTTTTTGACAACACCGAGCATACCAGCGACATCGTCGCATCGCAGAGGTTCAGTGCGGCGGGGGCGATCAATCTTGGGCACATGGGTGTCACGAACGTGACGGTGATGCCAACGACGGCGGCCGCCGTAACCAGCGAGGCCCACACATTTGGCGGAACGCCTGCCACGGTACAATTGGCGCACGGAAATGTGCAGGCGTCGTCGATAGTGTTAACGAGCAGTCCCGCCGGCACGAACTATATGCAGGGTACTGACTATCTAGTGAACGCGCGGACGGGTCTGCTGACACGAATAGCGGGCGGCGGCATCGGCGCGACCGAGGCCGTGCTGGTGAGCTACAGTTACTATTCGGGGACGCCTTACATTGCACTGACTGACTACACGAGCGATCCGATCAACGGCGTGGTGACGCTCGCGGTGGGCGGCGGAATCGCGGCGGGAGCGACGGTGATCGCGTCATTCAGTTATGCCGACCCGAGCAAAGTCCAGGACTCGGATATAATCGGCGCAGTCAGCAATGCCGGTTACACGGGCCTGCAGGCCTTGTTGACGACGTACGGCACGATGGGCTTCTTCTCGAAGCTTTTGCTCGCGCCTGGATACTCCCAGAACGGAGGGGTAGCGACGGCAATGATCGCGATCGCCGAGAGTCTGCGCGGGATGGCGCTGATCGATTCGCCAGCTAACACTCCAGCCGGGACCGCAATTGCCAATCGTGGAGTGGCGGGAAATGCCTTCGACACCAGCTCGACACGGGCAATCCTCTGTTATCCGCAGGAGACGTTTTTCGACATCGGCCTGGTGCCCACCGGTGTCACTTTGAATGGCTCGAGCCCGGTTCAACTGGTGGCGAATCAGACCTCGGTCGGGCCGTATTCGCAGTGGGTGGCAGGGGCAATCGCGTTGAAGGACCTGCAGAACGGCTACTGGTGGTCGCCGTCGAATACGCAGGCAAATGGCATTCTCGGACCGGACGTCACGTTATATGCGTCGCTTTTGGACGCGGCCTCGGACGTGAACAATCTGAACGCGGCGGGCATCTTGACGGTGTTCAACGCATTCGGGACCGGACTGCGGGTCTGGGGGAACCGCTCGGCCGGCTATCCGACGATAACCACGCCGGACAACTTTATCAGCGTTCGGCGAACGATGGATGTGATCGAGGAATCGGTGCAACTGTCGATGTTGCAGTTCATCGACCAACCAATCAAATCAGCAACGCGCTGATAACGGCGATCCTGGCAAGCGTGAACGCGTTCATTCGGACATTGATTCAGCGCGGGGCACTGGTAGCCGGCTCCTCAAGCTACAATCCAGCCGAGAATCCTCCAGACCAGATTGCGGCCGGGCACCTGGTATTCGATATCGACGTAATGCCTCCGCCGCCGGCTGAGCGACTGAGCTTCACGGTATACATTGACACAACCCTTCTGAGCCAGCTCGGAAATTCATCCGCGCTGACCGGTACGGCGCTGACTGCCTAATCGTTTACGACACCAGGGCGAAGTTTCCGCACGGGGCGCCGTGCGTGGCGCGGCAAGGATACAGCAATGGACATATCGGTAAATCGAATAGCAAACGCCAATATCTACATGGATGGCACCGGGCTATTGGGGCGAGCGGAAGAGATCCAGGTCGCCCAACCGCACCATCGGATGGTGGATCACAAGGGGCTAGGGATGGCGGGTACTGCAGAGTTCTGGGCGGGGGTCGAAAAACTTGAGGCGAAGATCAAGTGGGCATCGCTTTACCCAGAGGTTCTGGCGGCGGCCGGAAGTCCGTTCGTCTCCCATTCCTTCCAGGTGCGCGGAAGCATAGCTCAATATACCAGCCAAGGGCGTAATGCCGAGCTACCCGTAGTCTATCTGATGACGGGCGTTTTCAAAGACGCGGGGGCTTTCACATTCAAACAACATGAAAATGTCGATTCGACATCGACGATCTCGGTCTATCATTCGGAGCTCTACGTGGCCGGCGCCCAGATGCATCTGTACGACGTGCTGGCGAATATCTATGTGGTGAATGGCGTGGATCAGCTCGCGCAGTATCGCACGAACATCGGCGGCTGAGGTATGGCCAAAACCAAACCGCAGCGCACAACGCCTTGATGCATCCGTACGAACCGAGAGTGGGAAGATTGACACTGACAGACTGCATAATGCCCCAGGGAGAGAGCCCGGCGGTGGATTTCCGTTGCCGACGCTCCGACTTGAGTTTTGCTTCATATCCGAGTTCCCTCGCCCCTCTCTACCCTGGGTAATGTTCATTTGCGACGAGACCGCGAAAACAAAGTGGAGTGAGCTTTAATGAGTGTCGAATCAAGAACGATAACATTGCCGTCCGGACAAACGGCGGAAGTACGAAGAGGAAAGGGGCGCGATCTAATGCGTGCTCATCGTGCTGTGGTGGGTAATCCCGAACCGCTGTCAGTATCCTTCGCCCTGATAGCTGAACTGGTACGGGTGGAAGGGAAAGCGCTGGTTTACGAGGATATTCTCGAGATGGATCTGGACGACGTACTGACGCTCGAGGGAGAGGTTTCGGGGGCAGGCGAGTGCCAGGCAAATTTTCCGATCACCGCGGCGGCGCAGAAGGAGCAGACGGACTTCCCTCAGCCGCGGCGATCATCGGACTCATCGGGTACGGCTTCTCCCTTAGAGAGTTGCGACTAATGGAGTTGACCGAGATTAGCTATTGGGCAAGAGCAGTCGCCGAATATCTAACCGCGGCCAATTTACAACACGACCGATAGCGTCAAGAACCAATTGACCGCGTGCGGAGCAGAAATATGAGCCGTCGCCTATATTTGGGAAATATACACTTCGAAATGTCCGACACGGCACTGCGGGAGACGTTTGCGCGGGTGGGCGGCGTCGAGAACGCGGAGATCATCAAGGATCGATGGACGGGAACGTCACGAGGATTCGGCTTCGTGGAGATGATAACGGCGGAAGATGCGGAAGCAGCGATTGGCGAGCTCGACGGCATCGCAGTGATGGGGCGGGCGCTGCGCGTGGCTTTGGCGAAGCCGCGAGGTACCGAACGCACCAGCGGCGTGCCGGTTCAGCAATAGGAACGGAGCGAGCGAACGTGACACTCAGAAGCAGGCTTCGCTCCGGGAGCGCGCTGGAACCGCGCGCATCCAGAATCGGGGCTTTCGACAAGAGACGGCTAGACAGCATCATAATTTCTACCGACAGACTAATCGCGGCCCACGCATGGATGACCTCATTAGCAAGTCGCTACAGAAAGGTCGGCCACCTCGAACAATCGATCGTCAATGGCGCCAAGGGCTTCAATAGTAGTTCGGCCACCGATAAGCGCCGGGGGCGCACCCCTATGGCCAGGCCGAGCTTAACCGACACAAGCAAGCGAAATGACTATCTCCTTAACAATCGAACAGCGGTGAACCGGCTTTCCGGCCTGGCAACAAAAGTCGACGAGCTCTATAGCGTTCACGGACTCCCTCCGGCGATTGCGACCTTAACGAACGGCTCATTGCGTTCGCAATCCTTCGTAACACCGGGGACAAATGAGAAGGCGACATCTGCGACAGCCTACAATGGGTCGAGGCGTCAGATCAGTAAGGCATTCGGACGCCAGGCGGAAGCGTCGCAAATTCTCACGCGCTCGTCGCACAGACAATCCACCGGGGCGGAAGGTCGGCCGCTCGAGACGCAGGCTCAACTCACCGGTAATTCGAGCAAACGGCCGACGTTATCTATATTCAACTTTGAAGGTACAGTAGGCCGACACCTCAAGGGCACGGGAAGGCTAGCCGATAGTTCAGGCCGTTCGAGATTTACCGAAGCCGGCCAGGTCGGGCCGACAGCGATTGAAGGGGGCGCAATTCAACACCGGCGCTCCGCACTACTCGCCAGGCGGCTATCATACTTTCCCGCGTCGAGATTACCGCCCGCACGCAGGACGCAATTTGCCGGTCATAGCGACGGTCTTGGGATCGCGCTACAGCATTCGACAGCCTTTCAACTGAATTCGATGCGTTCGGTGGCACAAGCTAACAGAACACCGGGAGCACCACCCGCGGGCGCCATCTCGTCACGGTGGCGGGCGGACTGGCCGGCATCCGCTTGGCCCGAGATTTCCGGACATGCAGCATCCGCGATCAGGTCCGCAACTTCCAGGATGGGCGCAATCGAGGGATCCAGACCGGTAGTGGTCAATTTTTCTCCTACCGTTGTGCTGCAGGGCGGCGGAGACCCGGGCGACCTGGAGCGTCGCGTGGTTCAAGCCATCGGGCGCCACAGTCACGAGATCGTTCGGATAGTTGCTCGTGAATTGCAATTACAACGTCGGGCTGCATTTTAGCCGCTTCACAAGATACCGGACGGCTGTGGTCCGAGCCTTACCTCTCCGCGAGTGAGTAATCGATGTTTGCAGTGTACGGCGAAATTGTTTTCGAGCTGTTGGGCTCTCCGGATGCCTTCGAGTCCACTCGAACCTGGGCATACGCAGAACATCGCGTGGTCGAGGACCGGCCCAAGTTACAATGGCTCGCAGCCGACCTCGAAACGCTTGAACTGGAGTTTCACTTTCATAGTTCCTTCACCGATCCGGCAGCGCAAGCGGCGGCGCTGACCGCGGCCGCTGAGGATCATAACGCCCGCGCGCTGGTGTTTGGAAATGGCGTTCATCGCGGGTACTTCATCGTCACGTCGATCCGTACAACTGCGCAACAGATGAGTGCGACCGGCGACTTGATAGCGATAACGGTACGAGCGGCGCTGAAAGAATGGGCGGTCGAATCAGAAATCGACGCCTTGGCATCTCTCGCGGCGTGGTTTCCGTTACTTGGCATCGTTGCTGCACCGGCGGGTACCGCCACTAGTTCCATTGCCTATTCACCGGGCGCTGGGACAAGTGCGACGGTCGGGTCCTCCGGGCCGGGATTTGTAGCTCCGTCGATTTCCGCTCCCGGCGTGTCGCCAATCCTTAACTCGCCCGGGTTGGCGGGACTGCCGGCGCCACATATGAGTGTGAACGACATAGCTCCGAGCGTCATTGTGCGAGCTCGCACGTAGCGCCGAGCATCATAGCGAACACGAAACCGTCGCACAGTACCCAATCGTCATAAATCTAGAAATGTCGCAATCACAATATATCGCGCACGTTACCGTCGCCGGTGAGCGCTGGGATCTGCTGGCGTGGACGTACTATGGCGATGCGAGCCTGTACTCACCGATAATCATGGCAAACACGCTCATCCCGATCGAACCCGCTCTCGAAGCGGGCCTTCAGATCGCGATACCACTTCTCCAAGTGAGCCCGAGTGCGACTGCCAACCTGCCACCGTGGAAGGCGGCACCATGAACAGAACTAATCATTTGCAAAGAGCTGCGCGCTAGATGGCTGGTGCAATCACATTCCCGGTTCGCGTTCCGAAATGGATACTCACTTACCAAGGTGTGGATATCACAACGAACATTGTGAGCATGGTTACAGCGATTACATACCAGGATTGTCTTGACGGAGCGTCGGGAGCCTTGGAAGTTGAAATAGAAGATCACGACAAGCGCTGGCAAGGAAGCTGGCAACCGGCTGAGGGAGACCGGATCAATCTAATGATTGGATACGCGGGCGAGTCGCTGCTGCCGTGTGGAGACTTTCAGGTGGACGAGCTTTCACTGAGTGGACCGCCGGATGTATTACATCTGCGCTGTTTGGCAGCCTACATAACGCCGGCGATGCGAACGTACAATAGTGTGGGTTATGAGAATCAGACGTTGACCCAAATCGCGGGAACGATCGCCGCGAAATACGGACTCACCATGGTTGCTGCGAGCGGCGCATCTAACATGACTTTCGCCCGCGTGACCCAACGCCATGAAACCGACCTCGCTTTTCTGCGAAGGTTGGCGCACGCACACAATTACGAATTCACGGTGCGCGGCAAACAGATGGTGTTTTATTCGCGGACGTCATTGGAGGCGGCAACTCCGGTTGCCACGATCGGGCGAAGTGACTTGTTGCGTTTCGCCTTTCGATTGAAGACCCATCGCGTATATCGGGCAGCCCAAGTTTCATACCAGTTACCAGAGCTAAAGCAACTTGTAACGCAAAGCGTAGCGGGCGCACCCACGATACCCACTAGCGATACCCTGAAACTCACCGTCCGTTGCGAGAATGGACAGCAGGCGACGCTCAAGGCGACTAGTGCACTACATGAAGCGAACATGGTTCGCACGAGTGCCAGTTTTAGCGCGAGCGGCGCGATCGCGTACACCGCCGGAAATACTTTTACGATTACCGGGTTTGGTTTTAATGACGGCAAGTACCTAATCGAGAATGCACGCCATCGGCTGGAGCGGACGACGGGTTACACGACAGATATCGAAGCGCGCCGCGTGGACTGATGTGGTCAGTAAGCGGCACCTCGGTCGGAGCCGCAGAAACAGGGCGGGAACACTTGAAGCGATCCCCTGCTGGAAGGTAACGGTTCGATGCGCGATATCAAAGACTCGCACGGCGGAAGACAGGCACAGATGTATCGAGTCGGCATCGTAAAAGTCCAGGACGCCGCGAACGCCCGAGTACGCGTAGTGTTTCCTGACAACGACCAGATGCAAAGCTGGTGGCTGCCGGTGGTCTTCGCGAAGACGCAAAACGACAAGATGTACTGGATACCCGACGTTGGCGAGCAGGTCGTGTGCGTGATGGATGAATATGCCGAGGATGGCGCCGTACTGGGCGCAATTTACTCGAGCGTCGATCGGCCGCCGGTCGCGAGCGCCGAGAAAGTGCATTGGACGTCTAAAGACGGCGCGGTGTTCGGCTACGATCGGTCGGTTCACGCGCTCCAAGTCAGCATTCCGAGCGGCGGCACGGTGACAATTTCTGCAAACGGGGCATCGATAGCGATCGATGAATCGGGAAACGTGACGGTCGCCGCGGAAGGGCAGATTCAGCTCGCGGGAGGAGGGCCCGGAGTCGCGCGAGTCGGGGACACGACGATTTGTCCGGCGGGATCAGGACATATAGTCAGTGGCAGCACAAAGGTGATTGCGGGATGAAGGTGGCCATCGATGATCGAGACTCGAATGGTGAGTTCGCGCAAATTGCGGACGCGAGGCGAGCTGCGCTTCGTGGGCTGGTAAACCGATAATTTATGCCAGCAGGAGCTACCACTCTCGCCGAGATCATTTCAGCCGACTGGTCACTCGAGCTAGACCCTGCGGGCGAGCCGGGCGTTCGAATCGGCAACGTCGTGCAAGGACTGGCCGACGTGAACCAGTGTATAGGGATAATCCTGAATACTCCGAAGGGTAGCGATCCGTTGCGACCGACGTTTGGCGCGGATGTGTGGCGCTACATCGATGCACCGATAAACGCCGCGATTCCGGCGATCGTGCGAGAAGTGACGGAAGCAATCACGCGATGGGAACCGCGCGTGACGGTAATATCGATCACGGCGACTCCGGTGGTTGGCGGAGACACGCAAGCAGGTGCGCATCTCAACATCGCCGTCACGTGGCAACTCAAGCTTACGACCCGAGGGCATGGAACATCGCCCTTCGCGCCGACCCAGTCAATCGTAATAGCGATCCCAACGCCTTAAGCGCCACAGCACTTATGTGATGAACGCAACAGTTTACGCGAAGCACCCAGGGAGTGAACGCTGATGGCAGCCGGAATTCCAGCCCTTCCACCGCCAGTCTTCGTCAACGACACCGACGGACTGGATCCGAATCTAATATTAGCGGATATGGTTGCCGCCTTTCAGACTGCGGCCAACCGAACTTTGCAACCCGCACAGGTCGAGCGTCTCCTGATTAACCTCTACGCTTATCGCGAGTCGCTGGTGCGCAATGCGATCCAGTATGCGGGACAGCAGAATCTGCTCGCATTCGCCGCATTTCCCGTGCTCGATTATCTCGGACAACTGCTCAGCGTCACGCGACTACCTGCGCAAAGCGCGAGCACCATGCTTCAATTCACGCTTGCAGCTGTTCTGAGTGTCTCGTACACGATCTCGGCTGGCACCCCAGTAGGCACGAGCGACGGACAGTTTGTCTTTGCGACGACTGGCGATCTGACTATTCCGGCAGGGGCGAGCGTCGGAACAGTGCTGGCTAATTCGACCACGCCCGGTACCGGCGCCAACGGCTACCTGGCCGGACAAATCAACGTGCAACTGAATCCGAGCGTGTTGATCGGTGCGGTCGTAAACACAACAGTGAGCGCGGGCGGCACGTCACCGGAGACTGACGAGCATCTGCGGACGCGAATTCAGGCCGCACCAAACCAATTCAGCGTCGCCGGACCGGAGGGTTCCTATAGATATTTCACCCTGAGCACCGATCCCTCGATCGCCGACGTGCAAATCGTGTCGCCCGGACCGGGGCAGGTAAATGTTTATGTGCTGACGGGACCGATAACGTCGCAACCCGGGGCTTCGCCGAACCCGACGGCAATCGCGAGCGCGGCGCTGCTCGCAAAGGTAACGGCAGCGCTAAATGCGGACAATGTGCGACCATTGACAGATACTGTGAACGCACTCGCGGTTACTGAAGTGGATTACCAGATCGCCGGAACAATCACCCTATACGCCGATACAGACCCGGCAAGCACGATGGCGGCTGCGCAGGATTACGCGATTGCACTGGCATCGCGAATTCAGCGCGATGTCGTGCCGAGCCAGATTATCGAAACGCTTTCGGTCCCGGGCGTGTACCAAGTGTCACTCACCGCTCCGGCGTATACGCAATTACAACCGGGCGAGTGGGCGAACTGCGTCGCGATTACGCTAGGCCAAGCGACCACTACACTCAAAAGCTAGAGAGAATTCGCGAGCACGCCGGACCAGGCGCATAAACTTACCGCGACACTGGCCGAGGTTATCCGCGCAGCGGCGGCGGATAATCTAAAAATAGCGGCTTAGTCCAGCCTTCCGCGACCGACTGACTATCCTATGGCGCAACTGACCATCCAGCCTTCCATCAACGACGCACGGAGCCGCGCGTTACTCGAGCTTATCGAGCGCATGGATGAGATCGATCTGACGTCGATCCTGGCAGTGCGTTGTTGTTCCTGGCATGGCAGTTCGATTTAGTCGCGCCACAATGGCAACTTGGCGCTCAAATCACTGAATCGATCGATACGCTGCGAATATCGATACGCTGACAAACGTGGATACTCTGAGCTCGACGAGCGGAGTGTCAGGGCCGTCGGATTTCGATTCATTGCGCGCGCTGCTCAAAGTCGCCATTCCGCTGCACCGGACGCGGGGGACTCCGTATGCGATCAAAGCCGCGCTGAGGCCACTGGGCTGGTCCAGCGTGACGCTACTGGAAGGTCAGGCAAGTTGGGGGGGCACCAGCTATCCGGAGAGCGAGGGATGGGCGGTATTCCAGGCGCGACTCAATCTCGAGAGCGGGCAAGCGGTCGCGACCATCGATACGGCACGGGTCATCGCGGCAATCAACTTCTTCAAGCCGGTGCGCGCGTGGCTCGACTCACTATGGTTCATCGGTGCGCCAATAACGGATGTGCGATCGGCGCCTGCGGACACGGTCGTCTCGATATTCTCGCGCGAAGAACCGGCGCCCGCACCGATCGATCTGATAGGCGCACCTGCATGGCCGGTAGCCGACACCAAGATCATTGCGCCGCTTTACGACGGGCATTTCTACCATACCGGAGTGACGTATGGGGCGAACGAACCCGCAATTGCGGACTCCGGAGTTGCGGTCAACGGCATCGCGATCTCTTCCAACCAATAATACGCCGAGGCGGCAGGTTTTTGAGAGGTAACAATGCGACCACAAGGAATAGTCAGACTATACACACGCGGCCGCTTGATTTGGGAGCGGCAGAATCTGTTTGTCAACACCGGTTTGCCGGCATTGGCAAATCTGATTGCGGGCGTCACTGCGGGCCAGTCGGTCGCCGCGATGGGTTTCGGATCGGGGGCATCCGCGCCGACCGCCGGCGATACGGGACTCGGCGCAGCGCCCGCCTATTATAACGCGATCGGAAGCTACAGTTTTCCGTCATCGGGGAGCGTCCTATTCAATTACTCGCTGCAGACGACCGACTATGGCGCCACCGGAATGACTATTCAGGAATTGGGGCTATTCGCGAACTCGAGTGCGGTGCCGGTGCCGGCCGCGGTGGGCACCGCGAATCCATCATGGAGCGGAAGCGTCGCGCGAACAGTCGGTGCGATGATCGTCGACGGAAACGGTAACATACAGCGATGCACGACCGCGGGTACCAGTGGAACGAGCGCACCGACGTGGGCAACGGCGATCAACGCGACCACCAATGACGCTGCGGCGGTCTGGACCCTGGTGGCATTGCATACCGCCCCCGGTCCGCTAATCGCTCATGTGTCGGTACCCGCCTTTGCATACACGGGTACGGGCAATTATGCAGGCACCTGGACTCTGACGTTTTAGGCACGCATTGAAATTCGCAGGATCAGACGCCCGCGATGCGGCCCACGGTTAGTGGAGAGATAGATGACTACATTGATCGACAACCCGGCCTTCAGCGCCAACGAGATCTACGAACTCCAGCAAACCGACGAAGTCGAAGGGGCGGCAAGCGGGGCCAGCTTCGGAGGAATCGGGATAAGCAATCAGCCGCATCAGCAACTCGCCAACCGGACGGCATTGTTGAAGCAGCGCCAAGACGTGAACATCGGGAGCATCGCGGTCTTGCAGGCTTTCATGGCGGGCTTCACGGGCTCGCTGCAGGCGAATGGCTATATCCGGATTCCCGTCACCGATGTTTCGCGAGGGGAGATATCGGCAATCATTCAATGGGGCTACTACGCGTTGCCACAGGCGAGTATCCCATCAGACACGGAATACCCGGTGACCTGGCCGATCAGGTTTCCGAACACCATATTGACGCCGCCGCTCGCCACGAACGTCTATTTCCGGACCGGTGGACGCAACACGGCGGCGTCGGCGGTGAGCTGGAATTCGGTCGGCGGGATTTTTGTGCTCGACGTGCCCGACAGCGTGACGAGCCCGCAGGTAACCGGCCCCGAAAAGAGCAACGGGTTCAGTTGGCTGGCGATCGGAATTTAGCGAACGGGCGAAGATCGATTCGCTGGTTCGCCGCAAGGGTTCGGCGGTCACCTGCCTTGCCTGCTTCCTCCGGTGAGAAAGGCTTAAATACCATGAAACGTCATTCAACATTTACCGCATTCAGGCGCATGGCGAATTGCATCCTGGCTCTGGCGACACTCGGCGCGCTGGGGATATGGGTTGCCGCGGCGACGGTTGCGCACGCGCAATTTCGCCCGATCCCAAACTACGTCGGGATCGGTGCTGGAGCGCAGTTTCGCAATGACATCAACAATCATCTATCGGGCGCCGCAGCGGTTGCGCCACGGATAGTCAGTTTGCCGGTCGGACAACTGCCGACCGAGCAGGATGGCCAGGAGTACTGGTGCTCCGACTGCAAGCAAACCAACCCATGTCTCGGCGGTGGCCAAGGCGCGCTGGTGGTCGGGATGCAGGGCCAGTGGAATTGCCTGGCCGGCGCCAACGGCACCGCGCTCGGCGGCTTTCCGCTAGGGGGCAACGTCTCGGCGGCGACGCACACGATTCAGAACCTCGCGACCGACGCGGCGACTGGCGACGCGCTCTCGCGCGGACAGAGCACCATGAGTTCCCTGGCCGTGCCGACGGCCGCCGTCCCGATGAATACTCAGCGGCTGACCGGGCTCGGCACGAACATTTCGACCGGCGACGCACTCTCGCAGGGACAATCGACGCTGAACTCGCTGGCGTCGCCGACGGCGCCGTTCGCGATGGCGAATCAGCCGCTGAGCGGATTGCCCGCGGCGGCGGCCAGTGGGCAGGCGATCGCGTACGGGCAGAGCGGCGCACAATTGACGGTGAATCGGGCTGGAGCGTTCGTCTCCGAGGGCGATAACGGCAACGGCAGCGGCACCAGCAACGTGATTCCGGCGCCGGCCAATATCGTTTCCGGCAACGCCCTGGTCGCGGTCGGTAACTGGGAATCGGCGACGGCGGTGATTTCGTTCCCGAGCGGCTTCACCGCACTGCGCTCGGACTCGACCACCGGACTCACTGCCGCATGGGGTTGCAAGATCGCCACCGGCTCCGAGCCCGGCAGCTACACCCTGACCTCGACCGTCAGCGCCTTCAACGCGGGCGCGATTGTTCAATTGAAGGGCGTGACCTGCTCGATGCTCGCGAGCAGCGAGAACGCCGCGAACGCGGCTTCGGTCACGACCGCCGGATTCACCGTTGCGCCTAACAGCTTCGTGGTCTCCGAGGGTTCCTTCGGCGGCAACACGAATCTTTATCCGGCTTATGGCCAGAACTTGATACCAGGTGGCCGTGGTGGCCTGGGCGCCGCGGGCTTTGTCAGCCCAACCGGCGTAGCGCCGTCGTCGAGCTATTCGATAATCGGCGGCGCGACTAATTTCCTGGTCTCACAGATTGCACTGCAAGCGGCGACGACCGTGCAGAGCGCGCCGTTGGTCACGGGGCAGACCGGAGCGCAACTTGGATCGCTGACTGCGAACGTCAACAACGTCCTGAACGTGATGGCGCCGCCGTACAACGCGCAGGGCGACGGTAACACCGACGACCTGCCAGCGATTCAACAGGCGGTTTATGACGCTTGCGGCTTGCCGAATCCGCCGACCGGCAGCCCGCTCGTGACTGCAACCAAGGCGGTCTATCTGCCGGCTCCGCCGGTCAGTTACATGCACTCCGCGCCGATTCGGATTCCCTGCAAGGGTCTGGAGTTCTATGGCAGCGGCGGCTCGAAACTGAGCCAGAACTATTTCGGGCACGCGATCGTTCAAATGATTTGGGGTGATACGGGGCTGGTTTACGACGCCTCGCTGGTTACCGGCCCAGGCCATTCTCTGGATTCTACGCAAAGCCTTCCGCAGCCGCAGGTGATCGATGCGGGCCGCTTGATAAACGCGCCGGGTAGCAACAACCTGCCGGGGCAGTTCGGGAGCGGATTCAATATCGCAGTGTTCGTGAAGCATACGGCGACGGGCGGCATACTCTTAGCCTCCTCCCCGTCGTATCCGGGCACGGGCGGCTCCGGCGGAGGCGCGTTTGAGTTCACCTATGGTGGCGGCGATTCGGTGACAATGACCGTCAACACCACTGGCGGAGTGGTGACGATTCCGACCTGCGCGTCGCAAACGGAGGGGACGATCTACGAGCTTGAGCTCGACTGGGATGGCGCGACTTATCGTGGCTGGCAGGGCGTGCCGGGTGGCACGGCGGTTTCATGCGGCACGCAGGCATCGTCCAATCACATCGTTCAGAGTCCTTTTGAAGTAATCATGCTTCCGCCGCATGGAAGAGCCGCCTATTGGCCGATAGATGGTCAAGGCGGTGTCGATACCGGACTCGTCGGCAGCATCGATTCGGTCCGTTTCGAGCGGGGCAGCGTACACACGACCGCTTACACGGTGCCGTCGGTCAAGTTCAGCGCCGATAGCAACACGTTTTTCCTGACCAACTTCGAGAATCCGCTTGACGGCACGAACCTCGGCTACACCTACAACGGGACCAAGGTCTATTCGTCGGTCACGAGCAACAACGTCGGTTATGCCGCTCAAAGTAATATACATGACCTCGATTTGTGCGGTGGAAATACGACCAACACAGACGGGTTATGGGCGATCGGCGCGAACGATTCCATCTGGAAGAATCTCAATTGCAGCAACGCCTATTACAGTCAGTTCGATTTCGCCGAAAATGACTACTACGCCAGAGCCGAGAACCTGCACGGCTTCGGCGGCCATTACGGCATAAATTACGGCGGCGCGTTCAACGGCAGCATGGCCATGAACAACGGCGTCGACGAGACCGATATCGCCTGCTTCATCCACGAGGGCGGCGGCGGCGGTGCGTTCGAGGATTACCACGACAAATGCGTCAACCGCGGCACTCTCCGGTACGGCTGGATCGAGGATCAATCGTCGGCCAACTATTTCTACCCCGACATGGACATGGAAGCGGGCGCGACGAATTTCGTTGCGTCGGTGCTCCTGAATAGCCCGTCCGGATACTATTTCTACGGCGCTGGCCTGGCGGCATCAAACGGCACTTCGTTTATTCAACAGGATAACGGTGGCTTAGGCTCGACCTTTATCGGGGCGCATTTCGGTGTGGTGAGCGCCACGCCGAGCTACATCATCAATTACACCAACGGGACGCCGACCTCGCCGACGCAGCTGATCAACACGGTCAATCCGGCGGGCGTGCCGCTCTCAAATCAGGCGGGGAATCCCAACATCTTGGTGCTTGGCAGTCAGAGTGTAATACAGGCGCTTGAGCTGCAGCAGGTGCCGAAGTTCGACGCGGGCGTGGCTCATCTGATCGTCAATCCGATCGCCGACCCGGCGGCCGCGACGATCTCGGTGGTGGGCGGCACCGCCAGCACCGCATACGGTCCGTACTTCGTGGTCTGCCACGACAGCAACGGCGGCGTTACATTGCCGTCGGCGTCGTCGAACACGGTGGCAGACGGGCCGGCGTCGCTGAGCGGCAGCAATTACATCAATATCGCCTGGAGCGCCGTCACCGGCTGCGCGACCTGGGACGTGCTCAAGAACAGCACCGGACTCTCGCTGGCGCTGGGCGTGGCGGGGACTTCGTATAACGACATCGGCGGCTCGACCAGCGCCTACACCGCGCCGACGCGCAACAGCACTGGCGATATTTCGGGCCTTGCGCACATCAGCACCGGCACGACCTTCGCCAAGCTGCCGGGAACGGTGGTCAACGGGATGCGAGTGTACTGCTCGAATTGCGATCCTCCGGCGAATCCGCCGGTCATCTGCACGTCGGCGGGCGCGCGCACCGGGGCCTTCGCCGATGGGGTCAACAATCAGTGGCTATGCGCGCCGTAAACCTGACCCCACTGAGCCCATATTTCCCCCTGAACGACAGCGGCCGGGCTATCCCCGCGATTGAATCTCGATGCGATTAGGAGACTACGGGGCGCGATGCGTCAGCGTGTGATGCGAGCATGCCACCCAGCCTGGTTGATTGCAGTGGTTTGGCATCGGAGACGAACCAACAGCAAGCGAGATAAATTAAAATCAACGAAACCGTGGTGGCCTCGGGCAACATATGCAAGAGGCGGATGTTTCCGGAGAAATAGTCTCGCGCGAGTTCCGGAAGGAAGTTCAAGGGGTATCCATGCATATCGCCAAAGGCGACCAGAATCAGATAGCTCCCGACCGTCGCGCCGATCGCCCGCCGGCTGGCGCGACCCTTCGCCAAGGCTACGAAAAGGATCACGAAGCACACCATGAATTGTCCCCACATGATGGGTGACAGTATCGATACCGTTACGACCCAGAGCGAAAATTCGCGCCAGTTGGAATCGTCGTCCAATCTCCACGTCGTAGCGAAAGCAAATGCGGCTGCGATCAAACCAGCGATCAGCGCAAGTGACGACGCCAAGGCGGATAGTTCCGCAATACCGAAGCCGCGCAGAAGAACGAATCTTACAAACCAGCTAAGGCTCAAATTTGCCGGATGGCGCAGGAATCCAATTGGCTGATTCAACGAGTGAGGTCCAATTACGTTCAGGGTATAAGTTGTAACTACATCAGTTCCGACAAAGGCGGTCGTAATGATCATTCCCGCGATACAGCCGATTACTGTGTACGCAACAGCTTTCCATTCACGGCGCGCAGCCAGATAGCCGATCAGGCCCACGGGGTACGCGCGCAAAAGGGAAGCGGCCGCGAGTATCATTCCAGCGGTCACGTCCCTCCCGCGCTGAAGCTCGCGAATGAACAACACCAACAGGAAAAGCAGGAAAATCTCGCTCTGTCCAAACCAGAAATTACACGCGATCGGCGGATATAGGACGATGAGCGCGGCGAGTATCCATTTGTCTGTTTCTTCCAGAGCGGAGTCGCGCAGAAGTAAAATCAACGTGATGGCAAACGCCATGACGTTGACGAAGAACCACAATTTGTACGCGGTGAAACGCGCGAGCAAAGTCAGCGGTTCAAAGCACAAAAGCCAGCTCGGGGTATCGCCCCAAACACTATTTCCAGCATAGGGGTTGATCCCCTGTCGCAGCAAGTAGGCGGGCGAATAGTAGGTATCGAAATCCCGATAGTTGGCGCTGGCAGCCCACGGCAATTCACGGAAGAGCGACACCGCGCAAACCGCGGCAACCACCCAGAGCGAGACGGCCAGATAAACCTTGTAGCAGGGAGATTCAAGCCAAATCCGCACCGGATGATCGGCCATGCGGTTTCTATTCGTTCTCGCCATGGCTAAAAGGCAATATTTAAACCTTGTGGTTATTACTCCGATATCTTCGAGCGGCTAAGCTGGACGCCGCATTTGGGACAATATACCAAGTATATTGCTTTCGATGAGTCGGAACGTTCGCGCCTCTCCCATTCAAAAGTTCCAGATTCGGCCATATAGCCGCATCTCGGGCATCTCAAGTGGCCGGCCGGAACCAAGCCGCATGAACGAAAGATACCAACGATACGATCGCGAACGCTGCTGATTCTGGTCCATTTCATTGCAGAATCGCTTCCGCACTGTTCTCAGCACCGAAACCGACACGCTACCAATACCTCGCCATGAACGCCACGGCCTTCCCGCTTGGCATCAAGGCTTGAGCGGATCGGCCGGGGGCAGCGCGGATGGATCCGGCGTCGCGGCGACCGCATTTGCCACGGCTACTCCCGCGGCTCCGGCGAGGCCCACGGCCGCCGGCGCGACGGCGTTGTTGGTCGCGCTTGCGGGCATCTGCGACGGATCCGAATCGTGCGGGCTCGACGCCACGACGGTGACCGCGGAGGTCAATTCAGCATCGGATGATGGCGCTGAGACGACGGCGCGCTGCAGCGCCGGATTACCCTGCGGTACAAGGCGCAGGCCGGGTTCGCGGTTGATCGCGTCGATGAGGCGGCGGGAAATTTCGTCGACGGCCTGCGCGGTGGTTTTGAGCGGCACCGGGTAGCGCACTATGACCTCGATGCCGGCGTCGCTGAGTTGCAGGCGGCTGAATGGACGCGGGCTCTCGAAGCTGACGTTAAGACCGCCCTCGACATTGTGATAATCGCGCTGAATCGAATCGCGGTAGCGCGCGAAGACGGCACCGACGACTTCCATGACGCGCTGCTCGGCCAGGCGATAATCGCAATCGGGGGCTAGCGTCAGGCGCATCTCGTTCCACAAGTAGTGCGCGCCGGGAAGCTGATTGAAGAAATTGCCGTTGGGCTGGTAGACGATCGAGTTGGGAAAGATCACGATGCGGCCGGTCGGTTGGCGGCCGTTGGCGTCGTCGGTGAGTTCCATCAGGGTGAGCTTGAAGAGGCCAATTTCGAGGACATCGCCGGTCACGCCGGCGAGTTGCACGCGATCGCCCACGCGGATGCCGAAGCGTCCGCTGAGATAAAAATACCCCGCGAACGAGAGGATGACGTTTTGTAGAGCGAGCGCCACGCCCGCCGCCGCGAAACCCATCACGGTGGCCAGTACGCGCAGATCGCCGCCCAATCCGAAGACCAGAAGCAGCACGATCACGATCGCCATCGCGAGCCGTCGCAGTTGCATCAACTGATGGCGGCGGTGAAGGTCGGGGACGTAGCGAAAGGTCAGCTTGCGCCAGACGATCGCGCCCAGCGAGAGCAGCGCGAGCAGGATGCCCAAGGCGCTAATGCGCAGAGTGAGGCTGAGGACTTCGGAGCTGGATCGGCGCGCGATTGCCGTGCGCCATTGCTGAAGGTTCGCAGTATAGTGATTGAGTGCGACAATCTGTCGCGCCAGCGGCTGCAGGGCGTCGCTGACGAGCTTGCGGCGCGCGGTGAGCTGCCGGAAGACGTCGCGCGTCTCGCGGACCGTTACGATATCGCTCGATGAAGCTTCGTTGGCCTCCACCAGGCTCCGATCGTCGATGTCGCGCAGACTCTGAACAAGCTGATCGCGCTGGGCAGTGGCGGCCGCAATTATCTCGGCGGTCATCCGCAAGGCATCGTCGATCGTCTGCCGCTCGCGCTGCAACGACATTAAGAACTCGCCGCGCGTGAGGAAGCCCGCGGAAGCCGCCACATTCTCCATCGCGGGTGAGGCGTTCGGAGTCGATGCGATCGTTTTGGCCTGGTCGCCGCGGGGCAGCGCGGCCTCGAGTTGATCGATTTGAGCGGACAGACTGGCGTGCGTGTTATCGCCGGCGCGGCTGCCGGCCTCGTAATCGATCAACGCGTTGATTGAATCGACGTGCGACTGCGCGAGATCGAGTTGACCCTGAGTGGCGGCGAGTTCGCGGCCGATGAGGTCGCGGGTGCGCTTCCCGCTTTGCTGCAAGCGCCTCTGCAGGCCGCTGACCTTATCCGCGAAACCAGCGACTTCGGCCTGGGCTGAAGCGCGGCGCATGGCCAGATCGCCGCCGCTACCGGCCGCTTTCGCGACGGCGGATTGCGGATGGTCACCGCCAGCCGCCTTGAGCAGCGCCACCTGCGCGCGGGCATAATCGAAAGCGAGATGAAGCACCTCATCGGCCAACTGCCGGTTATCGGCAGCGTAAAGAATATCGGTTGGATCGCTCGCGGTCAGATCCCCGGTCGCGACGCGATACCAGGCGATGACCTGGCCGAGAAAAGAGATAACCGAAGCACGGGTGGCGTTTACGGGAGCCGCCACGGCGGGTGAGACCGTGGACGCTGGCGTAGGCGAAACGGCGGGCGCGACCACCGGCGAAGACGGCGCCGATGATATTGGTGTGGCAGCCGGAGACGGCGCTGCCGACGCCCGCGACGCCATCAAAGTGTTCGTGGCGAAGCAGATCGTCAGCGCGATTGCGCTCAAGGCGTGGCGGTATCGAATCATCGGCTAGAGTGGCATCGAATCGAAATCGAAGGGGCGCGCGCCCCGATCGCAGCACGTTCAGACTATCATCTGAAGTGCGCCGCATCGATTGGTAGTGAATTGCCGGTAGATGCGAATAATTTGCGGACGTAGGAAGCGGTTGAAGCGGACCTTCACCCATGCGGGCAGACGGCGGCGGGGTTGCTCCCGCCGCCGTCACTATTCGTAGCTGCGCCTTCGACCGCGATCGATCAGGCGTCGTAGTAGAGCGCGAATTCGTACGGATGCGGCCGCAGACGAATCGCACTGACTTCCTTCGCCATCTTGTAATCGATCCAGGTCTCGATCAGGTCCTCGGTAAAGACATCGCCCTTGAGCAGGAATTCGTGATCGCGCTTCAGGTTGGCGAGCGACTCCTCGAGTGACGCGGGCATGCTCGGCACCTCCGCCAGTTCCGCCGGCGAGAGTGCGTAGATGTCCTTGTCGAGCGGCTGACCCGGGTCGAGCCGGCGCTGGATACCGTCGAGACCGGCGAGCAACATCGCGGAGAACGCGAGATACGGGTTGCAGGTCGGGTCGGGGAAGCGCACCTCGATCCGCTTGGCCTTGGGCGAGGGCGAGTACATCGGGATGCGCACGGACGCGGATCGATTGCGGCTCGAGTAGGCGAGGTTGATCGGCGCCTCGAAACCGGGGACCAGCCGTCGATAGGAGTTCGTGCCCGGATTGGTAAAGGCCGCGAGCGCAGGCGCGTGATGCAGAATGCCGGCGATATAGTGCATCGCAAGCTCGGACATTCCGGCGTAGCCGTTGCCGGCAAACAGCGGGGTCTCGCCCTTCCAGATGCTCTGATGGGTGTGCATGCCGGTGCCGTTATCGCCGAAGATCGGCTTGGGCATGAAGGTCGCCGTCATGCCGTGGCGCGTCGCGACATTCTTGACGATGTACTTGAACCAGGTCAGCCAGTCGGCCATCTTGACCAGCGACTGAAAGCGCATGTCGATCTCGGCCTGGCCCGCGGTCGCGACTTCGTGATGCTGCTTTTCGACGCGGATGCCGACGCGCTCCATCTCGAGCACCATCTCGGTGCGGATATCCTGGAGGCTGTCGGTCGGCGGAACCGGGAAGTAGCCTTCCTTGTTTTTGACCTTGTAGCCGAGGTTGTGGCCGCCCTTGATTGCGGTCTCACGGCCGCTGTTCCAGTTGCCCTCGTTCGATTCGATAAAGTGATAGCTGGAGTTCTGGGTCGTATCGAACCGCACCGAGTCGAAGATGAAGAACTCGGGCTCGGGACCGAAGTACGCGACATCGCCGACGCCGGTCGATTTCAGGTAGGCCTCGGCCTTGCGCGCAACGTTGCGCGGGTCGCGGGAATAGTCCGCACGGGTGATCGGATCCTGGACCGTGCAGATGATCGAGAGCGTGGGCTCCTTGGTAAACGGATCGAGCACGGCGGTGTCGGGATCGGGGATGACCAGCATGTCGCTGTTGTCGATCGCCTGCCATCCGCGAATCGACGAGCCGTCGAAGCCAAGGCCCTCGTCGAAGGGCGCTTCATCCTTGAACTCGGAAATCGGGGCAGAAAAATGCTGCCAGGTTCCGAGCAGATCGATAAATTTGATATCGACCATCACTACGCCCTTGTCCTTGATCAGTTGAAGAACTTGTTTCGGAGTCATTTGACTCGTCATCCTCCCAGCCGCTTACGGGGCGGCAGACCCTTGGATTCGTTTGATGCCTGCGGCGACACTTCGATTGAGGCGGCGCCGATCTCCGATGACTGCCGAGTCGAACCGAACGATCATGAGCCGTTACGGCAGTGACCGGCGGCAACCATCCCATTTTTCACGAAATCGATCGCAACGCAACGCCCACCCGCGCAGCATCCGCTGCCTAAATCGTGAGCATCGGTGAACTCACCCTGTGCTAGCCGAATTACGTTGAATCGTTCAAAAATGCCCTCCAGCCACGGCCTTTGCCGGACGCTATGGACCGCAGCAATCTCGATCACCGAAATTGAGTTGAGCAAAATGGATGCCCGCCGCATCGGGGGCGTCTGCGCGAAGTCCGAGCGGCGCACACGGTGGCGTGGTGCGTTAGGCTTGGAAGTGCGTGGGGCGCGGGTTAATCTGCAAGGAATCAACCAGAACATCGAAGCCGAAATTGCGGCTTCACTCACCGGGGAGAGCGGCAAGATGGATTTTGAGCTGACTGATTCACAGAAGGAAATCGTCGCCGGAGTGCGCGCGCTGTGCCAGCGGTTCCCGGACGAATATTGGCGCGGCAAGGATTCGAGCGGGGAATTTCCTCACGAGTTTTACCAGGCGGTCGCGGCGGCCGGCTACCTCGGAATCGCGATTCCGGAGGAATACGGCGGCAGCGGACTCGGGATCACCGAGGCGGCGTTGATCATGCGCGAGGTCGCTTACGCGGGCGCGATGAACGCGGCGAGCTCGATCCATCTGGGCATCTTCGGCCTCACCCCGCTGATCCGCCACGGCTCCGAGGAGATGAAGCGGCGCTGGCTGCCGCGCGTCATCAGCGGCGAACTGCATATGTCGTTTGCGGTGACGGAGCCGGACGCCGGCAACGACATCACGCATATCAAGACGTTCGCGCGGCGCGAGGGCGACAATTTCATCATCAATGGGCGCAAGGTTTTCATCACCAAGGCGCAGGAGGCCAAGAAGATGCTCCTGCTGACGCGCACGACGCCGATCGAGCAGGTCAAGAAGAAGACCGACGGCATGACGCTGTTCTTCGCCGACCTGGATCGCGATGCGGTCGAGGTGCGGGAGTTGCACAAGCTCGGCCGCCACGCGGTCGATACCAACATGCTCTTTATCGACAATCTGAAGGTTTCCGCCGCGGATATAATCGGCGAGGAAGGCCGCGGCTTCGTCACGCTGCTCGACGGGCTCAACCCTGAACGGATTTTGATCGCGTCGGAAGGCATCGGAATCGGGCGCGCGGCGATCGATAAGGCGGTGCATTACGCCAAGGAACGGATCGTGTTCGGCCGCCCGATAGGCCAGAACCAGGCCATCGCTCATCCGCTGGCCGACGCCTACTCCAAACTCGAAGCGGCCGAGCTAATGATGATGAAGGCGGCCTGGCTGTTCGATAACCGCAAACCCTGCGGGGCCGAGTCGAACATCGCGAAGCTGCGCGCGGCGGACGCCGGATTCGAAGCCTGCGACCGCGCGGTGCAAACCCTCGGCGGTTACGGCTACATGCAGGAATACGACGTCGAACGCTACTTTCGCGAATGCAGACTGCTCAAAATCGCGCCGGTCTCGCAGGAAATGGTGCTTAACTCGATCAGCGAGCACGTGCTCATGCTGCCGCGATCCTATTGAGACCATCAGATCGTAAGGTGCCGTGCGTAATCGTACGGGATGTATGAATTAGATGCGCAGGGGCGGGTGGATAATGCTGGCGGCGGCCCTCGCCTTCGCTGGTTTCGTTTTCTATTCGCTGATGTCGGTGGAACCGGTCAGGGTGGTACGCAGCCATCTGGAGCATGATGGTAACCGCGTCTATGTCGCAGGCCAGGTTCGCAATACTGCCGATCGGACACGCGCGATCGAACTCGAAGTTCATTACTACGACCGCAATGGCCGGCCGCTGGGGCAAGACACGCTGACTCTCGACGGACTCGGGGCGGGGGCCGTGCGCGAGTTCAAGAGCCCGCCGCGGACGATCGATGGCGTCGAGGATTTTTCGATCTACATGAACGACGGACGCAATCCGTACGGTAATTGAATCGCGGTTGACAGACGCACCACCAACTAAACGTTCGGTAAGTGCAGGGCTTTTCGCCAAACCGAGAACCCTACTTGCAGTCGCCGATTGCGTCAGGCTTAATACTGTTAGCACAAAGACGGCCAATAGTCGGATTAACGATCTTTAATTGCATTAAGTAGCGTATCCTAGGCTAACGGTGCATGGGTCGAGGACGAGAGTTTCGGGGGGAGAACGTCGCAGTTTCTGTGGATTCTCTGTCCACGGACAACTTCCTGAGAAAGTTAGGGACTGGGCTCGTAGGGCATTATGACGGTTCGTGAGTGACGCGCTGGTGGTGAAATCTCCGCGGACTCGATTACTTTGCTTTGCTTGCTCGAGATTGAGATGGCAAAACGAAAAGACCGGAACTTTGGACAGGTGATTCGCGACCGGCGTCGCCAGTTGGACCTGACGCAGCAGGAAGTCGCTCGCCGGATTAAAACCTCCACGCCGTACGTCGGTCATCTGGAATCCAGCAAACGCCACCCGTCGGACAAGGTATTGAGCCGCTTGGCTGAGGTCCTTGGACTCGATCGCCGCGAGTTGTTCTTTCTGGCCAACCCGCGAGCCGTCGAATTGCTTAAGCCGAACAATATCGAAAACGAGAAGCCGGCATGGGAAGACTTCCGTAAGGATGAGCGGATCCACCGCACCCACAATATAACCTCGGATGAGATGGCGGTGCTGTCCGCTATCGCCCTGATGGGGCGAGTCGCCTCACCGCGCGACTTTGTGTACATTTTGCATACTGTTCGCCACGCGCTGGGCCGCTGACGCCCCAGCGCGTGGTCGGGCTGGCGGCTCGATAACGTCGTGGGCGTGGCTGCCGAATATGCGTCGCCCGCCTGAATCGGATAGGCTGGACGCGCAATGCGCATGGAAATCCTCACTGCGCGCACTCCCGCATGGGCGGCGGTCGTTGCGCAGGCCAGCCAACTGATCAACGGGCCAGGGTTTCGGCCGCTCAAGCGGTCGGTGAAAACTGTTGCCGGATTCATTGTGGTGGACGGCACTGAGGTCTTTATCAAGTGCGTGGACGAAGGCGGGTGGCTCAAAGGCTGGATTCGAAGGATGTCGGGTTCACGCGCGCGACGCGTGCTGCGCGGCGCCGAGATATTGAAGGCAGGCGGCTTCGCCCGGCCGGAACCGTTGGCCGCGGCCGAAGCTCGCTCGATGGGCGCGGTTCAGGCAAGCTACGTGATCAGCGAGGTGCTCGGCGGCGCGCGCGTCCTGAGCCAGGTCGTGCTGGCGGGCGGACGGCGTAGATTTCATCACCGCTGTGCGGTCCTCGGCGCGGTCGCCCGCGAAATCCGCCGCCTCCACGACGCCGGGGTTTACACGCTCGATCTGCAGGAGACCAATCTGATGGTAACCGGGGGCGACGGCGCTGAGTGGAAAATTCATTTCGTCGATCTTGAGGATTTTCGCCGCGCCCGCACGGTCTCGGAGCGGCGCCGGATGCTCAATCTGGTGCACCTCGATCGCACCATCGGGCGCTTTCTGCCGCGCACCCAGAAACTCCGGTTCCTCTACAATTATCTCGGCCAACGGCCGGGACACGACGATGCGGCGCGGTGGCTAAAAAGGTTTTTCGGACTGCGCGGCCGCGCGGAGCGTCGCGCGCACGCTCATCGGCGCACGCTCCCGGGCGCCGTCGTGGAAACGCACCCGCCAACACCGTCACGCGGGCGCGGCGATGCGACCGTGCTTCGGCAAGCCTGACGCGGGCGCGCACCGCGCGCGATTAACTGATTGACTGATTTCGAGGCGGGCATTCATGGCGCTGACAGTTCTCAAGCGTGAATACGATCATCATACCGAGCAGATTCATGCGGTCGGCGGGCCGAGCGTGCGCGACGTAATGCTGGGGCTGAATGACGGCCTGGTCGCCTCCTTTGCCGTAACTTCCGGGGTCGCGGGCGCATTCAGCGCGCAGAGCGTCGTGGTCATGGCGGGACTGTCGGAGATGCTGGGCGGTGCGGTGGCGATGGGTCTCGCGGCCTATGCCTCTGCGCGCGCGCAGTTCGAATTTTACCTGAGTGAGATTCAACGCGAACGCAACGAGATCGCGCGCTGGCCGGAGCGCGAGCGCGACGAAGTCTCGTCGATCTACCGGAAGAAGGGCTTCAGCGGCGCGCTGCTGGACCAGATCGTAAACCACATCACCGCCGAGCCTGCACGCTGGGCCAATGTGATGATGCGCGAGGAGCTCGGCTTTGGCGACGATATCGGCGAGTCGCCACGGCGGTCGGGATTAACCGTCGGAATTTCCTACTTGGCCGGCGCGATGGTGCCGGTGATACCCTACCTGTTTGTCGCGCCGCCGCGCGGGATCGTGATTTCCGCGCTCGCGACGGTCGGCGTGCTCTTCGGAGTCGGCGCAGCCAAAACGCTGATCACCGCTCGCTCATGGTGGCGCAGCGGACTCGAGAGCATGGCGATCGGAATCGCGGCTGCCGCCGTGACTTACGGCGCCGGCGTCCTGTTCGCGAGCCGTCGCGGCTAATAGCTGTACGGATTAGGAATAGCTACTTCGATTAGTCAGTCGCCGAGCTAGGACATTGCGCCTGCAAAGCGGCCCTATCCCGCCGCACGTTGCGCGCGCGCAGATTTCCACGACGAAAGGTCGCGATCGATCAGGGTTTCCAGTGCTTCGATTTCCGGGCGCAGGCGCTCACGCAAGGCGACTTCGGTCGCCGGCAGCATCGGCGCGAAGGGCTCGCCGCCTCCCGCACAGTAATCGAACAGCGGCTTGAGCCGCGCGCGCGTGCGATCCATCTGCCGCCGCTCCAGCGCCACGCGTAATTGGCGCGCAGTCTTCGCCAGCCGTGGACTTCGCGGTGCGCGCGTCATCCGGTTGATGCGTTCGTGCGCGAATCGCGATCCGGCCAGATCGATTGGCGCTACTCCGATGAACGCGCAAACGCGGTCGAGATAATCCTGCGGATGCGCTTCGAGATCGTCGTGAATCATGACCAGCGTGCGTTCCCGGCCAAACACCTGAAACCAGCGGCCGAGATGACGGGTGTAACGGCTGTTGGAGAGCAGGTTCCCGGCGCGCTCGGCCCAGCGCTGATGGTTGGCGAGGGTCTGCTCGAATGATTTCGCGCCAACCCAACCCTCGCGCCTGAGCAATTGATAGTGAGAATAAATTCGATCGACAGGATCGCGCAGCGTCACCAGGATTCGGCATCGCGCGATGTGCGCCGCGATGCGCTCGGGAACCTCGGGCCATTCGAAGTAAACCGGACTGAACTCGACCACCGGCAGCGCCGGATCGCAATCGCGGAAATGCGATCGATACCATTCGATCCCGAGATGATAGTTGAACGAGAAGAAATCGGTTTCCTTGATCCCGCTCGGCAGCCCCACATGGCCGCGCAGAACCGCGTCGAGCCAGGTGGTGGCCGTGCGCGGCGGGCCCACGCCGATGGTGTCGGGAAGTTGAGATGCGGCGCTCATGAATCCTACTTCATCCCGCGTCGCGCGTGCGCCCCGAAAGCGCGCGCGCGAGGCTGAGCGGCAGATAGGTCTTGGCGTAGCGCAGCAGATTCTTCACGCGCCACGGGTCGAACTCGAGCGCGCGCCGAAATGCCTCGCGCGCCTCATCGCGATCGCCGCGATCGAGCGCCCGCAGCCCGATATAGCCGAGCAGGCTGCGCGACGCCCGGCCCCGCGATTTCATCAAATGGGTCGCGCTCACGTGGTAGCGCTCACGCAGAATCCGATCGAAGGTCGCGAACGCCTCGGGTTTGATCCAGCCGATTTTAAGCGGACGAGGAAACAGCGCAAAGCGCCATTTCACCAGTTGCTCCGGCACATAAGAGAATCGACCTTGCTCGCGCGCGCGCAGCCAGAAAATCACGTCCTCGAAACCATACGATTTAAACTCTTCGGCAAAACCTCCGCAGGCGTCATAGGTCGCGCGCCGGATGACGACCGCGCTCGGCATGATTGGCCACAGGCGCGAGAGCATCTCGTCGAGCGACGGGGCGTGGTTGACGCCATCGCCGATCAGCGCGGAGCGCAGGTCATGCCCGTCACTGTCCATCACGGCGCAGTTGCAGTACGCGAGCACGCACGCGGGATCGGCGTCGAGCGCGGCAACCCCGCGTTCGACCATGGTCGGCATCCAGATATCGTCGCAATCGAGAAACGCGAGGTACTCGCCGATGGCGGCCGCCGCGCCGGTATTGCGCGCCGCAGCAATCCCGCCATTGGCCCGGTCGACTACCCGGATGCGCCCGGCAAAACGGCGCAGCACGTCGCTGGTAGCATCAGTCGAGCCGTCGTTAACGACGATAACTTCGAGGCCGGCAAAGGTCTGCGCAAGCGCGCTGTCGATCGCCTCGGCGACCGTGGCCGCGCCGTTGTAAACCGGAATTATGGCGGAGACGCGGACCATCGGATCAAGCCTACAGGAATGGGCCACGCACTGCCTCAGTCGCGCCCGCCGACCGGCGCAGCCTGCGCCGCCGGAGCTGCGGGTCGCGGCCTGGTCCAGGCCGAGAGGTCGCGGCTAATCAGTTGCTCAAGCGTCTCGACCTCGGGCCGGAAACGCTCTCGCAAGCGCGCCTCGAGCGCCGGATCGATCGGAGCGAATTCGTCGCCACCCTCGAAACAGTAGCGCCATACGCCTGCACGGCCGAGCAGGTTGATCGCGCCGTAAGCCTCGCGCGCTTTGAGCCAGTCCCGCAACTTGCGCGCCCGGCGAGCGAGCCGCTGATTGCGCGGCGGTGCGATGAACGTGTTCACGCGCCGATCCCCAACCGGCGACTTGGTCAGCGCGAACGCTTCGATCCCGATAAATCCGCACACGCTATCGAGATAGCTCTGCGCATCGGCCTCGAGGTCGTCGTGAATCAGGACCAACACGTTCTCGCGACCAAAGGTGTCGAACCAGGCCTTGAGCCCGCCCTCGTTGTTGGTGGGATTCTTCATCACCCACGCCTCAAAGTCGTCGCGGGTCCAGGCGTTGCGCAGCGCCAGCTTGTAAAACGAGTAGCGCCATTCGACCGGATCGCGAAACGTACAGATGATGCGGCAGTGCGGAATATGCAGTGCAATGCGTTCGCGCGCGATCGCTGAATAGTAACTTGGACAGATTTCGCCGGCCGGAAGTGTCGCATCGCAATCGCGAAAATAGCTCTTGTACCACTCGATTCCGCGCGCGTAATTCTCGATGAAAAAATCGACTTCCTTGATGCCGCGCGGCAGCCCAACATGGCCGCGCAAGACCGCGTCGAGCCATGAAGTCGCGGCGCGCGGCGGGCCCACGCCGAGAAAATCCGGCAGCCGGCCGGCGGGCGCTTGCGCGGCCGGATCGGACATCAGCCGAGATCCTCTGGCGCGAAGGCGCAGCGCCTCAATCGGTAGCGTGTATTGGATTCCACGTTTGCAGCGATCAAGCCGTCATCGCGCAGCTCGCACTGCGCGCGCCGTTAGATTTCGATGAATACATCGTCGCCTGCCAGCTTCACCGCAAAGCACGCAACCCGCATTTCCGGATCGTCAACATTCGCGCCAGTGCTAAAATCATATTCCCATCCATGCAACGGACAGACTACCCGCGTGCCGTAAATCTGACCGGCGCTCAACGGTGCGCCAAGATGACGACACGCGTTGTCGATCGCATAGAAGGTTCCGCTCGCGTTGAACAGCGCAATCCTGCGGCCACGCGCCTCGACGGCGATCGCACCGTTTTCGGGGATTTCGCTGCGCGCCGCGACTTTGACGAATTCGGACATCTTCAATCACCGGCCTGCGCGCGCCGTCAGGTGGTATACTCCGCGTTGACCTTCACGTACTCAAAACTCAAATCGCAAGTGACTATTTTCGCCGACGCCTTGCCGAGCTTGAGATCGACGGTAAGGCCGAACTCCGGCTCCTTCATCCGTATTGCCGCCGCTGCGAGCGCGTTGGTATGCAACGCGCCACGGCTGGCAAGCTTGATCCCGCCAAGGCTCACTTCGATGCGATCGAGGTCGAGCGCGACGCCGGCCTTCCCCGCTGCCATCAGGATGCGGCCGAAATTCGGATCGCACCCGAAAAACGCCGTCTTCACCAACGGCGAGTTCGCGATTTGCCGGGCGACGCGATCGGCGTCCGCATGCGTGCGCGCGCCCCGCACCTCGATCGTCACCAGCTTGGTCGCGCCTTCGCCGTCGCGCACCAACTCGCGCGCAAGTACGGCCGACACTTCGGCGACCGCCGCCTCGAACGCCAGCAGATCGCGGCCGGCGAGCGTGCGGTTTCCAGCCGCGCCCGAGGCCATCAGTAGCAGCGTGTCGTTGGTCGACATGTCCCCGTCAACCGTAATCGCGTTGAAACTTTGCGGCAGTGCACGGGCCAGCGTGCGCCTGAGCGCGGGCGGTTTCACCGCCGCGTCGGTCATCACGAAGGCGAGCATCGTCGCCATCTTCGGTTCGATCATCCCGGCACCTTTGGCGCAGCCGGCAATAGTCACTTCGGCGCCACCTAGTTTGAGCGTCGCCGACGCCATCTTGGGATGCGTATCGGTGGTCATGATCGCGCGGGCGAAGTCCTCGAAACGACCGGGCGCAAGTGCCGCCACCGCGTCACCGACACCGGCGCGGTATTTCGCAAGGTCGTAGATGCGTCCGATCACGCCGGTCGAACAGGGCGCAACGAACTCTGGTGCGCATCCGATCCCCTTCGCGACCGCCGTGGCCGAATCGCGCGCCAGCTTCAAGCCGGCCTTGCCGGTGAAACAATTGGCCGATCCCGAATTTGCCGTGACCGCCTGGATCTGGCCGCGCCGAATGCGCTCCTGAGACACGATTACCGGCGCCGCCTTCACCCGATTGCTGGTGAAAACGCCGGCAACCGCGACCGGCCAGTCGGCCGCGATCAGCCCGAGGTCCTTGCGTCCGGGTTCGTTGCGCAAACCCGCGCACACGCCGGCGAAGCGAAAGCCGCGCACCGGCGCGGGCTCAAGTCGTACCTTCATCGCCACCTCCAGGTGCCGATCTAATACGGCCCCGGCGCCCGAACGCAAGCGCGCCAGCCGAATGTGAAGATTGAATTGTGCGCGAGCGCCGCGGACGACGAGCCGGTCATGCGTGACGCGATCACTTGCCGTGGCAACGCTTGTATTTCCGGCCCGACCCGCATGGGCACGCATCGTTGCGACCAACCTTGTCGGCCTCGCGCTTGACCGTCGGCGCGGATTGATCGACGGGCTCGTCGCCGTGGCTCATCACGACTTTTTTCGGCTGCTGCTGTTGCTGCTGAATCTGCTCGACGTCCTGCTCGCGCCGCACCTGCACCGAAAACACTTTCTCGACGACGTCCTGCTGCGTCACGCGGATCATCGCCTCGAACATTTCGAATCCTTCCTTCTGATACTCGACCAGCGGATTCTTCTGTCCGTAGCCACGCAGCCCAATCCCTTCCTTGAGATGGTCCATCGCGAGCAGATGATCCTTCCACAATGCATCGAGCGTCTGCAGTGAAACGATCTTTTCAATCTGACGCATCACCGGTTCGGTGAATTCCGCTTCGCGCTCGTCATAGAGCCGCTTGACCCGATCGATCGCGACTTCGACCAAATCATGGGGAACATGGAGTTCCTTGCCGTCGAGGCTTTCACGGAAGTTCGGCCTGAACTTGAACTGCTTGAAGAAGCCGTCCTCAATTTCCTTCCACTCCCATTCCGCAGGCTCACTGTCGGCCTCGGCGTGCGGCAGGATGATGCCTTCGATGAGCTCGTCGCACATCTCGAGGATGTCGTCCTTGAGCGGCGCGCCCGAGAGCAGTTCTTTGCGCCGATGATAGACCACCTCGCGCTGCCGGTTCATCACGTCGTCGTATTCGAGCAGGTGTTTGCGAATGTCGAAGTTGTGTGCCTCGACTTTCTTCTGCGCGTTTTCGATTGCCTTCGAAATCCACCGATGCTCGATCGGAACGCCGTCCTCCATCCCGATGCGGTCCATCAGGCCCTTGAGCCGATCGGCGCCGAAGATCCGCAGCAGGTCGTCTTCGAGCGATAGGTAAAAGCGCGATGAGCCGGGGTCGCCCTGGCGTCCCGATCGCCCGCGCAACTGGTTGTCGATGCGCCGCGACTCGTGCCGCTCGGTGCCGAGAATATGTAGTCCGCCGGCCGTCAGCACCTGCTCGCGCTCGCGCGCGCATTGCTCGCGATGACGCGCCAGCGCCTGCTGGAAGTTCGGATCGTTTAAATCGCGCGTACCGGTTTCGTTCGCCGCCAGGCCGTCGGGATTGCCGCCGAGCACGATGTCCGTACCGCGGCCCGCCATGTTGGTCGAAATCGTAACCGCCTTGAAGCGCCCCGCCTGCGCGACGATCTCGGCTTCGCGCTCGTGATTCTTGGCGTTGAGCACATTGTGCTTGATGCCGGTTTTCTTGAGCTGATTCGCGACGCGCTCGGATTTCTCGATCGAGACCGTGCCGACCAGCACCGGCTGCCCACGCTCGTAGCAGTCGCGAATGTCTTCGATTACGGCGTCGAATTTTTCCTGCTCGGTCTTGTAAACGACGTCGTGATGGTCGGTGCGGATCATCGCCTTGTTGGTCGGCATCACCATCACTTCGAGGCGATAAATCTCCGCAAATTCGACCGCCTCGGTGTCCGCGGTGCCCGTCATGCCGGCGAGCTTTTTGTACATGCGGAAGTAGTTCTGGAACGTGATCGTCGCCAGCGTCTGGTTCTCGGATTCGATCTTGACGTTTTCCTTCGCCTCGATCGCCTGGTGCAGCCCGTCGCTCCAACGCCGCCCAGGCATCAGGCGCCCGGTGAACTCGTCAACGATCACCACCTGGCCGTCCCTGACCACGTATTCGACGTCGCGCTTGAACAGCACGTGCGCCCGCAGGCCCTGGTTCACGTGATGGAGCAGCAGGATGTTGCGCGGATCGTAAAGGTTCTCGACCCCGAGCAGCTCCTCGACCTTGGTCACGCCCTCCTCCGTGGTCGCGACCGTGCGCAATTTTTCATCGACCGTGTAATGCTCTTCGAGCTTGAGCCGCGGTATCACCCGATCGACCACGTAATAGGTGTCCGTCGATTCCTCGGATGCGCCCGAAATAATCAGCGGCGTGCGCGCCTCGTCGATCAGGATCGAATCGACCTCATCGACGATCGCAAAATTGTGCTCGCGCTGGACGTAATCCTCCAGGTTGAACTTCATGTTGTCGCGCAGGTAGTCGAAACCGAACTCGTTGTTCTGGCCGTACGTGATGTCGCATTGGTAGGCGAGCTTGCGCTCCTGATCGGTCACGCCATGCACCACCGCCCCGACGCTCAGCCCGAGAAAATTATAGATGCGCCCCATCCATTCGGAGTCGCGCCGCGCCAGGTAATCGTTGACCGTGACGACGTGCACGCCGCGCCCGCTCAGCGCGTTGAGCACCGCCGGCAGAGTCGCGACCAGGGTCTTGCCCTCGCCGGTCTTCATCTCGGCGATTTTCCCCTGATGCAGCACCATGCCGCCGATCAATTGGACGTCGAAATGGCGCTGGCCGAGCGTGCGCTTGGACGCTTCACGCACGATCGCAAAGACCTCCGGCAGCGCCTCGTCGAGCGCATAGGCGCGTTCGTCGCGATCCTCGATCGCGCTGATGCGCGCCTTCAACTCCGCGATCTTCGCGCGCAATTCTTCGTCGGTGCGCTGCGCGACGGCGGGCTCAAGTTGATTGATTTCTTCGACAATCGGACGCATCCGTTTCAGTTCCCGCTCATTTCTGGAACCGAAGATTTTGCGTGCGACCAGGGTCAGGGATGAAGCCATGTTGTACGAGTCAACTCAAATGGAAATGCCCGCCGCTGTCGGATGCGGGCGAATTTTTATGATTGTAGCGCACCGTGCGCCGCATTTCAGCGTTCGATGCGCACCGCGGATTCGACCCGCGGCCCGATGAAACGCCGCCCCACCCGCACGAACCGGTCGGGCGTCTCGGTTACGAAAAAGCTCTGTGCGCCGGCCTTCTCGCCGCGCCGCGCGAGCTTTAGCGCGGCCAGCTTCTCGCGCACCGCCGCCGCCGTCGCGATCGCCGAATCGACGATCTTGACCCGCACCCCGAGCACCCGCTCGAACACCCCGCGCAGCAGCGGGTAATGCGTACAGCCCAGCAGCAGCGTGTCGATGCCGCTCGCCTTGAGGCTTTCCAGATAATGCGCGACGGTGCGTTCGGCGATATCGTTGTCGGTCCAACCCTCCTCCACCAGCGGCACCAGCAGCGGACATGCGCGCGTGTAAATCTCCGCGCGGGGCCGCAAACTCTGAATCGCCCGCGTGTACGCGCCCGACGCGATCGTCGCCTCGGTGCCGATTACGCCAATCTTGCCCGTGCGCGAAGCCTTCACCGCCGCGCGCGCACCCGGCTCGATTACGCCGATCACAGGCACCATGGTGTGGCTCGCGATTTCGCCCAGCGCCACCGCGCTCGAAGTGTTGCACGCGACCACCAACAGCTTGATTCCCTTCGCTAGCAGGAACTCAGTGTTCTCGCGTGAGTAACGCACGATCACTTCGTTCGACTTGGTGCCGTATGGCAGTCGCGCGGTGTCGCCCAGGTAGATGAAGTCCTCACCGGGTAGCAGCGCAATCAGTTCCTTGAGCACCGTCAGGCCGCCGATGCCCGAATCGAACACGCCGATCGGCCGTGCGCGATTGTCGCTGCCCGCGACCGTACTTCTGATCCTGGAAGTACCCATCCGCCCGTTCGAGCCCGCGACCGTCGCTGCGGGCGCCGACCGCTTGCGTGCCGCCGCGATGCTCACGATGCCGTTGCCGCGCTTCGCCATCGCTCAGTCCCCGGCCAGCCGTGCGCCCAATGCCGCCGGCGGCAATGCCGATTCGCCAAACACGCGCCGATGCACGCTCGCGCTTTCCATGCACAGATAGGTCTGCAACTTCGCGTTCGATTGCTTGATCCGCTCGCTCAGCACCGCATAGAGCTTCAGTCTGAGCGGCGTGAACGTGCGATAACGCCCGTCCTGCCCCAGCACCTCTTCTCCCACCAGCATCGGATCGTCCGGAAAGCGCCGTCGCGCGGCCGCTCTGAGAGCCGGCGTCATGCGCAATCCACCCATGCTGATGAACGCGATTTGCGCCGGCGCAATCGCCTCAAAGAGTTCCTCGATCAGTGCCAGGTAGTCGCGCTCGGCCCCGGCGTAGGCGATTATCGGGTCCAGATGAAACGCCACCCGGTAGCCCGCATCCAGCACGCGCCGCGCCGCCTCGATTCGCGCCGCCGGCGCCGCCGTGCGATGTTCCGTGCTGCGAAAGACCCGCTCCGGCGACAGCGTCCATGAAATTAGCGTGCGCCCCTTCGGATCGATCGCGAGCAGATTCTCGATTTCGTCGGTCTTGGTCTTGAATTCGAGCGTCAGGTCGTCGCGGCCGGAAAAGTATTCGACCAGTTCGCGGCTGATTCCGGTCAATGAATCGAAGGCCAGCGAATCGGCCAGTTCGCCCGTGCCCACGCGAAATCCGCGGGCCGGCGCATTACGCCGTAGCCGCTCCAATTCGTCGAAAGCGTCCGTGTAGTTCGCATAAACCTGAAAGCCTGGATTGTCCGCGAGATATTCCTGGAGAAAACAGTAGCCGCAGTCCATCGGGCAATTCGACGCGAGCGTGAGTACCAGGTAGCCGCAGCAGGCGAAGTCCGACGACCCCGCCGGGCACGCCATCATGAACGGCGCACGCCGCCGCATGATCACCATCCGGCGCTTACCCGCGCCGAACGAATCCGCGCTGCCCGCATGCGGACGCGCGGCTTCGCGACCATCGGCGACGTAGCTCACCGCAACTTCCGGCGGCGCTGCGCCGGCCACGCGCCGCGCGAGCGCGCTCGTGCGCACGCCCTCCTCAATATGGATCGCGTCCAGTTCAAACTTCATCGTCAATCGAATCGGCCCCGCCAATGAGATCGGCAATCCGTCCAAGGCCCGCGCGCGCCCGCGCAACTGAATCGATTAGCCGCCCCAGATCGGCCGCGCCATGCGCCGAAATCTCGACCCTGACCTCATCAGAGGAGAGTGCCTTCGGCAAGACCACCTTTACGCCGTGCGGCAATCCCAGTTCCGCGATTTCCACACTGAGCCGATCGGCAGCACGCTTCAGACGTGGAAATCGGATCACGCGCAGCGTATCGATCAATGCTCGCGCCCGCCCCGGCGCCGAACCGGTCCCGTCAAGTATCCGCCGGATTTCCGGGCGGACCAGTATCATTCCGATCGTCGCGCTTTCGCGCACCGCGATCTCCTCGACCAGTTCCAACGTTGTCACCAACTGTCCCGTGCGCAGCCGCAGCCCTTCGGCCAGTTCCAATAGCGCCGCGCGATCCTGATCCGCGAGCGCCAACCAACGCCGCAGATGAGCCTCCGGTAGATGACGCTGCGCCGCCCATTGGCGAATCGCGTCGTCGGTCTCCCCTACTTCGATGCTGGTCGTTCTCATCGCAATTCATTCTCTAAGTGACGGCTTTTGATATGCGCGCGCATCGCCGCCGCGGCCGCATTGGCCGTCGCTTCCTCGCCTCTTTCGCGCCACACACCGCCGGCGTTTGCGGCGAATTCAAGAATCAACGGCGCCAGATCATCCCGTCCGCGCCGCGCCAGGCCTTTCGCGTAGATTCCGCATTTCTCCGCCAGCACCTCGCACACTGCACGCCGCTGCACAGAATTCAAATCCTGCCCGGCAAGGAGTTTCAGTAGCGCGAGGATACGAAAACGATCGATCGCGGGAACTGTCGCAGAAAGTTGCCCCTGATGCCCGGATCGGCGCGTCGCGTGAAACTCCGCAATCAAACCGATCTCATGCCGCACCAGGATGCGCAGCCACAAATCGTAGTCCTCCGCCGCCGTAAAGTCCTCGTCGAAGCCGCCCAACCTGCGCAGCAGCGCAGTGCGGATAATCACGGTGGACGGAGTCACGAGGCAGGTCCGCAACGAGTCGCAAAAGATATCCCCTGCCGCTTTTCGATGGCGCAGGCCGGGATTCACCCGTCCACCGTTACTCAGCCAGTATTCGTCAGTCTGCGAAATCACATATTGCGGATGCGCGCGCATGTACTCGACCTGGCAGGCGAGCTTGTCCGGCCCCCAAACATCATCCGAATCCAGAAACGCGATCAATGGCGCCGAGACCAGCGCGCCGCCGGTGTTTCGCGCCGCCGCCACACCGCGGTTTTCCGTACGCACGACCCGCATCGCGATGCGATCGGCATGCTCGGCATTCGCCGCCGCGGCCGTCCGCTCCAGTTCGCGCCAGGTGTCATCGGTTGAGCCATCGTCAACCACGATCAATTCCAGATGCACGGCGCGTTGAGCGATCACGGACGCAATCGCCGCGAGCACCAATTGCGCACGATTATAGGTGGGTATGACGACGCTGACTTCGGGCGACATTTTAAAATGCGGTCAGGCGTCCGCAATCGCGCGACCGCGGCGCGCACCGCCGGCCGTCCGCGCACAATCGAGGATACGCCCGCGCAATTCGCCGAGCCCTTCGCCGTCGAAGGCCGAACACATGATAGGGGCGGTCGCGAGCGCCGCGAACCGGCGCGGGATCTGCGGCCGTTCGGCGTTGCGAATCTTGTCGCTCTTGGTCGCGACCACGATTGGTTCGAGCCCGCGATCGCGCGCGGCCGCCGCCAGATCGAGCTCTTCGCGCTCGGGTCCGCGCCGCGCGTCGATCAACATCACGAGCCCCGCAAGTTGCCGGCGCTCGCGCAGATAGTCGGCGAGCAAGGCCGCAATTTTTGCCGCGTCGCTGCGCGACATCTTCGCAAAGCCGTAACCCGGCAGATCCACCAGCGCGAGATTTGTCCCGACCTCGAAAAAGTTCAGACACCGCGTCCGCCCCGGCGTCTTGCTCGTGCGCGCGAGCCCCTTGCTTCCCGCCAGCGCGTTCAGCAGCGAACTCTTGCCGACGTTCGAGCGTCCCGCCAGCGCCACTTCCGCGCGCTCCCAACGCGGACAGTCGCCGAGCGCGAAGGCGGAGCTGATAAATTTTGCCTCCAGCCGCATCATGAAATTTCTATCACGACCGTCCGCGATTATCCGCACGCCCGCCCGCGCACAACCGCGTCATCGCGCGAACGTTCCAACCAAATCAGCCGACGCCAGCACATGTCTCTTGATCGCCTGCTCGACCGCGGCGGCATCCGCGCCTGCCGCCAGGTCCAATTTCAGGTCGAGCGCGTAGAGCCGGAAATGGTAATGATGCGCCGGACCGGGCGGCGGACACGGACCTTGGTAACCGCTCTTACCGCTACCGTTGGCGCCCTGCACCGCGCCGTTATCGAGCGTCGCCGTCGTTGGGACCGCTGGGGGCAGCCCGGTCGCGTTTGCCGGCAAATCGAAGATCACCCAATGCACGTACGATCCCATCGGTGCATCGGGGTCACGGACGATTAGCGCCATGGCCTTCGTAGCGGTGGGTACTCCGCTCCACGTGAGTGCGGGTGATTTATTGTCGCCCGAGCAGGTGTATACGGCAGGAATTGGCCCGTTTGCAGCAAATGCGGTGCTTTGAATCGACAGCTCCGATGATCCGGCGCAGGCGGAACCGGTGGTCGCCAAGGCAAGAAAGAACAGCATTGCCAAGGATAGATGAGGATTACATCGAAGCATTTGCACCAATTCTCCTGATGAGAGCTTGCAAGACGAAGCAGCTTGTATTAAGAGTTAGCTACGCATAATAAAGACTAAGTGCATGGGTTACCAATCGCAGCGTGGCATTGAGAAGCCTGTTGAAATCGCAACCATTCCCTCTTGACCCGTATTTGTGTTTTTCGCTACGCTTGGTGTTATCAAATGAGGCTTAATCCAGCAGCAGGGCTTTAGGAATTCAGCGAATGTCGACTGCCACTATTTGTGAGCGGCGACACGCATTGGAGAGAACAACGTGGCGGAACCCAAATATAACTTGCCCCGCGTGATGACGGTGAGGGAACTCTCGGCATACCTTCGCGTTCATCCATCAACCATTTACAAGCTTCTTCGCCGCGGCGAGCTGCCAGGTTTCCGGATCGGAACCGACTGGCGCTTCAACGCCGAGGTCATCGATCGCTGGTGCCTCGAGCGCAACATGAAGCCCGCCGAGGCGATGCGCGGCAACTAACCGCATCATCGTCTACATTCTAACGATCTGGCTTTAATCACTCGCGGGAGCGGTGCTCGTGCTTTAGCGCGTGGGCACCGTTCTCGAATTTTTCGGAGGCGTTCATCGCCGCGTTCCCGGTGCCATCGGCGTCTCTATCAGACGCGGCCCCGAAGGCCTCACCTCCAGCGCCCGTCCAAAAATACTGTCGTCCTTAATCAGCGACAGCACGGCATTGGCGATTGCGCTTGGCTGCATAATCGTCGCGGGCACCCCCGCGGTCTGCCCTGCCCGCTTCGCCGCTTCGATCCCTTTGCGCACGAGCGGCGTATCGACCACCCCCGGACATACGCAGTTCACCCGGATATTGCGCTTGGCCGCCCATGGCGCGAGCGAGTACGTGAAATTGACCACGCCGGCTTTGGCGGCGCCGTACACCGGGTCTTCCTTGTAGGGATATAAGCCCGCCATCGACGCCGTGTTGATGATCGCGCCGCCCTTCGGATCCATCAGCGGCGCGGCGAGATGGCATCCGAGAATCACTGCCATGAGATCGATTTCGATGACCCGTCGCCAGCGTTTGATCTCGGCCCGCGGATAGCCCGGAATTCCGACCGCGATACCGGCGTTGTTGTAAAGAATATCCAGGCCGCCGAATCTTTGCGTTGCGGTCTCGAGCATGCGTCGCGTGTCGGCCTCGTCAGTTACGTCCGCTTTGACGAAAACCGCGCGGCCGCCTGCCGCTTCGATCGCTTTGACGGCCTCGTGACCCGCCGCTTCGACCAGATCGGCGATGACGATCGCGGCGCCGCCCGCCGCGAGCATCTCGGCCGTGGCGCGCCCGATTCCCGATGCGCCGCCGGTGACCACCGCAACCTTTCCTTTTATCTCCATCTTAATCTCTCCCCGAGTTCTGCGCGCTGCCACCGGGCGTTGCGGGCTAGCCGATCCGTCCGAGCATCACGCCCACGACCAAGGCGCCGAGCACATAGGCCGTAGCTGTCACATAGACGAAATCGCGCTCCTGGAGAAACAGACCGAAGGTGAAGGCGACCCGCACCAACGGCACCAGCGTCAACAGATAAAGCCCGATCGTCATCGTCCCATGCGGATCGCCGTGGCGCATTTCATCCAGGAGTTGCGCCACGGTATCGCGTGCGTGGAGTTGGCCGCTGCTCTGAATCGCATGAAAACGGCGCACGAAAAACCCGGGCGCAAACGCCAGCGATTGCGCGATTCCTAGCGCCATCACGATCGAACTGAACAGCAGGATGATGCGTAGAATGAGCGGCGTCCAGGTCCGCAGGATGCGATCTTCCTCGGCCGTCGCAAAAGCGGTCTCAGGATCCATTCAAATCCTCGAAAAGGCGCGCCAGCCCATCTCGATCGCGATGAGGACGAGGATTATGACGAAGAGCCTTCTGAGCGCGCCGACGTTGACGCATGGCAGCACGCGCCCGCCAATCAGCGCGCCTGCGGTGACGCCGAGCGCAACCGGCGCCGCAACGGTGGCGGCGACATCGCCGCGCGATAGAAACACCAGCGCGCCCGCACCCGCCGTCACGCCGATCATGAAGTTGCTGGTGGCGCTGGAGACCTTCAGCGGCAACTTCATCAGGTAATCCATCGCGGTGACCTTGACCGCACCGGCGCCAATCCCCAGCAGCCCCGAAATCATACCCGCGATCACCATCAGGGCCGCGCCGCCCGGCAGATTGACCACGCCATAGGACCGCATCGTGCCGTCATCGTCCGGCGTTTGCCCACCCAAACGCAGGCGTGTGCAGAGCACGTCAGATTGCGGCAGTAAGAACTCGCCCTGACTTTTCATCGCGAACCACGCCGACTGCAGCATCATCAGCGCGAACAACAGTTCGAGGATCGGCGGCGAAATGAGACCGGCCATGTACGCGCCGACCACCGCGCCGGTGACGGTGGCGCACTCGAGAATGATCGCGACGCGCAGGTTGGTCCAGCCGTCGCGCACGAAGGCAACGCTCGCACCGGCGCTGGTCGCAACCACCGAAATCAAGCTCGCGCCGACTGCGATATGCATCGGGATGTGCGCCAGGATAACCAGGCCGGGCACGATGAAAACGCCGCCGCCGAGGCCCGACAGCGCGCCGACGAAGCCTGCACCGATCGAGAGTGCGAAGAGTCCGGCGAGAATAATTAACACGAATTATGTTCCACACTGCCGGGCGTCATGCGGACTTCCGCTCGAGCCGCGACTCGAAAGCGCGGCGCACCTTGAGGCGATGCATTACCGGCGGAAGATCGTCGCTTCGCCGCCGATCGGCAATCCCAGCGCATAGCGCCGCAGCCAGTCGAGCGCGACCTGCGAAGTCAATAATTTCACCCACTCGCGATTGCCGCGAAACTGGTAGCGGCGCGAGGCCGACACGCCCTTGGCCGCGAGCGCGATGCAGACCGTGCCCACCGGATGTTCCGCGCTGCCGCCACCCGGTCCCGCGACACCCGACGTCGCGATCGCGACGTCCGCACCGGCCCGCTCGATCGCTCCGGCGGCCATCTCGCGCACGCACTCCTCGCTCACGGCGCCATGGGCCTTGAGGGTCTCCTCACGCACGCCGAGGACGTTGACCTTCATGTCGTTCGAGTAGGTGATAAGGCCACCCTCGAAGTAGCCAGAGCTGCCCGCGACGTTGGTGATGCGATGGCCGATGAGGCCGCCGGTGCACGACTCCGCCACCGCCAGCTTGAGTTTCTTCTCGGTGAGGAGGCGCCCTACCACTTCCTCCATCGAGACTTCGCCCTCGCCATAGATGTATTCGCCGACGCGCTCGCGCACACGCTGGCTCAATTCCTCGAGCCGCTGCTCGGCGGCGCCGGCGACATCCTCGACCATCACCTTCATCGAGATCTGGGGAAAGCTCGCGCGAAAGCCGACCTTGGCCTCCTCAGGTTTGATCAAGCCGGCGACCGCTTCGTCCAGGCCGGACTCGCTGATGCCGAAGGTCTGAAAGATGCGCGTGGCGAAGACCTTGTCGCTGCCGCGATTGAGTCGCAGCCATGGAATGACTTCGTTCTCCATCATCGGCTTCATCTCGCGCGGCACTCCCGGCATCACGACCAGATGCGCGGTGTGATTACCGTGCAGCACCGCCATACGAAAGCCGGGCGCGGTGCCCAGCGGATTGGGAATGACTTCCGCGGTTTCGGGAAAGAGGGCCTGCTTGATGTTGTTCTCGGGCATCACGCGGCCCACCGATTCGAACAGCCGCCGCATGTGATCGACCGAGGGTTCGTGGCGCCACAATTTCTTGCCGGTCAGGCGCGCGATGGTCTCCGTCGTAAGGTCATCGGCGGTCGGTCCGATACCGCCGGTCGAGAGCACCACGTCGCCCAGTTCGAGCGCGGACCGCCAGGCCCATTCCAGCCGTTCGGGCACGTCGCCGACGGTCAGCACCGCGATCAGGTCGATGCCGATCTCGTTCAACTTGTCGGCCAGATAATTCGAATTACTATCGACCACCTTGCCGGTGGTGATTTCGTCGCCGGTGGAAAGTATTACCGCTCGTTGAATCATCGCTGGGCTCCTTCACGGGCGTCGCGCGACGCGCCGATAGCGGCAATGCCGTGCCGCCGATTCAGAGTAGTCGGCGGGCCGCCTGCAACACGAGGTTCGCATAGATGCCCGCGGCTATATCGTCGAGCATCACACCTGCACCGCCGCGCACGCGACGGTCGATAAGGCTCGCTGGAAACGGCTTGATAATATCGAAGATGCGAAAGAGCGCGAAACCGGCGGCCAGCGAAATCCATCCGGTCGGGTTCATGAACATAGTCGCGACCATGCCGAGGACTTCGTCGAGGACGATTTTCGAGCTGTCATGCTCGCCCAGCATCTTTTCGGCGCTGCCTGCGATCCAGCACGCCAGCACGAAAACAAGCACGAACACCATCAGGAAGGCGGCCGGCGAGCGGCGCCAGATGGGCGCGAAAACCAGACATCCGACGATCAGGCCGACGATCGAGCCGAAGGTGCCGGGGGCGAACGGCGCGTATCCGGTCCAGGCTCCGGTGGCGATAAAGATGACGAGTTGGCGCATGGCGGACTTGATTGAAATCCCGGAGGAAGCGCGACCATAACATGCGATCACGCGGGTACAAAAGGGCGGCGCGTCCCCGGCGCTGCACCATCGCATGTCATCCTGAGAGAGTCGAAGGAGGTCGCATGTACTCCGCGCGTCAGGCGGTGGTTGAGGAGCGCAAAACTTATTGTTTCTTGAAACCTTTGAAAGGTTTCAAACTTCCCACGGTGAGCGCGGATGATAGGTCTTGCGTGCGATACCGTTGAGACCTTTCGCGGGCGCGTGAGCGGGGGAGAAATAGCGCAAGGATTGCGAAGATGTTTCACGTGAAACATCTTCGCCGTAAATTTGCGGGGAAGGGTTTCACGGTTGCGCAACGGGCGGCTGGACCGCCCCCCGTTCATTGTGAGTATGCCAAGAATCCTGGGGAAATGCTGACGCCGACGTGAGCAGCCGGGACTCTTGTATCTCGCATTAGCGATCTAGGGAGCTGCCCGCTGAGTCCTAGTACTCGTAGAGCACCGATCCCGCTTCTCAGTCCGGGAGTTGATAGGCACCCATGTCGCAATCACCTTTACTGCGCGCCGTGCCGATTTGATCAGCTGCCGCGCAACGGCCGTCCTTCCCGTTCGGGACTCCCGGATTGCCTGTGCCCAACGCCAGGCTGCCGGGCAGCAGCGCCTGAGTGTCGGTCGTCCCACCGTTGTTCATTAAGGGGCCGAGCAGCGGGTCGCCGTAGTAGATGTTGTGTGCGGTCTTGTCCCTCAACGTACAACCCGTCACATCACCGATAAAGTTGTAGTCGTGTGAGACGATCGGTAGCGTTCCGGATTGGCAATCTGGGCTCTGCGCCGCATGGTTGCCGGCAACGATCGAGTTGCTGATCACGAATCTGAGTAGCCTTAAATCGGCGCCTCCACCAATGACTCCAACGAATACGCCACCGATTCCGCCACCCTCGCCGCCCGCTGAATTGTTCGCGATCGTCACGTTGTTCAAGGTCGCATCGCAGAGAAAAGGCAGAATCCCGCCCCCTCTACCCATAACACCAGACGCATTGTTCCCGCTGATTGTGGTGTTGGTAATCGTCAGTCTGGCGAAGCTGAACCACACGCCGGCACCCTGACCAGAAGCGTCGGCAGTAGTGAGGCTCACGTTGTTGCTGATGACGCTGTCGGTAATTTCCGCACTCAGTCTGAGTGGGAGACCCCAACCCGCGAGGAATACGCCGCCACCGAAGGTCGCTGAATTCGCATCGATCGTACTGTCGAAAATTTTGAGCTTGTACGGTATCAGCCGATGAGACCGCTTCGAGGTGAAGTAGATTCCGCCTCCTTCAGCATCGTTGCCTTGGCCAAGGTTGTTGGTAATCGACGAATTGTCGATCGTCAAATTTCCGTCACTGGCGTAGATTCCCGCTCCGATATCGGCCTCGTTACCATCCACCATGCAGGCGTAGAGACTAAGCATCGCTCCGGTCGCTAGAATCCCGCCACCCCCGGTCCCTCCTTCCGCCGGACCGCCGCTTCCGTCAGTGAGCGTCAGACCGTACAACGAAACATTTGCCTTTGATCCGATCGTAAAAATCGCACCCGCCGCGTCACCGTCGATCACGGTCGTGGCGGCTCCCGCGTTGCCAATAATCGTTAACGTCAACTCCTTTGGCTCGCGGCCGGTATTGATCGAAACATTGTCGTGGTAGGTGCCGGCCGCAACGAAAATAATCGCACTTTTCTGGGTGATCTTGGCGACTGCGGCGCTAATCGAGGTTTCGCAACCACCCATCCCGCTAGGATTTACACAAAACACTTGGCCAAGGTGGGCGCGGAAAAATTGCGGACTCGGCGCACTGCTCGCCGGTCCGGGCGAGCACAAAAATAGAAGACACCACAGCACCGCCATGGTGGCCGCTTTGCTCGACCATCGCTTCATTTCCTGACTCCGATCAATTCCTTCACGAACTCTCAGAATTGACGGGCGCGGGATGCAGCCGAGTTACTCAAAGGGGGCTCAGCTGGGGCGGATGGGGGCGGGCGATTCCTCCGCGTTGACTTCGACCGAGGTGACGCCTTCGACCTTGCGCGCAACGTCGCCAATCAGATCGTCCCACGGCGGCACCAGTCCCGGGCCATTAACCCGCACCGCGCCCTTCGCACAATTCACTACGAGCGGGGCGTGCCCGATCTTCGGATGCACCAGCAACATCGCGCGCACTTCGGCGGCGAGCGCCGCATCGCGCATCAGACGCCATTGCTCGGGGCCGACGGCGCGATCGATTTCAGCGACGCCCGCCGCCAGCATCGCGATCAGCAGCGGCATCGGCGTCGTGAAGGTGTTGAGCGTCAAGTTGTGGAGCGTGGGATCCTCGATATCGATTTCGAACAGCACCTGCAGGCGTGCACGAACTTCACGATCGTAATCGCGCACGCGGCGCTCGGCCACCGCCGGCGCCAGTTTCTCCTCGGCGGCAACTTCCTTGACCCGCTCAGTGAGGGGACCGACCAGGCGCAGGCGCAGGCCGCATCCATAATCGGGCATCAGATGCGCGACCGATCGACCGAGCACGACCAGCCGATCCTGCGCCATGTGCTTGAGCAGCACCGACTTGAAGATGGGAATGAAGCGCGCGGTGTCGGTTTTGAGACGCTCCCAGAAATGGGGACGGCGCTCGTCCACCACGACCAGGAGTTCGGGCGGCATGTGATAGGTCTTCGACGCCTCGTCGATGAGATCCTGCACGTTCATGAAGCGGTACCCGAGACGGTCGGCCAGCGTCCGCCCGAGTAATTCGCCGCGCGTGCCCAGGTGCTGGGTAATCGCGATAATCGCCATGTTGTTGTCCCCGCGCTGAGAGGTCCCCTGGTTGCCAATCTTAGGTTGCCGGCGATGGAGGCGCAAACCGGCGGAGGCGATGGAATCGGGCGACGGCGCCCGCTAGGATCGCGGAGCTTTGTTTCAGAGGGCGGGCGTAACCTGCCCGGCAGCGCACGGCGAGTAACCATCAGCATGCCCGCAGCGACCGTTGGGGATTGGCGAATATCGATGGCAGCAAAGAAAACCGCAGTCGAGCGCATCTCCGGCGCTCAGATCAACCCCAAGGCCGTCACCGGCAAAATGACGGCGGCGGACCTGGTCGATAGCGCCTTTCTGGCCTACAACGGCCGCCGTTTGCGCGACGCGTGCCGCCTGTTCGCGGACAAGATGCTCGCCGATGACACGGTCGTCGGCGTCAGCTTGACCGGCGCGCTGACGCCGGCCGGCCTCGGCATGTCGTGCATCATCCCGCTGATCGAAAACGGCTTCGTGGACTGGATGGTCTCGACCGGCGCGAATCTCTATCACGACACTCATTTCGGGCTGGGCCTGAAGATGTTCCAGGGCTCGGCGGAGGCCGACGATATCAAGCTGCGCAAGGCCGGCGTGGTGCGCATCTATGATATTTTTTTCGACTACCGGGTATTGCTCTCGACCGACGCGTTTTTTCGCGAGATTGCGCGGCAGCCCGAATTTCAGCGCGCGATGAGCACGGCGGAGTTTCATTTCATGGCGGGACGCTACGTCGCCGAGCGGGAGCGGGTGCTGAAGCTCGATCGCCGATCGCTGCTGGCGTCGGCGTATAAGCATGCGCTGCCGGTTTACACTTCGTCGCCGGGCGATTCGTCGATCGGGATGAACCTGGCGGCGCTGCAGCTCGAGGGCTACGAGCTGCGGCTCGATCCGCTGACGGACGTCAACGAGACGGCGGCGATCGTGTATGCGGCCAAGGCCGCGGGAATGAAGAGCGCGGTGTTCATCCTGGGCGGCGGCTCGCCCAAGAATTTCGTGCTGCAGACCGAACCGCAGATCCAGGAAGTGATGGGCGTGGCGGAAAAGGGCCACGACTATTTCCTGCAGGTGACCGACGCGCGGCCGGACACCGGCGGCCTTTCCGGAGCGACGCCCAACGAGGCCGTGAGTTGGGGTAAGATCGATCCCGACCGGTTGCCGGACACGGTGGTCTGTTATGTGGACGCGACGGTGGCGCTGCCGCTGATCACCGCCTATGCGCTGGCGCGGCGTAAAGCGCGCAAGCCGCGCCGCCTGTTCGAGCAGCGCGAGGCGATGATGGCGAAACTGACGGGCGCTTATGAAAAGGTCCTGCGCAAGCGCGCGAAGAGCGGAAAATCCTGAAGCGCAGGCGGAGATGCACGCGAATTAATGACGACACGGACGAATCCCGCAACGGCTCCCTCAACCGCTTCAGGGCACGAGGCCTCAAAGCCCGCGGCGACCGCGTACGATCGCGAACTGCAGGTGGCGCGCGGCGCGGCGATGGCCGCAGGCGAAATTCTGCAACGCTACTTTCGCGACGGCGGCTACCAGATCGATTCCAAGGGCAAAAACAATCCGGTGACGACCGCGGACTTCGAGGCCGACAGCAAGCTGAAGCAGATCTTGCGCGACGCATTTCCCGCATACGGCTGGCTCTCGGAGGAGACCGTCGATAACGACGATCGGCTGACTTGCGAGCGCGTGTGGATCGTCGATCCGCTCGACGGCACCAAGGAGTTCATCAAGGGGATACCGGAGTTCGTCGTCGCAATCGCGCTGACCGATAACGGCGTGCCGGTGATGGGGGTCACGTACAACCCGATCAAGCACGAACTGTTTTGCGGCGTGCGCGGCGCGGGATGCTATGTCGACGGCAAAGCCGTCACCGTCAGCCACACCAGCACGCTGGATTTGGCGACGATCCTGGCGAGTCGCAGCGAGACCGCGCGCGGCGAATGGAAAGCCTACGAGGGGCGCGTGATCGTCAAGGCGATCGGCAGCGTCGCGTACAAGCTGGCGCTGGTGGCGGCGGGCTACGCCGATGCCACCTTCACGTTGACGCCGAAGAACGAATGGGACATCGCGTCGGGCGTGGCGCTGATAGTCGCCGCGGGCGGCCGCGTAACCGATCTGCGCGGCGAGGAAATATGCTTCAACCGGAGCGAGGTTAAGGTGGCGGGCTTCGTCGCCTCCAACGGCCATCTGCACGCCCAGCTCGAACGGATGCTGCCGAATAGTGACAAGAAGTAGGGATCAGGTTCAATCGTTCAAGAGCGCAAAACTTTTGATTTTTCGGAAACTGAAACCTTTAAAAGGTTTCAGACTTCCCACAGTAATGGACAATCGGTCCTGCGGCGCTTATCGATGAGACCTTTCGTGAAGGCGTAAGCGCGCGCGCCGCACGGACCAGAAGCCCAAACCGCATGGACGCTCTCCATGTAGGTAATCACACACGCGGCCGTAACAGTCTAACGCATCAACGGTCAGATTTTGCGTTCGCCGCTGGCCATCGCGATGTAGCAGATCGCGCCGACCGCGTACACGATCGCGGTAAGGTAGAAGACCGCCGAGAACGAATTGGTCGCCTGCAGAATGAAACCGGTGGCGGCCACACCGATGATTCCGGGTACGGTCGCGGCCGTGTTCGAGATGCCCATCAGGATGCCGGCGTAGCGCGGCGCGACGTCGAAATGATTGACGACGAAGCCGCCTCCGCCGAGTGCAGTTCCGCCAATCGAGATCGTGACCAGCGCGACCGCCATCGCGGGCGTGCGTGCGAGCGGTAGCACCAGGAGCGGCAGTCCGCCGATCGTAAAGGCGCTGCCCTGCATCAGTTTGCGCACGGTGGTCAACGACATTCTGCGCTTTTGCAGGCCGTCGGCGATCCATCCGCTGCTGTTCTGCATGATGAACGCGACGATCCACGGGATCATCGAGAACGCGCCGAGGCGCGCCATCGGGACGCCGAAGATCCTGCTCAGATAGCTGGGGAGCCAGAGCAGGATGATGTAAAAGCCGAAGTTGTTGCAGAGATGCGCGATGACGATCGCCCACACCGCAGGCTCGCGCAGAATGCGCCGCCACGGAATGCGGTCGGCAAGTTCCACCTCGGCGGCGCGCTCATTCATGATCAGCGCGAGTTCGTCGGGGGAGACGCCGCGGCACTCCTCGGGTCCGTTGGCGGCCTTGAGTTGCCAGGCCACGAGCCAGACGAGTCCGAGCGCGCCCGAAATATAGAAGACCGACGGCCATCCCCAAGCGAGCACGATCATGGGGCTGACGATCAGGGCGATCATGGTGCCGAAGGCGACGCCGCTGAAGTGCAAAGAAATCGCGCGCGCGCGTTCGGAGCCGATGGTCCAGCGCGCAGCGATGCTATGGACGGCGGGAAAATTCAACGCCTCGCCCGCGCCGAGCAGCGCGCGCATCGCGAGCAGAGCTGCGAACGAAATCGAGGCCGCGGGCGGCGTCAGGAAAGTCGCGACCGACCACAGTGCGACGCCGGCGGCGAGTACGCGCTTGCCGCCGAAGCGATCCGCCATCCATCCGCCGAGCAGTTGCAGCCACAGGTAGCCCCAGAAAAATGACGAGAGGACCAGCCCCTTGGCGGCGGCGTCGTAGCCCTTTTCGCGAGCGAGCGGGATGATCGCGATCGAGATATTGACGCGGTCGATGTAGCAGAGCGCGGTAGCGAGGGCGAAGAGCACGACGACGGTGTAGCGGCGCGGCCACTCGCGCGTATCGGTGCGGGCGTCGTCGAGCTCGGCAGGTATGGGAGAATCGGCCATCGTGCGCATTCCTGTGGCGCGAGCTTAATCACGCGGCCAGCCATTTACCATCGCATCGGACGCGGAGAACGCCGGGTAACGCGGAGCGCGATGCGCGATATGCTAGGCTCGCTCGCGATGTCGCGGGTGTCGGTCGTAATACCGGTGTTCAATGGCGCCGCAACGGTGGGTGGCGCGATCGAGAGCGTGCTGGCGCAGCGCTTCGACGGGGCGGTTGAAGTGATCGTGGTCAACGACGGTTCGACCGACGCGAGCGCGGAAATTCTGCGCGGATTCGGCGATCGCATCAGCGTAATCGATCAGCCGAATCGAGGAGCCGCCGCCGCGCGCAACGCGGGCGCTGCCGCCGGGCACGGCGAATACCTCGCGTTCCTCGACGCAGATGACGCGTGGCTGCCGCATAAGCTCGCGGCGACGATCCCGCTGCTCGATCGAAATCCTGCCGTCGTGCTGGTGTTCTGCGACGCGATTCCGGTTGACGCCGGCGGCGCGCCGATGCGCGAATCCTACGTCACGCCCGATTGCGCGCACGCGCCGACGATGGCCGAGATGCTGGAGCGCTGGTGGCCGATCATTCCCAGCACCGCGGTGATGCGCACCACGACGTTCAACGCCTGCGGCGGCTTCGTCGAGGAGTTTCGGTCGGCGGCCTACGAAGATCCATATTTGTTCCTGGTCGCGCGCGAGCAAGGCGAGTTCGCCTATGTGCCGGAGCGTCTGGTGCATTACCGCTACGAATCGCCGGGCGCGCGGATGGAGAAATATGTGCGCTATCGCGAGGTCTTCATCCGGCGCGTGCGCGAACGCTACGGCGATGCCGCGCGCGGATTGATTCGCGGCACCCGTCGCGCATATGCGAGCGCGCTTGGCTACGAGGGTCTGCGCGCGATGCAATCGGGTGACATGATGGCGGCGCGGCGTTATTTCGCTCGCGCGCTGCGCGAACGGCCGCTCGACCTCAAAACCGCGATGCGTTTCGCCCGCACCTTTCTGCCGCTCAGACTCGCGCGCGCCCTGAGTGGGCGCACCGGCGGAAGCTCGGCGTGATCGCTATGCTCTAACCGTTGAGCTGCTGGCACAGGCGGCGCCAGGTGGCGTCGTCGAAGGCCGCCTTGTACGGGACGTAAAAGTTAACGCGGTCGAGTAGGCCGTCGTACCGCTCGCGCACCTTCTCGCCGATATTTTCGAAGGTCCCGGTCACCGCGTAGACCTCGAGCATCTCGTCGGTAATCAGCTTCGGCATGTTCGCCCAATCGCCCTTGGCCGCCATCTCGTTGAGCTTCGACGCGACGTCGGCCCAGCCGTGGGTCTCGAGCACGACCTGGTACGTGCGGGTCGAGGCATAGAAGGAGATCTGCTGGCGGACGCCGGCCTTGGCGCGCTCGATCTCGTCGGCATTGCGCCCGACGATCACAAACGGAGTGGTCGTGATGGTGAAATCCTTGCGCGCGCGGCCGGCCTTCTTGAGCCCTTGCTCGACGTGCGGCAGCAGGAATTCGCGCAGGTATTTGGCCGAGGTGAACGGATGCGCGTGCAGGCCGTCGCAGAGCTCGCCGGCAGTGCGCAGAATCAGTTCGTTGACACCGGCGATATAGATCGGGATGTCGTAGTTATGCGGCTTGGGCGCGAAGAACGGCGTCATCAGCGACAGATTGTAGTATTTACCTACAAATGAGAGCTTCTTGCCGCCCTCCTGCCAGCATTTGAAGATGGCGCGCAGCGCCTGAACGTACTCGCGCAGCTTCGCCACCGGCGGTTCCCATTTGACGCCGTAACGGCGCTCGATATGGCCCTTGACCTGGGTGCCGAGGCCGAGGATGAAGCGCCCCTGCGACAGCGCGGCGAGGTCCCACGACTGATAGGCCATCGACATGGGGCTGCGCGGAAAGGCGATCGCGACGGCGGGTCCGAGTTTGACGCGACGAGTGTGTTCGGCGGCGAGCGCGAGCGGCAGGAAGCCGTCGTTGCCCGCCTCCATCGACCAGATCGCCTCGAAGCCGAGCGCTTCGGCGGATTTTGCCGCGGCCGGTACTTCGGCAAGGTCGCGCGTAGTGAGCGTGGTATCGAGCTTCATCGGAAACCGCCTCCGTCAAATCGGGTGAAGAGCATCGGAATCGTAACAGATGCGCCGGCGCGCTGAAAAGCCGAACCCTGGCGCTTATCCCATGCGTGACGGGGTCATCGCTTGGCTGAGAATTGAAGGAATATGAAGAGGATCCTAGCGGTGTGCGAGGAGCTTCAGCAGGCGCGCGGGGAAGTTCGTGATTATGCCGTCAACGCCGAGCGCCAGCAGCGAGCGCATCTCGGCCTCTTGATCGATCGTCCAGATATGCATCTCGACGCCGATGCGATGCGCCGCGGCGACGGTCTCCGGCGTCACCATTTTCCATGAGCCGTGTTCGGGCGGGATTTGCATCGCCCTGCCGCGCGGAGCAAACGGCGGTGCGTCGGGCGGCAACGACATCAGGAACGCCGCCACCTCGGCGGTCGGAAAATTGGTCGGGATGTCCGGCGCGGCAGCACGAAATTCATCGATCGGCGCCTGATGCTCGCTCGCCACGAGCACCCGCCGGCGCATCCCGGCGCGATCGATCACGCCGCTCAAAGCCTCGACGAGGCTCGGGCTGGTCTGCTTGATCTCGACCACGAAGCGCTGATCCGGGCAGGCGGCGAAGACCTCGGCGAGTTCGGGCGCGCGGATGCTTCGGCCGCGAAACGGAAATTCCACAGCGGCATTCGTCAAGGGCGTGAAGTTGTAGGCTGCATCGACGCGGGATAAATCGGCGAGCGTCATCTCACGAATGAGGCCGTCCGCATCACCGACGCGCTTGAGGTGGTCGTCGTGGGCAACGACGACGTGCCCGTCACGGGTCATGTGAACGTCGAGCTCGATATACGGTGCGCCAAGGTCACGCGCGGCCGCAAACGCAGGCAGGGTATTTTCAGGAAAATCGCCGCTGGCGCCGCGATGGGCAATGGCGCGTGGGCGTGGCGGATCGAAGAACTCGGTTTGGGTCCGGGGCCGCATCTGCTTGCCGGCGACGGCTTTCGTGAGAGTATCTGCGAATCAGCGGCCGCTTGTGCCGGAGGTCGAGATCCTACGGACTGTACCCGTCGGTCCGGATGCCGACTGCACCGCGACGGCGCTCACACCCGAACGGCCTTCGCCCTGGGCAACCGCCGAATGGGGCGCAATGAAATGACTGCCGATTTGCGGCATCCGATCGAGCGCCGCAAGGTATTTTTGCTTCAGGCGGTCAAAGAGTGCGCGCATCGTCGGCGAAACCTGATGGTGCGTGCCGAGCGATTCAGTCAGCGGGTTGACAAATTGACCGTTCTTTTCGATCGCGAAATGGAGGTGCGATCCGGTCGAGAGTCCGCTCGATCCGACCCGCCCGATCACCTGGCCGATGCGCACCATATCGCCCGCCTGAAGACCCTCGGTGATCGCGGAGAGGTGGCCGTAAATGCTGACCATCCCGGCTTCATGATCGATCTTCACGCAACGGCCCAACTCGCCGCACCAACCGGCGGTCTCGATGCGCCCGTCGCTGATCGCCTTGACCGGTGTGCCGTAATGGGCCGCAAGGTCAACTCCGACGTGAGGCCGATATTGATGCAGTATCGGATGGTAGCGATGAAAGCTGAAGCCCGAGGAGATGTATTGGAATTCGACCGGGAAACGCAATGACTGGGGCTCCAGCGCCACCCCGTCAGCGTTGTAGAGATGAGCGTCGCCCTTGTCGTCGCGAAACGCGAAGGCCGAAAGCGTCTGCTTGCCGAAACTGATTTGCGCGGCTTCGAGTCCGGTCGGCAAATGAGACGTGCCGTCGCGGCTGACGCGCTCCTGGTAGATGAGCTTCACCGCCGAGCCGGGCGGAAGCGTATCCAATGGATGCTGATCCTTGAAAGCCTTCGCGAGTGTAGCCACGATCGGTTGTGGCAAATCGTTGCGCTCGGCTTCCGTCCAGAAATCCCCTCTAAGCTTGAAAGCTACCGTAACCGGCCGAAAGACGTAGGTAATCAGATCCTGGGAAGAGCGGATGACGCCGTTGCCGTAGGTCCGGGCGCGCACCGCCACGCGGTCGTCGAGGTTGTATTTGAGTTCACGGAGACTGCCGTTGTCCGGGTCTTTGTAGAGGGTCAGCGAATGGCCGTTTTGGAGCATGTCGCTCGCCGCCGTCTGTTCGAAGGACCACGCCCAGCGTTGCGCCTCGTCGGGGTCGAGCCCAGCCTCCTCCAGATACGAGAGCACCGGGGCTGAGCGATCGATCGTCAGGGTAATCGTGATGGGTTCGGGCGCAGGTGCGACAGAGGTCGGCTCATCGATGTATTCCGGCTCGATACGGCCAGCAATCGCGCTGAATTGCCGTGCTGCGGCCTCCTGCGATCGCTCGTTGACGCCGACCACGAAGATCTGGATAGCACCCACCGTCGCGAAGAGCGCGACCAGCAGGCCCGTACCCACCCTGACCCAAAGGTGTCGATGATTCCCCCACCGCATTGCGGTCGAGGCTATGCCACGCGTGTGTCACAATCAACCATCAGCACGAGCTTTCTCAACAGGAAACGCGGCTCCATTACGTGACAGTTTGATGAGCTGGATAGAATTAGGACGACTACCGAATGGCGATAGCTGCTCTTGACCTTGGTAAACGCCGTATAGGAATCGCAATCGCCGATGATGCAGGGCTCGCGGTCAGTCCGATTGGCGCGATCGAGCGTCGCTCGGTCGTTCGCGACCTTGAATCGATTCGCACCCGACTCGTCGAATTCGATGTGGACCAAGTCGTCGTCGGACTACCTCTGAACATGGACGGCAGCGCCGGATCGGCCGCGCGCGCCGCCATCGCCTTTGCGGATCGGCTGCGTGAGGCGTGCAGCCTCCCAGTGGACCTCTTCGATGAGCGGCTGACGAGTTTCGAGGCCGAGGAGCGGCTCAAGGATCTGTCGGGCCGGCGCACCCGGGACAAGGGCACGGTCGATGCCGTGGCCGCGAGCATCATCCTGGAGGGCTGGCTCAACCATCGGCGGTCGCTCGAGAATCGGTGAGGTGGAAGCCGGCGCCGCCCGCTGACGCGGCCAGCCATCCACACGCGCGAAACACTTCTGTTAAGCTAGTCTGAAGCTGTTTTTTGATGATGAGAAAGTTCGGATACCTCGCGGCTGCGCTGATGTTGGCAGCAATCGGCGGCGGATTGTACGTCAGACACCTGGTCTTCAGTACGACCGAGGTTTTCCCGACACCGCACATTGTCTCGATCCGCAAGGGCTCGTCGATGACCGCAGCCGCACGCGAACTTGCGCACGCCGGGATCGTCCGCAGCCGATGGGCGTTCGTCCTCTACGCCGGCTTCACCGGGCTCGCCAAGCGCCTCAAGCCCGGCGACTATGCCTTCAAGGGCGGCGAGGCGATGCCGGCCGTGTTGACCCATCTGGTCAACGGCGACTTCATGGTGGTGACGGTGACGATCCCGGAAGGTATGACAGTTCGTCAGATTGGCGAAAGGCTGGAGGAGGCGGGACTGGTCTGCGAAAATGAATTCGATACGGCGGCGCGCAGCGGACGAATCGCCGCGGAACTGGGCCTGCTTCCGTTGGGCACCGAGGGTTTCCTCTTTCCCGCGACCTACCGCTTCTCACCGCTGGCAAAGACCGACCAAATCCTGGCGCTGATGCTGGAGCGGTTTTTCGCGGTGCTGACGCCGGCCGTCGAGCGGCGTCTGTTCGACCTCAATCTGACCGCGCGCGAGATGGTGACGATGGCCTCGATGGTCGAGAAGGAGGCGCACGCTGCGCAGGAACGGCCGATTATCGCGAGCGTGTTTTACAATCGCCTTAAGCTGGGGATGCCGCTACAATCCGATCCAACTGCCCAGTATAATCCGCAAGGCGACATTGAACGCGCGGCGACCGCGGTGCGGACGCCCTCGGCCTTCAACACTTATGCGATTGCCGGACTGCCGCCAGGCCCGATTGCAAACCCGGGGCTGCCCTCGATGCAGGCGGCGCTCTATCCGGCACACACCGATTACCTGTATTTTGTTGCACGCAACGACGGGACTCATATCTTTTCGCGCTCGTTTGCGGAGCATCAGCGGGCGATCGCCGAGATCAAGCGGCTCAACGCGATTTCACGAGGATTGAAGGGCTAGCCCAAAAGGACAATTTTCCGCCGTCGGGCGGAGCGGCAGATGGTCAACCCTATCGAACAAATCGGCAAATCGCGCCGGCGCCTGGCGCGCCTGGCGGCGATGACCGCCGCGATCGATGTGACGTCGCCGCTGATCTTCACGATTCTGTTCGCGCTGGGTCTGGATGTGATCGGGGCGCTGACGTGGGAAAACTTCGGCTACATCCTGACTGACGAGCGCGAACTGCTGGTCGGTGAGATCCTGATCGGAGCCGTCATCGCGGAATTGATAGCGCTCGCTGTGCTGGCGCTGTTGGCCTATCGAAAGGCCAACGACTTTCTCGCCGCGGCGGAGGTTGTTGACAATCACATCGGTGGACATCAGGAGATATTGACGCTGGCGACGCTGGCCAATCCGGCGAATCAGCAAGGGCGCGACCGGCGATCGCCGCTGTTCCCGATGCTCTGGCGCCGCGCTATCGCGTACATGGACCTGTTCGATCCGCGGCGCGAGTTCAAGCTCAAGCTAGTCGAACCGTTAAAGCGATCCGCGGCCGCGGCGGCGGTAGTGATGACCGCTTTGGCGATCGTCACGGTCGCTTTGGTGGTGGTGCCGACGCCGGATCAGGCGATCGCCCATCGTCTTCGCGTAGTGGCGCGGGCGCTCGACAGTACCTCGGCGACACCGGCTGCGCGGGACCTGGTCAAGGCGATGCGCGATGTCGCGCGCGACCTCGAGAATCCCAAGCTGCCGCCCGAGCAGAAAATCCAGGAACTCGCCGCGATGAAGCGTGAACTCGAGCGGGTCGAGCAGCAGCGGCAGAGCGGCACCAGCATGGCGAAGAACTCATCGGGTGGCTCCGGCGGCGGCTCGGGCAGCGGCAACAGCAAAGGCACCGGCAATGGAAGTGGTTCCGGCACCGGCGAGGGCCAAGGCGCCGGTCAGGGCAAAGGCACAGGTGCGGGAGCCGGTTCCGGCGGGAGCGGCAAAGGCAACAAGACCGATCAGAAGATGGTCGAGCTGGGCAACGATCTTTCGAAGGCGCAGGCGCAAATCGAAGCCGAAGCGGGTCAGCAGGACAAAACCAAAGGATCCGAACTGGCCAATAACGGCACTGGCGCGGCGCCCAAGGAAGGCGAGAATCCCAACGCCAGCGGCCCGCAAAAGCAACCCAACGGCGCCGGCAACGTCGAACTGCCGCGGCCCGGCAGCGAGACGCGTAACAACCTGCCGGCGCAATCCGGCGGCACCCCGAGCGGTCGGCGCGATGACAAAGGCTCGATGGGCGATACACACTTGGGCGAGATGCCCAAGGCCGGCAATTACGAGCGCTTCTATAAACCCGGCGAAGGCCCTGGACTCGAGATCCATGACGCCCGCTACGTGACGTTCCGCCTGCCGAGCGCGGCGGTCGGCAACGCCAACGGGGGCCGCACTGTAGCCGACGCCGAACATCCGGTGGCCGCGGCCGGCTACACCAATGCGCCGCTCAAGGCGGAGCGGCTGGCTGACACTCCCGACGAGCGGCAATTGGTACCGCCGCGTTACCGCGACTTGATTCGTTAGACGTTCTGGTTGATCAGGCGATCTGATCCCGTAAGGCAATCTGTTCAGGAAGGAGAAGCGATGGGAGCCGCTCCCCAAATTTCACCGAACGAGCGCGTGGCCGAGTTCCGCAAGACTTTCGCGCGCGCCGAGGCCGAGGTCGCCCGCGTAATCGTCGGCCATCGCGACCCGATTCGAAAGGTCCTCACCGCGCTGTTCTGCGGTGGCCACATCCTTATTGAAGGCGTCCCCGGCCTCGGGAAAACCCTGATGGTGAAGGCGACCGCGGAAGCCCTCGGCCTGAGCTTCAAGCGGATTCAGTTCACGCCCGACCTGATGCCCTCGGACATCGTCGGAACGCAGGTGCTGACCGAGAGCGACGGCCGTCGTGAATTCAGTTTCAAGGCTGGCCCGATTTTCGCCCACATCGTGCTCGGCGACGAAATCAATCGCGCCACGCCCAAGACCCAATCTGCGGTCCTCGAAGCGATGGAGGAACGGCAGGTTACGGTCTTCGGCACCACCTATCGGCTCGACGCGCCGTTTTTCGTCCTCGCGACGGAGAACCCGATCGAACTCGAGGGTACCTATCCGCTGCCCGAGGCGCAGATGGATCGCTTTCTGTTCAAAGTCGTGATGGGTGCGCCGAAGCCCGACGAACTGCATGAGATTCTCAACCGCACTACCGGCACAACCTCCTATAAGGTGCAATCGATTTTCGATCCCGCACGCGCTCCCGAATTGATTGAGGCCGAAAAGACGCTGGTGCGCGAGGTGATGGTCGGTGAGCCGGTCGAGCGCTACATCATCTCGATCATCGGCGCGTGCACGCCCGGCGGCCCCAACGCGATTCCAGAAGTTTCGCAGTATCTGCGCTTTGGCCCCAGTCCGCGCGGCGCGCAAGCGTTGCTCATGTGCGCGAAGGTCAACGCGCTGCTCGAAGGCCGCGTCACCATCGGCTACGAGGACGTCGAGGACGCGATCATCCCGGCGCTGCGCCATCGCCTGCTGCGCAACTTCCAGGCGGAGGCCGAGAACGTCAGCGCCGAATCGATCCTCGAACAGGCGGTCAAGCGCCTCAAGCGCCCACGCTAGCAATGCTCGGACTGCCCGAAGAATTCACGCCTGAGTTCATCGCCCGCCTCGACCAGTTGCGCATCAAGACGCGGCGCGAGTTCGCGGGTCTCGGCAAGGGAACGCATCTGTCGCCACGGCGCGGATCGTCTTTGGAGTTCAGCGATTTTCGCCATTATTCCGACGGCGACGATTTCCGCTACATCGATTGGGGCCTCTACGGACGCACCGACAAGCTCTACATCAAGCTGTTCAAGGAAGAGGAAGACCTGCTCACCTACATTTTTATCGACGCGAGCGCTTCGATGGGATTTCCTGAGCGCGATCGCAAGTTCGAATCCGCCGTCGCGACGGCACTGGCACTCGCCTACGTCGCACTCGCCTCGGGCGACCGCGTGATGATCCGCGTGATCGCGGGGCGCGGCACTCCGCCGCCTCCGGCGTTCGTTTACGGACGCCATCGGATCGTCGAACTGGGGCGCAGCCTGACCGCCATCCGCCCGGGTGGCGAAGTCGATCTGGCGCCGGCGCTAGCGCGCGAGATGGTCTCGATTCGGCGCGCCGGTAAGGTCTTCCTGATCTCGGACTTCATGATGTTGCCGAACGTCGCAACGCGCGGACTGGGTTTGTTCACAGCCGCGAACATGGACGTGACCGCGGTGCAAATCCTCGGCGCGCGCGAGCTCGACGCCCAAGGCCTCAACGGCGACGTCGAGGTGGTCGATGCCGAGAGCGGCGAGCGCGTGCGCGTCTCGATCGGCCAGCGCGAACGCGACCGCTATCGCGAAACGCTGCTGCGGCTGGCGCGTGAGATGAAGGTGTTCTGCTTCCGCAACGGACTGCACTACACGCTCTACACCACCGGCGCGAATTTCCACGATTTCTTCCTGCGCGCGGTGTCCGACCTCGGCCTCGTGCATTAGTCCGCTATGGGACCGCTCAACGCGATGGGCCTGCTGAATCCCGGCGCACTCTACTTCCTCGCGATCGTGCCCGCACTGATCATCGCTTATCTCGCGCGCGAGCGCCCGCGCCAGGCGACGGTCTCCAGCGTGCTCGCGTTTCGCGCCCTGCATGTGATGCGCGGTCAGCGCTTCGGCGGGCGTCCGCGCTTCACCTGGACCTTCTTCCTGGAATTACTGGCATTATGCCTCGCAGTTTTTGCGATGGCCGGACCGTACCTGCTGAAAAAAGGCACGCCGATCGCCGTCGTGATCGACAACTCGGCCGCGATGCAGGCGCTCACACCTTCGGGCAAGACTCGCTTCGAAAATGCGCTCGCGGCCACCAACGAGGCGCTCGATCGCGAGGGCGGCAGCGGCCAAGTGACGGTCTATGTCACTGCTCCGCAACCGCATCAGGTAAGCGGCGCGGTGAGCGGAATCGGCGCGGCGCACGAAGTGATTGCACGCGTGCAGGTGGTTGACGCGCCGGACGATCCGGTAGCGCTGGCGACGCTGCTCGGACAACTCGTCTCCGACGGACACATCGGGCGCATCGTATTTGCCGGCTACCGATCGATCGCGCCGCCGGTCCCGGCCCGGCTCGTGCCAATCATGGCGGGGCAGCCAATCGCGAATTATGCGATCGGATCGTTCGCGCTGAGCCGCGAAACTTTCGGCGCGGCGGACCTTCATGCGCGCGTGACGGTCGCCAACTTCAGTCCCGCGGCGCAGGCCCTCAAGGTGACGATCGCGGGCGACGGCAAGCCGATCGGCGCGGCCCAGGCGACCGTCGCTTCAGGCGAGGTCGCGACGTTCGATTTCCCCAAGCTCGCGCCGGCCGAGGTTTATCGCGCGCAATTGGATCCCTCTGACGGTTTCGCGCTCGATAACACCGCCTCTGCGACCGGCTCCGCAGTCAAGCCGGTGGCTGTGCTCTTCGTCAGCCCCACGCCCGCCGACGGCGCGAGCCTGCGCTCGATTCCCGGCGTCAGCGTCGAGAGCCGCGCGCCCGCCGCGTACAACCCCAAAGACCTCGCGAACTTCGATCTCGCGATTTTCGAGTACACGGTGCCCAAGGAACTGCCGGCCGTGAACACGCTGCTGGTGATGCCGCCGCCCGGCGATCCCGTGTTCAATTTCAGCGCGCAGTCGGCGCCGCGGGTGGAGGTCGCCTGTTGGCCCACGACGGATCCGCTCACCGATGAAGTCAATTTCCGGCTGCTCAACTTCCGTTCGGGCGAGTACCTCGGACAGCATCCGTGGATGCCGGCGGTGGTGACCGGCAACGGCGGCGGCCTGATGCTCTCCGGCAGCCGCCAGGGCCATCGCTTCGTCGCCACCGGCTTCAATCCGTTTCCCTATCTCGGCCGCGAAAATCTGCCGATGTCGATCCTCACGCTGAACATGCTTGGCAGTCTTGCCGGTTTCGGCGCGCAGACCAGCGGCTATCGCACCGGCGAGCCGTGGATAGTCCCCGCCGGAGTGACGGCGATCGCGCTGCCGTCGGGACGCCGGGAATCGGTGCAGGCCGGTACGTTATTCACGTCGGTAAATTCGCAGGGCGTCTATCAGTTGCTGGGGGCGGGCGGGCAGAAGACCCTGCGTGCGGTGAACCTGGCGGATCTGACGGCGTCGGACCTGACCAACATTTCACCCATAAGTATTCCCGCCGCGGCCGCCAGTGCGATGCCCGCAAGCGCGATCGTGCGTGCGCCGCTGGCCGCTTATTTCCTCGCCGCGATTATCGCGCTGATCGTCATTGAATCGTTGCTGGTTTACCGGCGCCCCCGCGTCGTCGAAGTATCGCAATGAAGGCCGACGCCATCGCCAACGCGCTTCATCTGCCGATCCGGGGCCTCACGTTTGCCCGGCCCGAGGCGCTCTACCTGCTCGGCGCGATCGGGATTCTGCTCGCATGGTGGCTGTGGCAGGCGCGCACGCCGGTCCGCTCGATTGCACCAACGCTGCGCGCCATCGTCTTGGCGTTGTTCGTCGCAGCGCTCGCCGATCCGCATAGCGTGATGCGCTCGGAGGGTTCCGCGCGCCCGGCGATGATTGACGCCTCCGCGAGTATCACAGCGCGGATGCGCGAGTTCACCGCGAATCTGTTGCGCAGCCAGTTGAAGCTGAGGTCCGGCGATCCCGCGATAATTTTCGCCGGCGCGACGCTCGACGATACCGTCGGCGGCGCGCTTTCCACACTGACCAGCGCCGGCGGATGCGCCGCATGCGTCCCCACGGCGACCAACCTTGAGGCCGCGCTCAACCAGGTCGCCGCCCGCCCCGAGGCTCGTGGCGGACCGATCGTGCTGATAACGGACGGCTGGCAGAACCATGGCGAGGCCGGCAACACCGTCAGCGCGCTGCGTGCGGCTGGCATCCAGCTCTACATCTTCACGCCACCGGGCGCGCAATCTATCGCCGATGTCGCGATGACCCAGTTGAACCTGCCGCCCGCGCTGGCCAAGGCCGAGCCGTTCGCGCTCGGCGTCACCATGATGAACCTCAACGCGGTGCCCGCGGCAGGAACTATCACGATCATACGCAACGGCCAGACGCTCGATCAGCGCACCGTGACGATCGCGCCCGGCCACGCCCGCTTCGACTTCCCGGTGCATACCGAAAATGCGGGACTGGTCAACTATCGGGCCGTTTTCAAACCGTCGAATCCGGCGCTCGCCGCCTATCCCGAAGATGACTCGCTGCAGGGATGGGTCGGCATCGGCGCACAGCGCAAGGTCCTGATCCTGACCGGCACGCAGCGCGACGCGAACTATCTGAGCGCGGTCATCCGCCGCATCGGACTCGAGCCGACCACCGTGGTCGCGGCCAACGGCGAATGGGACGGAAGTCTCAAGGGCTACGACGCGGTCGTACTCAACAATATTTCGCGCGCGCACGTCGCGCCCGCCGCGCAAAGCGCCCTCGCGCAGTACGCCGAGGAGGGTGGTTCGCTCGCGATGGTCGGCGGCGATCAGAGTTTCGGGCTCGGCGGATGGCAGGACAGCCCGGTCGCGCGCGTGATGCCGGTCGTCATGAAACCTCCGCAGCGCCATGAGCGCAAACGGGCGCTGGTACTGGTCATCGACAAGTCCGGCTCGATGGGCCGCAACGATAAACTCGAATACGCGAAGGCCGCGGCACTCACCGTCCTCAAGACCCTCAGCGATAGCGACTCCGTCGGCGTAATCGGTTTCGACTCGCAGCCTTTCGTCGTGATTCCGCTCGAACCCGTCAGCCAGAGCCGTCCGTATTTCAGCGAACTGATCGACCGGCTCAAGGCACGCGGCACCACCTTCCTGATGCCGGCGCTCCAGGAGGCCGAACGCTCGCTCGCGCAGAGCGGCGCCGCGATCAAGCACGTCGTGATTCTCACCGACGGCGAAACCGGCGGCACCGCCGCGATGTACTACGACCTGGTCTCGAGCATGCATCGCGACGGCGGCGTGACCATCTCGACCATTGCGATCGGCCGCGAGGCCAACCTCGGCCTGCTCCAATCGATCAGCAAATACGGCGGGGGCGGCTTCTATCAGACCGACAGCCCCTCGAATCTGCCGCAGCTCTTTCTTGAGGATGTGCGCCAGCGCGGCGGCGACACCACGATGGTCGAGAAGGACTTCGTGCCGTACAGCGTATCGCCCGATCCAGTGCTGAAGGACCTCGCCGGACGCCAATTACCGGCGCTCACCGGCTTTGTTTCGACCGACCTGAAGCCGGGGGCCACACTCAGCGTCTTCGTCAATAGCGCCGGCGTGCGCGCACCGGTGGTCGCGAGCTGGAAAATCGGCGCGGGCAAGGCGCTGGCCGTCACCACCGACGCCAGCGGACGCTGGTCCTCGCGCTGGGTCGAGAATGGAGTCTTCGGGCCGCTGTGGGACAAGCTCGTCGCCTGGATGACGCCGCAGACCGGCACGGCTGCGCAGAAGTTCGACGTCGCGCTCGGTTACCGCGCCGGCCGTATCGAAATCAAGCTGACTGACTATAGCGATACCTCGCGCACGTCCGGACGGCCGATCGACGCGGTCGTGCGGATGCCCGACGGGTCCAGGGCCGACGCTATCCTTTCGCAAGACGCGCCGGGCGAACTGTCGGGCAGCCTCGAGGCGGCGAAGCCGGGCAATTATTTCATTGATCTCAAGCCCCCGCCCGGCAGCGATCAGACTTTTCCGCCGCTCGCCTATACCGTCAGTCCCGCGATCGACGCCGAATCGCCGCGCGCCGCGCCAAACTACGGCCTGCTGGAACATCTCGCGTCGGCCACCGGTGGACGACTCAATCCGTCGCCCCAGGAACTCGCGCTGTCGCGGCCTCATTTCGAGCACACGGCGTCGTTCACGCCGTGGCTGGTGGTGACGGCGATGATACTTTTGATTGCCGAGGCGTTGATCCGGCGCCTCACGTTCTGAGGTGCCGCCTGTCATGCACGATAGACTGGACGTGTGATTTCTCTCATCAAAAAAACCAATCGGCCGCTAGGGCGGATTGATCAAGAAAGCACGGCCGCTCATTCGCTCGCTTCGAGCGGCTTCACCGTCTGGCGATCGAACGCGGCGGCTACGGCCGCAATCGTGTCCGCCTCCGCGGCGCTCTTGTCGCTGCGCACACCGACAATGCGCGCGAAGCGCAGCGCCATGCCGCCCGCATAGCGCGGACTGCGCTGGATATCGCTATAGGCGACCTCGACCACGACCTCCGGCCGCACGGCCACGGTACCGCGCTCCTCCGCGATCTTGAGTGCGAGCAGGCGTTCGGTCATCGCGCGGAAGTCGTCGTCGGTGAGGCCTTTGAAGGTCTTGCCGACCTCGACGAAGCTGCCGTTGCGCTCGTCGCGCGCCGCCAGATGATAGTTCGAGAGCCATCCGTGGCGCCGGCCGTAGCCCCAATCCGCCGCCACGATTACGAGGTCGAAGGTGCGCGCGGTTTTGATTTTGACCCATCCGCGTCCGCGCGCTCCCGGCATGTAGGAACTCGCGAGCGCCTTCGCGACGATACCCTCGTAGCCGTCGGCGATTGCGCGCGCATAAAATTGATCACCCTCGGCCACGGTGGCGGGCAGGATTCGCGTCGCCATCGCGAGACCGGCCGACGACGCGACTCCGCACAAGGCGGCGTAGCGTTCCTCGTAGGGCACATCGATCAGCAGTTCGCCGTCGAGTCCGATCAAATCGAAGACGAACAGCCGCACCGGCCGCTCGAGGCGCAGCCGTTCGATATCGCGCACCCGACCGAAGCGGCGCATCACCTCTTGAAATGCGAGCGGACGCCCCTCGGCGTCAATCGCGATCACCTCGCCGTCGAAAATCGCGTGGCGCGAGCCCAGGCGTTGCGCCAGTTCCACCACTTCGGGCAGGCTCGCCGTGATTTCGTTCAGGGCGCGCGAAAAGATGCGTACGCCTGCGCCCGTGCAATGAATCTGCACACGCGCGCCGTCGAGTTTGTGTTCGAGCGCGATCCGATCGCCGAGCATCCGCCACGCCGAGGCGACGTTGGGCGCGGGCTGCGCGAGCATCGGCTTGAGCGGCCGCGCTTGCGCGGAGCCGCCGGCTCGCGCAATCGCGGGCGGTGCGTCGTCGGGCGCAGCGGACTCGCCGTGGGGCGCGCGCATCGTGCGCACCACACGGCCGACGTCGCCGGCGAGCATGTTCACGCGGCGGACCTCGGCCACCGGTCGCCCCGCCATCTTCGCGATCGCCTCTAGCATCAGCCCCTCGCTCAGGCAGTGGCGCATCTCGCCAATCAGGATTTTCGCTAGGTACTTGCCCTCGAGCGCACTCGCGCGCTCGAACAGATCGCGCAGAGTGTCAAGCTTGCGCCGGCGGGAGTTGCGCCCCTCGATGGCGGCGATGTCCGCGAAGCATCGCTCGACCTCGGCCAGCGACAGGGTGGGTTCGGGGTCGTCGGCGCGCAACCGCAGGAGCATCTCGAGCGCCTCGCCGAAATCGGCCGCGGCGGCGAAAATCTCCTCACCCTGGTCGTCCTGACCGCGCCCCCCGGTAATCGCGGCAACGATCTTCCAGATCGCGCGTCCGCTGATTTGCAGCCGCTTTTCGTCGCCCTGCGCGAGCGGCCGGCCGACCATGAAGCGCGCCGCGATCTCCGCCTCGGCCGGATCGAGCCGCGCCAGAAACTCGCCCGCCAATTCCGCCATCTGCAACCGGCTTTGCGTCTGCCCCAGGGCCAGGCAGACGAGCGCGAAATCGTTGAATCCGCTCATGCGGTCAGAATAACCCACGGGGACTCGACAATCACACCAAAACGAAAATGAGCAATGACGGCGCGAGGCGGCGCAACTTCACAGCGGCGGCGAACAGCAGCCGCGTTCGCGCAGAAAGCGGTAATCGCGATCGGTAAGCGGCAGTGTCGAAGGAGCGCCGGGCGAACTCAGCGCCTGACCGGCCTGCGGGTTGAGATCGACGAGTGCCTTGCGCGTGAGAATGAGCAGTGCCGCCCGCCCGCGTGCTAGTGCCAGGTGAGCTGATTTTTGACCGCGATAACACCCGGAGCACCGGCTGCAACATCCGCAGCGTGCTTGGCGTCGGCCGCGGACTTCATTACGCCGCTCAACAGGATCTTGCCGTGATCGCAATCGACCACAATTGCAACATCCTTCCCGACGCCGTCCTCAGCAAGCGCGCTCTTCACTTCGGTTATCAAGAGGGCATCATTGGCGCGTTCATCCGACGACAGGTAGTGGTGATGCCCCTCCAGATTCGCACTGTCGTGTTCGGCGTTGACGGAACTCGACTCTACGGAGTTACCCTCCGCAGCTTGAACCTGTCCGGCGGGAACCTGAGTTCCCGCCAGCACAATGGTTATCGCGCCGACTAATGCAAGCCGTACACACTTTGCCGCCGCACACAGTCTATCCATATTTACATTCTTCCTGAGCGACCAAGCGCACTAATTGCCTAGTTACTCGGAGTCGTTGTCGTGGACTCGCTGTTATGGCTGCTGCTCGAGTAGTCAGTCCCCGAGCTCGGAGAGGAACTGGATGATTTACTAGACCGTTCGCTGGTGGTGCTGGTGGTGGTGGTTGGCGCCGGCGGAGGGAGTTCCGGCGGAGCTTGCACGACGACCTGAGACGGCGGCGTCACCGGTACATAGGTAGTGGTGGTTTCCTTGCTGCTAGTGCCACAGGCGCTGACGAAGGTAACCAGCGCAAGACCGATCACACTAAGCGCGATACGTTGAACGCATTTCATTTCTTTCATAATCTCCCCTAAGGTCCACCCGGCGGCCGGGCCAAATTAGTTATACTTACTCATATCCTTGGATGTAGCATTTACTCAGTGCTGAACTTCCGCGCCGGCCATTCGGTTCGCAGCATTAGTATGAGCTACTGCTTTTTACCGTCGTGGTCTTGGTGGTGCTTACTGGCTGGTCCTGTGTGGTGGTGGTGGTGGTCGTAGTCTGCGACGACACCTGCGGAGTGGAATCAGCAGGAAACCAAATTGCGCATCCTGCGGCACCCATGCTGCCAATCAAGCAAGTGAGAGCCAGGTACACTGACGCAGTTATTATCTCGTTCTTCACAGTATCAATTTAACATGGCGGACCGCGGCCAAACACCAGGGGCGCATGAATATGGTTATCCGCGGAACTAAAAGAGCTTAAAGGCATCTTCGATTTCGTGATCCCACCCGTCCCGCGATGCTTGCCCGCCTCGCCGCGGGTGAGTCCTCGATCGCGCTTGCCAATTCCATTCGGCTCGCGGCGACCCGCTGGGACGAGATTTCGTGAAATCTCGCTGCTACTTTGCTGAAGTCTGCGACCAGTTTTGCGAGCTGGCGGCTCGATCTGATTCGTTGGCGCGACCGGGTATCGCTACCGTCGCGTCTCAGAGCGCAGCGGCGGACGGAACCGACCCCGACTGAGTAATCGCGGCACCGGCGGGTTTGCGCCAGCGCATGATCAATTCGCTGCCGACGATATAGTCAGTTGCCTCGGCCTCGAAGCCGTGTCGCGACAAGATCCGGCTCAGACTTTCGCGCGTATAGTGAGTAATGTGCTCGTCGCGGTAGCCGCCCGGGATCAGATTGCCGTAAATCGGCTCGATAATGCGCCAGCCGCGGGTGGAGTAATCCGGGGTGCCGATGATCAATGTCCCTCCGGGAGCCAGCACCCGCCACATTTCGGTAAAGAGCGATTCTTCGTAAACTATATGCTCGATTACCTGCGAACTGATTACACAGTCGAATGAACTATCCTTGAAAGGCAGCGCGAACGCCGATCCGCGCACCAGCGGGATGCCAAGCCGGCTCAAAAAGCGCAGCTTGCCCATGCTGACGTCCAGGCCGATCGCGTGGTTGAGGCTCTGGATGATGACGCTCGAACCGCAGCCGATATCCAGAATGCGGTTTGCGCCCCTCGCCCATGAGGTGGCGATCCGATGACGTGCGCGCTGCCAATAGCGCTGGATCGGAATGACGCTGTAGAACGCGCGGTCGTCATAGTCGGCCGAGGCGATCGAGTTTCGCAGCGTCCATAGCTTCAGCGCCGCGCGCGCCAGGTCGATTCCGAATTGCAGCACGCGGGCATGCGAACGGCCGGCCTCGCGCGGGAAATAGGTGAAGGGCACTTCGCGAACGCTGAAACCCTGTGCGTAAGCCTTGACCAGGACCTCCTCCTGGACTTCAAAATTGCGGCTTTCGATCGTTACATCGGCGAGCGCCGCGCGGCGGTAGAGCCGAAAACCGCTCGACATGTCACGCACCGGCATCGAGAGCATCCGGCGCATCCCGAAGTTCAGAATGCGGCTCAGCCAATCGCGCAGGAACTCGGTATATGCGATGCCGCCGTGGACATAGCGCGAGGCGATGATGATGTCGGCCTGGGTGCGTGCGCGCCACATCCGCGCGATGAAGGCCGGGTCGTGCGACATGTCCGCGTCGAGCGTCAGCAGGTAGTCGCCGCGGGCCTCGGCAAAGCCGGTTTCCATCGCGCCCGCATAGCCACGCCGCCGCTCGGAAACCACGCGCGCTCCAAGTTCGGTCGCCGCCTCCCGGGTGCCGTCGCTCGAGTTTCCGTCAACCACGACAATCTCGAAATCGATCTGCTCACGCTCCATCAGGGCGCGGATCCGCGGGATCAGGACAACCAGATTGTCGCGTTCGTTGACGACCGGGAGAATTATCGAAAGGTCCATAATCGTTCCCGAATTTTTATTTGGATTGCGCGGCAAAGGAAACCCCGTCGGCATGCGGCCATCTGCGCCGCATGCGGGCGTGCGTAAAACCCGCGCGGGGCGATCCGGCGCGATGGGCGCAACGGGGCCTGCGCTTGCCCGCATCCCACGCCCGCCATAATCTCGTGGTGCGTTGAAATGCAGCGGTGGGGAGTGGCCGGCGATGAAGTCTTCCAATAGTTCGAAATCTCCCAATGGTTCGGTGATGCGGCGAATAATTGCGCTTGCGCTGGCCTGCGCGTTCTCGTCAACCGGTCTTGTGCTGGCCGCGGAGCACGCTAGCCACAGCAAGGAACGCCGCGCGCAGCATCGCTCGGCACATGTCGCGCCACCCGCGATGGCGCTCACCGGGATCGCGGTCTTCGGCGATCGTCCGGCGCCGTTCGCGCTCGACGCCCGCGCCGCGATCATGATCGACGCCCGCAGCGGCGACGTACTTTACGCGTACAATCAGCATCAACGCATGCAACCGGCCAGTCTCGCCAAGATGATGACCTTCTACCTCACGCTCGAGGCACTGCGGCAAAAGCGGATTACCCTCGACACCCAGATTCCGATTAGCGAAGCGGCCTGGCGGCTCTCGCTCAACGACGCGGTCTCGCGGATGTTCCTGCAGGTCGGCCAGCGCGTCGAGGTCAAGGACCTGCTCTATGGCCTGATGGTGTCGTCGGGCAATGACGCCGCGGTTGCGCTATCGGAGTATCTCGCCGGTGGCTCCGAGGCCTTCGCCGAACAAATGAACAGGAAAGCGCAGCAACTCGGCCTCGGCGAGACCCATTTCACCAATCCCGACGGACTCCCGACCGAGGGCGAGTACACCACCGCCAACGACATGGTGAAGCTCGGCCGCGCGCTGGTGACCGATTTCCCGGAGGCGCTCGACTATACGTCGGCCAAGGAATTTACTTTCGACAAGATTCGCCAACGCAACTTCAACACGCTGCTGTTTTACGACGCGCGGGTAAATGGAATTAAGACCGGCCACGTTGAAGCGGCGGGCTTTCACCTGGTGGCCTCGGCCGCCTCGGGCGATCTCAAATTGATTTCGGCCGTGATGGGCACGCCGAGCATGGAGAAGCGGCGCGTCGAGACCGACAAGCTCCTCGATTGGGCCTTTCGCACTTTTACGACTGTGAGTCCCGATTGGCATAAGGCGGCGCCGACTCATCTGCGAGTTTACAAGGGCAGCGTGGAAGAGGTGCCGATCGCGCCGGCCAACGGCACGCCCTACTTCACGGTTGGCCGCGGCGACGAGAACAAGGTGACACTGGCGGCGACGCTGCCGAGCAAGTGGCTGGTCGCTCCGCTCGCGAAAGGCACGCCGGTCGGCACCTTGAGCGTTACCATCGCGGGCAAACCGATCTCATCGGTCGCATTGGTGACGCAGGCCGAGGTCAAGGAAGGCGGCATCTTCCATCGCATGATGGATTCCATTCGCCTGAAACTGTAACTGCGCGCACGGCACGCAGTCTTAAGTCCTTATCCTTGCGGCTGAGAGACCGGGCAGCCCCTTCGAACTTCGCGGCCCTTACAATCATCGAGCATCGCGAGCGTAGCCCACCGACGGCATGGAATGCCGGACGGCCGCATCGGCGTTTCGATTCGCACCGATGCGGCCGTCGATTTTCGTAGCTACGGAGCGCGGTTCAGGCCGTATGCTCTTTCAGGAAGCTGCCGATTCCATCGACCGCCTGTTGGCCCTCCGGCAGGAACGCGGCAAACAGTTGCCAGACGTGGATCATTTCGGGCCACACTTCGAGCTTGGTTTTGACGCCCGCCGCCTTCGCGCGATCGTTCAGCCGGGTTGAATCGTCGAGCAACGTCTCGGCGTCTCCCACCTGGATGAGCAACGGCGGCAAGCCCTTCAGGTCCGCGTAAAGCGGCGACGCCTGCGGCGAACGCGCGTTCTGGCCGCCGAGATACGCCGCGGCCATCCCGAGCAGGCCTTCGCGCTGCACCACCGGATCGACCGCCGCCCTGGTCTTCATCGATTCGCCGATCCCTTCCATATCGACCCACGGCGAAATGCATACGCCCGCGCCGGGAGCCGGCAGTTTGGCGTCACGAATCGCGACCAGCGTCGCCACCGTCAGACCGCCGCCGGCGGAATCGCCTGCGACCGCGATCCGGTTGGGCTTGAGTCCCTGCGCGAGCATCCAGCGATAGGCCGCCACCGAATCATCAATCGCCGCGGGGCACGGATGCTCGGGCGCGAGGCGATAATTGATGCCGAGGACGCGGGCTCCGGAGGCGCGCGAGATGCGCCCCATCAGGTCGCGATGCGTATTGACGGAACCGATCACGTAGCCGCCCCCATGCACATAGAGCACCGCGCGATCTGCCGACGCGTTGGGTGCGCTGATCCATTCGGCATCGATACCGCCGGCGTTAACTTTCTCGCGCTTGATATCGGGCGGAATCGGCGTCGCGTCCCCCATTTTTTCAAACACTACGCGCAATTCCTGCGGCGTCTTCGCCCCCGATTCCAGGACCGCCTTGTACGCGTCTTTTGCCATTTGTAGCTGCGGGCTCGCCATCGATTTTCTCCTTTTTGGCGGCTGATGCGGCCCTGCGCGCGCACTCCTGCATCGCGTCAGCGCTCGCCTGCCGATTTGCCTTCGGAGACTACCCCAGCCGCTCGCGATTCGCCAAGGCAAAGACTCGAGGGATTTCCCCCCGTGTGTCGCGACGCGCAATCCACACCGCCGCTACCCGCTACGCAACAGTCCCGCCAGACCCGCGAAAAGCAGCGGCGTGATCGTCCATCCGGCGAGAATATGGAGCCATAGATACCAGCGGAGTATTCGGGCGGGCAGCGTCTCGCGCAGCGATTCGGCGGCGGTCGCGGGCTTATCATTAGCGCGCCGATGGCGCGGATTCGGCCGCCAGTAGGTCTCCTGATGCAGGTCAACCACCGGCAAAAAATTCTCCAGCGAATAGACGAAGCTGCTGAACGGCGGATAATGCGGCGGCGGCTCACCCGTCGCGCAGAACGATTCATACGCGCTTTCCTCGGTCGGCGTGATCAGGCGCGCGCGATATCCCCATTCGAACAGTGCCGTCCCCACCATTACGAAGAGCAATATCCACCAGAGCGCGCGTAACGGACGGTACCCGTATGCGATCGTCAAGCGCAGGGCCATGCGCCAGACCCGTTCGGACAGCGGCAAGCCGCCGTATTCGGTGAGCGCACTTTCGCGCGCGATCTCGACGCGGGTCGCCCCCTCCTCCGCACCGCTCTGCCGCAACACCAGCGCCAGTTGACGATAGGGCTGCGGCTGCGCCAAATCGGATCGCGCCTGGCGATGGATCCACTTTAGGCGCGACTCCGCATCCGCCGGTCCGCCGCTGAAGCCGCCATAGACGAAGCCGGTGAGATCGAGATTTCCGGCGGCCGGCCAGCTCGCCGCGTCATCCCAGAGCGAACCCGCGTGGACCGCGCCCAGATCGAGCATCGTATGCGGGGTGAGCGTGATTTCGACCCAGTAGAGCCCACCGCCGACGGTCGCCCGCTCCGCATTGAGTCCGCTAACCCCTTTGCCGGTGAACCGCGCGTGATTGAAGCTCAGCGACTGCCCGACTTTGGCCAGCCGAAAATCGACCAGCCCGCCGGTCTCGAAGCCCTGATGAAAAAGCGCGTCGCCCTTGATCGTCGCCTCGACCATCGAAACCGGATCGTCGCCGACGAAGCGGCCGCTGCTGCAATCGAGGTTGCCGTCGATCGCGCCGCGATAAAAATTGACGTTGTCGTAATGGCCCAGCCGCAGCAGGACATCACCGTGGATCAGCGCTTGCTGCCCGTCGATCGCGCCGGTCCAACTGCGGCGCAAATCGATGCTGGCGAGATTCGAGAACGACAGGTCGAGTCCGTCCGCGACGGCGCAATCGAGCAGCGTAATCGGCAGCGTGACCGTCGCATACGACAGATCGAGCATCCCGGCAATGCGCGCGCCCGCGATACCGATGCCGCTCGGATGCACATACTTCGAGGCGGCCGGGTCGGTCAGAATCCAACGGACGATCTCGGCGCGAATCGTGCGCTCCCTGCCCCACGAGGCGCCCTTCGAGGCATCGTTGGCGGGATTGTCGGGATCCGAGCTCGGGCTGCTCCAGACCAGATCGCGATAGGGCGCGTGGCGCACGAATTGCACCTCCGCGGCGCCGAGTCCGCCGAAATTTGCTTGCGCCATCTGCTCGAGCGCAGCACCCGCAAGTGCCTGCGGGTCACTGCGTGCCTGCGGCGCTGACGACGCGGCCGCAATCGTTGCGATCGTCGCCGCGACAACCATCGGGATCGCGATGGCGATCGTCCATCGCGCCCGCATCGTCGCCGGCAATATGCGGTGATGCAACCTCCGCGATCGCGGCGCGGCCTGCATGAACGATTCGATCCGCACGGGCGCCGCGGCGTTACGGAATCAGCGCGCCCTAGCGAAACGCCAGTGCGATCTCTTCGGCCACCAGCTTCATGTTCTCGTCGATATCCTCGTGGCGGCAGGCCCAGCTTATGAGCACCGTGCGCGCGCCGGCATCAACGTATTCCTTGAGCCGCTTGCGGCAATCGTCGGGATTGCCATAGAGCGTGTAGCGCCCCGCGATTTTCGAAAAATCCTGCGAGTAGGTTCCGCCGAGCGCCTTGGCCGCCTGCTCGCGCGCCATGTCGCGATCCGGATAGACCGACGCAAAGATGAACAGGCCGGGCCGGAAATGGCTCATGTCGCGGCCGGCTTCCTTGCCGAACTGTTTAATCTTCTCGAGACTCTCATGCAGCATCTCCGGCGTGTACATGTACGGAATCCAGCCGTCCGCGTAAGTCGCCGCGCGCTTCATCGCCGGCTCCTTGCGCCCCGCCACCCAGATCGGCGGATGCGGTTTCTGCACTGGATGCGGCCCGATCGTGACGCCCGAAAACTTCGTATAGCGCCCTTCGAAGGTCACGTTTTTTTCGGTCCACAGCTTCTTGATCACTTCGAGCGCTTCGTTGCTGCGCGACGCGCGCTGCTTGACCGGTACGCCGCACGCTTCGAACTCCTTGGGGAACTCACCGCCGATTCCGATACCCATGTGGTAGCGGCCGTCCGACGCCACGTCGAGCACCGACGTGAGCTTGGCCAGCACCATCGGCTGATAGAGCGGCAGCAGCACCACCGTGCTCATCAGTTTGATTTTGGTGGTCGCGCCCGCCGCGACCGACAGCGCAATCAGCGAATTTGCGACCGGCCCATGAAACATCATGTGCTCGCCGCTGCAGAGGTAGTCGTAGCCCATTTTCTCCGCACGCCGGGCGAACTCCGGAATCCCCTTGGACGACGGTATCGCGACGCCAAAATCCACTGATGCCATTTGCGAATCCTCCTACTTGCGTACCCGCTGATTGTTTGCCGCTTGCGTGCCGGTCGCGGGCGCCCGACGGCACGCCGAGGTTAAGGTCCCACTTCCCAAACGACACGCGCGCGAATTGCATGACGCTCGCCGCGGCCAAAAAAATCCGCTTCCGCCGGCCCGATTTCCCTTGCCGTTTAGCATATCCGTGGCGCAAGCTGTAACACCTTAATCGGTAATCGCCGCTTCGCGCCTGCGCGCTGCGAGTCGGCCAACGCCGCAGAATCGGCAATCGCTGCAATTGAACAATCACTGGAGGAGACTGCCGCCATGGAAACCCCATCGAATCGCTTCGCTGCGAAATCAACCGTCAGCACCGCCAAAGGATGGACCGCGAGCCGGGTCACCGCGCCGAGCGTGCTCTTCGGCGCCAACGGCATGCGCATCGGCCCCGACGGCCGCCTCTACGTCGCGCAAGCCTTCGGCAGCCAGGTTAGCGCGATCGACGTCACCAGCGGCGCCGTCGAAACCATCAGCCCCATCGGCGGCCCGATTGTCGCACCCGACGATCTCGCCTTCGATTCGCACGGCGTCCTCTATATCACCGAGGTGATGAGTGAGCGGGTATGCGCGCGTTCGCCCAACGGCGACCTGCGCATCATCGCCGACCACGTGCCGGCCGCCAACGGCATCACGCAGTGGCACGATCGCCTGTTTATGGACGAATGCCGCCACGACGGCCGGCTCTTCGAACTCTTTCCCGACGGCCGCGCGCCACGCCTGATCGCGGAAAATCTGCCGCTGCCCAACGCGCTCAACGTCGGTCCCGACGGCAAGATCTATTTCCCCGCGATCGGCGCCAACGAAATCTGGCGCGTCGCGATGGAAGGCGGCAAGCCCGAAGTCTTCGCGACCAACATGGCGATACCGACCGCGGTCAAATTCGACAGCAAAGGCGCGCTGCTCTCAACCCAGGGCGCCAGCGGCGAGATCTCGCGCTTCAACCTGCAGAGCGGCGAGCGAAAGGTGATCGCCAAGATGCGCCCCGGCATCGACAATTTCGCGCTGACCGACAGCGACCGCATGTTCGTGTCGCACTTCGTCGATGGCGGCGTTGCCGAAATCATGCCCGACGGCACCGAACGCCGGCTCATCCCACCTGGATTCTGCGGTCCGATGGGCATCGCGATCGCCGACGACGGAACGATCTATGCCGCCGACGGCATCAGCCTGGCGGCGGTTGCCCGCGACGGCTCGCATCATCGCGTGGGCCTGCTCTTCGACGGCCATTTTCCCGGCTTCGTGCGCGGCGTTGCCAAGGGCGCCAAGGGATCGCTCGTCGTCACGACCTCCGGCGGCAACGTCACTTCCTACCATCCGGTCACTCACGAGATGGAGGTGCTCGCGACCGAATTGCACGAACTCTACGGCGTCGCGATCAGCACCGACGGCACGGTCTTCGTTGCCGACGGCGGCGAGGGCCGCGTGCTGGAAATCGCCGGCGGTAAGCTCAAGGAAAAGGCGCGCGGCCTCGCCCGTCCGACCGGCATCGCGGTCGCGCCCAACGGCGTATGTTTCGTCGCCGAGAGCGACAAGGGCCGCGTCTCGCAGATCGACGGCAGCACCGCGACCACCGTGATCGAGGGCCTCAAGGAGCCGCAGGGGCTCGCGCTTGCGGGCGATAATCTCTACGTCGCCGACGCCGGCGCGCACGAGCTCATCGCCTGGTCGCTCAAGACCAAAAAGCACGAGACCGTCGCGTCGAATCTTCCAATCGGCGCTGCTCCCGGCGTCGTGCCGAAACTGTTGATGGGAATTCCGGGACTGCTGCCGGGACCGTTGCGGCCATTCGCCGGAGTGACGGTGGGCGGCGACGGCAAGATTTATCTCGCAGCCGACGGCGACGGCAGCATCATGGCGTTGAGCCGGGCGTGAGCTGCGAGTGCATTGAAGGCCTGAGGGGTGAGAGAGTTGTAGAGGAACTCAAAACTTATAGTTTCAGTGAAACCTTTCAAAGGTTTCAACTCTCTTCCCTCTCTCTACGCTCGCGCCGCGGCCGGCACTTCGCCCGCGCTGATTCGCCCGATCAGTTTCGACGCCGCAGCCTCGACCGCTGTGCCCTTGAAAAAATCCGGATTCATCCCGCCCCAGAATTCCACCGGCCACGTGAAAACGAAATCGCGGAAGTCGTTACGCGTGATCAGTCCATCGTCAACCAGCTCATGCGCCTCGCCCAGCACCGCGCGCATGTCGGGCACGTCGAAATGGCCAATATCGGAACCAAAGAGCGTCTTGAGCCTGGCCCCGTACGGATTCACCTGCGCGTTGAAGCCCCACGCGTTGGTCGGATCGTCGGCCTCGCAGCCGAAATAGAAATTGCGCGTGAACAATTCGCGGATGTCGCGCCCCTCTTTGATAGCGCAAGCCGCATAGTCGTCGATCACCGCCGGACCGCGCGCCGCCCACGCCGCGGCCGCCGCCTCGCCCTCCGGCACGAGTTTGTAATCGCCCACCCGATCGGCCCATGCGCCGCCCGCATATTCTCGCAGCAACTCGCCCAGTTGCTTGCGATCGAGGTTGGCGGGATCGACCTCCGCGAGCGCCGCCGCGTTGCGTTTCTTCCAATGGCCGATGATGTCCGCATAGAGCTGGCAAGCCCAGCCGACACCGCCTTCGAGGAACGCGAACTTCAGCGTCGGGAAGCGCCGCGTCACGCCGCCCATGAAGATCGCCTTGCATACCGCCTCGCCCGCCGTCGCGAAATGCCCGATATGGTTGTAGGTGAAATTCGAATGCGATTGGCGAAAGCCCAGCCCCCGCGACGCGGTATGAAACGTCGGCGCGACCTTCAGCTCCACGCATTTCGCCCACACCGGGTCGTAATCATATTCGCTGTCGAGCGCGAGCACGTCATACCACGCCGTATGTCCACGACTTTCGCCACCGCGTCCGAGCGTGCGGATCGGCCGCCGCACCAGGCTCGCCATCACCACGACCTTGAGCCCGAGCGTCTTCACCACATATTCCAGTTCGGCGATCGCCTCGGCCGGGGTGTTCATCGGAATAACCGCGGCGGGCGTCATCCGATCGGCGAACTCGCGGAACGCATCCGCCATGTACATATTCAACGCTCGGCAGGTCGCTTGCCGCCGCTCGTCGTTGCCGATAAACGGCACGCCAAGGCCGGTGGTAGGATAGAGCACGGTGAAATCGAACCCAAATTCGTCCATCCGCCGATGCAACAACCTCGGCGCGAGCGCAGTCGCCCGGTCGAACGTGTTTTTTGTCGGCAGCGCCCACCATGCCTGTTGCGCGCGGCGTTCGTCGCGGCGCTGCTCCGGTGACATCAGGATCGTGGCCGCAACGTTGCGATCGCGCGAGAGAAATCCATCGACGGCCGCGTTGCCGCCAACCTTCTTCAGATAATCGATCACGATCGGACCGTATTCGAGCCAATGGCCGTCCGAATCGATCACCGGAAAATCGAGCCCGGCGCGTATCGCTCTCGGATCGGTATGATGATTTCCCGACATGAGTCACCTTCCTTCAGGTTTCGCGCCACATGGCCGCGAGTCCACGCCCACTGCTAAGACCGACGGTTTTCAATGTCAAGCGCGATGCGCGCAACCAGCGACCCACGTGCCGAAGCGCGGAGGAGGCAGAGCGGGAAAGAGGCAGCAGCGCGGAGGATGCGCGGCGGGAAGGAGGCAGTGAAACCTTTGAAAGGTTTCACACTTCCCACGGTGAAAGGGATGATCGGTCTTGCGGATGATGTCGTTGAGACTTTTCGCAGACGCGGAAGCGCCCGTTTCGGCGCGGATTTGGAGCAAAAAATCCCGGACCAGTCGCAAATTTTACGGCGTTTCGGGGACGACGACCGCGATGCTAAACTTCCCCGCACGTGCAGCCGCTGCTCGAAGTCAAAGACCTGAGGACCTCATTCTTCACTCCGCGTGGCGAAGTCCGCGCGGTTGACGGCGTGAGTTTTTCGGTCGCGCCCGGCAAGCTCACCGGCATCGTCGGCGAGTCCGGCTCGGGCAAGACGGTCAGCGTGCTCTCGATTATGCGCCTGTTGCCCGAGGGCGGGCGCGTCGTCGGCGGCTCGATTTACTTCGACGGTATCGACCTGCTGCGCCTGAGTGAACCCGAAATGCGTGCCACTCGCGGCGCGCGCATCGCGATGATCTTCCAGGAGCCGATGACCTCGCTCAACCCGGTCTTCACCATCGGCAGCCAGATCGGCGAGGCGATCAAACTCCATCAGCACACCGCGCGCGCCGAAACCCGCAATCGCACGATCGAGGCGCTGCGCATGGTCGGAATCGCCGACCCCGAGCGGCGCATCCGCGACTACCCCCATCAACTGTCGGGCGGAATGCGTCAGCGCGTAATGATTGCGATGGCGCTCGCATGCAATCCGCGCGTGCTGATCGCCGACGAGCCGACTACCGCGCTCGACGTCACGATCCAGGCGCAAATTCTCGACCTCATCCGCGAACTGCAGGCACGCCTCGGCCTTGCCGTGATTCTCGTCACGCACGACCTCGGTATCGTCGCGCAATACGCCGACGACGTGACCATCCTCTACGCCGCGCGCGTGATGGAGCAGGCGCCGACCGCGGATCTGTTCGCCAATCCATTGAGCCCGTACACCAAGGGGCTGCTCGGCTCGATTCCCGGAATCGACGGCACCCGCCATCGGCGACTGCAGGCAATCCCCGGCTTCATTCCGGGCCCGCTCAACCCCCCTTCAGGATGCCGCTTTCATCCGCGCTGTCCGATCGCGATCGACGACTGCGCGACGGCCCAACCGCCGCTCGAACGCAAAGAGCCGAACCATTATGCCGCCTGTATCCGCGTCTGAAATGGCCACGCCGCAAACCACGCCCGCCGGCGCGAGCGCGCTGGTGCGATGCGTCGGGCTGCGCAAGGAATTTCCCGCCGGCTCCGAAGATTTTTTCGGCCGCAAACGGCTCACGGTCAAGGCGGTTGACGGCATCGACCTCGAGATTATGCCCGGCGAAACCGTCGGCCTGGTCGGCGAATCCGGCTCCGGCAAATCGACGCTGGGCCGGTTGATCCTCAAGCTCATCGAGCCCACCGCGGGACAGGTCTTCTACGACGGCCGCGACCTCGCGACGCTTTCGCGCTCCGAACTGCGCCAGCTTCGCCGCCAGATGCAGCTCGTCTTCCAGGATCCGTACTCGTCGCTCAATCCGCGGATGCGCGTGCGGGCGATCGTCGGCGAGGGCCTCGAAATTCATCGGATGGCGCGCGGCCGCGACAAAGAAGATCGCATCGTGAAGCTGCTCGCGCGGGTCGGGATGGGCCCCGAGGCCCTCGATCGCTACCCCCGCGAATTTTCCGGCGGCCAGCGCCAACGCATCGGCATCGCGCGTGCGCTCGCGGTCGAGCCGCGCTTTCTGGTGCTCGACGAACCGGTTTCTGCGCTCGACGTCTCAATCCAGGCGCAAATCATCAACCTGCTGCAGGACTTGCAGGACGACCTCCACCTCACCTACCTCTTCATCGCGCACGACCTGCGCGTGGTCGAGCACATCAGCCGGCGCGTCGCGATCATGTATCTCGGCAAAATCGTCGAAATCGCCGATCGCGACGAAATCTACGCCGCCCCACGACATCCCTACACGCGCGCCCTGCTGTCGGCAATTCCGACGATCGACGCGACGATGCGTATCGAGCGGATCAAAATGCCTGGCGAGGTGCCCAGCCCGCTCAATCCGCCGTCGGGCTGCGGCTTCCATCCGCGATGTCCTTATGCGAAAGATATCTGCACGACGGCCGACCCGGCGCTGACCAAGGGCAGCGGCGGCCACGCCGTAGCCTGCCACGTTTTTCCCGCGCCCTGAGCGTGCATCATGATGGCCATGGCACTCAACGAGCGTCCGCAGAATCCCGGCTCCAAGGGCAACGTCACCGGCGCGCAATCTGGTACCGCCGACACTTTTCGCACCCCGGTCAGCGCACTGCCGCTCGCGCCGGGGCAGGCCTGGATCGAAGAACGCACGCGCGTCGCGGTCAGTCGCAATATCAACGTCTCGGGCAAGCTCGTATTTCAGGAGCCGGTGCGGATCGAGGGCCACTTTCGCGGCGAAGTCAGCTCCAGCGATCTGGTGGTGATTTCAGAGGGTGGCGCGGTTGACGGCCGCGTCAAAACCCCGCGCCTGCTCATTCTTGGCGAATTGCGGGGCGATATTGTCGGGTCGAAGTCGGTGGTGCTCGGACCGCGCTCGCGGGTGAAGGGGCGTATCGAAGCCGAGCGGCTCACCGTATGCGAAGGGGCGCGCCTCGAAGGCGACCTCGTCGTCGGTCGCGGCATCAGCTAGATCGCGTTTACGATAGCCGGCGAGAACGCCTGCCGTCGGCGCCAGCCCCTGGCAGTAATTCCCTAGCTGATAGTCTCGATACGGGCGGCTTTGCCTGAGAGTTTGCGCAGGTAGTAGAGCTTCGCACGGCGCACCTTGCCCCGGCTCAGCACCTGGATCTTTTCGATTCGCGGCGAATGGAACGGAAAGATGCGCTCGACGCCGATACCGTAGGAAATCTTGCGCACCGTAAACTTCGCGCGGTTACCGCCCCGACCGATCTTGATCACGAGGCCTTCGAACGGCTGGATGCGCTCCTTTTCGCCCTCGACCACCCGAACTTGAAGCCGCACCGTATCGCCCACGCGAAATTCGGGCAGGACGTCCTTGCGCAACGCGCGATCTTCGATCTTCTGAATAACGCTGTTCATGGGAGCAACACCCCGGAAGTAGAGCCGTCCAACTTATCCAATCGCCCCCCCATACTCAACCCCTCCTCCCGCGAAGGTGGTGGCATGTTCGGCGCGAGTGTCCCAGTTGAGGACGCGAGCGCCGCGGCATAGCGAAGGTTCATGAGCATCGCTACTCCAGGCTCGGATAGATGATTCGCTCGGCCTTCAGCGGCAGCCCGCATTGCATGCATTTACTCGCCAGCAGATTCCACATCGTCGGCGAGCCATGCGTCGAAAAGAAGAGTCCGCCGCAGCGCGGGCAGCGGCAGAACATCCCGTGCGCGATACTCCGAATGAAGCCGACCGCCCAGATCAGGACGACAATCGCATCCACGACATTCGAATGGACCGCGTGCCTGGCGATCCATACCGCCGGTATATAGGAGAGCACCCAAAACCAGATCCATCGGCGCTTGCGCCGGATTTCGCGCAACCCCGCAGTTTCCTCTGTCGTCATCATCCTTCCCCTTCGCGATTCTGTCAGCGCCGCTTGTCGGCCTTGCCCCGCGCACCGTCCTGGTCGTTCTCGAGCGCCTGTTCGCGTGCGCGCTGCGCCAGTCCGCGATGGTTCAAAATCCCCGCGACGAGTATCGAGACGCCGATCATCGACAGCAGTACTCCGAGCAGGCCGCCGAGGCTGGCAAGGTCCTGCCCCGCCGTTTCGATCACCAGGTCGGTGCCCGCGGTCAGCAGGATCGCGCCGAAGAATACCATCAGGTCGGCCAGTACTTTCATCGTTTGCCCGCCCCCATCTCGCCATCGAATTCGCGCGGCATCTGGCTATTATCGCACCGTGCCGCGCTTGGGAATATCGCCACGCGATCAAGAGCAGGCGCGAACGTGACGCGGCTAACGCCCGCGCAGGCGATCGAGAATAATCCCCGCGGCGGCGCGCACCGAGAGATGGTTGTATTCGCCGGGACCGAGCACCGGCGCCAGCGCGAGGTCGGCCCGCTCCAGCATCGCGGGCGCCATCCCGAAGCCCGTGCCGAACAGCAGCATCACCGGCGCGCCGTCCGCACGCTCCAGCCGCGCGCGCAGCTCCGCATAACCGACCCCCCCGCTGGGCCGCGCCGAGGTGTACACGATCAGCGGCGGCGATCCCGCGATTTGCTCCGCCAGGATGATCGCCTCGTCGAGATTCGTCACCAGCCGAATCAGCCCGAGCGCCTCCTGCCGGCGCGAATCGAACTGGCGTCCGTGACTGGTCTCCCAATGTTCCAGCACGCGCCCCGCAAACTCACGCTGCTCCGCCACCGGATGAATCACGAAGAACGCGGTGGCGCCGTAGGTCCGCGCCGAACGCGCGATATCGTGGAGATCGAGGCTGGTGATCGCCGACGTGACGATACGTCCGTTGCGATCGACGACCGGGTAATGGATCAGCGCGACGAAGAGCGCGGCCACGTCAGGTTTTACGTCGATTTGCGACCAGCTCGGGACGCCGCCGTTCGGTCCGCCGCAGCGCCTCGGCCACCCGCCACGCGCGAATCTTGCCATGGTCGCCGCTCAGCAGAATCTCCGGCACGCGCATGCCGCGAAATTCCTCGGGCCGCGTGTAATGCGGATACTCGAGCAAATTGCCGTCGCCGAACGATTCTTCCGCCAGCGATTCGGGATTGCCCACCACCCCCGGCAACAGCCGCGCGACCGCCTCGATCACGACCATCGCCGCCAGCTCACCGCCGCTCAGCACGTAGTCGCCGATCGAAAGCTCGCGATCGACCAGCTCATGAATCCGATCGTCCACGCCCTCATAGCGGCCCGCGATAAACAGCAACCCGTCCGCGCAGCCCGCGAGTTCGCGCGCCAGCGGCTGATCGAAACGTTCTCCCTGCGGCGTCATCAGGATTTTGAGCAGGTTCGGGCGAGCGGCCGTCACCGCATCGATCGCCGCCGCGATCGGCTCGGGCCGCATCACCATCCCGCTGCCGCCGCCGTACGGCGTGTCATCGACCTGCCGATAGTTGCCGAGTCCATATTCGCGCAGGTTATGCGCACGCACGGCGATCAACCCTTGCTGCTGCGCGCGGCCGATCAGACCCGCGTCGAGCGCCGCGAACATCTCGGGGAAGAGCGTGATTACGTGGAATTCCATCAGGTGCGATTATAGCTGACGACGCGAGCGTTCCCGCACTCAATCGAGCAGGCCGGGGACCGCCTCGATCACCATCATGCGCGCATCGAGATCGATCGATTTGACGACGTTATCGATCACCGGCACGAGCACTTCGGCGGCACCGTCGCGCACCACCCAGACGTCGTTGGCTCCGGTCGCGAAGACTTCCTCGATCACGCCGAGGCGGCGTCCGTCGGTGGTCGTCACGGCGCATCCGATCGCCTCGTAGTAGTAGAACTCGCCCGGCGCCTTGGCCGGCAAATCACTCAGCGCGACCGTGACCATTGACCCTCGTAACGCGTCGGCAGCGTCGGGATCGTCGAGGCCCTCGAGCACGACGCGAATCGTCGTGCGATTGAGCCGTTGCGCCCCCGCCAGCTTGTATTCGCGGGCCGCGCCGTTCTCCGGCTCTACGAACACGCGCTGCACCTGTTCGAGCGTGTCTGATTCGGGATTGTCCGGCCGCACGCGAATCGCGCCATGCAGTCCGTGCGCGCCCGCGATACGCCCGACCCTCAAGCGAGCCGGCGGGTCGTCATTTACGGGGCTGTTCAATACTGACAAGGGCCGGTGACGCAGCTGCTTTTGATTTGCGTCCGCGCCCCTACTTATCTTCGATAATTTCGAGCACAACCTTGCGATTGGTCCGCGACGCGACCGCATTGAGAATCGTGCGAATCGATTTCGCCGTGCGCCCCTGCTTGCCGATAACCCGGCCGAGATCTTCCTTGGCCACGCGCAACTCAAGGATCGAGGCGGTCTCGCCCTGCGTCTCCTTGACCTCGACCGCATCCGGGTTGTTGACCAATTGCTGCGCCAGGAACTGGACTAGCTCCTTCATGGCTGGCTCCCTGCAAGCTGTCGGGAAGATGTCAGGCGGTTTGGGCGGCGGTGCTTGTCGCTTGCTTGATCAGCTTCCTCACGGTTTCACTCGGTTGCGCTCCCGACTTGAGCCAATGTTCGGCCTGCTCGGTCTTCAAAGTTACCTTCGGCGGATCGAAAGCCGGATCGTAGGTGCCGATCTGATCGACGAAGCGCCCATCGCGCGGCGACCGCGAATCGCTCACGACGATACGGTAAAACGGTCTTTTCTTGGCGCCATGGCGGCGCAGCCTGATCACGAGTCCCATTATTTCTCTTTTTTCTCCTGAACCCTATTCTAGCTCCCAAACCCGAGTCCGCGCATCATCGATTTGCCCGCGCCCATCCGCGTGATTTTCTTCATCATCTTGCGGGTCTGCTCGAATTGCTTGACGAACCGATTTACTTCCGCCACTGAGGTCCCGCTGCCGCTGGCGATCCGCGCCCGCCGATGGCCGTTGAGGACGAGATGGTCGCGGCGCTCCTGCCGCGTCATCGAATCAATAATCGCCGTCACCCGCTTGAGTTCGCGCTTGGCCTCTTCGGAATCCGCCTGCCCCGCGACCTTCTTCAGCCCCGGTATCATGCCCAAAATATCGCCAAGCGAGCCCATCCGGCTGATCGTCTTGAGCTGGTCGGCAAAATCCTCGATCGTGAATTCGTTCTTCTTGAGCTTGCGCTCGAGTTCCTTGGCCTTGCCCTGGTCGTAGTTCTGCTGGGCCTTTTCGATCAGGCTCAGCATGTCGCCCATCCCCAGTATCCGCGAGGCCAGGCGATCCGGATGAAACACCTCGAAGGCGTCGAGCTTCTCGCCGGTACCGGCGAACAGGATCGGCGCCCCGGTTATCGCCCGCACTGAGAGTGCGGCGCCGCCGCGCGCGTCGCTGTCAAGCTTGGTCAGAATCAGGCCCGAAATCTTGATCCGATCGTGAAACCCCTGCGCGACGTTGACCGCGTCCTGACCGGTCATCGCGTCGGCCACCAGTATCGTATGATGTGGGTTGCAGACGGCCTTCAGCCGCGACAACTCCTCCATCAGCTCGTCGTCAATCTGCAGCCGGCCCGCGGTGTCGATCAGCAGCGCGTCGAAGCCGCCGACGTCTGCGCGCATCAGGGCACGGCTGACGATCTCGACCGGGTCGTCGGTCTCCTTGCTCTCGACTACCGGCACGCCGATTTGCGCACCGAGCACGCGCAACTGTTCCATCGCGGCCGGACGGCGCACGTCCGTCGAGACCAGCAGCGGATTGCGCTTGCGCTCGGTCTTGAGCAGCCGCGCGAGCTTCGCCAGCGAAGTCGTTTTGCCCGAGCCTTGCAGGCCCACCACCATGATCTTGACGGGCGGCTTGACCTTGAGGTCGAGCTCCTTGGCGCTCCCGCCCATCACCTCGCACAGCTCGGTCGCGACGAACTTGACCAGATGCTGTTCGGGCGTCAGCGAGCGCAGAACCTCCTGCCCGAGCGCCTTCTTGCGCACATGCTCGACGAAGTCGCGCACCACCTTAATATTGACGTCGGCTTCGAGCAGCGCGAGCCGGACTTCGCGGAGCGCCTCTTCGATATTGCGCTCGGTGATACGTCCCTGGCCCTTGAGCCGCTTAAAGACGCCTTCGAGGCGATCGCTCAGGGTGTCGAACATGGCTCGTCTTTCGATGGATTCGGGGAACTTGGGCGGATCGGTTTCAGGTGCTTTGAATGGTGCCGGTTACAGATGAAACTCCAACTTAGAGACGTTAGGCGAGCACCCGGCGCTTGTCAACGCCGGTCGTGCGACACCGTTCCTCTAAGACACGTCACAACGCGATGCGGTCGAGGGAGCGGTACTGAATCGCCTCGCTCAGATGGAATGCCTGGATCGGGCCGCCCCCGTCGAGATCCGCGATCGTCCGCGCCACCTTGAGAATTCGCGTATATGCCCGCGCGCTCAGCCCCAACCGGTTAATCGCGATCTCCATCAAGCGCTCGCCCGCCGACTCGACCTGGCAATGGTCGCGCAGTTCGCGCGCCCCCATCTGCGCGTTGGCGAAGAACCCCGCCTGCTTGAAGCGCTCGAGCTGTAATCCCCGCGCCCGATTCACCCGATCGCGAATCGCCGACGACGGCTCGCCCGCGCTGCGGTCGGTCAACTCCTTATATTTCACCGCCGGCACTTCTATATGAATATCGATACGGTCGAGCAGCGGCCCCGAAATCCGCGACCGGTAGCGCTGGATCGTAATCGGCGAGCAGGTGCATTCGTGCTGCATGTCGGTGAAGAAGCCGCACGGGCACGGATTCATCGCCGCAATCAGCATTACGCTGGCAGGAAACGTGACGGTGCCGAGCACGCGGGCAATCGTGATTTTATTATCCTCGAGCGGCTGGCGCAGAACTTCGAGCACGTTCTTGCGGAACTCCGGCAGTTCGTCGAGAAACAGCACCCCATGATGAGCCAGGCTGACCTCGCCCGGACGCGGCACCGGCCCGCCGCCGATCAGGCCGGCGTCGGAAATCGTATGATGCGGCGACCTGAACGGACGCGTCGCGATCAGCGCCCGGCCGTCGAGCAACCCGACCACGCTATGCACCTTGGTGGTCTCGATCGCCTCCTCGAAGCTCATCGCGGGCAGGATCGTCGGCAGCCGCTTGGCGAGCATGGTCTTGCCCGAGCCGGGCGGCCCGATCATCAGCACGTTATGGCCACCGGCCGCCGCGACTTCGAGCGCGCGCTTGGCCTGCTCCTGCCCCTTGACCTCGCTGAAATCGACGGCGTAGCGGCTCGCGGCCTCGAACATCTCACCGAGATCGACGCGAGTCGGCGGGATCTCGCGCAATTCCTCAAAAAACTCGAACGCCTCGCGCAGCGTGTCGACTCCGAGCACCGTCACGCCCTCGCCGATAACCGAGGCCTCGGCGGCGTTCTCGCGCGGCAGCACGACGCCGGCCAGCCCGCGCGACCGCGCCAGGATCGCGCTCGCCAGCGCGCCCGTGATTCCCTTGACGCGGCCGTCCAGCGCGAGTTCGCCGAGCACCACGAAGTCGCCCATCCGCGTGCGCTTCTGCACCACGCCGTTGGCCACCAGCACCCCCAGCGCCATCGGCAGATCGAAGGCCGAGCCCTCCTTGCGGATATCGGCGGGCGCGAGATTCACCGTGATTTTGCGATTGGGAAATTCGAAGCCGGAGTTGCGCAGCGCCGACTTCATGCGCTCGTAGGCTTCGCGCACCGCGCCCTCGGCCAGCCCGACCATGCGAAAGCTGGGGACCCCGGCGCTGATATCGAGTTCGACTTCGACCGCGAAGGCGTCAACCCCGGCAAGAGCGCTTGAGAGTACGCTGGCGAGCAAATTCCGTCCATCTGAGCCGCACGGAGGCTCCACCTCAGCGAAAAGCTACTAGCAGTAGGCCATTACTGCCGTATGGAGTGCAAGGGCGTGGGGCGGGAGCAGAAGGGGGAGCAGAGAATAATCATTGAGACTTTTGAAACCTTTGAAAGGTTTTATTTCAGTGATTGACGCTCGCGTTGCTCGATCCCGCTATCATCGCGGCTATATGGTGCACCCCTCGTCACGCGGGTCTCTATCTGTTCAGCCCTTTTCCCCAGGGCGAAGCCCGCGCGTCCCCACCCATAATCGAGCATCGCGAGCGTGGCCCACCGTCGGCATGGAATGCCGTGAAACCTCGCGAGGGCAAGTATATACTTGACTCACCAGCCATAACTACGCTATCCTTTGTTCATGGACGCGAACATCCCGACCACGCTTCACGAAGCGATTACGTACTTCTCGAATCCCGACAATTGCC
>JBEKJC010000013.1:0-93152 GCA_050011435.1 Binataceae bacterium (SeqCode)
TCCTCCGTCGCTCTTGTCACTCTTCCTCATGGCGGCTTCCTCCTCTTACCCAGCCCGATCTTCCGATCGGGCGAGGATAGCCGCCACTCAATTTTCAACAGTCTTCAGGACATTGCCCCTGGAGGGAAAGAAGAGCTGTTGAACAGCCCAAAATCATGGTTTTTTTGGCGCGAGGGGCTAAATTGTGATCGTATCTGACCATAAACGCACCTTGCGGACTGGTGACCTTGAGCGCGCATCGCAGACTGAAGCTGGCTTTGCGGTAGCTAAGAGTTTTGCGTTCCTCGACACAGTTTGAGGAAGTCCCAGGTCTGAGGTTGCGGCTTAGCGGTGCCGGACTCATGCGGTTTTAATCAGGGCTTCTTTTATTGCGCCGACCTCCTGGCGGACGGCGCGGCGGACGACAGTTTCGAGGCGATCTCCCCGGATAAATTCACGCAAGGCATCGTTAATCAGAGTTTGGTAATTACCGCCGCCTGCGCGGTCCACGATGGCCTGAAAATGCTCGATGACGTCATTGTCGAGCCGAATCGTGATTCTGGTCTTGCCGGGAGTCACCGGCACTACGGGCCCGCGCCGGGCCTTGCTGAAATCGTATTGTCTTTTCATCTGGTTCTGCTCGCGTATTGCGATTGTTCCTGGCGGGTGGCTTTGCGCGCGGAAATGATTCTGAGGCGATCGTCCGAAGCCGTATAAACGACCACGAGCAACCGTCCAAGCGAACCCATGCCAAGCGCTACGAAGCGCTCCTCCCGCGGATCGTCGTCCGCATCGTGAGCGTGGCGTCGCCATCGAATACATTCATCGCTTCGGCGAATCGGACACCGTGCTTGCGCAGATTGCCGGCGGCCTAATGCGGGTCCCACTCAAATTCCACGGCGATTCCACTGGTGCATAGATGTACACCAAATTGTACTTTGCGTCGAACGCTCGATGTATGAGGGAGGGCGCAACTCGATCAGTAAGAGATTAAGTTTTGCGTTCGTCAACCTCGCCTGACGCCGCGGTTTGACGGTGCGGAGTGAGGCGGAGCGAGCGCGCGGGGAACCGCGCGAGATCCTTCACTGCGTTCAGGATGACGATGCGGGCGCGGGGTTAGGGGGTTAGGTCTATTGCGCGACCGAGCATCGCGAGCATGGCCCAATGACGGCGGGGAATGCCGTTAGCGTTCGAGTTCGCCCGTGATGAACTTCTCGACGCGGTCGCGCGCGATGTCATCGGGTATCTGGCGCGGCGGATGCTTCATGGTATAGGCGGAGATCGAATAGAGCGGGCCGCCGATTTTGCGGTCGCGCGCCAGCTTGAGGCAGCGGATGGCGTCGATCACGACGCCGCCCGAATTGGGCGAATCCTGCACCGACATGCGCAGCTCGAGCTCAATTGGAATGCCCGCGAAGCCCTCGCCCTCGATCCGCAGGAAGCAGACCTTGTTGTCGTTCTGCCATGCGACGTAATCCGACGGGCCGATGTGGACGTCAACGTCGGCCATGCGCACGGGCAGGTTGCTCTGTACCGCCTCGGTCTTGGACGTGCGTTTGGAGCCGAGGCGCGAACGGTCGAGCATATTGAGGAAGTCGGTGTTGCCGCCGGTATTGAGCTGGTAGGTGTGCTTGAGCTTGATCCCGCGGTCGGCGAATAGCTTCATGATGGTGCGATGCAGAATGGTCGAGCCGAGCTGTGACTTGACGTCGTCGCCAACCACCGGGATTTTGCGCGCGCTGAATTCAGAGGCCCATTTCTCGTTCGAGACAATGAAGACCGGCATACAATTGAGGAGGCTCACTCCGGTCGCGAGGCAGGCGTGGGCGTAACGCTCGACCGCCTTCTGGCTGCCGACCGGCAGATAACAGAGCATCACTTCGGCGCCGCTGTCGCGCAGGCGCTTTTCGATATCGACCGGCTTTTCCGTGGCGGGCAGAAAAGTTCTATCCGCCGGATACGAACTCATATGCGGCGCGATTCCGTCGTGCAGTTCGCCCATATCGACCGTTACGCCGAACGACGGCAAGTCGCGCCAGATCGTAACCGTGTTGTTGGGCAGCGCAAAACAGGCTTCTTCGAGCGGGCGACCGACTTTGCGCGAGTCGATATCGAAGGCGCAGGCCACTTCGATGTCGCCGGGGACGTAACCGCCGAGATCGTAATGCATCAGGCCGACTGGCGTATGCCGCGCCCCGTCGGTCGCATGCCTATAGAATTCAAGACCTTGGAGCAGGGAGGATGCGCAGTTACCCACCCCGACAATAGCGACCCGAATCTTCGACATTTCCCTCTTCAATTTGCCGCTGGCTCTTAGCGAGTCAGTGGCCCCCCGCCGCGGACTCGAACTTCGTTTTTGCCGAAGAATGAGGATCGGCAAACGTTAAGTTTTTATAGTACCGTAACAAGAAAGTAAATTAGCTGGCCTGATTCCTGTGCAGAGCCGTATGCTTCGCGTCTTAAGCCGAGTCGGGATTTAGTGCTGGAAAATGGACCGCTCTCGAATTCGGTTCCGCTGATCCCCCAACCGTAGTTTCCGGTGTGCGCGTCAGGCCCCGCCAATGCGCATGATAGGCTCGTGCGGCCTTCGATGCGACCCTCCCTGTGCATTGACGCGCAATTTGGACCAGCGCCCGCGACTTTTCTGTCACCTCGGCGACATTTACATCCTTTCTATAATCTCCCGCGCGAAATCCTTGACGAATTCCTCGAACCCGTCCATCGGGGGATTAAGAATGATCTGGTCGAGGCCCGCGCGCTCGAGCGCCCGGAGTTGCTCGATCACCTGGGCGTGCGTGCCGATCAGCGTCGTCGCACGAATCGTCTCCGCGGTCACGAAGCGCCGCTCGCGTTCCGGTACGAAAGTGCAATGCCCGTTGTGCAGTTCGAGATAACGCTCCTGCGGAGGCCCCGGCAGATGCGCGATGTAGTCGGCATAGGCGTCGTAAACCTTGCGCGCGTCGGGCGGCAGCGAGCGCGGTTTCGCATAGCCGGCAGCGATCGCGTGCAGGCACGTAATCACCCACGGGCCCACCATCTGCATCACGCGCGGCGAATCGATCGCCTCGCCCGGCTTGATCACCATCACCTGTGTCAACGATACGCAGGGCAGCCTACGCGGCAAGTCCCGCCCCGCTTTGCGCGCACCCTCTTCGGCGTGGCGAAAGACTGCCTGCAGCCGCTCGGGCGTGGCGACGCCGGTCGTGATGATGCCGTCGGCAAATTCGCCCGCCACTCCGAGCGTGCGCGGCCCGTTGGCCGCAACATAGAACGGGATCGCGTCATCGAGGTTGATGAAGCGCCGATCACGATGCAGGTAGCGGATTTTGCGGCTCAGCCCCTCGGTGTTGTAAAGCGCCTCGCCGTCTTTCAGCAGGTCGCGAATCACGCGCACCTGCTCGCGAAAATCGGCGAACTTGACCGGCGGCAGGCCCATCACCCGGCGTCCCGTGTGGCCGGTGCCAAAGCCCAGCATCACGCGCCCCGGCGCGATTTCATTGATCGTCGCGATCGAATGCACCGTCACCGGCGGAATCCGGTTCGAGGCCACCGAGATTCCAGTCGCGAGCTTGATCTTGCTGCTGTTGACCGCGGCCAGCGCCATGCACGCGTACACGTCGCCCCAGATCATCTGCGAGTCGGCGAACCACGCATGCGTGAATCCGTGCTCCTCGATCAGCCGGGTGTCGCTGATAGCGCGCTGCGGCTTGGTGAAAATCAGGGTGCCGAATTCCATCGCGTTGTGCCTCCGTCCACTGGGCGAGCCTGCAAGCCGAGCACCATAGCGAAACCCGGCGTAGGGGGCCAACCAGCGAGCTTGCGATTTTTCTCCAATCCCGCGTCGTCCCGCGTGCTTGACGCAGGGCGCCCATGATGGCGTGATGGCCGATGTGGCGGCTCATCCGAGGGACTCCGGAGCCCAGATGCTCACGGCGAGCGAGGCGGCGGCGCAACTCCGCGTCAAGCTCGGCACACTCTACGCTTACGTCAGCCGTGGATGGCTCAAAAGCTATCGCCGCAAGGTCGGGCGCCAAGCACTCTATCGCCGAACCGATATCGAGGCGCTGCGCGGCGTTATCGCGCCCGAGCGCGGCGTGCGCGCGCGCTCGCTGCCCGACGCCGCGTCGTGGGTGACCGTCGCGCAACCGCCCACCGACGGCTCGCCTACCGGCGTCATCGTCGCCGAGTCCGCCGTCAGCTCGATCATCGACGGCCATCTCGCTTATCGCGGCTATCCGATCGAGGAACTGGTCGAGCGCGCCTCCTTCGAGGAGGTCTGCCTGCTGCTCTGGAGCGGTGAACGTCCGCGTCCCGAGGAGGTTGACCATCTCCGTGCCGGTATCGCGTCGGCGCGCATCCCGCCGCCGGTCGTTGCGGCGCTGGCGGCCGTCGGCACCGACGCGCCACCGCTGCTGCGACTTGCCGTGATGATGCCGAGTCTTGCCGCCGCCGAGCATCGCCTGCCCGCGCGCTCGCGCATCGACCAGGCGCGCATGATCATCACGGTCCTGCCGCTGGGCTTGGCGTCGGTCGCGCCCCATGCCGGGGAGACCCCGGCGTGGCTGACGCCCGGCGGCGGGCTCCCCGGCATGGCCGCCCGCCTATGCGAACGCTCGCTCGCCGGCGACTTCGCCGCGGCCGATCGCGAGGCGCTCGACCGCGTGCTCGTCGCCTGCGCCGAGCACGAGCTCAACGCCTCGACCTTCGCCGCGCGCGTGGTCGCCAGCACCGGCGCCGATCTGTACGCGTCAGTGCTGGCGGCGCTGTGCTCGCTCTCGGGTCCGATTCACGGCGGCGCCTGCGATCGTATCGAGAGCATGTTCGCCGACCTCGACGCCGGCGCCCGCATCGATCAGGCACTCGACGTCTTCAGCGCGAAACATTCACTGCCGCCCGGCTTCGGCCACACGATTTACCCGGCCGGCGATCCGCGCGCAGCGCTGCTCAAGCACGTCGCGAAGGTGACCGCGAAACGCAAGGGCCGCAAGCTTTTCGAGACCGCGCTCAAGGTCGAGGAGGCGGTCTGGAAGCGCGAGCGCTTGCGTCCCAATCTCGATTTCTACCTGACGGTATGCGTGCGCATGATTGGCTTTGCGCGTGGAATGCCCGCCGCGATCTTCGCGATGGGGCGTGCCGCCGGATGGATCGCACACAGCCTCGAACAGTCCGCCGATAACCGCCTGATCCGGCCGCGCATGCGCTACCACGGTTCCCCCCTGAGACATTGGGATCATTAGGGGACTCTGCGCGCCGAGCTGAAGGTTCTCCGTGCCTTTTGACGCGGGCCGCCGCACAATCGTATTAATATGCGCTGGAGGCACCGACCACGATGAAAGCGATCGCCAAAACCCGGCCCGAGCTCGGGGTCGAAATTGTTGACGTCCCGGTGCCCAAACCCGGCCCCGAAGAATTGCTGGTCAAGGTCGCCGCGTGCGGAATCTGCGGCTCCGACCTCCACATCTATCTATGGGAGCTTGGCGCCGAACGCGCCGTCCCCTCGATGCCCGCGGTTATCGGCCATGAGCCGGCCGGCGAGGTGGTCGAACTCGGCAAGGGCGTGACGGGCTTCAAGGTCGGCGATCATGTCGCGCTCGATCCTTTCGGTCCCTGCGGGCGCTGCCCCGCGTGCCTCTCCGGGCGCTTCAACTTTTGCCATACGCCGGGACGTCTCGGCGGTGCTTTCGCCGAATACTCGATCGCCCCGGTGCGCAATTCGTGGATCGTGCCCAAAGCGATGGACATGGAGCAGGCGGCGATGCTCGAGCCGTTTGCGACTGGCCTCCACGCGATCGAGGAATCGTCGCTCGCCGCCGGCGACAGCGCGGTTATCGAGGGGCCCGGGCCGATCGGCTTGTGCACCGCACTCGCGGCGCGCGCCCTCGGCGTTGCGTCAATCGTGATCACCGGCTTGGCTGCCGACGCTGAAAGGCTCGCCCTCGCACGCGAGATGGGCTTCAAGACCGTTTGCGCTTCCGACCGCGACTGGACCGATCAGGTGCGCGCACTGGTTCCCGAGCACGGCGCCGACGCGGTCTTTGACGCGGCCGGCTTCCTCGATTCGGTGCGCCATCTGGTCAAGCGCGGTGGCGAAGTAATCGAACTTGGATGGCCCGCGCGGGATATTCCGAGCGCCGAGATGCGCTCGCTCTTTTTTCACGGCGTGAAGATAATTCCCTCGCGCGTGCGGATGCCCGAGACCTGGCGCCGTGCGGTCGCGATGGTCGCGGGTGGCGCGATCGACATGAAACCAATGATCACGCATCGCTTCGACCTCAATCACGGGGTCGAGGCGTTCGAGTTGTTGCGCAATCGCAAGGGCGTTAAGGCATTGATCATGCCGCAAGCTTAAGCCTGACCAGGCCAGGCTCGCGGATTAGTTTTCGCAGTTACATCGAATTTCAGGTGAACTGACTATAACTATAGAGGTGAACTGACTATGCGAAACGGATATAAAATAGTCGATACCGATGCTCACTTGATGGAGCCCGAATGGCTCTGGGAACGCTACATCGAGGACGAATTCAAGGACCGCGCGCCGAAGATCGGCCGCGCACCCGACTCGAATCGCCGCACCTTCCTGGTCGAGGGCGAATCGTTCGTTCGCGAGAAGGGGAAGTATCCGATGGCGGCGCCGGCCTTCCTTACCGCGGTGGCCAAAGCCATGAAGCGCTTCGACTCGGCGAAGCAGGAAGGCTTTAGCGCGCAAAGCCGCCTGCGCGACATGGACGAGCAGGGCGTTGACGTCCAGATCATGTACCCGACTGTCGCCGGCCAGATGCTCGGGCGCGAGTTCCGCGATGTAAAATTGCTCGCCGCCTGCACACGCGCATACAACGACTGGGCGTGCGATTACGCGTCGGCGGATCCGGCGCGGCTGAAATGGGCCGCCGGGCTGCCGATGCAGAGCGTTGAGGAGGCGATGAAGGAAGCGCGCCGCGCTGCCGACAAGGGCTGCGTCAGCTACTACATGCGGCCCAATCCGGTCGGTGGCCATAACCTGTGGGACGACGAACGCTTGCCGCTGTGGGACGAGATCGAACAGATCGGCAAGCCGATCTCGACTCACGAATCCGCCTCGTCAGCGGTGCCCGGCTTTGGCGATCGGATGGATACTCACGTCAGCGGCCACATCCTCTCGCATCCGTTCGAAGCGATGGCGGCGATGGCGGGACTCATCTGGTACGGCATCTTCGAGAAATTCCCCAAGCTCAAGGTGATTCACGTCGAGGCTGACGGCGGCTGGGTGCCCTACTGGCTACAGCGCATGGAGCAGCACTGGGATTTCAGCGGCAACGCCGAACATGAGTACTTGAAGCTGCGCCCGACTGAGTATTTCAAGCGCAACATCTGCGTCGCGTTCCGCGGTGACGAACCGACCATGAAGGCGGCCGTCGATCTGGTCGGGGCCGACAACTTCACCTGGGATACCGACTACCCTCATCCCGACGGCACCTATCCGTGGGGCATCGAGGCGATGTTGAAGCAACCGATTAGCGACGAAGCGCGCCGCAAAATTTTCTGGGACAACGGCGCCCGCACCTTCAACCTGAGCTGACCAGGTGAGCTTGCGAACCGAGCTCGCTAGAGGAGCGAAGCGTAACGAGCCAGGGAGTCTGCGACGTGCGCGCGGCGAGCAGAGCGAGCATATAAGAGGGGCAACTATTGATGGACTTTGAATTCTTCGGGACTTGCGACCCGTTGACTCGAAAGTGTAATTAGGTGCTGATTTTCAAGGGTTTTTGCTCTGAGCAGGTCACTCGGAGTCACGAAAAAACACTCGCGTGGCGCGAGTTATGGCACAAATGAGGCACAAAACGACGGCCCCCCTGGACTAAAATCTGGCGGGGGCCGTCGTCGCGTTCGGGTAACTCTGACGACGGCCCGATCCGAAACACATTTCGACCAGCTATGTTGAGCGTCAAAATCTAACAATCAGAATGCAGAATCGACGCTTCACGCGATTGGACTTGCCCCGGTTGCGTGGACACCCCGAGAAGCACGAAAGTGCAGTAGGAGTGGATCATGGAGAAAGGCGGCAGGGCAAGCGGCGCAGGTTTTCGGCTGAGTACAAGGCCGAGGCGGTGCGGTTGGTGGGCGCGAGCGGCAAGCGCGTCGCTTTTTACGGGACGTATATTAGATGTGGCGGCCGAAGGTTGCGCGGGCGATCATCAGCGCAGGTCCCTACTTGCCGGGAGTTTTCAGGGCGCGGGCGACGCCGGGCATCACCTTCGGGAAGCCCTTACCGTCGAGTTTATCCTTGGTATAGCTGTCCAGGCCGTGGACCATGTAGTGCGAGTGGGCGTTGCGAATCGAGTTAGTGAAACCCATCGCATCCTGGGCTGAATTGGCGGCCCATTTGGCCATTCTGAGCGTAAACGGATCGTTTTCCGCGATCTCGTTGGCCAGCGCCATGGTTTCCTCTTCGAGGCGGGCACGCGGGACGACCAGATTTACGAAGCCGAGACGCTCTGCCTCGGCCGCGTCGATAAAGCGGCTGCGGAAGATGGCTTCCTTGGCCTTGCGGATCGGGATGTCCCAGGGAATCGAGTAGTACTGCATCAGTGCGGGCAGGAATTTGGCATCGTCGGCCGCGACGATCAGGTCCATCGCGGCCGCGAACATCCAACCGCCGAAGATGCACATGCCCTGGACCTGCGCGATGGTCGGTTTGTCGAGGTCGCGCCAGCGGAGCGTGGTGTCGAGGAAGAGATGGCGGGAGAGCGCATACTCGCCGCGCACGCCTTTCGGATAGGGCCGGCGGCGCATGTCCTCGCGCTCCTCGGGGGTGCCGATATCGTGGCCGGAGGAGAAGGTCTCGCCGACCGCGCCGAGGATAATCACGCGCACGTCTTCGTCGGCGTTGGCGGCGGCGAACGCGTGATCCATCTCCTCGATCATCAGGCGCGATTGCGCATTTTTGTAGCGCGGGCGGTTGGTGATGACTTTGGCGACGGCGCCGTGCTTCTCGTACAAAATTGCCTGATACTTCATTGGGCACGCTCTCCGACGGTGCGTTATTGGAGACCTGGGGGGTGGCGCGCCCGGAGGGATTTGAACCCCCAACCCTCAGATCCGAAGTCTGATGCTCTGTCCAGTTGAGCTACGGGCGCGCGCCTAGATTCTATACGCGACCGCCACCAGCCCGCGCAATTGTCGAAGGGTTAGACCCGCCTTACAAGCGGCGGCGGCGGCACCGGAACGTAGATTGGATAGACCGAGAAGTTGATACGCGACCGATGATCGATGAGAATGACGGGGATTCAATAGAAGAGTGCGCGAGCGCGGCCGAGAAAACCTCGTCCGCGCTCGCGCACAATCGCTTCATGGACACTCGACTGGCAACATTGCTCCTCAGCTATTTACTGTCCCTTCTCCCAAGTCACTGCACTGATCGGCGTCTGGAAGATGGTGCCACTGGCCGCTTCGCCCATCTCGGTGCAAGCAAGCGTCTTACCGGACGGGCCCGATAGCGCACAGAACCACTGAGCACGCGAACTCGCGCTGAAGGCTCCCGGCGTGCAGCTCGGCGTGGTGGTTCCTGTGCATGTCACGGTCGCGCAGCTAGGAGTCACGTTGAGCGTCACCGAGCCACTGATCGGGGGGGAATTGGAGCTCGAGCCGACGCTGTAGGTGCCGGTGAACGTACAAGTGGCGGCAGCGCCGGTGCCCGGAGACCCGTAGTCCAGGTTCTCGAACCCATTGATATTCCCTTTGCCATCGCTAACGATCTCGCCCGACACCGCATACGGAATCGCGGGCGGGTTGGGCTCGCCGGTCGTACCCGTAATCGACGAGTCGAAGCCCTGGTACGAGGTCAGGTAACTTCCTTTGAAGTTGCTGTTCTTGAGCCCGGCGGCAAAAGCCGGTCCGCTGCCGACAAGCAATAGAAGCCCCAACGCCAACATTGCCGCCAGAGATCCTTGCATCAGATAGCCGTTTCTGTTTTCCATCCGATTTACCTCCCTTCAGTTTCAAATGAGTATCGATACCATGCTGGAATATTTTCGAGACCGCGCGGGCGTCATCTCTTGTTCCACAGGCACTGGCCTCATTCGCTCCGCGGCGATCTGCTCTTTCAATCGTCAGAGCATATCCTTGATTCCTCTTCGAATGTCATGAAATGTTCACCTGAAAACGGTGAAACGGTTATATCCAGCACATATCGATGCACTATTATTAGGACGAATTCGGCACTTGAAGGGGTGAGCCGGCACGTGGATGTCAAAGAGTAGAATAGCTCCCCTTTGCGGAGAGTCGCATAGAAGGGGTAGCGAGTGACTAATTTGGCGCCGATCGTTCGCACACCATTTATCGACGATCTGTTCGCGCGTCAGGAGCGAGGCGGGAGCTCGAAGGCGGAGGCCAGGAGTTCGTAGGAGCGCATCCGAGCGTGATGGTCGTGCACAATCGTCACCACCATCAGCTCGTCAACGGCAAGCTGGCTCGCCATGTCGATCAGTAGCGTGCGCACGCGCTCGGGGCCGCCGATGACGTAGCGGGGCCATTCGCCGGTGTCGTGCGCCGGCTCGGCCATGCGCGGCCCGAGTTCGGCGAGGGCATCCTCCGGAGTGGGAATCGGGCGCACGTCGCCTTGGCGGATACGGCGGCGGAAGAGCCGTGCGCTGGAGGCGAGCCGTTCGGCCTCATCGTCGGTCTCGGCGCAGATCACGCCGAGCGCGAGGATGGTTCGCGGCTGCGAACCGTTGGACGGGATGAAATGCGATCGATAGTGCTCGAACGCCGGACGCGTCGGCAGCTGATCGATAAAATGCGCGAAGGCGTACGGCAGGCCGAGTTGTGCCGCAGCCGACGCACTCCAAAGGCTCGAACCCAGCAGCCAGACGTCGGGCGCCCCGGGCATCGCAGGCGACACCACGATACGGTGGAAGGGATGATCCGGGGGGAAGCCGTCGTGGAGAAAGGCCAGCAGTTCGAGCAGGAGCTTGGGAAAATCGTCGCCGGGCGGTTGACGATCGCGGTCGCGCCGCAGGGCGTAGGAATCGAGCGGCGTGCCGCCGGGGGCGCGGCCGATGCCGAGGTCGATGCGATCGGGATAGAGCGCGTGCAGGACGCGAAAGGTTTCCGCAACTTTGAGCGGGCTGTAATGCGGCAGCAGGACGGCGCCCGAGCCGACCCTGATTGTGGAAGTTTCGGCGGCGACCCGATCGATCAATATTTCCGGCGCGGGGCTGGCGAGCGCGGGGATCGCGTGATGTTCGGCGATCCAGTAGCGATGGTAGCCGAGGCGGTCGCCCAGGCGGGCAAGCTCGATGGTATTATGCAGGGCGTCGGCCGGCGTAAATCCGGCGGGCACCGGCGATTGGTCGATTACTGAAAGCTTCATTAGCGTGGTGTTGAAGAGCGCAAAACTTATGATTCACTGAAACCTCGCGAGGTTTCAGACTTCCCGTTTGGAAGATGCGGGCTTCGCCCTGGGAAAACCTCGTAGTGGGTTGACCGCCACAGGACCGGGTTCGCGCAGGGCTTGGCTGACGTCCCGAGCATCGCGAGCGTCCACCCATGATGAGGTTTGAGACTTCCCTTTTGCAAGATGCGAGCGGTGGCCTGGGAAAACTTTGCGATGAATCGGTGCGCTCGATGCGCGGGTGGCAGCCAGTTCAAATCGGCTAGCTGTCGCGCGATATCGTGAAAGGTCTTGCGGAATTCTTCGTGAGCTCCAGACGACGATCATTAAGCGTCGAGAAGCGTCGAGCAGCATGGCAGAGGGCGCGCGAAGGACCGCGCGAGATCCTTTTACTCCGGCAGCCTTCGCTCAGGATGATGAAAGAAACCGGCCGAAGATGACCGACAGTTCCCGCGCGACTTGGCCGAGCATCGCGAGCGTCAAACATGATGCGTTATGAGGTTTTAGCAGGGCACAGCCCGCATCTGGTTAAAAGGGAAGTCTGAAACCTCGTGAGGTTTCAGGGCATTCCAGGCCGTCGGTAGGCCGCACCCGCGTTTTTCACCGATTGACGCTCGCGATGCTCGGCCAAGTCGCGCGGGAACAGGGTCACGTGACGTCAATCATAGGTTTTGAGTTCATCAACCATTGGATTACGCGCGGAGGACCGCGCGCATATAGCGCGATGAATAAATCGCGATCCGCCCGCGTCCAATAAAGTATCGGCGGAATCTGATGCCGCACCCCGGTTACTCCTCCTCCTTGTAGTCGGGGGCCGCTCGTCGCGAGACGGGCGGCGTAAAGGCGGGCGTTGGGGAGACTCCCCCCTCCCTCAACGTCCCGCCTTCCTTTTTTCTCCCACAGGCCGCATTGCGGCGACCGATTTGCGCTTGTCTTGACAGAGCGCCAAGGCGTCGTCATCGTTCAGTGCTCAATGATATGGCGACGAAGATGCCTGGTGCTGGTGCCGGTGCTGTCATTTCTGGCAGCGGCGCTAATCATGAGTTGCGGTGGCGGTTCGAGCAGTTCGACCATTGTGGCCACTCCGAGCACCATCCTGGGGATAAACGTTTGCCTCGGCGCACCGCCGACGGGGACGCCCAAACCGACGCCGACCAACGGCCACACACCCACTCCGACGCCGACGCCAATCTGCACGCCAGTCGTTTCGAGCGCGACCGTAGGAACGACGGTGGGGATGAATACGGTTCAATTCAACGCGCAGGGAATCTTCGGTTTTGCGAATAGCCCGAAGACGGAGAAATTCCACGACGTCACCAACAGTGTGAGCACGGTTTGGAACCCGATCGCGCCAACCGTGACCTTCCCCGGCGAAATCGTCTCGGACCTACAAACCCCCGGACTGTTCATCGGGAAGCTCACAGGGTGCACCTACTTCACGGTGTCGGACGCGGGTTTCTCGCAATCGATAGTGGTGGGAGTCAACGTCGATCCGACTACGTGCGCGTCACCACCGGCAGCGATCCGGAAACCGCCGGCGTCAATTCAACCATCGCCATAGGCGGGCTGGCGGCGGCGAGGTCCTAGCGACGCACCGCGCGGGTAGCGCGCGGCGGCACGCAGGTATTCGGCACGAATCTGGGGTGCGTGACGGCAATTACGCTGAAGCCTCTGATTGGGACCGACGCATGGTTTGACTCTCGATTCATACGCCGTTAGTGTCCGGCAGCGAAGAGGTCTCATGGAACGGCAAGAACGGCGTGCGCAGGTCTTGCGCCACGCCAAGCGAATATTCGCCCGCAAGGGCTATCATCGGACGAATATCGCCGACATCATCGCGCGCGCCCGGATTGCGCGCGGTACGTTCTACCTCTACTTCCATAACAAACGCGACATCTTCGAGGAATTGCTCGAGCAAACGCTGCGCGAGCTGCGCAATCGAATCCAGCGGCTGCGGATCGGCCCGGGCGAGCCGAATCCGGTCGAGCAATTGCGCGACAACCTGACGCGGGTGCTGACCTTTGTGCTGGCTGAGCGCGAGTTGACCGATATCCTGCTGAACCATTCGACCGGTTTCGATCGTGAATTGGACGCCAGGATTCGCGACTTTTACGAGCGGGTGGCCGACCAGATTCAGCGCTCGCTCGACCTCGGAATCGAAATGAACCTGGTGCGGCGGTGCGATACGCGCGCAGTCTCCTCTTGCATCCTGGGCGGAGTCAAAGAGGCGGTCGGACAACTATCGCGCGAGCGGCGGCGGCACGCCGGCACTCTGGTGGAGGAAATATTGGATTTTGGATTACGCGGAGTTGCGCGTCCGGAACTGTTGGCGGCGGCCGGCCTGTTCAACGATGCGGCTCCCGACCGAGAGAACTTTATCGGGCTCAAAATAGACTGACATGTCAGTTTACGATCAGAATAAGAAGCGCAATGGAGGTGCCGTCAGAGGCGCGGCGTTCTACGATCTCGACGGCACCCTGATGGGGTTGAACCTGATTCACGGCACGCTTTTCGCCTTCACCAACATCGGCGAATGGAGCGGAAGGGTGAGCTACGTGATCGGATTGGCGGCGCGGCTGCCGCTGCTTTACCTGGCCGAAAGACGCGATCGCCATCTGCTCAACGTGACGTTGTTCGAGATGTTCAAGGGCATCTCGCGCGATCGACTGACGATGCTGGGCGAGGAGTATTGCGATCGCATACTGATGGCGAACATGTATCCACGCGCAGTTGAGATGGTGGCGGCGAATCGCGAGGCCGGGCTCGAACCGGTACTGGTGACAGGCTCGCCCGAGTTTATCGTGGCCCCACTGGCGCGGCGGCTTGGAATCGAAACCTTTGCCGCGAATCGGCTGGTGTATAGCCGCGGGCTGGCGACCGGACGCTTGCATAATCCGGTGATGGCGGGTGAGGCAAAGGCGGCGTGGTGCGCGGAGTATGCGGGCGCGAACCGGATCTCGCTGGGCGCGTCGTGGGGCTACGCGGACTCCCATTACGACCTGCCGTTTCTAGCCGCGCTGGGCCATCCGGTAGCGGTCAACCCGGATCGGCGGTTGCTAGCAGTTGCGCGCAGCCGTCAATGGCCGGTAGTGCGTTTCGACAAGGCGGCCGGGATTCGCAGCGCCGGCGGTATCGGCCCCGGAGCGGTCGAGGACTGGCTGGAGGGGAAATTCGATGGCGCGGCCCGAGGCTAAGCTCAAGGAGCTCAAACCGGCGGAGCTGAAGCACGAGGTCGGCGCGCGGCGCGATCTGGTGGTCACGCTGAATCGCAAATCGGAGCCGCGGCTGATTCCATATGGCGAGGATTTTCTGTTCGAGAAGCTGCCGGCCGGGACGCGCGTAATCTACCCGCCGCCGCCGCTCGATGCGCTGCCGGATCCCGACCTGGCGATACGCTACGCGCTGCTACATCCGCTCAACGCCGATCCGCTGTTCGCGCAACTCAACCCGAACATGCGGGTGACGATCGCGATCGACGACCTGAGCCTGCCGCTGCCGCAGATGCGTCGGCCCGACATCCGCGAGCGCCTGCTCAATCAGGTACTGCAGACGTTGGCGGATTACGGCGTTGACGATGTGCACATCATCATCGCGACCGCGCTCCATCGGCGCATGACCGAGAGCGAGATTCGGCGCATGGTCGGCGAGCGCGCGTTCAAGCAATTCTGGCCCGACCGTTTGTACAACTTCGACGGCGAGAACCGGGCCGAGATCGTGATGCTAGGCAAGACTGCGCACAACGAAGAGGTGTGGCTATCGCGGCGCGCGGCGGAATCCGACCTGGTGCTCTACCTGAATATCAACCTGGTGCCGATGGACGGCGGGCACAAGTCGGTCGCGGTCGGCCTCGCGCCATATCAGAGCCTGCGCCACCACCATAATCCGGAGACGCTGCGCGATAGCCATTCGTACATGGATCCGACGCGATCGGCGCTGCACAGCTCGGCTAACCGGATGGGCCGAATAGTCAATCAGCAGATCAACGTCTTTTCGATCGAGACCGCGGTCAATACTCAGATGTACGGCGGGATGCTCGATTTTCTGCAGAAGAACGAGGATCGCTTCAACGACTGGGATCGGCTGCGGCTAAAGGGCTTTCGCTGGACACTGGGAAATATGTCGAACGACCTGCGTAGGCAGGCGCTGCATCAATACGCTGCACCCTACGGGATGACTGGGGTATGGGCGGGCGAGACGGAAACCGTGCATCGGGAGGCGCTAGTGCGCGTCTTCCAGCAGTACGCGGTGCCAGTCAAAGGCCAATCTGACATCCTGATCGTCGGGGTGCCATACATCTGTCCATACAACGTCAACTCGATCATGAATCCGGTACTGGTGCAGTGCACCGGGCTCGGCTACCTGTTCAACATGTATCGCAACAAGCCGCTGGTGAAACCGGGCGGAACGATGATCATCTGCCATCCGCTGCGCGACGAATTCCACCCGGAGCATCATCCGAGCTACATCGAGTTTTTCCATCGATGCCTGGCGGAAACTAATGACGCGCCGCAACTGTCAAAGCAGTTCGAAGCGGAGTTCGCGCGCAATCCCACCTATACTCACCTGTATCGGTATGGACATGCCTATCACGGGGTGCATCCGTTCTACATGTGGTATTGGGGGGAGCCGGCGCGCCAGCATTTGGGTCGCGTGATCGCGGCCGGGTGCGAGGAGCCGGAGGTGGCGGCGCGAATGGGCTGGGAGTCGGCGGACACGCTCGCAGAAGCGATTGCGATGGCGACCGCGGATCATGGACGTTCCGCGACGATTACCTATCTCCATCTGCCCCCATTAGTCATTGCAGATGTTGAATGAGGCCGGAGTCGAATAGGGCCGACGTCACCAGGGCCCAAGTAGTATAGCGCCGATGGCTAGCAGGAATGGCACACGCGTGCGCAAAGCCGCCGGGGCGATGCCGCCGCTCGCAGAGGTACTGCGTTCGCGCCGCATCCTGATCACGGGTGGTACCGGGTTCCTGGGTAAGGTGCTGCTCTCGATCCTGCTGCGGCATCATCCGGAAATCGAGCGTATCTATCTGTTGATTCGGGGCGATCGGCGTTCGAGTCACTTGCGCTTTCGGCGTGAGGTTCTCGACTCGCCGGCGCTGGCGCCCGTGCGCGAACATCTGGGCGCGCGCTTCGATCGCTACGTGGAGGAGAAGATCGTGATTGTGCCGGGCGATATAACGGAGCCCGGTTTGGTTAGCGAAGACGCGGGCACGCTGCATGATGCGATCGACGCCGTGATTCATTGCGCGGGTCTGGTCAACTTCGAAGCCTCGCTCGAAAAGGCGCTCACGATCAACACGGTCGGTGTCGCCAATGTAGTCGAATTCTGCCGCATGCGGGGCGCCGCCCTGCTCCACGTTTCGACTTGCTACGTGGCGGGCGTCGCGGACGGTCAACGCTTCGAGGACGACATTGCGACTGATTGGTGCCCGAACGGGCGTCGCAACTTCAATTTACAGCGCGAGATTCGCGATGCGCGAGCGGCGGTCGATCGGGTCCAGGCGGAATCGCACGATCAAGCACGGCAGGCGGAGTTCAGTGCGGCGGACCATGACGATCATGGCGGCGAGCATTACGATCGCACGATCGAGGCGCGGCGCAAGCAATGGCTTGAAGATCGGCTAAAGAAGATCGGACGGGAACGTGCGCTGAGCTGGGGCTGGCCCAATACCTACAGCTACACCAAAAGCTTAGGCGAGCAACTGGTGCTGGCCGCGCGCGACGCGATCACCGCCACGGTGGTGCGTCCGTCGGTAATCGAGAGTGCGCTTTGCGATCCGCTACCCGGATGGAATCAGGGGGTGAATACGAGCGCGCCGCTGACCTACCTGGCGGGACGCGGCTACCGTTTTTATCCGGCCAAGGGCGAGCTGGTGCTGGACGTGATCCCGGTGGACCTCGCGGCGCACGCGATCGTTCCGATACTGGCGGCACTGCTGATCAAACGCCATCAGCCGATTTACCAGCTCTGCACCTCGGACGTAAATCCGTTGCCGATGCGCCGGCTGGTCGAGCTCACGGCGCTTGGAAATCGCCGCGAGCATCGCTTGAACGGCGGTCCGATGGGCAAGCTCGCGCCGCATCTTGAAGCGGTCGTGGTATCGCACAATACCTACGAGCTGGTGAGCAACCGGATTCCCGCGATGCTCAAGCAGACGGCGGCGTTCGCGCGGACGGTGCTGGGCGATGGCTCATCGCCGGCGCGCAAATTCGAGCGGCAGGTCGATCGGATTTGCGAAGGCGCCCAGCTGGCGCGATCGCTGGTCGAAGTTTACCGGCCGTATATCCAGGAGCTGGTGTATACGTTCCACGGCAAGAACATCCGCACACTTTACGAATCGCTCGCGCCGGGCGACCGCGATCGCCATCCGTATCATCCCGAGCGGATCGACTGGACTGACTATTGGATCAATATTCATTTGCCGGGGCTGAGGCGGCATATCTTCCCGCATCTGGAGCTGCATACGCGGGCGCGGCCCAGCGGATCGTTTCGGCACAAGACTTTGGTCGAGATGCTCGATCGGGCGGCGGAGCGTTACGGGGCAGGTGCGGCGCTGGAAGCGCGCAAGCCGTCGGGGCAGCGAACCTCGATTAGCTATCGGGAGTTGCGCGATCGCGCCCGCCGGGCGGGGCTGCTGCTCGGAACGCGCGGAATCAAGCCGGGCGATCGCGTACTGCTGATCGCGGAGAACTCCCCGGAATGGGTAATTGGCTATTTCGCGATCCTGTGCGCAGGGGCGGTGGCGGTGCCGCTCGATCATCTGATTACCGCGGACGAACTCGCGACCATTTCCCGCATCGCCGCGCCCCGCGCCGCGCTGGTTTCAGCGGCCTGCGCGCGACGACTGGGAAAGTCGGTGCACGGCGCGACGAGCGGTATGGTCGAAATGGAACTTAGCGAACTGGAGCGGCCGTTTGTGCTGCGCGCCAAGCCGGCGGCGCCGGTGACGATCGAGCGCAAGACCCTGGCCTCGATCGTATTTACCTCCGGCACCACCGGCACACCCAAGGGCGTGATGCTGACGCATGGGAACTTCACGGCGCAGGTCTCCTCGCTCGGGCGGGTCTTCGCGCTCGACGCTGACGACGTGGTGCTGTCATTGCTGCCGCTGCATCACACCTTCGAGTTCACCTGCGGCCTGCTGCTGCCGCTCGCGAGCGGCGCGCGCATCGTGTATCCGCTGGGCATCGACGCGGCGAGCCTCTCACGCACTCTGGCCGACGTGCGGCCGACCGCGCTGGTCGGCGTGCCGGCGCTGTGGGAGGCGGTCCATCGACGCATTATCGATACGGTTGAAGCGCGCGGGCCGTTCTTTCAGGCCGCTTTCGACCAGTTGCGCGATCTGAACCGCCGACTCGACGCCGATTATCGCGTCAACCTCGGTACCACCCTGTTTCGGCCGGCACATGCCGCGCTGGGCGGACGTCTGAAGCTCGCGGTGAGCGGAGGCGCGGCGCTGCCGCAGCGAGTCGCGCAGTTTTTCAACGATATCGGCATCAAGCTGCTCGAGGGCTACGGGCTTACGGAGTCGGCGCCCGTGCTGAGCGTCGCGCGTCCCGACGAGCAACTGAGGCCCGGTTCGGTGGGGCAGCCGCTGGCCAAAGTCGAAATCAAAATCGCACCTGCGGACGGCCAGGCTCACATTAGTCAGATCGATCAGGTCGACCGGGTCGGCGAAATCATCGCGCGTGGTCCCAACGTGATGAGCGGGTACTATCAAAACCAGGCCGCCACCGACGAGGTGCTGAAGGACGGCTGGCTGCATACCGGCGACCTCGGGCGCTTCGACAGCGAGGGCCGGCTCTACATCGTGGGCCGCGCCAAGGACGTCATCGTCGATTCAGGCGGCAACAATATATACATCGACCAACTCGAGGAGGCGTACGGCCATACGCAGTACTTGCGCGAACTCGCGGTGGTCGGGCTGAAGGTCGCGCAGGGCGAGCAGGTGGCGGCGCTGGCAGTGCCCGCGTACGCCAGAGGCGAAAGCCGGCGCGCGGTCGAGGACAAGCTGCGGACGCATTTCGATCAGGTCAGTGCACGGCTCAATCCGCATAACCGAATCCGCATCCTGCGTTTCACCGACGCGGAACTGCCGCGGACGCGCACGCGCAAGATCAAGCGCGCGGAGGTCGCGGCGATTCTGTGCCGCATGGTTGCGAGCCATGATGAAGCGCGTGCAACCGTCAGCCTGGAAGTTGAACCATGGCTGGCCGAGGCGCTCGCGCAGGTTGCCAACGGCTCGCCCAATATCAGCCCGGCAACGCGGCTGATCGAGGATCTCGGGCTCGACTCGCTGGCGCTGGCGGAACTTGCCGAACATATTACGGTGAAGGCGGGCCGCGATCTGAGCGCCGAGGAACTCTCGAACGTGGCGACCGTCGAAGACCTGCAGAGCCTCGTGAGCAATGGGCAGGAGCGGCCGAAGCTGCCTTCGTATGCGCGTTTCGCGACGCCCTTCACGCTCGCATTGCCGGCGCCAATTCAGCGGCTCGGCGAGTTCGCGCTGCGCAGGACGCTGGAGGCCGCGTTCGACTCATGGCTGAAGCCGCGCGTACTCGGACGCGGGAACATCCCGGCTAACCGCAATTTTATCGTCGTCGCGAATCACGCGAGCCATCTCGACTTCGGTCTCGTCAGCCACGCGCTGGGCGCGAGCGGACGTGAACTGGTGGTGCTGGCGGCGAAAGATTATTTTTTCAACACCGGGCTGAGGCGATTCGCCGCGCGCAACTTCACGCGGCTGATCCCGTTCGATCGCGAGCGCGCGCAACTCGAATCGCTCGACCAGGCGTTGTCAGAGCTGGCCGCCGGGCGCAGCGTGCTGATGTTTCCGGAGGGCACGCGTTCGCCGGACGGCGCGATTCACGAGTTCAAGAGCGGCGCCGGATACCTTGCGCTGCACGCGGGCTGCGACGTGCTGCCGATCCATCTCAGCGGCACCTTCGAGGTGCTTGGCAAGGGGCGCCTGCTGCCGCGGCGGGCCCCCGTCGAAGTGCGAATCGGGCGCGTGATGCCGATCGCCGATCTGCGAATGGTGGCGCAGGACGCGGAGGGTGCCGGGGCGTATCGCAAGCTCGCGGATTGCATGCGGCAGGCGGTCATCGGGCTGGCGCAAGGCCGTCCGTCGGCCGCGCGCATTGCGGTGAATGACGCGGCGCCGGTAGCGTCGCAAACCGATGCGCTGCGAGATCAGAGTCATGAAGAGCCGCGGCAGGAGCGCCGTCGCGCATCTCGAGCGAGCGATCATACCAAGTGATGCGCGGCACCAGCTTGGTCATGTCCCGCAGCGTTCGGATTCTTGCGATCGTATTCGCCGCGATTTTGTTGTGCGCGGCGCCAACTCCGGCCCACGCATGGGATTCGCGCACGCACAAGCTGATTGCGCGCCTTGCGATCGAGGCGCTGCCCGAATCTCCGCTCAAGCACATATTTGAAGCTCACGCCGCTGACTTGCAGGAAGATGCCGTCGCCCCCGATGAAGTTCTGAGACCTCGATATGGCAAGGAGGAGGCCATCCGCCACTACATCGATCTGGAGAACTTCGGCGCTGATCCGTTCGGCGCGCTGCAGCCGGACTATGCCGCAATGGTAAGTGAATACGGCGCGCAGACGCTGGTGCAATCGGGCACTTTGCCATGGACGATCGAATCGATAGCGCAGGGAATTCAGCATGACTGGCGCGACGGCGATTGCGCCGAGGCGATTTTGCGCTCCGGCTACCTCGCCCATTACGTCGGCGATGCGACCCAGCCACTGCATACGACGAAGTATTACGACGGCTATCCGGAGGATCGCGGGATGCACGCGCGGCTCGAAGGAGCTGCCGATCGTTCGGTGCGCGAAATCGAAGAGCTGGCGCGTCCGCAAGTGCATCTTGAGCAAATCAGCTCAGTGTGGCAGTCGGAGATCGGCGAGCTCAGGCACAGCAACGCGTTGGTCGCGACCACGTTCGACGCCGATCGCGCGGCGCGCGCCGAGACCGGAGCGAAGCGCGGGGGCGACTTCGATCGCGCCCTGATGCGGCGCGAACTGCCGATGATCGCGCGCCAGGTGGCTGAGGCATCGTCGGTACTCACATCGATCTGGCTTTACGAATGGAAGCAGGCCGGCAGTCCCGCCGCGTGTACGCATTGAGTGCGGAGTGAACGATGCCGCGCATGCCATCGAACTTCTGCTGCGCAAGCCGGCGCGATACATTGGTCATCGGTTTACAGACGCGTGCGACCGGGTTCTTGGATAGCGCGCCGCTTTCTTGCATAAGTGACAGACCATGGAATGGTGGAGCCAGAGACGCGATCACGGACCGCGGCCGACGCGCGGCGACGTGCGGCCAACGGTAAGCGAGATCACCGACTACCTGCTGGTGGGTGAGTACCCGCGCGACCATGACATCGGATGGCTGCGCAACGAGCATCGCGTCACCGCGATCCATAATCTCCAGGACGACGAGGACCTGCGCATCAACGCGCTCGATATCGCGGTGCTGCGCGAGGTCTCCGCGCGCCACGGGATCAAGCTGGTGCGCACGCCGATCCAGGACGGCAGCGCCGACGACATGGCGGTTCGCCTGCGGGCGGCGCTGAGCGACCTCGCTGCGCTAGTCGAAGGCCGGGAGCGCGTTTATTTACATTGCAACGCCGGGCTCAATCGCGCCCCCACGCTGGCGATCGCATACCTGCGTGCGCACGGGGGCATGTCACTCGACGAAGCTCTCGCGCACGTCAAGAAGCGGCGTTGGTGCGGCCCTTTCATGACGGTCCTCGAAGACTACTTCGGGCCGCGCGACCTGAAGCCCGAAAGCTGAAACCGCCGCGCGGGTCGCTGATGGCGAGCACGCGATTTCTCACCGGATGCGCATGGGCGGTGCATCTCTATACCGCCTTGGGCGCCGTGGCCGGACTGCAATCGTTAAACTACATCACGCTTGGCAATTGGCGCGGCGCATTTACGATGATGGCGATCGCGGTTGCAATCGATGCCAGCGACGGCTCGCTCGCGCGCGCGATACGGGTGCGCGAACGCATCCCCTTCTTCGACGGCGCCATGCTCGACAACATCGTCGACTATTTGAACTACGTCGCGGCGCCGGTCTTCCTGATTTTGCGCGCACGACTGATTCCCGATGGAACTGTCGGCGAAGCGATGGCCGGCTTCGTCATGGTCGCGAGCGCCTACGGATTCAGCCGTACAGATGCCAAGACCGAGGATAATTACTTTCGCGGATTCCCGTCGTACTGGAACCTCGTCGCGCTGTACCTCTTTTGCCTGGGCTTCTCTCCGACGGTCAACGCGGCCATTATGGTGACTCTCGCGCTAATGGTATTCGTGCCCATCAAGTATATTTATCCGAACCGCACGGAGCTGATGCGTCCGCTGACGCTGGTGCTCGCGGCGATATGGGGGGTCGCGACCGTCGCGATGTTACCGATGCTGCCGCGACACAACGACATTCTGCTTTACACGTCGCTCGGCTTCGTCGTTTACTATTTTGTAATGTCATTCGCTCTCCATGCGCATCCGACTCGCGTCGCCGCGCGCCGGACGCTGTGACCCGGATGTATGCTCCCGCAGCAGGTATGATTGAGCCGGCGGAATGGCTCGAGGTGATCGAGGGCGCTGGACCGATTCTGCTCATCGCGCCGCATGGCGGCCGCGCCGGGGCCGCTTCGCGCTCGACGCTGCATCCCAAGGTTAACGATCTGGAGACCGCAGCCATCACCCGCGACCTCGCGCAACGGCTCGGCGCCACCGCCTTGATCAATGCCGGGATGGATCGCAATGAAATCGATTGCAACCGGCTATCGCAGCTCGGCGGGCGCGCGCCGTGGATGCTCGACCTGATCGCGCAGTGCGCGCACCAAATGATCGAACGCCACGGGCACGCGACCGTGCTGCTGATCCATGGATGGAACGTCATCGAGCCGCGCATCGACTTCGGCCTGGGCCTGCGCGAGGCCAACGGGCGCCTGCGGCCTCCGGCCGACGCTCACGTCTCGGCCAGCGACCGGTTCATCAACGGTCCGGTAGCCGCACTTTCCGCGCGCCTGGGTGCGGCCGGGATTACCCCGACCTTTGGATTGCGCTATCCGGGCGGCGCCAGCCAGAACCTGCTGCAGGCCTTTACGCAGCGGCACGCCGCGAGCGAGATCGAAGCGTTGCGGCAGCTTGCCGGGCTGGCCGCCCGCGGCGCAATCGACGCGCTACAACTGGAGATGTCGGTCGCGGTGCGGATGGCGGGCACGATTCGCATGCGTGGCCTGGAGGCGCTGACGCAAATTTTTCTACCGACGGCGCAGGGCGATCGGCGACGCGCGTCCGAGACTATCCCGGCCGGCACGATAACGATCGAACGCGTTGCGCCGCCCCGGAAGATTTCGCGCAAGCCGGCAACGACGACGGCCGCACCGCCGGTACGCGTCGGTATCGAGTTCTATGATCCGCACGCGCGAATTGGCGGCATGGCGAGTTTCGATTTCGGTTCCGGCGCGGCCGGCGCACGCATCATGATGCTGTTCGATGATTGCCGCGCGGCACTCTTTACCGGTGAGGGGAAAGCCGTGCGCGACGGCGGACATCTAGGTCTCGGACCGCTGGAACTTACGATGGGCGCACGCGGCGGTACCCTCGCCTTTCGCGGGCCGGCGGTGATCGTCAACGATGGCGCCGCCTATCTGAGCGTCGAGAACGCGCTGGCGCAATGCGAACTCGATAGCGCGGTGACGGTCGAGGCCACGATCGATCTGGAAGCCGGCACGCAGGGCGCCGAATTTCCCGAGGGCGTGCTCGACGGACTAGTCGAGCGGGCGCTCGGCGCGGCCACCAACGCAAACGGCAACGCCTTATCGAGCGGCGGCACCGCGGTATTCGGGCGTCTGCGCGGCGCGATCGTGGTCGGCGGCGTGCGCCGCGAAATCGACGCGGTCGCACGCATCGGTGCGTCGTTCACGGGACTCGAACCGCTACGCTTCGAAACGCGCCGGATGTTGTGGGCGTGCTTTCCGGACGCCGCTGAGTTTACCGCGCTCGAAGCGCGGGCATGGACCTTCGCCGACGCCGATTCCCGTCGCACAGCGCGACTGCTGTGCGATAGCGAATGGCGCGAATGCGAACTTGGCGCGATTGAACTGGAAACTGCGGCACCGGGTGCGCGCCCCGATCGAATTACCGCGACGATGACCACGCCTCGCGGTGATGACGCGCCGCTGCACGGCATCGCCGAAGCCTTCATGACACTATCGCGGCCGGGGCCCGACCACTCGCGCATCCACACCTCGATCGGGTTCGCCAGCTATCGCGTCGGCGGTGCGACCGGCGCGGGCATGTTCGAATACTCGCGCATTGCAAGCATCGCGGACGCGGCGGCCAATGACGACGATTCGGATTCTGACTGAGTCGTTAGCGAGTGGGACGGGACGAAGGAATTCAGGCCGGACGCAGCTCCGACTGAATCTGGTTCGAGGCGGTCAGGTCGAGCGCCTGCGCCAATGCGGTTAATTGGCGCGCAAGCGGAGTATCGGCGTACTCGCGCACGAAGATCAAACCGCGATCCGAGCATTCGGCGAGTCGCGGATCGAACGGCAATCGTCCGAGCACCGGAATGCCGGCGGCGTTGGCCACGGCCGCAAGATCCCCATGCGGCATCAGCGGACGCACCGAATGACAGCCGTCGCAATTGAAGCCGACCATGTTCTCGATCAGGCCTATCACCCTGGTCGAGGACAGCGACGCTATCTCAAGCGCGGCCTGGGTAGCGCGCACCGAAATATCCGACGGTTGCGTCACCACGATGGCGCCACTGAGAGGTGCGATCCGGGCAATCCGAAAAAGTTGGTCGATGCCCGAAGCAAGATCGATGAGCAACAGGTCGAGCGTCCCGAAGCGGGTTTGTGCGAGCAGCCGGCGCAGCGTCGCCGAGTAGCTCAGTTCGAGCGGGGCGTGACCATTACTGGATGCCGACGGTGCCGGTTCATCGTCGAGGAAGCTCATAGGCGGCGGTTCGCCGCCGGGAATCAGATTGCTCGCGGCAATTCGCAGTCCGAGCGGGCCGGCACCCGGCTCGATCCCTTCCATCGAGTGGAATCGCCTCGGCACCTTCATGCCGAGCATCGCAACAATGGTCGGAGAATTGAGGTCGGCGTCGAGGATCGCGACTTTGCGGCCCTCGAGGGCGAGCGCCGCGGCAAGGTTGACGACGATCGAGCTTTTGCCGGTGCCGCCCTTCGCGCTGGCGACTGCGATGATCGATTTCACGCCGGCGAGATTGGCGCGAAGCTGCGCTATCTCCTCGGCGAGCTGTGCGCCCGTGGAATCTGCGTCAGTTCCGACTTCCCTGAAAATTCTCATCGCCTTCCGTCACGCAAAGTCAAAGCGCGGCAGCGGAATGGCTCCGCGACCCGATGCCAGCATAGCACTTGTTAAGATGCCCTGTTGCTGGCTCTGCGTAAAGCGGGATTGACGACAATCGATGGTGCCCGCGATCATCAGAATTATCAGGGAGGTTCAGCGCGTTCACGCATGCGCATCGCAGACAACCGCGGCACGTCGAGCGAGCGCGAGCGCCGCGCGTTACACGACAGGCAACGCGAGCGAGGCTTGCGCTGCCACGGAGGCGCGACGGCGATTAGCTAGATGTTGTCTTCGTCGGCATCGGTCGAACCGAGCTTGCGATAGGTGTTGCGCTCGTCGTCGGAGCGACGCTGCGACTTGGCCTCGCGCTCCTGGTCCTGCTGGCAATCGCGGCAAAGCCGGGTAAACGGCATCGCGTCGAGCCGCTCCTGCGCGATCTCGAGTCCGCACGATTCGCAGACACCGTAGCTGCCTTCTGACATACGCCCGAGGGCGTCGTCGATCTGCTTGATCTTCACTCGCTCACGATCGGACAGGATGAAGTTGATCTCGCGATCGCGCTCTTCCGAGGCGAGGTCATAGGTGTCCATGCCCTCGTCCTTGTTGCTCTCGCGCTCGGCCTTGAGTTCGGAGTCGATCCCGGTAATGAGCTTGGTCTTCATTTCGAGCAGATGCTCATGGAGGTCGGCCAGGAACTTCTTACGATTTGCCGCCGTGGATTTTTTAGCCATCGCCGCCACCCTTTTCAGTTTATAATTGCACCCGTAACCACCGCGTGGAGATCGTAGCTGAGGGCCCGCTCGACCCGTGCGCTGACGAAATCACCCGGCTGCGCATCCCCTTTCAGGATGACCATGCCGTCGATCTCGGGCGCTTGCGCCGGAGTTCGCCCGCGAAGCCGCGTGGCGCGCCCGGAAGTGGAACCCTCAACCAGAACTTCTATATCGCGGCCAACCAACTCACGATTCTTGTTCAATGAGATTTCCGCCTGCGCCTCCATCAGAGCGGACCGGCGTTCACGCTTGACGCGCTCGGGCACCTGGCCCGGCAGATCGAAGGCGTCGGTGTTCTCTTCACGCGAATAGGTAAACACACCGACCCGATCGAATTGTTCCCGCCGCACGAAATCGAGCAGCCGGGTAAAGGCAGCGTCGTCCTCGCCGGGAAAGCCGACGATAAACGAAGTCCGCAGGGCCACCCCGGGAATTTTCCGCCTGATGCGATCGAGCAGCTTGCTCAACGCCGCCCCGGATCGCTCGCGCCGCATCGCGCGCAGCACGGCGTCGTCGGCATGTTGCAGGGGCATGTCTATATATTTAACCACTTGCGGCAGTTCCGCGATGGTCTCGAGCAATGCGTCGGTAACAAAGTTGGGGTAGCAATAGAGCAACCTGATCCAGCGGATGCCCGCGACTTCCGCGAGCATCGGCAGCAGCCCTGCCAGCGACGACTGCGGGTTGAAGTCGCGTCCGTAGGCGGTCAGGTCCTGCGCGATCAGGTTGAGTTCCCGCACGCCGACCTGCGCGAGCGATTGCGCCTCGGCAACGATATCGGCCGGGCCGCGGCTTTCGTGCAGGCCGCGAATCTTCGGGATGATGCAGAAGGCGCATTTGTGATTGCAGCCTTCGGATATTTTCAAGTAGGCGGTGAAAAAGTCGCCGGTCTTCACGCGCGGCGACTCATCCATCGTCGGCAGCAGATGGGCGGCGCCGGCGTATGGGATGGGCCGCGTTTCGGGCGCCTCCGTGCGGCGCAACAGTTCCGGCAGATCGAGGAAGTTACCCGTGCCGACGAAAATGTCGACCTCCGGCAGCTCCTCGCGCAGTTCCGCGCCGTAGCGCTGGGCCAAGCATCCAGCGACCACCAGCCGGCGTCCCGCTCCGCGCCGCTTCACTTGGGAGGCCTCGAGAATCGCGCCGATTGATTCCTTCTTGGCGGCCTCGATAAACGCGCAGGTGTTCACCACCAGCACCTGGGCCTCACCGGGGTCGAGCGTGACCTCGAAGCCCGCACGCAGCAGCGCCCCGAGCATCAACTCGCTGTCGGCGAGGTTCTTGGGGCAACCCAGAGTGAGGAGATGGACCTTTTCCATGACAGATTAGCAGACACCTAAGGGCATATATTCCTACTCGCGTGGGGCGCCCGGTGCAATCGGGAGGTCATCGCAACGCGGCGGAATTGCCCTGCAATGTAACACAAGGAACAAATTGTTGCGTCGAGTTCGCGGGACTATCGAGCGCCCGCAGACGTTACAACATCCGCGCCCGCGGGCGTCTGAAACTCGAAGCGCGAGGACTCGATCGCGACATTGGTGTTGATGTCGCTGAAACTTATTTTGGTAACATTACCGAGCGCATCCGCCAGGCGCAGACTCATGATGTCGAGCGTATGCCGGTCCAGACCCAACTCGATATCGTCGCCGCCATGCTTTGGCGTCAACAAAAGATGAATTAGGCCATCGTTGGCAGGCGCAGCCGGTCGCGAGGCTTTGAAATCGCGATCGACGTTGCCGACGCCCAGCAGAAACGCTGCGGCCGCCTGGGTCTTGATCGCGTTCTTCAACGGCGTCTCCATCACCTGGTTGAGCCCGGGGTCGTAATCGTAGAGGAGTTTGCCGTCGCTCACGATCGTCTCGGGTTGCGGATCGCCGAATTCAAAGCGCACGCGGCCCGGCTTGAGAAAATAGACCTTCCCCGAACGATCCTGCGGGGGTGCGCCGACGCGCGCAACGGTCTGCTTGAACGATGCGCTGAAAGAATCGGTCTGCTGATAATGACGCTGCAGGCGCGCGAGCAGCGACTTGAGCTCAGCCGGCTGTGCCGCGCCGGCTTCCTGCGCAAGTACTTCGGCATCGCCGTGGCCAAAAGATGCGAATACGGTGACGACTGCCAGCATCGAGGCGACCATCGCGAGGCGCGCGGTACGGCTGCCCGGGCGGGTTATCTTCCCAATTGAGCTCACGCGTGATTAGACGAAATAGCTGCCCGAAGATTTCATTGGCGTCGGCGTCGTCACCAACATATCAACTGGCGCCGCGCAAACGGACCTCGCGTGGACGAGCGCCGTCGGCGGGCAGCACCAGGCCCTCGCGCTCCATCTGCTCGACCATCCGCGCGGCACGGTTGTAACCGATTCTGAGCCGCCGCTGAATCATCGAGATCGAGGCCTGGTTGGTATCCATGACGATTTGCACGGCCTCGTCGTAAAGTTCATCGCGATCGCCGGCACCGTCGGCGCTGTCGGCCTCGCCGGGGGCCGCGGTCTCCAGGATCTCCATCTGGTAGTCGGGTGCACCCTGCGCGCGCAGAAAATCGCAGACCTTGCGAATCTCGACTTCCGAGACGAACGGGCCGTGCAGGCGGCGCAACTTGGCGGTTCCCGGCGGCATGAACAGCATGTCGCCGGCGCCGAGCAGGCGTTCCGCACCGATCGAATCAAGGATCGTGCGCGAGTCGACCCGCGAGGTCACCTGCAGCGAGATTCGCGCGGGCAGGTTCGCCTTGATGAGACCGGTCAGCACATCGACCGAGGGCCGCTGCGTCGCCAGTATCAGATGGATACCGGCGGCGCGCGCCTTCTGCGCCAGCCGCGTGATATCGCGCTCGACGGTCTTGCCCTCGGAGAGCAGCAGGTCAGCCAGCTCGTCGATTACGATGACGATCTTCGGCAGTTTGCGATGCTTCACCGGCGTATCGATCCATTCCTCGCCTTCGCCGGCATTGGCGGCCGCGTCGCCGCGCTTGAGCTCGACCAGCTCGCCGCCGCTTCCAATCGCGCGGTTGTAGCCGTCGATATTGCGCACCCCCAGCTCGCGCATCATGCGATAGCGCCCTTCCATTTCCTGGGTGGCCCACAGCAGGGCAGCCGCCGCCTTTTCCGGATCGACCACGACCGGCACCAACAGATGCGGGATGCCCTCGTAAACCGAGAGCTCGAGCATCTTCGGGTCGATTAAAATGAAGCGCACATCGTCGGCGGTCGCGCTGAACAGGATCGACGAGATCATCGTATGGATCGAGACCGACTTGCCGGTGCCGGTCGCGCCCGCGATCAGCAGATGGGGCATGGTCGCGAGGTCCGCCGCCATCGGCCGTCCCGCGACGTCCTTGCCGAGCGCGATCGTCAGATGACTTTGCGCCGCGCCAAATTCCACCGCCTCGAGAATTTCGCGCAGGTAGATTTTCTCGCGCTTGCGGTTGGGCACTTCGATTCCGACCACGGCCTCGCCCGGCACCGGCGCCTGGATGCGCACGGTTGCCGCCCGCAACGCCATCGAGAGGTCGTCGGCGAGATTGACGATCTGGCTCACCTTGATGCCCGATCCGGGCTCCAGCTTGTACATCGTGACGACCGGGCCCGGCTGGACCTCGACCACGCGGCCATCGACGCCAAAATCGGCAAGCTTCTGTTCGAGCACGCGCGCACTGCGCTCGAGCGCGGCTTCATCGACCTGCGAATGTTCCAGTGGGGGCGTATCGAGCAGTGAAATCGGCGGCAGTTTGAAGCCGCCCTTGCCGCGGGCGCTGGCCTTGGGCGCCTGGTCGCGCGCCAGCGGTTTGGGAATTTCCGCCTTGCGCACGAGCGATGTGTCGGAGCGATTACCGTTGACTGGTATAGCGAATCTTATCGGCTCACGCGACGGCGCGGCCTGCGCGTCACCATTGGACGCAGCCGCAAGGCCGGACGCGGAATCCGCGGCGTCATTGTTCGGAGGCCGGCTTGGAGCCGCGCCCGCGATCGCCGCAATCAGGTCGGTCGGCGCGCGCCGGAACATCAACGCGAGCCCGCCGACCAGGGTCAGGATAACCACGATGTAGCCGCCGCCGAAGCTGACGTAAGCGCCAAGGTTGGCGGCCAGTGCGGCCCCGACGGCGCCGCCCAGCGGAATTCCGGGGGCACTCAAAAAACCGCCGGCCGCGCTCAGGCCGACGATCAGGACCGCGCCGCCCAGCGCCTCGAGAGCGACCGCCCCCCAGCCCGCTGCCACCCAGGCCCGCAGCCCAAGGACGGCCACCATGACGACCACCACGTAGGCCTGATAGCCGAACCAATCCGCCAGCAGATTTGCGACTGCCGCTCCGACAGGACCACCCAGATTCGGCTGCCGGTCGAGGCTGAGCGAGAGCAAGCTGAGCAGGATCCAAGCTGCGATCGCAACGAGCACCAGCGCCGCCAGTTCGCACGCGACACGGCCCTCGCGCGGCGCCACCTCGGCGCTCGCGGCCAGTTCGATCGGCGGAGCTTTGGGTTGGCGCGCGATTGCGCTCAGACCTCCATCACATAGGGCACGATGATCGGGCGCTTGTTGATCGCGTCACCGAAGTAGCGCCGCAAGGTCCGCACCATCTCATCCTTGAGCCGTTCAGGGTCGTCGCGCACGGCGGCGCTGAGGCTGCGCATCCGCAGCGCAAGTTCAGAGCGCGCCCTTGCGATATGGGGTGAGCTGCCGTCGCCGCTGACGACCCCGCGCGAGAGCAGGTCGGGACCGGCGACGAGCTTGCCGTTGCGCGCCGAGATCGCGACGATCGCGATCACCGTCCCGTCATGCGCCAACGCGCGGCGCTCGCGCAGCAGCGCCGGGTCGCCCAGCCCCTCACCGTCAGCTACGATGCGCCCGGCCGTCACCGCGCGGCCACGCCGGATCTCGCCATCCTCCAATATGATCGAGTCGCCGTCCGCCAGCAGGAAGGACTTCGCCTCCGGCACACCGGCCTCGATCGCCAGCGCCTGATGGCGCTTGAGATGGCGGTACTCGCCGTGAATCGGCACGAAATACGCCGGCCGTACCAGGTTGATCAATTCGATCAGCTCGTCGCGGCTCGCGTGCCCCGAGACGTGCACCGGCGCAACCGCGTCGTAAAGCACTTCGGCGCCGCGTTTGAACAGATTGTTGACCAGCGTATTGATGGTGCGCTCGTTGCCGGGGATGAACCGCGATGACAGGACGACCACGTCGTTGCGCTCGACGTGAACGTGCGGATGGGTATCGGCCGCCAGCTTCGCCAGCGCCGAGAGTGGTTCGCCCTGGCTGCCGCTGGCGAGGAAGACGAGTTTGCGCCCTTCGAGGAAGTCAGCCTCGCCGCGCTCGATAAAGGTGCCAGGCGGAAGATTGAGCTGTCCGGTCTCCATCCCCAGCCGCACGCTCTCCGCCATCCGCCGACCGAGCGGCACGACGAAGCGTCCGGCCTCGTGCGCAACCTCGGCCAGTTGGCGAATTCGATGGAGGTGCGAAGAAAATGACGAAAGAAAAAATCGACCGCGGGTGTGCGCGAGCAGCTCTTTCAGAATCGGCTTCATCGAGCTTTCCGATCCGCTGCGTCCCGGCCGCTCGACGTTGGTCGAATCCGAAAGCAGCAGCGCGACGCCCTCCTCGCCCAGTTGGGCGAAGCGCTCGGTATCGAACTGCTGGCCGTCAACCGGCGCCGGATCGATCTTGAAATCGCCCGAATGAACGATCATGCCCGCCGGCGTCCGAATCGCCAGCGCCACCGAATCTGGCGTCGAATGGGTGACGCGGACGGGCTCGACCCGAAACGGACCGAACTCGATTTCCGCGCCCGGATGCAGCAGGCGCAGGTCGGCGCCCGCGAGACCGTCCTCGGCCAGGCCGCGCCGCGCAAATGCAAGGGTTACTTCAGTTCCGTAAACCGGCGCGGGAAAGCGCCGCAGCAGGTAGGCGAGCGCGCCGATATGGTCCTCGTGCGCATGGGTCAGCACGATGGCTTCAAGGTTAAGGCGGCTCTCCTCGAGGTAGGAAAGATCCGGTAGCAGCAGGCCGACGCCCAACGCGCGCTCCTCGGCAAACATCACGCCGGCGTCGATGACGATCGCGCTTTGCGCGCACTCCACCACCATCAGGTTGAGCCCGATTTCACCGAGCCCGCCCAGCGCCACAATTTTTACTGGAGTGGATTTCGCAACTGCCATCGAACCTCCTCAACCCTTCCACCGCCACGGCGACGCTTTAAAAGTATATAAAGCCGCCCGCTTATGCGAAAGCACGTCGCCGAAATCGCCCGAGTTGTCCCCAGCCCCTGCCACGGGATGTGCAAAACGCGATGATCGCATACTTGCGTTGGCGCACGGCGGGGTTTAGCTTTTTCGTAAGAGGTAGCACACGATGTCGGTGAACAAGGTGATTCTGGTCGGCAACCTCGGCCGCGATCCCGAGGTACGGTACCTCCCGTCGGGACAGACCGTTGCCAAATTCACACTTGCGACCAGCGATTCCTTTAACGATCGCGCCGGTGCTCGGCAGGAACGCACCGAATGGCACAACATCGTCGTTTGGGGCAAGCAGGCCGAGCTCTGCGGCCAGTACCTGAAGAAAGGCCGGCAGGCGTATATCGAGGGCCGCATCTCGAATCAGCAGTACGAGGCCAAGGACGGTAGCGGCAAGCGCTATCGCACCGAGATCATCGCGCAGCGCGTGCAGTTCCTCGGTGGACGCGCCGGCGCCGGTGCCGGGGGCGGGATGGACGAGCCGATGGAGGCCGGGCCGCCCGACAATGCCGCCGCTCCGATGGACGACGAAGACATCCCCTTCTAGCCACCCCGCTCTTCCCGCGCAGCTTCTGTCATCCTGCTCGCAGCGGACGGGTCCCGCTCTTCTTCGACCAGACCGGGGGCCGACGCCGCAGCCGCCGTCCGCATCCACTTGCGGCCGCTAAGTAATGTGTACACAATTGTGGATACACTTTCGTGGACTTTGAATGGGATGAAACCAAGCGCGCCATCAATTTACGACGCCACGGTCTCGATCTGATGGACGCGACGCCCCTGTTCGACGGCCGCAGTGTATAGACCTGCCCGTCCCCTCGGCACAGCGAGCGACGCTTCGTCACCGTCGGCTTGCTGGCGAATAAATCCTTCGCCGTCGTTTGGACCGGACGCGCCACCTCTATTCGGCTGATCTCATTCAGGAGGGCAAGAGATGCGGAAGAACGGAAATATCGCGCGCTTTTCCGCTGACAATATCCGGCGGAAGATTGCGCGCGGCGAAAGCAAGTCCGACTGGAAACGCGTCAACGCGATGTCCCAGGCGGAAGTCGAACGACTTGCCGACCAGAATGAAGGCCCCTTGTCCGAGAGCTGGGAGAGCACGATTACGATTGGCCTGCCGCCCTCCAAACAGGACATTCACATCCGCCTCGATGGCGATATCCTCGACTGGTTCAAGGCTCACGGCAGAGGCTACCAGACCCGTATCAATGCCGTGCTGCGCGCTTTCGTCCAGACGAGTGGACGGATGGATCGCAAGGTCACGATTCAAACCGAGCCGAAGCGAGCTAAGGGCGCTAAGTGACACTGCGTCGCAAGCCGGCCCACGCTACTGTGCGACGTAGCCGCCATCGACCGGCATCGGCAGCCCGGTCACGAATGACGATGCTTCCGAGCACAGCCACAGCACCGCCTCAGCGATCTCCTCGGGTTTGCCCATCCGATGCATCGGCTCGGCGGCGAAAATCTGCTCTTCGCTGAAGGTCCCCTTATCCAGCACCCGCTCGACCATCGGCGTGCGGATGAATCCCGGACAGACCGCGTTGACCCGGATTCCTTTTTGTGCGAATTCGAGCGCGGCGGCCTTCGTCAGTCCTGCAACCCCGTGCTTGGCCGCGACGTAGGCCGGCGCCCCCACCAGCCCGACCAGACCCGCCCCCGACGCGGTGTTTACGATACTGCCGCCGCCATGCCTCAGCATCAGCGGGATTTCATACTTCAGGCACAGGAATACGCCGGTCAGGTTGATCGCGATCACCCGATTCCAGTTCTCGAGCGAGCATTCGGGCGTGTCCCCCGTCTGGCCTTCGACGCCGGCGTTGTTGAACGCACAATCGAGCCGGCCATAGGTCTCGACGACCTTGTGCATAAGCCCGTCGACATCCTGCGGGTTCGAAACGTCGGCCGCATGAAAGATCGCGTTGCCGCCCGCCTCCTTGATAATCTTGACGGTGCGCTCGCCGCCCTCAGGGTCGTAATCGGCGACCATCACCTTCGCGCCCTCGCGCCCGAACAAAAGCGCGGTGGCCCGCCCGATGCCCGAGCCTCCACCGGTTATCAGCGCGACTTTGCCTTCAACTCGACCTGCCATGATGGGCCTCCTGACAATGAGCTTTGAATCGAATCGAGCTTATGACGGCTTCCCCGCGATCATACAAACGGATCGCGCAGACCGATTACGATCCGCATTGGTATTCATTATTCGCGCTGGCCTTAACGCGATTGCGATTATCGGCGGCGCTCGATTTTCGGCCGCGGCGGAAGCGCGCGGGCGGCGTCTGGATCGAGCGCGCCCGCGAAGAATTGCGCCATCGCGTCGCGAAATTCTCCCAGCGCGATCCCGTGATGAATTGCCGGTAGCGCCTCGAGCTTCGCGCGCGCCTTGCGCCAGGTCGAGGCGGCCCCGCGCGGATTACCTCGCTCCGCGTGCAGGATTGCGACGGCCGCCTGGATCAGTCCCTGGTAAAAGAGCTTCTCCGCGCCGGTGTTGCGCAGCCATACTGCTTCCCACACCTCATGGCAGGCGAAGTATTGACCGCGATTGAACAACGCCAAACCGCGGTCGAAGGTATCGTTCGCGTCATCTGTACGATGGTCGCCGCGAGCACCCATGATGGCCGAGCATAGCGCGCGCGCCCTTGACGCCTGAAGCGTGGGCAGTTCTCGAAACCTATATTTCATTGAAACCTCACGAGGTTTCACGGCACTCCATGCCGACGGTGGGCCACGCTCGCGATGCTCGGGTGGGCGGCTAGGTCTTGCGAGAACCCGGCGATATGGCGTCAAACCTTGACGGGGTTTTTACAGGGCGAAGCCCGCATCTTCCAACTGGAAAGTCTGAAACCTCATGAGGTTTCAGAAGAAATCAAAGTTTTTTGCGCGCGGGCCGGCGCCGGGCCGGGCAGACCGTCGAAGACCAGCGCGCGGCCGTCGGAATGGAAGCGCATCGCGGCCATTGCCGGCACGCGCTCCGAATCGAGTGCGGGTACACCATCGATTGACTCGATGGTCAACTTCGGCCGCAGCGTCATCAGCGCGGCCAGTGCCGCGGCGAAGGAATCGTCGTCGAGCGCCGCACCGCCGATCAGCGCGCGCGCCGCGAGTCCGAGGACGAAGCGCCCTGCGCACAGGACGATCAGGTTGGCGGCCTCGCGCGTGACTCCACATCCGGGCAGCAGCACACCGTAAGGATTTGCCGGGTCGGTCGCGCTAATCGCGACTGGCGGCTCGTTAGCGGCCGTGCGCGCGGCGCGCAACATTTCGAGCGCCTCGGGCAGCGCATATTGTTCTCCCGAGAGCGCACGCACGAAATAGCCGCGGCGAATGGTGCCGGCATATTCCATGCGGCGGAGCGCGAACGAAAGCGTCTGCCAGGTTACCGGCAACGATTCCAGGGCGAGCATCTCGCGCGTGAGGATGCCGTTGCGGGCGAGCAGCAGCGTCGCGACTTCGCGGACCTCGTCGAAAGCGGCCGCGTCGCCGGCGGTACCGCTGGAGCGTGCGTCCGCTTCGCCCGCAAGCGAGTTCTCAATCGCACTCCAACGGCCGCTCAGGCTCGACTTCAAGCGAGCCCGCAACGCGGCATCGTGCTTGAATGATGACGCTGCGGAACCGTTGGCAGCCCGCGGCGAATCAGTGATCGCGCGCGCGGCGTCGGGGTCTGACGACAGCAGCCGCAGCGGCGCGAAGCTGTCGTTGGAGGCAAGCCCATTGGCCGCCAGCCGCCACAAGGCGGCGAGCGTATAGCGCTCCGACAGACCGGCGCGATCGGCGACCTGGTCGAGGTATTGGGCTCCGTGCGCGACCAGGCATCGCAGGACCGCGACCGAGCGTTGATCGGCAGGCGCGGCGTTGGCCTTAGTCTGGAATCGTTTGCGGCGCGGCAGAAATGCAACATCGGTCGGCAGATCGAGCGTTGCACTTTCGCCGCTAGCACTATCATCGCCGCCTGGCGTTGCAATCCAGCGCAGGTCGCCACTCAGACACAGCAGATCGAGGTGCTCGGGGCGGTAGCCATGAATCCGCGCGGGGAGGATTGCACGCTCCCAGAAGGCCGGATCGAAGGCGAGGCCGGAGAGTTGTTCGAGCACCGCGCCGACGGCTTCGGAGTTTGCGGGAAGGCCGCTCCCAACCTGCATCCAGCGTAAGCGAAATGCGGCGAAATCGTGATCGGCGCAAGGTTCGACTTCGGCCCGCAGCCGGTTCAGCGTCTGCCGATGTATGCGTTCCAGAACATAGCGATCGCACCATTGCTCGGAAGCTTCGGGCGAAATTGCGACACCGTTCGCCACACGGAAAGCATCTCGATGCGGATTCGCCATCTCAAGCGGACGGGCGGTTGTGAAATAGCCTCGGAAGACGACACCTGCCGCCTCGAGCGTTGCGAGGATGCGCGCGATTCCGTCGGGAGCAAGTGCAAGGCGTGCGGCAATGTTCAAGGCTGTAGTCGGAACGGTCGTGGCCAGCGCACGCCGCACCAGCTCCAGGCGCGCATCCTCCTGGGTGATGGGCTTCGCCTCGTCAAGGGTGATGCGAGCCGCATCAGGCTGGGCCGTGGGCATGGCGTCCGGAGTCAACGACGCGTTGCTCTGCGCCGGAAACGGCGGCGCGACGTTCGCCTCGGGATAGGCGGCCGCGAACAGCGGCAGGTCCTCGGCCGCGATCAAGGCCTCGGGTGACGCCGGAGCCACCTGTACGCGAATGAAGCGCCCTGCCCTTTCCAGTGCAAGCGCCAACGCCGGCGTCTCACCACCGATCTGCCGTTCGAGCGCCGTCACTCGAATCGACCCGTGCGTGCGGACGAGTTCGTAAAGCTCGTCCTCGTTGCGGGGAGTCGAGCCAGGCGCATAGCCGCCAATCTCGGCGGCGACGCGTTCGACCGCATGCGCGGAGATCATCGAGGACAAATCTTCTTCGCGGAAGACATCCTCGGCCATCGCACGATTCATCGTGACCGTGCGGCTGCGGCGGTTGGCGCGTTCGCCATCGTCGAGGAAGGAGTAGTCCCAGGCAAGCAGAATGCGATGGGCAAAGACCGACGGCGGGACGGCGTCGACGAAACGGGCGGCTATTGCACCGTTCTCGAGACCGCGCAGCACGGCATCCATGCGGTCGGCGTCGGCCGACTCCTCGAGGCATTCGCGAACAGTTTCACCGACGATGTAATGGCTGGGGATTTCGATTGCGGGCGGACGATTCTCGAAACAAGCGTTGCGGCGGGGAAAGAGCGCTGTAATCAATTCCTGAGTGCGCAAGCGCTGAATCCATGCCGGGACCTTGCGTCCGCGCATCGAGCGCATTATGGCCAGCGCGCGAGTTGCGACGTGGCGGAAGCGGACCTCGAACATCGGCGCGTCGAGCATCGCCTGCACCAGCGTCGGGCGCGCGGTGCGCGAGTTGACGGTGGTCAGGATGTCTTCGAGCGGGAAGCTGTGGCGCGAGTTGAGCGCGAGCAGGACGGCGTCGTCGATGGCGGAAGCCTGAATCTCGAAGTCGAAGGACTGGCAGAGGCGCTTGCGGATGGCGAGGCCGAGTCCACGATTGAAGCGAATGCCGAAGGGCGAGTGGATGACGATCTGGGTGCCACCGAGGCCGTCGAAGAAGCGCTCGACGACGATATGCTTTTCGTCGGGGATGACGCCGAGGGCGGCGAGGCCGCGGCGAATCCAGGCGACGGCCTGCGCTGCGGCAGGTTGGTCGAGGGCGCATTCGGAGACCATCCAGCGAGCGGCAGCCTGCTCGCGGATGGAAGCCGAAGAAGGGGAAATGCCCTCATCCGGCGTGCCGCCAACTTCGTTGGCGTTCGCCGACCTCTCCCTGGACAGGGAGAGGTGTTCAGAGAGCAACGGGTCGCCGGATGCTCTGGACGTGGAGGGGTGTTCAGAGGTTGCCGGATCTGAGAAGAAGGCGGCGACCTCGCGGCGCAGGGTGGAGACCTCGGTGGACATCGCGGGCGAACGGCCGGCCGCTTCGGTCTGCCAGAACGGCAGCGAAGGGGTCATGCCGGGTGCGGGCTCGACTAACAGGCGGTTTTTGGAGATGCCGAGGATCTTCCACGGCATGGAGCCGAGCGAAAAGACGTCGCCACGCGCCGACTCCTGCGCGAAGTCCTCCTCGACGTCGCCAATTTTGCGACCCTCCGACGCGATGACGACGTCGTAGTTGCCGGCCTCCGGGATGGTGCCGCCGGAGGTGATCGCGGACAGGCGCGCACCGCGGCGCGGACGGACGCGGCGGGCGACGCGGTCGTAAAAGATTTTAGGAGCGGCACCCTGGATGCGATCGGGCAACTGCGCCGCCATCTCCTCGATCAAGCGGCGCATTGTGACCGGTTCGAGGGTGCCGAAACTGTGCGAGGATCGCAGCAGCCGCAGGAGTTCGTCCTCGGCGATATCGTCTTCATCGGTGGCAATCGCGACGATCTGCTGTGCGGCGACGTCGAGCGGGTTGAGCGGGACCTCGACTTCGTCGAGATGTCCCGAGCGGATGGCGCGAACGGCCGCGGCACATTCGATCAGGTCGTCGATGGTGAGCGCGAAGAAGCGGCCCTTGGGCGTCGCGCCCAGGCTGTGGCCTGAGCGGCCGATGCGCTGGATGGCGGCGGAGATCGATTTCGGCGAGTCGATCTGGCAAACGAGATCGACCGCGCCGACGTCGATACCGAGTTCGAGCGAGGCGGTGGCAACGATCGCCTTGAGTTCGCCGCGCTTGAGGCGCTGTTCGGCGGCGAGGCGCTCGGCCCGGGCGAGGCTGCCGTGATGCGCCATCACGGCGTCGGCGCCGAGGCGCTTCTGGAGCGCGAGCGCGATGCGCTCGGCCCATCGGCGCGAGAGCGTGAAGACCAGGGTCGTGCGATGTTCGCGGATGAGGGTAGCGACCGTGTCGTACATCGCGTCCCAATGCGGATGGGTGGCAAGCGCGCCGAGTTCGGGGCCGGGCGCGATGACGGCGAGGTCGAGTTCACGGGGCTTATCGTCGGCGCGGACGATCCGGACGGGGCGCGGCGTGCGCGCGCCATCGGGAGCGACGTCGGCGCCGGCGAGAAAGGCGGCGAGCGTTTCGATTGGGTTCAACGTTGCAGAAAGGCCGATGCGCACCGGGCGGGGCGCCCCGTGCGCCCGCACCGTGCGTTCGAGGCGTTCCAGCGTGAGGGTCAGATGGGCGCCGCGCTTGTCGCCGGCGACGGCGTGGAGTTCGTCAACGATGATGTAACGGACGGCGCGGAGTTTTTCGCGGAAGCGCGCGGAAGTGAGCAGGATGAAGAGCGACTCGGGCGTGGTGACGAGGATGTGCGGCGGCCGCCGGAGCATCGCGGTGCGCTCGTTGGCGGGAGTGTCACCGGTGCGCAGTCCGGCGCGGATGGGCGCGAGGGTCATCCCCATTTCGGCAGCGACCTCGCGCACGCCATGGAGCGGTTCTTCGAGATTGAGACGGATGTCGTTGGCCAGCGCCTTGAGCGGCGAGACATAAAGGACTGAGACTTGGTCGCGGAGTTCGCCGGCTTGGGCCTCGACGATGAGGCGATTGATCGCCCACATGAAGGCGGCCAGGGTTTTGCCGCTGCCGGTGGGCGCGCAAAGCAGGACGTCGTGGCCGGGCGGGCGCGCGGCGGCGGCGATTACCGGCCATCCGAGCTGTTGGGCGCGCGAGGGGGCGGCGAAGCGGCGCCGGAACCATTGGGCGACGGCAGGATGAAAGATTGGCAAGGCGGCGGCCCCGGCGCGTAATCCAGTGGTTGAGGAGCGCAAAACTTTAAGCTTCTTTCTGAAACCTCATTCAGGTTTCAGCGGCATTCCATGCCGTCGGTGGGCCACGTTCGCGTTGCTCGATCGCGCGATGATGGGCGCGCGGAGGACCGCGCGAGATCCTTCACTTCGTTCAGGATGACGGCGCACGCGGATGTCGAAACATTTGTAAATGACAAGGCCGGGGACATCGTCGCTCTCAGCCACCCACACCTTTGCTTCGGCATCCCATACTGCTCGAACCGTGAAAGTTTGGGTATCCATATCGATTTGCTTTTGATTTTTTCGAGACTAGCGCCGCGTTCGAGATCAAGGCAATCCCGAGAGTTCACGACTTAATCAATGACGGGAGTTGGGCGGTGAATTCGCTGCGCGAGAGGGTCAGATCGAAGCCGGCGGCGCGGGCCGAGGCGAGGGATTTCAAATCGACATGCGAGGCGAAGCCGACGAGGCGCGCGTGTGGGGCGGCGGCGCGCAGGGCGTGGGCGGTCGCGTCGGCGGGGAAGTTCGCGTCGGAGAGGTCGGCGAAAATAATCGCGGGCGCAAGCTCGGTCGCACGAGTGCGCGCGAGATCGAGGGTCGAGGCGGGTGTCACCTCGGCGCCGAGGGTGACGGCGACGGCCTCGATGCGCGAGCGCAGCAGGAGGTCGCGGACGAGGGCGAGAATTTTGGTTGTGGGCATGGGCGGTTGCTCGGTCATGGTTGGGTGTCAGGAACTATATCACCCAAAGGGGAGAGGAGAGTTGTTGAGGAGCGCAAAGCTTTTCATTTCTTTCTGAAACCTCAGCCAGGTTTCAAACTTCCCATCATGATTGATGCTCGCGATGCTCGGGTCGGTCACGAAGTCCCGCGGCGCTGCCGTGCATTAATCAACCAGAATGAGGTTTTCACAGGGCGAAGCCGGCGACCCGTGCGTCGCTCAATGATCATGAGCCGTGAAGCGGGCGGGAGAAAACGGGGCAAGATCGATTGACGGCGGGCGGCCAGCGACGAGGTCGGCGACGACTTCGCCGGTCAGCGCGGAGAGCAGGATGCCGCTGCGATAGTGGCCGGTGGACCAGATGACATTGGCGACTGATGGCGAATAGCCAATGACGGGGAGCAAATCCTTGGTCGCGGGGCGCAGGCCGGCCCAGGCCTCGCGAAACGGCAGTTCGCCAAGGGCGGGGACCATCGCGAGCGCGCCGCGGACGATTTTTTCGATCCCTGCCAGCGTGACGGTTTTGTTGTAGCCAGCCGCCTCCATCGTGGAGCCGGCGAGGATGCGGCCGTCGCGGCGAGGGACCAGATAGGCGCGCATCGAGAAGACCGCGGGCGTGAGAATCCGCGGGCGCGTCTCGAAGCAGAGGATCTGCCCGCGCACGGGATGGAGGGTTACGCGGTCAGCCTCGAGGCCGCGAATATGGTGGGACCATGAACCGGCGGCGACGATGACGAGGTCGGCCGCGAGCGAAGTGCCGTCGTACAGGCGGACGCCGGTGGCACGGCCTCCTGCGGTGGCGATGGAATCGACGGCGACACCCTCGCGGAAGTGGGCGCCGGCGTTGAGCGCGGCGGCAATGTAGGCCTGCGTCAGCTTGCGGTTTTCGACCCGGCGATTGTCGGGCAGATGGAGCGCGTAAAGTGCTTCAGAGGAGATCGCGGGTTCAATTTTGCGGGCTTCGTCGCCGGACATCTCATAGACCAGAGCGCCGGCTTCGCGGTGCCAACGAGCGCGGGATTCGAGTTCCGCACGTTCGGCGGAATCGAGCGCAATATAGAGGATGCCATGCGGGTCGTACTCGGGATCGAGTCCGGAATCCGCAACCAGGCGATCGACGGTGGCGTCGAAGACGCGGCGCGCGGCGAGGCAGAGGTCGAAGAAGACGCCGGCCGCCTGGGCTTCGGCCTGCGGTGCGATCAGGCCGGCAGCGGCCCAGGAGGCCTCCTGGCCGAGGCGGGCGCGTTCAAGCACGACGACGTCGGCGCGATCGCACGCAAGGCGCCAGGCGATGGAAGCACCAATGATGCCACCCCCGATGATGATGACTTTCACGTCGCTAGTTTAAAGGATTCACGCTCGCGATGCTCGGATAGGCAGCCAAGTTTTGCGGGAATATAGGAAATTGTCGAGGAGCACAAAACTTTGGTTTCCTTCGGAGACTGAAACCTCACGAGGTTTCAGTCTTCCCATTTGGAAGATGCGGGCTTCGCCCTGTTAGAACATGCAGTGACGGAGCGATGCACCCTCACCGTGAAGGAAGTGCCACGGCCCCAAGCATCGCGAGCGCCTACCTATAGTGGGAAGTTTGAAACCACGCGAGGTTTCGATGAAATATAGGTTTTGAGTTCCTCCTTTTCGGTGCTTGACGCCCGCGATGCTCGGGCGAACAGCCAAGTCCCGCGAAGACGAGGTATACGAGCGATTTGAGAGATATTCGCAGGAGCAGGTTACCAAGGAAACTAGTCCAGGCGAGGGTCAGAGATGGAAAAGCCGATGGCGGGAATCGACACGAAGCTGGTGCATGCGGGGGAACCGGAGCCGCGGATCGAGGGCGCCGTGGCGATGCCGATTTTTCAATCGTCAACCTTCGAGTATCGCGGTGAGGAGAGCTATTACGCGCTGCGTTACATCCGGCTCAACAACACGCCGAATCACGTCGCGCTGCACGGCAAGCTCGCGGCGATCGAGGGCGCGGAGGCGGCGCTGGTGACGGCGAGCGGGATGGCGGCGGTGGCGACCACGCTAATGACCTTCCTGGCGGCGGGCGATCGCGTCATGGCGCAGGACTGCCTGTATGGCGGGACGCACGACCTGATGCGCATCGAGTTTCCGCGGATGAACCTCGCGGTGGATTTTATCGATGGAGGCAATGCGGCGTCGTGGCGCGAGAACTTGACGCCGCAGACCCGCGCGATCTACGTCGAGACTATCTCGAATCCGCTGATGCAGGTGGCCGACTTGCGCGCGGCGGTGGAGTTCGCGCGCGCGCACGAACTCATTTCGATTATCGACAACACCTTTGCCAGTCCGGTGAATTTCCGGCCGGCGGAACTCGGCTTCGATTTATCGATCCACAGCGCCACGAAATACCTCAACGGCCATTCGGATATCGTCGCCGGGGCGGTGATCGGGCGCGCGGCTCTGATCGAGAAGATCAATCGCACGCTGAGCCATCTGGGCGGATCGCTCGATCCGCACGCCTGCTTTCTGCTTCATCGCGGGCTGAAGACGCTCGGTGTGCGCGTGCGACATCAGAATGCGAGCGCGCTGGTGCTGGCGCGGTACCTGGCGGCGCATCCGCGGGTGGCGGCGGTGAATTATCCGGGGCTCGAGAATGATGCCGGCCACGCGCGCGCACGCGAATTATTCGACGGCTTCGGCGGCATGATGAGCTTCGAGCTGCGGGGCGGCGTGGAGGCGGCCGAGGCGTTTATCAACCGACTCACGATTCCGATCAGCGCGCCCAGCCTGGGCGGCGTGGAGAGTCTGGTTACGCGACCGGTCAAGACGTCGCATTCGGGGATGCCGCGTACGGAGCGCGAGCGCGCGGGAATCGGCGAGGGGCTGATTCGGCTATCGGTGGGGCTGGAGGCGACGGAAGACCTGATGGCCGATTTCGGTCGCGCGCTGGAAGGCTGCTGAGCCGCTAAGGGACGGGCCGACAGGGGATCACGCCGCCGCGGCGTCATCGTCACCGCACGCGAACGGTCTCGTCAATTTGCACGGCGGTCGCAGATGGGACGTTCCATTATTGCGGACCAAACGGCGGAAGTGTCCCATTTTAACCGCCGCTCCTGAGAAAGATGATGCTTTAGCTTGTCCGAAGTCTGGAATGAGGCGTCGGCCCGGGCATCGCTCTTGCACCAATTGAATTGCGACCTCTCACCTTTACCGAGCCGGCCATCAGGCGGGCGCGTCGCCCTGGAAAATGAATCAGCCAACCTTCACAGAGGCCTCCGCGACGGCCGCGTTGGCAGAGGCGACGTACGCGAAGAGTCGCGATCAGCCTAAGGGCGGCACCGAAGTCGGGGCGGCATTGCGTGTTGCGGAGGCCGGTGAATACCCGGGTGAACCCACCGGAGCGATCGATTGGACCAAGGCTGACTGGCTATTGCCCACCGTGCGGGCGGGCGCCGTCGTCGTGCTGGTGTTTCAGTCTCTTTATCTGGCGACGGACTGGAGATGGATCGGAGCGCGACACGCAGCGGTTTTACCTCTGCATCTGTTCAATATTCTGAACGTAGCGATATTCCTGAGACTGTCGCAAATACGCGCGTACCAGGGCCGAGTGCCGCAGATTCTCCTGGGAAGCTGCACGCTGCTGTTTGCGACCACCGCCGCGCTAGCGATACTCACGCTGGATGACACGCCGCTGACGATGGTGGAGACGATCGGGATGCTGGGCCTGGCGGCGGTGGTGCCATGGAATTGGCGCTGGCAGGCCGCGCTCGCAATCGCGGGTGTCGTTTCAATGGCAGTGTTCACGCTGTTACGGCCTACGGCAGATCCCCATTTGGCCTACAATTGGCTGGCGGTTGTGAGCGCGGCCGGCGTCGCGCATTACGGGGCGCTCTCGGGCGAACGTTATCGGCGGGAGATTGCGAGCCGAATCATGGCGCTCCGGGCCAGTCATCGCCAACTGCTCGCCGAAAGCGCCAAGCGCGAAGCGATAGCGGCGAGCAACGCACGAGTGGATCGGCAACTTAGGGAGAGCGAAGCTAAGCTGCGCAAGATTTTCGATACGAGCAGTGACGCGATCACGATCAGCCGCCTGAGTGATGGACGCTATCTGGATTTTAATGAGGGCTTTAAGGCGATTGGCTATTCCCGCGAGGAGTTGCTGGGGCGAACGGCGGGAGACCTCGGACTCTGGGCTGACAGCGCACAATTGCGCGGATTCCTGCACAAGTTAAAGGCTGACGGGGCAGTCACCAATATGGAGGTGGCGGTGCGGACCAAGAGCGGCGCGGCGCGACCCTACTTGGTCTCGGCCACGATCGCCGAGATGAACGGCGAGGCCTGCATCATCTCAATTTGCCGGGACATCACCACGATCAAGCAGAACCAGAACGATCTGATTGCGGCGCGCGAAGTAATGCGCGGGCAGATCGAGACGCTCGAGCGGGCAGAGGAGCGGCTGCAGGCGGAGATTTCAGAGCGCACGCGCGCCATGGAGCAGCGCGAGGCGGCGCTGCGCAACTTGGCCGACAGTGAGAGCAAGTTGCGTCGGATTTTCGAAGTCAGCCCGGACTCGATCTCGATCGCGAGAATGTCTGACGGTGAAATTACCGCCGTCAACGCGAGCATGTGCGCGATGAGCGGCCTGACTGCCGAAGAGCTCATCGGGCGCAGAACCCGTGACACCGGAATCTGGCCAGATGCGGCAGCACTCAAGAATTTTGCGCAACGTTTGCAGAGCGAAGGACGCGTGCAGGACATCGATGCGATGCTGCGGCATCGGAGCGGCCGCTTGATTCCGCACAGCATATCGGCGGTGGTGACTGAACTCGGCGGCGAGATGTGCGCGATTTCGATCGCGCACGACATTACCGAGCGCAAGCAGGCGGAGACAGAATTGCGGGCGGCGCGCGAGGCGGCGCTGGCGGCGTCGCAGGCGAAGTCAGAATTTCTGTCGAGCATGTCGCACGAGATTCGCACGCCGATGAACACGGTTTTGGGGATGGCGGACCTGTTGTGGGAAAGCGAACTGGATGGCGAACAGCGGCGTTATGTCGACACCATGCGCAACAGCGGCAACATGCTGCTCGAACTGATCAATGAAATTCTCGATCTGGCCAAGGTCGAAAGCGGCCGGATGCAACTGGAGAAGAGTCCGCTCGATCTGCGCGACTTGACGGAGAAACTGCTCGATACGCTGGCGCAGCGGGCGCAGGCAAAGGGACTCGATCTGACCGGGCGAATAGTGCCCGGCACGCCGACGGCGCTGCTCGGCGATCCGCTGCGCCTACGGCAGATTCTGTTCAATCTGATTGGCAACGCGATCAAATTCACGCAGAGCGGCAATGTCGCGTTGACGATCGAGAAAGTCGCGTCGCCGGGGGCAGATCCGGCGCCTGCGGCGGGAAGCGATACCGGCGGCATAGCCGAGGGCGCTAGTGACGGTGGGGCGCCGGTATGGATTCGCCTTACGGTGCGCGACACCGGCATCGGAATCACGGCAGATCAAATCGCGACGATTTTTTCGAGCTTTACGCAAGCCGACTCGTCGATCGCGCGCAAGTACGGCGGCAGTGGCCTGGGTCTGGCGATCGTCAAGCGGCTGGTCGCGCTGATGGGCGGCGAGATCGCGGTCGAGAGCACCGCGGGCGTGGGCAGCAGCTTTAGCGTGACGGTGCCGCTGGAGGCGCAACCGGCACAGGAGGATGCGGCGGGCGATAAGGACGCGCTCGCGGCCGACGCGGCCGCCTTGGCGGGAGTGCGGGTGCTGGTGATTGACGACGACGCGACCACCCGGTCAACGCTGGGCGAGTTGCTGACGGCAGCGGGCGCGACGGTTGAGGAGGCGGCGGACAGCGCCGCGGCGCTGGCCAAAGCCGATTACGCCAGGGTGAGCAAGATTCCCTACAATGTGTTATTGGTGGATTTGGGGGTGCCTGGAATCGCGGGGCGGGAGGGGGTGCGGCGCCTGGCGGCGGGCTCGGACGGCAACGCGCCGAGCCCGATTGTGTTGATGACGGCGGCGCAGGCGTCGGAACATCTGCGGGGACCCGAGCTCAACGCGGCACCTGAATGCCGTTATCTGGCAAAGCCGATCAAGCGGGCCGACCTGCTGAGGACGGTTATGGAAGTAACAGACAAGCGACCGGAGCGGATAGCGGCCACAGCCAACGGCAGGGACGCGGCGCACCCGGGCGGCAGCGCGAATGGCGACGCAATCGCCGCGCGAATCGATGCGCGGCCGCTGCGTATTCTGCTGGCCGACGATTCCTACGACAATCGCATGCTGATCGAGGCCTATCTGAAAAAGACGCGGCATACGGTCGATCATGCGGAGGACGGCGCGATCGCGGTCGAGAAGGTCAAGGCGAATCATTATGATCTGGTGCTGATGGATATACAGATGCCGGTGATGGACGGCTATACCGCGGTGCGCATGATCCGCGCGTGGGAGCATGCGCGGGGAACGGCGCGGATACCGATAATCGCGCTCACGGCGTCGGCACTGGAGGAGTCGGTGCATCGCAGCCTGGCGGCGGGATGCGACGCGCACGTCGCCAAGCCGGTCAGGAAAGCGACGCTGTTCGAAGCGATATTAAATCTCACCGCGGGGGCGGCCGCGGGTTCGGCAATTAACGGGAGTTCGCCGGTGGGGGCGAATGGGGACAGCAGAATGAAACGTCAACAGATTCAAGTAGAGGCGTACCTGCGCGACCTGATACCGGGCTTCCTGGAGCACAAGCGCGCCGACACCGGGACGATACGGGCGGCGATCGATCGCGCGGACTACGAGACCATCAGCCAGATCGGGCACAAGATGAAGGGCGAAGGGGGCAGCTACGGTTTCGACGCGGTGACGGAGATGGGCGCGACGCTGGAGCGGGCGGCGCTGGACAAGGACCTCGACACGGCGCGTCACACGCTGGACGCGATCACCGAGTATCTCGAATCGGTGGACGTGGTCTATTGCTAGTCAAGCGCCAGGGGCGTCGCCATAGCGGAGGACCTGTACTTTTTCGACGGTGATCAGGCCCGAGCCAATCATGGTTTCGAGGATCGGGAGGAACTGGTCAATCTGCTGCTGGCTGTCAACGATTTCAACCACAATCGGGAGATCATCGGAAAGGCGCAGGATCTTCGCCGTATGCAGCCGGCTGGTCTTGCCGAAGCCCATCGGACCGCGCAGCACAGTCGCTCCCGCCATATGGACTTCGCGGGCTTTGAGGACAATCGCTTCGTACAGCGGGTGGCCTTCAAAACGGGCAGTCTCACCGATAAAGATTCTGAGCAAGGTCGCCTCGCGGGGTAAGAGCATCGCGGTCACGCTCCTCTGAGGCGATTGAGGACGAGCGCACCGGCGTGCCCGATCCATATCGCCATCAGACATAGTATGACCGAAAATCCAACGTTGGCGAGGGCAGCCGTCCATTCGCCGTCGCGCATCAGATTGGCGGTTTCGAGGCTGAAGGTGGAGAAGGTGGTGTAGCCGCCGCAGATGCCGGTCATCATGAAGATGCGGCCTGAGGCGGGAATGAAGAAGCGGCTGTCGGGGCTGGTGAGAGTCGCGAGAAAGCCAATCAGAATGGCGCCGGTGACGTTGACCACCAGCGTGCCGTAGGGGAATGTGCCGCCGGTGAGCGCGGCGATAAAGCCGCTCATCGCGTAGCGCGCCATGCTGCCGAGCGCGCCGCCAATCGCCACCCAAAAATACTCCATCGCGAGGGCCTTTTCGCGAACGCCCGCCGTCATCCGGCTCGATCGTGAGAGCTGACGACGAATCAATTCGCGGTCAAATTACCGTTTCCGGTGAAGACGGAAGCGGCAGCACAAGCAGCCGGGCGGCCACGCACTAGAAGCGCGCGTACCAGGGAGTCTCGTGCGGATCCTGCACCTGAAAGTCGATATTGAAAGCCTTGAGCAGCGTGCCCTCGGCGTACCACAGCGCGAGGCGCGCGTTTTCAAGGTCGATATCGGTCGAGACCTCGTTGCCCTGCGCGGTGACGAGTTCGCTCTGGAACTGGAGCAGGTCATGCGTGGTTGCCATGCCGACGCGGAAGCGGACCTGCTCGTCGCGCAGGGATTTCTCGGCGAAGAAGACCGCCTCCTTGGTCGCCTGTACGCGCTTGACGTCGGCTTGCAGATTGGCCAGCGCCGTTTCGATCGCGGTGACGGCCTGCGAGAGCGTCGCGCGATAGGTCAGGCGGGACTGCTCGTAGCTGACGCGGGCCTGCGCCAGCGCGGCTTTGGCCGCGGCGTTATCCAGCGGCATCTCGAAGGTGAGGACCGCAGCGTAATTATAGAACTGCGCGTTGAGCATTTTATTAAGCGCGTCGCCGTAGGTTCCCCCAAAGGGCAGCCGGATACCGTTGAGGGGAACCGGAGGAACCGCGGGCACGGTACAATTTCCGCCGCTGGTGCTGCTGCTAATCCTGTTCACAATGCAGGGCGTGGCGCCGGTGACGGCGGTGACGCCGAACTGGGTGCCGATATTGAGCTGCGGCAGAACCTGGTTCTCCTGGAATTTGACCTGGAGCAGTGCGGTGCGGATCGATTCGCGCAGGCCGCCGAGCAGGGGGCTATACTCGACCATGCGCTCGAGCGCGGTTTCCTCATTGTCGGTAATTTCCACGTTCGGATTAGGCACATCGGCGGGCTCGATATTCTCGGGCAGGAAGGTGCCGGCCGGATTGAGCATCACGTCCTGGCGCAATTGCGCGCGCGAACTTTTGAGCGCCGCTTCGGCCGCGTAAACATTGGCTTCGGCGGTGGCGGCCGCGGACTGCGCCTCCTGCAAATCGATCGGCGCGAGCGTGCCGACGTTGACGCTGATACGGTTGATGCGGACCAGGTCCGCGTTGAACGTGAGTGCGGACTCAGCCACGTCCAGATTCTCGGCGGCGCCCACCACCGCCCAGTAATCCATGCCGATGCGTTCAACGAACTGGTTCAGCTCGAGACCGTAGTTCCATTGCGAACCGCGCTGGGCCGACTCGGAGAGGCGGACGTTGAGCGTCGCAAAATTCCATCCGAAGTTACGCAGGAGCGGCTGCACCAGCGAGGCCTCGAGGGTGGGCTGATAGAGCGGATTGACACCCGAGAAGGTCGAATTGGTATAGGTCCGATTATTGTCAAAGGTGATGCTGAAGGTGCCGTTGGTCAGCGCCGAAACCTTGTTGACGGCAAAATTCCAATCGTAAAACTTTTGATCGAAGCCGATGCTTCCCGTGGTCTGAAAGGGGGAAGTTACCGGCGCGACGCTCTTTTCGACGTCACCCTGCGCGGTGAGATCGGGGTCGAAGGCCGCGTTGGCGCCGCGCACGGCCTCGGTGGCGGCGATCGGATCGAGTTCGCTGGCCTTGAGCGCGGGATTGTTGTTGATCGCGATATAGACGGCTTCCTTCAGGGTAATTTTGCGCGCGGTGTTGTCCATCGAGCGGAGATACTTTTCGCTGATGAGGTTTTCCGGAGCGAACTCGTAAGCCGGCGACCATTGGCGCACGAACTCGCTCGGAATGGAGAGCACGGGATTGCGCTCGAACTGATTGGCGGCGGCGGCTGGAACGTTGACCTGCGGCAGCGCCATTTCACCGGGCGGGATCGCGGCGGGAATCGCCTGGCCGCTCAACGAAGGGGCCTGGACTCCCGTGGTGCCGTAAGCGGAAGAGGAGGTGTACTGAGCCGCAGCCGGCCGCGCGTGCGCAAACACGATCGGCAAAACCGAAAGCGCAAGCATGGCGGATGTAAAACGTCGCATCGTGTCGGGGCCTCCTTGCATTACCGAAGCGCGGGCAGGAAGTGGAACTTCATCGCTCGCATTGTGTAGCGCAATAGAGGCGATGAAGAAACCGGCCATCCAGTCCAGCTGGCGGATGCGCGCGCCCGGGGGCGCTTGCAACGCGCCAACCGCGCGATTATAGCCAAAGGCTCTGGCATGCTCTACCGAATGAACCCATTAGGACCAATCAAGGGAAAGACGCTGCGCGGTGTGAAAGGTATCGCGATCGTGCTGCTCAGCGCGATCTTCACACTGGCGCTCGGATGGCCGGTTTCGATCGGATCGTTGTGGGCGCAGACCGCGACGAACCCGCTACTTGCGCCGGTGCCGCCGCCGGCCGCTCCGACGCAGTTGCCGGCGCCGGTAACGACCGCGATCGCGCCGATCCTGGTGCCGGTACCAGGGCTGCCGACGGCCTCACCGACACCGTTGGTCCGCGCGTTCAATTGCAGTTGTTTCGGGCGCGCAACCGGTACGCATTGGATGGGCGAGGTAACCGCGCCGGGCTACTTCAACGCGCGACAAGCGGCGGTGGGCGCGTGCCTCAGCTACAACGAGCGTCGTGAGCCGCAATCGGCACTGAATACGCAAGCGTCCGCGTCCACCTCGGTGCCGGTGTTGCCCGGCGCGAATGTTCCAGGCAGTGCGACTCAAATCGGGCAGAGCTTACCGGGGGCGCTCAATTTCTCGACCGCGCAACAGCTCCAGATGTGTTCGAACTGCGTGTGCGACTGAGAGCGGCCTGCATCTGAGCGGGAATTTCGCGCGCAGTGCGAGGGGCCGATTGACGCGGACGTCCGATAGAAATTTCGTGCAGGATTTTGGCCGCGCCGCACAGTGCGGATGATCGGTAACCTCTTAGTCCGACAGCAGACAGCGCTTCGACGTATGGGCAAATTGGGTAGACTAATAATGGTCAGGCATGGCGAGAGCGAGGGCAATCGCGATCGCCGTTTTACGCTGTCGCCGGAGGTTCCGCTGACCGAACTGGGGCGTCAGCAGGCGCGCGAGGCGGCACAGCGAATTGCGAAGCGGTTTACGCCCGAGCGGATAATTTCGAGCCCGTATCGGCGCGCGCGTCAGACCAGCGATATTATCGCGGGCGAATTGGGATTGTCGATCGAAGTCGTGCATGACCTTCACGAGCGCGAACTCGGCGTGCTGAAGGGCCAATCCTACGACCTGCTGCGCGATCTGGCCGGACAGGACTCGGGCTACGACCCCAAGCGCGGATGGCTATGGCGGCCCGAGGGCGGCGAGAGTTACGAAGACGTGCGCCAGCGCGTGAGCATCGCGATCGACGAGATTCGCGAGCGTTATCCCGATCAAGAGTTGGTGGTGGTGAGCCACGGCGGCGTGATGCTCTCGATGTGGGCCCATCTCACGGGGGTCTGGGAAACCGCCCACATGCCGGGTAATTGCGGGATCGTGCTGGTCGAGCATGAGCCCGCCCGCGTGCATTCGCCGAAACTTATTACTGACTGAACAAATTAGCCCCCGAGACAGGCGCCGAAGATCGTAATCGATCGACCGGCGCGGACGGCCTTCTACAACAAAGAGTCAAGAAATTCTACGGAGCGTAGACGACGGTCGAGGATCGAGGCGAGGAACCGTGCGATCGCGAGGGCGCCGTCGCTGCCGGCGTGCGTGAGAATCGCGGCGTGCTCGATGGGCGCGGCGGCGAGCGCGGCAAGGGCTGCGGCGTTGGCGGCAGCCAGACGGACGGCACCCTCGGGCGCCTGCGGGCGGCATCGCGCACAGACGATGCCGCCGCGCGCGACCACGAAGTAAACCGCGCCGCCGCTAGCGGTCTCGGCCAGGCCACAGATGCGGCAGCGGGCAAATTCGAGGCCGAAACCGGCGGCGCGCAACAGGTTGAGTTCGAACGATTGACGCATCGCGAGCGTCACCGCCCCACCGCCGAGGGTCTCAAGGGCGCGCGCCAAAACATGGTAGGCGTCGGCGGCCTCGGCCTCCTCGGAAGTAAGCGCGTCGGCGAGTTCGAGCATGTAGCTGCCGAGAGCAATCTTGGCGAGGTCGTCTTCGAGCAGCGGCGGTATCGAATCGCCGGGCTCGGCGCGCGTGATGAAGACGAGTTGTCCCTGCGGGCGCCGGCGGAAGAACAGGTTGACGTGCGAGAACGGCTCGAGTTTGCGTTCGAAGCGGCGACGCGAGGCCTTGGCGCCCTTGGCGATGCCGCTCAGCTTGCCGAAGTCGAGGGTGAGCAAAGTCACGATGCGATCGGACTCGGAGTAGTCGCGCGCCCGGAGCACGATGGCGGCGGTGGATTCTTCAGCCGGCACGGAGCCTCGCCATCATCGACGGGATTTGCGCGCCTGTTCGCGGCGCGCAATCCGGCCCCGGTGGGCGATTGCGCAGGCGGACCTTCATCGTGCTACGCCGCGGTCCGGAGAATCGATTGCTGAATCTGGTGGACCTTGGCGCGCATCGCCTCGAGGCCATCGGTGTCGCGGCCGTTGTCGGCGGCCTCGCGCACGAGGTGTTCGAACTTGACCAGGATGTTGGCGAGCTTGGTGTGCGCCTCGATCGTGGCGCGCTTGCGCAATTCGTCGCTCTCCCATCCGCGATCGACATACTCGCGCAATTCCTGTCCCTGGATGAGCAGTTCGCGCGCCTCATCCTCGAAGCCCTTGACCAACCGGCGAATCGCGTCGCGGACCTTGGGCAGTTCCTCGGGATCCTTCCAGAGCACGTGCTCGAGGAAGGTGAGATCGTCCTCGGTAACGGTGGTGCGGCCGTAAATCAGGGCATGCGCGCGGAGGATTCCCAGCGAATTGCGCCAGCGGCGGTCGGAGACGATGATTTGTTGCGTAGCGAGAGCCCGGCGCAATTCCGCGATCGATCGCAGGATGCTCCCTGGGAGTTTCACGGCGCTCGCATTCGCGCGAATCTCGCCCAGTTCTGCGAACGTGATAGTCGTGCGCGCGCCCGCGTCAACGCCCTCGAGCATTTTCAGGAAGCGGAAATCCTCGCTGATGTAATCGACCATGAAGCGCAGCATGAAGCGGTCGAAGAGCGCCGTCAGCTCTTCCTCGTCGGGCAACTCGTTGGACGCACCGAACATCGTGATGAGTGGGACGGTGACGCGCTCGCGGCCGTTGTGAAAAACCCGCTCGTTGATGACAGTCAGGAGCGCGTTGAGGATCGAGGAGTTGGCCTTGAAGATTTCATCGAGGAAGGCGATGTGGGCCTCGGGCAGCTTGTGATCGGTGACGCGGCGGTAGTCGTCCTGTTCGAGGCCCTTGAGGCTCACGGCACCGAAGATTTCTTCGGGCGTGCTGAACTTGGTCAATAGCCATTGGAAATAATTGGCGCCCTCGATACGGCGGCAGAGTTCGTCGGCGAGCATCGACTTGGCGGTGCCGGGCGGACCGATGACGAGGATGTGGCTGGCGGAGAGCAGCGCGCAGAGTGCGCCATCGATGAGATCGGCGCGTTCGAGAAACAGATGATTCAGTTCCTCGCGGATCGACGAAAGTTTGCTCAAGGCGTCGGGCATCGTGGGCGGCGCGGCGCAAAGCGTTGCCGTGCAGATGAAATCTAGCAGAGCGCGAGGCGTCACTTAAGCGGCGTCAACCGGCGACACTCCCGCAGAGTACCCTCGCGTGAGCCTGGGCGGCTAAGACGATGGCGGCAGCCTTGCCGGACGGGAGTATCGGCGCTAGAACCAGAACGAGTCGCCGACATCTGAATCGCCCGCGCGGGCGGGTGCAAGCGCTGGGCGCCGCGAATGTCGGTCGCCGCTGGAGGATCTCGATGGAAAAAGCGTTGGCTGGTGTAAAGGTACTGGACTTGACGCAATTCGAAGCCGGCACGTCGTGCACCGAGATGCTGGCATGGCTCGGCGCGAACGTGATCAAGGTCGAGCCGCCGAAGATGGGCGAGCAGGGCCGCTGGCTGCTGACGGAAAAGCCGGGCATCGATTCGCATTACTTCATGCTGCTCAACGCCAACAAGCGGAGCATCACGCTCAACCTAAAATCCGAGCGCGGCCAGCAGATCTTCATCGAGATGATCAAGCAGGTGGATATATTGGCCGAGAATTATTCGCTCGGCACGCTGGAGAGCTGGAGTCTCGGCTACGAGCGGTTGCGTGAAATAAATCCGCGGCTGATTTACCTGACGATCAAGGGTTTCGGAACGTACGGCCCGTATAGCAAATACAAGAGCTTCGACATGATCGCGCAGGCCGCCGGCGGCGCGATGTCAATTACTGGCTTCCCGGGATCGCCGCCGCTCAAGCCGGGCCCGACGATCGGCGACACCGGCACCGGAATCCACGCGGCGACCGGCGTGCTCGCTGCGTACATCCAGCGCGAGCGGACCGGCAAGGGCCAGAAGGTCGAAGTCGCGATGCAGGAGGCGGTGTTCAATTTCGTGCGCGTGCCGACGATGAGCATGTACATCACGAACGAGCCGAGCCCGCGCGTGGGCAACCGGCTCGCGAGCGGAGCGATCGGCGACATCTACAAATGCGCGCCGGGCGGCGCCAACGATTACGTTTACATGCTGTGCACTACGCCCGAGATGTTCCAGGCGATGTGCAAGACGCTCGGGCGGCCCGACGTGGTCGAAGATCCGCGTTTCAAGGAGCGCCGCGAGCGCGTCAAATATATCGAGGAGCTGACGCAGATTATCGAGGACTGGACCAGCAAGCGCGACAAGCGCGAAGTGATGCGGTTGATGGGCGAGGCGGGAGTTCCGTGCGGCGCGATCCTCGACAGCCTCGAGCTGCTCAACGATCCGCACATGAAGGAGCGCGGGATGGTGGTGACGGTGGACCATCCGGTACGCGGCAAGTTCACGATGCCGGGATGTCCGATAAAGCTCGAGGACTCGCCCGCGGAGGTCACGGCGGCGCCGCTGCTCGGGCAGCATAACGGTGAGATTTATGGCGAGATGCTCGGGCTCTCGGCCGCGGAGTTGGAGCGGCTCAAGCAGGAGGGTATCGTCTGAGCGCTGCCGCGATGATATTTAAACATTGGTGATTCCAGGGCGATGATTTCAGGGCGCAGAGGGATTGGGGGGTTGATTCGGCGGCGCGCAAAGCCAATTGCGCTCGTCGGCGCGGTCCTGATTCTCGCCGCCCAGTTCCTGGCCCTCACCCATTTCCATCAGGGCAACCCCACCCGGCAGATCAATGCGCAGACCCGGGTCGTCGCCGACGACGGCCTGTGCGCGCTGTGCATTCTGGCCTTTCACGCGCCGCTCAATCCGGCGGCAACCCCGTCGATCGAACATTCTTATGCCGAGATTCGGCTGGTGGATGCTCCGATCGCGAGCCTTCACGTTTCAGATTCGTTCTCCTCGTGCCAGACGCGCGCGCCGCCCGCCGCGATGGTCTGACGATTTCCCCCTGACATTTCGGAAAATCGTTTAACCAGGCCGCGTGGCTAATGCCATTCGCGCGTCCTGCCGCACGTGCATTATGCGCGGAGCGACGCGATGCGGTCCTGCATGCGAGGAGATTGCGATGCGAAGGTGTGTAATTTTGTTCTTCGGGCTGGCCGTTGCAATCGGCCAATTGATTGTACCAACGGCTGCCTGTGCTCAGACGCGACGCGCTCTGGCACAGCGTATAAATGGCGTCGTGCGAGACACGCTCGGCAGAGCATTGCCGGGCGTGGAAGTGACTCTTCAGGCCGCGGACGGTCACGTCGTCGCGAAGGCCCAGAGCGACAACCGGGGAGAGTTTTCGTTTCCGGCAGTGGTACCGGGGCCTTACGCGACGGTTGGACGCAAGGCGACGTTTAAACCGGCCACTGCGATCGTCACCGTATCGAGCAGCGGCGCGAAGCCGGTGACGCTCGCGATGGCGTCCGAGGAAGCGTTGAGCCTCGCCGTCGTCGCCAAGCGCCTGGAGGCCGCGCGCAACTCGTTGAGTCCCGAGACCGGCAGCAGCGTCTATCGTTTCAGCGAAAAAGCGATCCACGACTTGCCGCAGGGAACCAACTCGCAGATGAGCGATGTCTTGCTCCAGGCCCCGGGAGTTGCGCAGGACTCGTTCGGGCAACTGCACATTCGCGGTGAGCACGCCGAGATCCAGTACCGCATCAACGGCATCGAATTGCCCGAGGGTATTGCCGCCGGCTTTTCACAGACCCTCAGCCCCCGGCTTGCGCAGAGCGTCTCGCTGCTGGAAGGAGCGCTGCCCGCACAGTACGGCTATCACACCGCCGGAGTCGTCCAGATTCAGACCAAAAGCGGCGACAGCCTCAACGGCGGCAACATCGATATGTACGGTGGTCAGCGCTATACCTTGCAGCCGAGCTTCGAAGTGGGCGGCTCGAAGGGCAATTTCAGCTATTACACCACCGGCTTCTACCTCCAGAATAGCCGCGGGTTGGAGCCCCCCACGCCGGGCCCTCAAGCGCAGCACGACTTCGCCACTATCGGCAACGGCTTCACCTATCTCTCGTACTTCCTGAACTCCACCACGCGGTTGAGTTTCATCGGCGGATTCAATTTGTCCAACTTCCAGATCCCCAGCAATCCGGGTCAAACTCCTGTGTTCAAGTTGGCGGGCGTGAGCCCCGAACCTTCGCAAGATATAACGGAGACCCAACTCGAGCAGAACTATTACGGCGTACTGGCGCTGCAGGGCCTCTTGGCCAGGGACCTCGACTATCAAATCGCGGGCTTCAGCCGCTACTCGACGCTTTCCTTTCATCCCGATCAGAATGGCGATCTGATTTACAACGGGGAAGCCTCCCGCGTCTTCCGTGGCGATTTCGCCAACGGACTTCAGGGCGACTTCGCCTACCGCGCGCTCGCGCAGCACACCTTCCGCGCCGGCTTTTATTTCACCGGTGAGCGCGCCGAGATCGATAATCACGCGTTGGTCTTTCCCGGCAGCGCGGCGGGACAGTGTACGGGTCCTCACTCTCCCCCTTGCGATCAGCCGATCTCGATCGTCGATAACCGTGCTTACACGCAATGGCTCTATGGCATCTACCTGCAGGACGAATGGCGTCCGATTGAAAAGCTGACGATCAATTACGGAGCGCGCTTTGACCTTTATGACGGTCTCACCCGCGCGGACCAGGTCAGTCCTCGTGCCGGCCTCGTTTATCAGCTGTTCGAGCAGACCGCGCTGCATGCGGCATACGCCCGTTATTTCACGCCGCCACCACTCGAAGCGGTGTCCGGTGCGGACGTCGGCAAGTTCGCGGGTACCACCGGTGCGCCGGCGGTGTTCGGCGGTTTCAACATCGCGCCCGAGCGCGCCCATTACTTCGACGTCGGCGTTACCCAGAATTTGCCTTATGGGCTGAAGGTCGATCTCGACAGCTATTACAAGAAATCAACCGACCTAATTGATGAGGGCCAGTTCGGGCCGACCTTGATCTTCACCCCGTTCAACTACGCCAAGGGCCGCCAGTACGGCGTCGAATTCACCACCTCGTTGAATCTCGGGCATCTGACCGCTTACACGAACTTCGCTTACTCTGTCGCTCAGGGGACTAAACTCGAATCCGACCAGTTCTTGTTCGCCGCCGATGAGATCGCTTACATCTCGCATCACTACATCTTCCTGGATCACGACCAGACTTTCAGCGCTTCTGGCGGTACCGCTTACACTTGGAAGGGTTTCTTGTTCACGCTCGACGGTTTCTACGGCAGCGGCCTGCGTACCGGTTTCGCCAACACTGGCAACCAGCCTTTCTATATTCAGTTCAACGCCGGCATCGCCAAAAGCATGACGGTGCCCAAAGTCGGCCAGCTCGAAGCGCGGCTCGCCGTCATCAACTTGGGCGACTGGATTTATCAAATTCGCAGCGGCTCTGGCATCGGCGTATTCGCACCACAATACGGTCCGCGGCGCTCGGTTTACGGCGGCCTCAAATGGGACATTCCGTTCCTGAGCGGGGCCGGAACCGGAGCACACTGAGTAACAATCGGTTCGGCCGATCGTGGATATTATGTGACACAAGGACAATGGTGATTTAGTCATGCAAGAAATTCGCACAGCCTGGCAGGCCTTGGCATTTGGCGGGCCGATGGTCTACCCGCTGCTCCTTCTCGGCATCATCGCGATGGCCATCATCATCGATCGCGCAGCGGCGTACTACCGATGCCTGCGCCTGCCGCAATCACTACTCGACCTGGTCGAAACGTATGGGTTCGACTGGAGCGACCTCGAACGCGAGCTCTCGGCGCTGGCTCCAGTGAATGTCTACGGTCGCTTCTTCAACGTCATCGCGAGGCATCGGAATCAGCCCGCGTGGTGGGTCGAGTCGCGCGCGGGCGACGAAGCCGGCAGCATCGACAGGTCGTTGAATCGCGGTTTGTGGGTACTCGAGACAATAGTCACTGCGGCGCCCCTGATGGGGCTGCTCGGCACTATCACGGGCATGATGCAGGCGTTCAAGGTAATCGGCGGTTCGGGACTGGTCGCGCCGACGCAAGTAACCTCCGGCGTTGCACAAGCGTTGATCGCAACGGCGCTCGGATTGCTGGTGGCGATCTTCGCGCTCTTCGGATTCAATTTCTTTGCGCGGATGCAATCGCAGGCGCTCGATCGGATGGAGCGACTCGGCTCGCGGCTGGTCGATCATATCCGTCTGGATCAGGAGAACGCCGAGGGTGAAACGACTCCGATCACGGCAGCAGCGCCGAAAGAGCGGAGGTCCGGGCGATGAAGCTCAAAAGATCGCGCAGCTATCGCCGCGGCCGCATCGAAATCATCCCGATGATCGACGTGATGTTCTTTCTGCTGGTGACCTTCATGCTCGCGTCGCTCTCGATGCAAAGCCTCAATTCGCTGCGGGTAGATCTGCCGCAAGGCAATGCTCCCAGCCTTCAACATCAGGAACCGGTGACCTTGACGGTCACTAAGGACAGCCATCTTTTTCTCGACAAGACGCCAGTGACGCTCGATGACATGGCGTTCAAGCTGAAGGCGATGCTGACGACCGCCGATCGGGGCGTGGTGGTCAACGCCGACAGCGCGGCGCCCGAGGGAATCGTCGTTCAGGCGATGCTGCAGGCGCGGCGCGCCGGGGTCGAACATTTCCTGATCGCGGTGAGGCGCGAATGAGCGAATCTGCGCGCACACTCACGTCGCCCTATCTCGACGAGCCGGGTCGACGGCTGGTGTGGACACTGCCGACGGCGGTGTTGATCTGGCTGGCGCTGCTGATCGGATTCTCGCGGATGCTCGAACTAACCGCGCCACCACCACCGGAGCTCAAGCCGGTGGAGGCGCGGATTATCGAATTACCACCCGAGCGGGGCGGATTGCAGGGTGGGCCAGCTCCGGCCGCGGCGGCCAAGCCGCAGCCGGCCGTGGCAAAGCCGGAAGTACATCCGCGCCCGGTCATTCACCCACGCGCGAAGTTGAAACCCGTCGCCCCACCCGTGATGCCATCGACGGCGGGTACCGCCAAGAGCGAGGCGCCTCCGGCGGAATCATCGGGCAGCGCCGCGACCCATCCCGAGGGCACCGGAGTGCCGGGCGGCACGGGTGTTGGCAGCGGAGCGGGACTCGGGAGCGATACGGCAGGTGCGCGGGCGCTATTCGCGCCGGTTCCAAAGATACCCGACGAACTGCGCGAGGATGCTCTCGATACGGTCGCAGTCGCGCATTTCAAAGTTGGCTATGATGGACAGGTCGACGTGGAGTTAGTGAAACCGACCTCGAATCCTGAAATGAATCAAATTCTGCTGGATACCCTGAAGCAGTGGCGGTTTTTCCCGGCGATGAAGAACGGGGTTGCGATCGCATCCGAATTTGACGTACGCATCCCGATAACGGTGCAGTAGGTTCATAGCAACATGCGGCTACATGGCTTCGAGTGATATTTTCGCGGCGGTCGAGTTTCTCAAGCGCGAAGGCGAGACCGCGCTGCGCCGCTTTGCCCATGCGAATCGCGGCGCTGCGTATGCCGATATGCGCTTCGAGGCGATGTTCCATCGCTCGGCCTCCGCCAACGACGGCGATCAGCGCGACAGTGCGGAGAGCGAGGCGGCGGCCTTCGGCGTCACGGTCCATTACGAGGATCGCAGCGGTGCGGTCGGGCATGGACAGACCGGCGCCGAGATCGGACGCCTCGCGCTCAACCGTACCAAGCTGATTGCCGCGCTCAACGCTGCACTCGTCGAAGCATACGAGCGGGCCCGTTTCAGTGCGCGCGAGAAAGCCACCCTCCTCAAGCGTCACGGCCCGGCGGCCAGAGCACTCACGCTGGCGGGTCCAATCGCGCCTTCGACGGCGCGCGACGAGATCGCCGCAACCTTTCGCCGCGACCCGCGCACGCTCGACCCGAACGAACTTAAGCGGCTGTGCCGCGACGCCTCGGCGTCAATCGCGAGCCTCGGCGCAGACGTCGCGTTCAACGCGGTCGCGGCGTTGAGCGAACTGCGCCACGAGCTTTTCATCAATACCGCCGGCGCGCTGATCTCCCAGGAATTCGCCTTTTCGCAGGGCGATTGCTACGTGGTCGCGCAGACCGCCGACGGCCATCAGGAGAGCTACGACACGATTGGCCAGCAGCGTGGCTTCGAATGCCTGGCCGAAGGCTGGCGCGACGAGCTGATGCCCAATCCCGACTTGCCCACCTTTGCGATCGAGTTGGGCCGGGAGACGCGCGAACTTGCCGCCGCACCGGCGCTGAAGCCGCCCGATGGCGAAGTCGTCGTCGTCACCAATCCGCATTTTAACGCGCTGGTGGCACACGAGATTATCGGCCATCCGTGCGAGGCCGATCGCGCGCTCAAGATGGAGGCGGCGTACGCGGGACGGAGCTGGTTTCTGCCGTCGCTCCAACACAATGAAATCGGACGCCCGGTGGGTTCGCCGCTGCTGTGGGCCTGCTCGGATCCGACGCTCAACGGCTATGGCCATTATCGCTACGACCACGAAGGAACGCCCGGCCGGCGGGTAATCCATATTGAAGGCGGAGTGTTCCGCGGCTTTCTCAATTCGCGTGCGACGGCGGCAGTACTCGGCGTCGAGCCTAACGGATCGGCGCGAGCGAGCGAGGCCTGGCACGTACCGCTGATTCGCATGTCGAACACGTTCTTCATGCCCGGCCAGAGCGACCCCGCGCAAATAATCGCCGAGGTCGAACACGGCTACTACGTCTGCGGAAATCTGATACCATCGATCGCGGAGTCGCGCGAGAACTTTCGCATTTCGGCGCGCCAGGTTTACGAAATCGAGCATGGGCGTCTCGGACGGCTCTATCGTGCGGGCAGCGTGATCGCAGACTCGAAGAGTTTTTTCAGCAAGGTCGACGCGGTCGGCAACGATCTGCGGCTGATCGCGATCCCCAACTGCGGCAAGGGCCAACCGATGCAGGTGAAGCGGATGTCGAATGGCGGCCCGACGCTGCGGTCGCGCGCACGCTTGGGTGGCGGGTAGCTTGCGATGCGCACTGCCCTCGAATTGAAAAGGTTCGTGCGCGAGGCCGCGGCGCTGCTCGCACGCGAGCGCGACCTCGCAGCCTTCGAGGTCTATTGCTCCACCAGCGAGCATCGAGTGGCGCGGCTCAACTATACCTCTGACATTCCGTCGCGTGGGGTCGAGGAGTTCAAATCGCTCAACGCCGACGGCTTCGCGCTGCGCCTCGTGATGCGCCGCGATCCGCATGAGACGGGTTCGGCGAGCGAGGCGGGCGACTTGAGCCTCGAGGCCGTTCGTGCGGCGATACGGCGGGCGCGCGCGGCGACAGTGATCGATCCGCATTTCCCGGGATTGCCGGCGGAACCACGCAGATTGACGCTCTCGAAGGAACTTGCCGGCGATCTGATGCGCGCGAAGGACGGCGCGATCGCGGCCGCGGCATGGCAGATGATCGGCGGCGCGATTTCCGTGTTCGAGTCGGGAGCGCCGCTCAAGCTGCCGCATCCGGGACTGGTGGTAGGCGGCGACCTCTCGTTGATTCGCGATCGCATCGCGATCGGCAGCTCATCGTTCGCTGATATTCGCGGCGACGAGAGCGCCCATTTCGTTTCGTCGGTGACCACCCTGATCGAATCGCTCGACGCCAAGGGCACGGCGACTGCGACGGGTGCGTCGCTCGACGAGATGCGCCGCGCGGGCGCGCGCCTCGGACGCGACGCGGTCGCGCGCGCGCTGAAGCTGCGCCACGGCGAACGGCCGCCCGCAGGCTCCTATCGAGTGGTGCTCGGACCACAACCGATCGCCGAGATCATCAACTACATGGTGCTCGGATCGCTCACGACCGGCGCATTTTATTCGGCGACCTCCGCCTACCATGGACGCTTCGGGGCGCGCGTGATGGATGCGCGACTCAGCCTGGCCGACGATCCTCTCGCGAATCGCGGACCAGTGCGCCGCCACGTCACTTGCGAAGGACTGCCGGCCGAGCGCACGGAGATGATTCGCGGCGGGCGCCTGGTTGGCCTGCTCTCAAATTTCTACGACTCGAATCGCCTGCTTACCGATGAAGATCGCGCGGAGAAACTCGGTCCCGACGCGCCTACCCCGCTCGCGTTCCCGGTGCGCAGCGGCTATCGCCTCGGCGAGAGCCCGGCGCGCCGCTACGATGCGCATCCCGGATCGACCGGCACCAACATAATCATGCGCGCTCGCGGCGGCGTCGGCGATCGCGAACTAGTCGCCGCGGTCGGCAACGGCATCTACATCGGACGCATCTGGTACACGTATCCGATCAACGGACAGCGCGCGGGCGATTTCACCTGCACCGTAAGCGGCGATTCCTACGTGATTCGCAATGGCAAGATTGCGGCGCCGCTCGCGCCCAACTGTTTTCGGATCAACGGGAATATCGAACAGGTATTCGCGCAGCCGCTCGCGGTCGGCAAGCGGTCCGACACGGCCGTCGTCTGGGGCGCACCGGAGGCGTACTTTGTGCCCGCGATTGCACTGCAAGAAATCCAGCTCGCGCAGGTCGGTGCCGCCGATTCCGATTAAGACGATTTTACGGCGGGCGATTACTCAATCATCCTGACTTTGGCTTCGTCTCGATTTTCCGATCGTCGCGGTAGATTTCCTGCTTGCTCGTCAAGCCGGTGGGATCCCATCGGGTCCATACGCCGTCGCGCTTGCCGTCGCGATAATTACCCTCGAGCGCTTTCACGCCGTTGGCGTACCAGCTCGTATGCAGCCCGTCCTGTTGACCGTTGCGGTAATGATCGACCGCGGAGCGCTGGCCATTCTCGTACCACGTGGTCCATTCGCCGTCCTGCACGCCGTCGCGATAGTAGCCCTGGATCATTCGATCGGTGCCGGCGCCATACGCGACAAAGACGCCGTCCTTCACCGGTTTGCCGCCGACGATCTTCTGGCACCAGACCTCTTCGCCCTTCGGCGGTGGCGCGCCCATCAGCGTGGCGCCCGCCGGACAGGTGAGCGGCAGACTAGACGAATCGCGATGACAGGCGGCCGTCGATGCGACGATCGCGAGCATCGCAACGACGCGTGCGAATTGGAGCATCAGGCGATGAACGCGGCGCGTCGGCATATCAAAATTTCGGCAATCCGGCGTCCGAGCGCAAGGTCATGCGGGCTTCTTTACATCCGATAACGAGCGGGCGGAGAGACGATTATCGCCTCCCCGCCCGCTACATGTTTCAGTTCACGCCGTCCGACGCGCGTGACGTTATATAACGTTCTAGTTCGAACCGGTCGAGCCGAGCAGATTGCCGCCCAGCGTCGGATGGCCGACGGTCTTGTCGCCGATCACGTTGATCATCGACGGCTTGCCCGATTTGAACGCCCGTTCGAGCGCCGGAATGATCTCGTCCGGCTTCTCGACCTGCTCGCCGTGACAGCCCATCTCGTTGAACACCTTGTCGTAGCGGATGTTCTGCAGCATGTTGAAGGGATCGGTGCGATCCTTCAGCAACGGCATCGACTCGAAGCTCGGGCCCCACGAGCTGTTGTTGTAGAGCAGGCAGACGATCGGCAGGTTGTAGCGCGCGGCAGTCTCCATATCCCAGCCGCCGATGCCCAAGCCGCCGTCACCCATCACCAGCACGACCTGCTTGCCCGGCCGCGCAAGCTGCACGCCGATACCCATGCCGAAGCCATGACCGACGGGCGCCAGCGGTCCGGCGTCGATGACCGAACCCGGGAACCGGCACACGAAGTTCTGGCTCATCCAGCCTGAGAGCGTGAAGCTGTCGATCACCACGGTGGCATTCTTGTCGAGCACCGAGACCAGATCCTTGGTCACGCGCGCCGGATGTATGGGAAGGTTGCCGTGAACTTTCTTTTCGTTCTCGGCAACGACCTTCTCGAAGTTGGAACGCACCTCGGCCAATTCCTTGACCCAACTGGAGCTGCGGTTCTTCGAGAAATCGAGCTTGAGCTCCTTGATGCGGGTGATCATCTGGCGCAGGACCAGCTTAGGATCGCCGACCAGCGGAATCTCCGCCGGCACCTGCCATCCGATGCGCGAGGGCGTGGGGTCGCACTGGATGTATTTGGCTTTGTCGTTCCAGGTCGGCATCCGGCCGAAATGTTCACCGCTCCAGAAGCGGAAGCCGAGCGTAAGCACCACGTCGGCGCGGCCGGTGAAGGGCTTCTTGAAGGCGCCGCGAATCGCCAGCGGATGCTCTTCGGAGACCGAGCCCTGGCCCGCGCGACGGGCGTACACCGGAATCGAAGTAAGCTCGACGAATTCCTTGAGCTCGGGCGCTGCATTGGACCAGAAGAGACCGTCACCGCCGGCGATCAAGGGGCGCTCGGCCGCATGCAGCAATTCGATCGCGCGATCGATCTTGGCCGGGTCGCCGGCCGAACGAACATCGTCCGGCGTGAAGCGCTGGCCGCCCGCGCGCTGCTTCGAATCTTCCGCCTGGGTGTAAAGAATGTTCTGCGGAATCTCGATGAGCGAGACGCCCTGCGGCGGCGTCAGCGCCTCGCGAAAGGCCAGGCGCATGTCGAATTCGATCGTGCTGAAGTCAGTGACGCGCTTGGTATATTTGGCGAAACTTCTGACCACGTCGGATCCATAGGCTTCCTGGAAGGAGCCCTGATGATCTTCGGTGTTGGGGTGCTGTCCCGAGATGCAGACCACGGCGCTGTTGGTCATCGCCGCCAGCGCGAGTCCGGTCACCGCATTGGTCAGACCGCAGCCGGCCGTCACCATGCAGACGCCCGCTTCGCCGGTCATGCGCGCGAAGCCGTCGGCCGCATACGCGGTCGCCTGCTCGTGGCGCATATGCACCAGCTTGATCTCGTGGCTGCGCAACTGCGCGAGAATCGGGAACAGGTGACCACCGTTGATCGAGAAGCAGTAGCGCGCCTTGTTTTCCTGAATGATACGCGCGACCAGTTCGCCGCCGTCCACTTTGGCCATCAGGGAATCCTCCTTGGATTTTGCCTCGGCCCGGCCGCGCGGCAGGCCTTCGATGTCCACGGGATGTCGCGGCACCAGCGGCCAGGCCGAGGCGGGCCTGAAAATATTCTTCGGGACGAATCCTTGCACATTTCCCAGATAAGCGAAAACCGGAAAGAAGGTAGGCAGTTAAACGCTCGATCAGCGGATGGGTTTTCTATCGCCGCAAGTTGATCATAGATTAAAAGCCTGTAACTCTGGAAACCTTGGAGTCCGAAACGCTCATAGAGCCGCCGGTCCGCCGGAGTTTCGGACCTGGCAATGGTCCGAATTAGATGAGAAGGTTCTTCGCTTCGATACTGCTGCTATTGGTAATCGCGGGAACTGCGAGAGCAGCCAATGCGTTCAGCCTGCTCGATCCGGACACTTGGCCGCCTACGCTCAACCCGCACAATTGGCCGTTTTCCCTGTATCCAATCCCCGAGGTTGCGACGAATCCGAATGGCGGCGTCACCTATGGCATCCTGACCGCGGCGCTGATCAAGGATAAGAGCGGCGATATCCGCTACATCTTCGCGCCCGACGTCAACAACAACAGCACCCTCGGACCGGGGGGCAACCTACGTCTGCTCTCGTACCCTTCGGAAGATACGCAGTGGTATGGGGTTGCGGGCGCTCAGGAAAACATCGCACGTACGGTTGATCTCAATTACGAGACCGGGCGGACGCATCACGATTGGTGGTCCTTTACCGGAAGGCTGTTTTTCGAACGCGATCCGACCGAGCGCTTTTTCGGTATCGGTAATGCCTCGCGTCAGGGTCAGGAGACCAACTACACCACCGAACAACTCTATTTTCGCGGGTTGTTCGGATGGAACATAACACCCGACCTCCAACTCGCTGCGGTGATCCGCCCGCGCTACGTGCGCATCCAGGACGGCGGGTTCACTACCCAGCAGCAGATTTTTACGCTGTTTCCGAATGTGAAGGGTATCAACGGCGGCACCGAGATCTATAACGAAATTCGCATGACTTACGATACTCGCGACTCAATTGACATTCCGCGCACAGGCGGCGTGGCGCTTGGTTACTACGGACTTGCCGACCGTCGCTTCATGAGTTCGGTCTCCTATAACCGCTTCGGCGGCGAGTTGCGCCGTTATTATTCGATTGGTAATCGCATCACCTTCGCGGGCCACATTTATATGCAGTACACCCCGGCGGGAAACGAGACCCCGTTCTGGTCGATGCCGTGGCTGGGCGGCGAAGAGAGCTTCCTGTATACCACGGAGACTCTGCGCGGATATGGTGCGGGCCGTTTCATCGATAACAATGTCGCGGTTGCCAATATCGAGATGCGCACGCGCGTGCTGGAAGCGACCCTCTTGGGTACCCATGGAACGCTCGAACTCGCGCCCTTCTTTGAGGCCGGCCGCGTGTGGCACAGGATGTCTGGAAATCCGACGAATGATGTGCATCCGGTTGGCGGCGTCGGCTTTCGCGCAATCGCCGAACCGTTCGTGGTCGGCTACGTTGACGTCGGCTATGGCGGTGAAGGGCCCGCGGTGTTCTCGGGCATCAACTATCCCTTCTGATTTTTTCAGGGATTGACGCTCGCGTTGCCCGGTTAGGCGGCCAGGTCCTTGATCGCCTGCTCTTTCTGCCACCCTGAGCACAGCGAACGGGTCCCGGATGCGGGAATAAGAAAAACCCGGGCTTCTTCGTTTCACTCAGAATGACGAGGTTGCCTCAGTGTTGCTCCAACGAATGCCGCCCGGATCGCACGAAGTTACTTGCGAAAGCGCGACGGGAATTCAGCCTCGAACGTAACTTCGGGATGGAGCAGGCGGGCGCGCTCGATCAACGCCTCTTCGACTTCGGGGATGTTCGGATCGGGGACGCAGCAGTCCACCGGGCAGGCCGCCGCGCATTCCTCATGGTCGAAGAAACCGACGCACTCGGTGCACTTGCCGGGCACGATATAGTAAATGTCCGGGGCGATCGGATCGTGGCTTTCGCCGTGAAGTTCCCACGGCCGCCCACCGACGTAAATCGCGTTATTGGGGCATCGCGGGGCGCACGCACCGCAGTTGATACATTCTTCCGTGATCAGCGTCGACATCGGGGACTTCTAAACTAACCGTTCAGTTTTGCGGCATCGCTGCGGCGACCCGGCGGGCCAATTCGATAAAGGCCTGGCTCGCGGGATGATCCGGACGCGCGATCACAATCGGCGTGCCGGCATCGCCCGCAGCGCGCACTTCGGTGAAAATCGGCAGGCGCGCGAGCACTTCCATATGCTCCCCCTCGGCCATCTTATCGCCGCCGCCATGACCGAAGATTTCGTCGCGCTCTCCGCAATCGGGGCAGACAAAATAACTCATGTTCTCGACTACGCCCAGCAGTGGGCAATGCACTTGCCGGAACATCCTGACCGCGCGCAGCGCGTCTGCCAGCGCCACGTCCTGCGGCGTCGTGACGATCACCGCGCCGTCGATCGCGACCTGTTGCGCGAGCGTCAATTGCGCGTCGCCGGTGCCGGGCGGCAAATCGACGATCAGAAAATCCTGAGTGCCCCACAGCGTATCCTTGAGAAACTGGCGCACCGCGCCCATCACCATCGGACCGCGCCAAATCACCGGCGCCTTGTCGTTGAGGAAAAACCCGATCGAAATCAGCTTCACGCCAAATCGTTCGATCGGATAAAAGGTCTGGCCGCCGGCCGAGCGCGGACGTTCGTCGGCGGTACCGAACATCATCGGCACCGAAGGTCCGTAAATGTCGGCGTCGAGCAGGCCGACTTTGTAGCCGATACGCGCGAGAGCAGCGGCGAGGTTGGCCGCCACCGTCGATTTGCCGACGCCGCCCTTGCCGCTCGCCACCCCCACGATGAAACGCGTGCCTTCGAGGCGGACCTTGCCGGTCTTCTCGCCCAGTTCGGGCTCAATCTTGCGGACCTTGAACTCGACCTTGGGCACGCCGAGTTCATGCGTCAAAACCTGATGAATCCGGGCAGCAAGATCGCGCAGGATTTCCTCGCGGTCGGTCGCGCTGCGCAGCGTGATCGCGTATGCACCGTCCGCCGCGGGCGCGATCTCCTGGACCATCCCGAGCGACACGATGTCGGTCTGGTAGCCGGGATAATTGACGCGGGAGAGCGCGGTCGCAACTTGTTCGAGAGATACGATTCTGGTCACCGGGCGAAATTATTTCAGATGGCAATCGGCAGCGATAGCCGACGGCGCGAGCGCAATCCGATCGCGCGATTTTTCGCGCGGCGCGCCGTCAACTGACTCAGCGCGCTAGCGGAGCCAGACGCTCTGCGATCACGCTACGAGCTTCTTCGGCGATTTGGCGCACGATCTCGCCCGCCGGCAGAGCTTCGTTGACCAGGCTGCTCGATTGTCCCGCGTAAAACGGGAGCCCACCGATATCGCCCTCGATATATTCCGTCGGCGGCCATACTGAGTAGCGCACCAGCGGGACCTCGATCCCTGAGCGGCGCATCGTGCCTATCGGATCGCCCTCGCCGGGCCGCTCTCCGGTGGGCGGCCGTCCCGCACGCTCCCAGGTTTCGACCGTGGGTGTGCGAATCACCCGATGGGCCGCATCGGGCCATCCAATGTCGAACAGCGTCGTATGAAATGTGTCCTCGGCATGCGCGCGCAGAATCGCCCGCTTGTATTCCTGATGCGCCAGCGACTCGCGGGCGACCAGGAAGCGGGTACCGAAGACGGCGCCATCGGCGCCGAGCGCCAATACCGCGGCGAGACCGCGACCGTCGGCAAGGCCGCCGGCCGCGACCATCGGGAGGTCACCAATCGCGTCGCGCACCGCGGGCACCAGGGCGACCGTGGTGGTAGTGCCGCGGACGTGGCCGCCGGCCTCGACGCCCTGCGCCATGATCGCGTCCACCCCGGCGTCGGCGGCAGCGCGCGCTTCGATGGCCGAACCGCATTGCCAGATCACTTTGATACCCGCGGCGCGCAGACGGCGGATCGAAGCGGCATGCTCAGCGGGCACTCCCCAGAAAAACGTCACGGCCGCGAGCGGTTCGTCGGCGACCGCTTCGACCATGCCAGGGCGCAGGAAAGGAATCAGGAGATTAACGCCGATCGGCCTTTTCGTCAGTTCGCGCGCGGTCGCGACTTCATGATGAATCGCTTGCGCACTGAAGCCGGCAAGCCCGATAAAGCCGAAGCCGCCGGCTTCCGAGACCGCCGCCGCGAGGCTCGAAAGTGCGACGCCGCCCATCCCGGCCGAGATGATCGGAAACTCGATTCCCAGCAGATCGCAGATTGCGGTGTGCAACATAGGCGGCCTCCTGAGGGATGAAAAACATTGTTGAGGAACGCAAAACCTTTGATTTCTTTCTGAAACCTCATAGAGGTTTCAGACTTCCCATTTGCTAAAGATGCGGGCTTCGCCCTGTCAAAACCGTCATCGATTGATGCTCGCGTGTTTCAATGATTGACGCTCGCGTTGCTCGGGTAGGGCCGCTAGCGGCCCTTGAACTTGGCTTCGCGCTTTTCGAGGAACGCCTTGACCGCTTCCTTATGATCCTCGGTTAGGCCGGTGAGGGTCTGCCCGTAGGATTCGCGATCGAGGATGGTGCGCAGATCGGACTTGAGCGCGAGGTTCAAATGCGCCTTCATGTATGAATATGCTACTACTGGGCCGGCCGCGATGCGCTGGGCAAAGGCGCGCACCTCTTCGGTCAGCGCGGCGGCAGGCACCACGCGGTTGACCATGCCGAGCTTGAGCGCCTCTTCGGCGCCGATTACTTCGGCGGTGAAATACAGTTCGCGCGCCTTGGCCGTTCCCACCAGTTGCGTCAGCAGGTAGGTGCCGCCGAAATCGCCCGAAAAGCCGACGCGCGCGAACGCGGTGCCGAAGCGCGCAGTGTCGGCCGCGATGCGCAGATCGCAGGCGAGCGCGATACTTAAGCCCGCACCGGCAGCCGGTCCGTTGATCGCGCCGATGGTAACCTTCGGCATCTCGTGCAGCAGGAGACTGACCTCTTCAGAAAGGCGCAATTGACTGATGCGCGTCTGGATGCCCTGCTCCCCTGCGCTGCTGCTATGTCCGGCGTGCTCCGCGCCCGCGCCTTCGTTGCGCTCGCGCATCCTGCCGATATCGCCGCCAGCACAAAAGCCGCGGCCCGCGCCGGTCAACACCACGGCCCCGACTTCGCGGTCGTGAGCGGCGCGATTAAGCTCTTCGAGCAGGCCAGCGATCATGTGATCGCTCAGCGCGTTGAGCTTGTCGGGCCGATTCATGGTCAGGTAGAGCACGCCGGCGTGACGCTCGGCGATCAGGTCGCGATGTTCGGTGGACATAGCAAGGCCTCCAATGCCTGAAACTTTGAATGATGATTGAACTTGGTACTACTTCAGCACGGCCAATCTGTCGAGTGCGTCCGCTACCGCCTGGGTGCCGTCGCGGTCGTGGCCGAGCGCGCTCGCAGCGTTGAACATCGAGGTCATCAGGGCGAGCCCCGGCAACGCGAGCCGCTGCTCATGCGCGGCCTCGGCGACCAGTCGCAGGTCCTTGCGCATCAGTTGCACGAAGAAACCGGGACGATAATCGCCCGCGACGATCTTCGGACCAAGGTTGTTCAACTGCCATGAACCGGCGGCGCCCGCCCCGATCGCTTCGATCACCTTCGCCGGATCGAGGCCACCCTGACGCGCGAAGAGCAGCGCTTCGGCCGCCGCCTCCAGCGTAATCGCCACGGCGATCTGATTGGCCAGCTTGGTGGTCTGGCCCGCGCCCACCGGCCCCATGTGCGTGACGCGCTTGCCCAGCAGTTCGAACAACAGGTGCGCGCGGTTGAACGCTGCTTCGTCGCCGCCCACCATGATTGCGAGCGTGCCTTCGATCGCGCCGGCCTCGCCGCCCGAGACAGGTGCGTCGAGATAGTCCGCGCCCCGTTCCGCCAGGCGCGCGGCGATCTTGCGCTCGGCGTCGGGCGCGATCGTGCTCATATCGATCACGAGTTGGCCGCGCGCCAGTGCAGGTTCGATTTTGGCGGCGACGCTCCCCACGTCCGGCGTATCCGATACCATGATGAAGACCGCGTCAGCATCGCGTGCGGCTTCGGCGGCGTCGGCCGCGACGATCGCGCCGTCACTTGCGAGTGCGCGCGCCTTTTCGGCGGAGCGGTTATAGACCCGCAGGCGATGGCCGGCCTGCAGGAGCCGTCGCGCCATCGGTGCACCCATGATGCCGGTTCCAATCCATGCGATTTCCATTTGTTTCACCGCTTGACGCTTGTTTCACCACTTGACGCTCGCGTTGCTCGGTATGTGGCCAAGTCCTGCGCTTACCCAAATCGGCGGTTAGGGAACCTCTGCACAAGGCCCATTGTGTCATTCTGAGGAAGGTGCAGCGTCTCAGTTCGTCGCGATAGGTCAGGCGGCCTGCGAGGGTCGCGGGACCGACTTCCACGAAAATCCGTCCGCCGGAATCGCGCTCATCACAAAGAGCGCCGTCCACAGCGTGAAAAGAATTCCTGTCGCAATCCCATGCCACATCCAGAAGAGGCCATAAATCAGGTAGAGCGCGACCAGTCCGAAATGCAGCATCACGCGCGGCTGTCCAATCCCCGGTGTCAGCGGCGTAAAGAGTCGCGCGGCGATGATCCCCTGTCCCGCGCAATGCCAGGTGCCGAAATAGCGGCATCGACGGCACACCGTCAGCGTGGATTCGATCCAGAGTGCGGCGAGCAGCGCGAGGCCGAACATGAAAGCTCCCGCACTATGCGCCGCGGCCTTACCCAGAAAAATGATCGTGAACAGGAACAGGCCGCCGATTCCGACGATACGGAAAAAAGCCGGAGTCTGAACGATATAAATGATCGGCTCGAAGGGGCCGGGATTTCTTCTTGGCATCGAGGTTTTAATTTCCGTCCGCTTAATTTACTCGCGATCAGCCGCTGAGCAATCCGTTACGCGCTCTCCTGGCTCCATACCGGCAGTTCCGCGGGCTCGACCTCGTCGAATTTCGCATAGTTGAAGCGAGCCCCCAACTCGGCGGTTTCGTCGATGATGTCGGCGAGGCGCGCGCCCCAGATGATGTCAGCTGTTCCGTAGGAGTAACGGGCATAGACGGTCTGCGAAAAGACCTCATCGATTCCCGTGAGTGACACCGTGATGTTCGCCTCGGACTTGACCATTTCCTCGGAGGTGGCTCCGTAAAACGGGCTGCCTGGCTGAATTGGATGAACCGCGGTCCAGGAATAGGCGAAGATGCCGTTTCGATAGCGCGCCAGTTCGAGATCGTAGAAGCGGCGCACGTACTCGCCCTCGCGGGTCCGCTCGTCGCGCGAAAAGGCGACGTGAATCTGCGCCTCGACGATCTGGCTCGCGCGCACATTGGCCATGCGGAACATCAGGCTTGGCACGCCGTCGCGCTTCGAGATCACGGCGACGCGGCTGAAGCGAACGCGCGCGGTCGGGCGCGAGAACTTGGCAAAAATCAGGCCGGTGATCAAGGCAAAGTTGATCAGCCCGCAGAGCGCCTCGACGCTCATCAGGATCTGCGAAACCATCGTGGTCGGAGACATCTTGCCGTAGCCGATGGTCGCGATGGTCTGGACGCTGAAAAAGAACACGTCCGAAAAACTGCGCGCGTTCTCGATGCCGCCGTCCAGATAGTAGCCGAACGCGAAGACCGTATTGATGACGACGAAGGCGATCACGATCTGCAGCAGCAGCGCCGGCCACGACGAGGTCAGCAGGTGATGGTAGAAATCGGTGAAGAGGCGATCATCTTCGGCCAGCGCAACAGTCGGTGTGGTCTTGCGCAGACTCGCGGCGGAGCGGCGCCTGAATGGAAGGAGTGCCATGGGCTAAAGGATAACCGTCGCGGCGACTCAGTGCAGCTATTCGCGGGCGGGGGGTCGAGCATCGCTGCGCGGAGATCCCTCGACTCGCAGACTCGCTCGGGATGACGGTCAGGAACGCTAAAGGGGGAGAGCGGTGAAAAACGTGCGGGCATCGCGATCAACCTCGACCGGAGGCTCGCGAGGGTTTCAGCGCGGAGCCAGCGCCTCGAGCACGCGCAGATCGGGAATCAGGCCGCCGTCGGGACTCAACGGCAGCACGCACACGTGGGTCGCACCGGCTTCATAATGCGCCTCGATTCGATCACGGAGTGCGGCCTCGTCGCCCCACGCGACGATCGCGTCAACCAACCGATTACTGCCGCCGTCGGCGAAATCCGTGTCGTCGAAGCCGAGCGTGCGCAGGTTTTTCAGATAGGCGGGAATCTTCAAGTAAAGCTTCATATATGTGCGGGCCGCAGAGCGCGCCTGGCCCGCGTCACGCTCGAGCATCACAGCCTGCTCGGCGCAGATCCAGCGCTTCGAGCCGACGATTTCGCGCGCGCGAGCGGTGTGCTCGGGCGTAACGAAGTAGGTCAGCGTGCCATCAGCGTCGGAACCTGCCAGCGTCAGCATCCGCGGGTTATTCGCGGCCAGCAGGACGGGGACCTCGGCGGCGGCCGCCGGCGCGTTGTAGGCGGCCGACTTCATGCCGCGCAGATATTCGCGCATAGCAGTCACTGGCCGATCGTAGGTCAGTCCGCGCATCGCAGCCGAGACGTGATTGTTGGTGCCGATGCCGAGAATGAAGCGGCCGCCGGAGAGTTCGGCGGCGGTGCGCGCACCAGCCGCCATCGTACTGGCTGTTCGCGCCCAGATGCTGGCGACGCCCGTACCGACGATAAGAGTTTCGGTCTTGGCGAGCATCCAGGCGGCATAGGAAAGCGAGTTGCGGCCGGACCCTTCGACAATCCACAGCATGCTGTAACCGAGGTGCTGGACGGCGCGGGCGAACTCCGCGCTCCTGCCGCCCTCCATCGAATCGAGAAAAGCGAAGACTCCGAGGCCGCTGATATTCATTGTGGTACCTCTTGGAATCGCCGGTGAAGAGCCTCGCCTTTCCGGGGCCGCGCGCCGGTCGCATGCGCTCGCGAAACCTGCGTGCGCGCAGCCTTGGAGCCGCACCTGAACATTCGACTCTTGGGAAAATAGTCAACGGAAGCATCAGCCCTCGTCCCTTGCGAGGATAATTTTGGCGGAGCGAATCGCGCGAGGCTATCGGTCAATCAAAAATAATCGAAGATGCGAATAAATTGGGGATGCCCAGCCGGACTGAAATTGGGACGACCTCTCTCAAAGGCGATCGTGCTATGGTCGTGCGCGATCAAAACTCATCACACGCAGAACACCCGGAGGTCAATAGAGATGGCATCGATACTCGAAGAAAAAGACGCGATTCGCGACCTGATGTCGGCCTACTGCTTTCATGTGGACGACGGCGAGTTCGACAAATTCGCGGCGCTCTTCACCACGGACGGCACTTTCGAACCGGGGCCGCAGGGCAAGTACCATGGGCGGGAGGCGATTCGCAAGTTCATCGCGTCAGTGGTGCCGCGTCCGGGCGAAGGCCCGGCCCGCAAGCATTGCACGATGAATCATCTGATCAGTGTGAACGGTTCCGAGGCGCGCGCGAATAGCTACATCATCGTGCTGCGCGAATCGGACAGTGGAATCATGGCGTCGCTGGCGGGCCGCTACGAAGATTTGCTCGTCAAGCAGGACGGCGAATGGCGCTTCAAGGTGCGCAAGATTCACTTCGATATTGCGGGCGACCTCGGCTTGAAAAAATAGGCGGCGGTAAACCCGCCCGGGCGCAATCGCTCGAGCCTGTCGAAAAATAAGAAAGGCCGGACGCCCTGTGGACGTCCGGCCCTGGTCGTTGAATCGTGTGCGAACGCGTCAGGCAGCGGCCTTGGTGGCCGCGGACTTCCCTTCGTCCTCGGCAATCGAGCCACGCTTCGAGAGAATGACCGCGATCGCCAGCATAATTGCCGCGAAGATGGTTACCGCCAGACTCGTCCCGGTGATACTGCCGACGACGACCGTGGTAAAGGGCGCCGCCAGAATACCGACGAGGTTCATGACTTTGATCATCGGGTTGAGTGCGGGACCCGCGGTATCCTTGAAAGGATCGCCGACGGTGTCGCCGACGATGGTCGCCTTATGCACGTCGGTGCCCTTGCCGCCGAGAAAGCCGTCCTCGACCTTTTTCTTGGCGTTATCCCAGTTGGCGCCCGAGTTTGACATGAAGACCGCGAGCAACTGCCCGGTCAGGATGGTGCCGCCGAGGAAGCCGCCGAGCGCGCCCGCGCCGAGACCGAAGCCGACCAGCAGCGGAGCGAAGACCGCCAAGATCGCGGGGCTCATCAGTTCCTTTTGCGCGGTGGCGGTGACGATATCGACGCAGCGGCCGTAGTCGGGAAGCTCTTTGCCTTCCATGATTCCGGGATGCTCGCGGAACTGGCGGCGCACTTCGAACACGACCTGGTAGGCCGCGCGGCCGACCGCCTTGATGGCGAAGGAGCTGAACAGGAACGGCACCGCGCCGCCAATGAGCAGGCCGACGAAGACCGTCGGGGTATTGATCTGTACGCCGATGGAGCCGAGGTGCGCTTCGTCGATAAAGGAGCGGAACAGCGAGACCGCCGCGATGACCGCAGTCGCGATCGCGAGGCCCTTGGTCAGCGCCTTGGTGGTGTTGCCGATCGCGTCCATCCAGGAGAGCGTGCGCGACGCCTCTTCCTGATGGACCCCGCCCATTTCAAAAATCCCGTGAGCGTTGTCGGTGATCGGTCCGTAGGTATCCATCGCGAGGATGAAGCCGGTAGTAGTCAGCAAGCCGAGGCCGGTCAACGCAATGCCGTAGAATTGCAGCGCCGTCGATTCGCGGAAGATAACCACCGCACCGATGATCACTACGACGATTACCATCAGCGCCCAGACCGACGACTCGAGACCCTCGCCGAGGCCGGAGAGGATAAGAGTAGCCGGGCCGGTGCGCGCCGCCATGGCGGTTTCGGTGACAGGGCCTTTATCAGGATGCGTGAAGTAATTGGTCAGCAGCAGGGTCGCGATAGAGAGCACGATTCCGAGCGTGGCCGTGATGCCGAAACGCCAGTCGGGTGCGCCCGTGCGCGGGTCCGTCATATAGAAGTAGTTAACGATGAAGAAGCCGATGACCGAGGTGAAGGAGGAAGTGTAGTAGCCGGCGTTGATCGGGCGCATCGGATCGCGCATCTCGGAGCCCACCGGAACCTTGACCGCCATGATGCCAAGAATCGATGAGAAGACCCCGACCGCGCGCAGGATGAGGGCGAAAATGATGAGCTTCATCGCGAAGGCACTGGCGCTGGCGAGGCCGCCATACGCGGCGACGAAGGTGGGGTCTTCGAGTGCATAGGCGGCGAGGATAATGGCCGCGACCAAAGTGACTTCATAGGACTCGAAGACGTCGGCGGCCATGCCGGCGCAATCGCCGACGTTGTCGCCGACGTTGTCGGCAATCGTCGCGGCATTGCGTGGATCGTCCTCGGGGATACCGGCCTCAATCTTTCCGACGAGGTCGCCGCCGACATCGGCGGCCTTGGTGAAGATGCCGCCGCCGACGCGCATGAATAGCGCGGCCAGCGACCCGCCAAAGCCGAAGCCGACCAGCACCTTCATCGCATCCTGCTGGTAGATCAGGAAGATGACGGTGGCGCCCATCAGGCCGAGGCCGACGGTGAACATGCCGGAGACGCCGCCGGCCTTGAACGCGAGTTCCATCGCATCCTTGAAGCTGGTCAGCGCCGCGTTGGCACTGCGGACGTTGGCCTTGACCGCGAGCCACATGCCGACAAAGCCCGCGCCGTAGGAGGCGCTGACGCCGAGGATGAAGGCGAGGGCGATGCCGACCGAGAGGCTCGGGTGATCAGGAAAGACTTGCCGGTACATCATGAAGAGAGCGATCGCGATGATGACGACGAAGAATAACATCGTCTTAACCTGCCGCCGCAGGTACGCCATCGAGCCTTCGTAAACCGCGTCGGAAACGTCGGTCATCGACTTGGGTCCCGGATCCGCGCTGAGGACCACCCGGACCAGATACCAGCCAAAGGCCAGCGATACTACCGCCGAGGCCAGCACGCACCACAGAATCGTAAGCTGCGCGCTGGTCAGGGCTGGGAGAACGATTTTTGCTTCGCTCATCGAGCTTCAGTCTCCTGGAAAATGAATGCTATCGGCGACATCCGGTATGCGGTCGCAGGCCAATCGTTAAATTACTCAGGCATACGGGCGTCGGATATCTGGCGCAGTTTAGGTTTTCCTTGGAATGATGTCCAGTATGCGGGGCGGGGTTAGTGCGGCGAATGCGCGAGGCTGCGAAATGGCCGATGGTGCAAGCGTCAAATCGGGATGATTAAGAACCGAATGTTGATCCCGCCAGCGTGCTTATGTTTATCTGGATAGACGCCCATGAACGTAAACATCGAGAATACCTCCGCGCTGCGGCGCAAGTTGACCATCGAGGTCGAGCCCGACGAAATCAAACGCGAGCTTGATCGCGCGTACAACGAGCTGAAGCGATCGGTCGTGCTCAAGGGCTTCCGCCCCGGACACGCACCACGCCCGCTGCTGGAACGCTTCTTCGGCGACCAGGTGCGCGGCGACGTGATCCAGAAGCTGGTCAAGGATTACACCGACAAGGCGCTCGAGGAGAATTCGCTCACACCGGTGATTGCGCCGGAGATCGTGACCGAGGAAACCGACCTCAAGAAAGCGCTGAAGTTCAGCGCGGTCTTCGATCTGAAGCCCGAACTGGTGGTCAAGGACTACCAGGAATTGAAGGTGCAGACGCCGCAGGTCGAGGTGACCGACGAGGAGGTCGACGCCGAGCTGAAGCGGATGCGCGAGCGCCGCGGGGTGCTCAAAAAGGTCGAGGGCCGCACGACGGTCGCGGAAAACGATTTCGTCGTCGCCGCGTTCGAGGCCTTCGAGGACGATAAGGCGATCGCGGGCACCAAGGTTGACGATCGGCTGCTCAAAGTCTCCAAGGAGACGCTCGCGCACGGTCTCGACGAGGTTCTGATCGGCGCTGAAGCCGGGACCGAGGTGCGCAAGCCGCGCAGCTACCCGGCGGACTATGTTGAGAAGGAAGTCGCCGGCAAGAGCGTCGAATGGCGCGCGACCGTCAAGGAACTCTACAACCACGTGATTCCCGAACTGGACGCGGAGTTCGCCAAGGACGAGGGCTTCGACGATTTGGCAGGGTTGCACGCAAAGGCCCGCGAGGTACTCGAAGGGCGCGCCCGCAACGAGGCCAATGGCCGTGCGCGGCAGGGCCTGCTCGATCTGATTATCGAGCGCAACCCGGTCGATCTGCCGGAGTCGCTGGTAGCGCGCGAGACGCGCAACGTAGAGCACGAGCTGGCATCAAACTACGAAGCGGCGGGCATGTCGCATGAGGATGCGCACGCCCGGGCGCGTGAGAACGCCGACGACATAAAGGCGCGCGCCGAGAAGCGTTCGCGCAGCGCGCTGATCGTGGACGCGATCGCGGACCAGGAGAATATCGACGTTACCGACGATGAGGTCGCCGAGCGCATCGGACAGATGGTGACTTACGCGGGACGCGCTCGCGATCAGATGGCGGAGCATTATCGCAGCGAGGAAAATCGCGCCGCGCTCAAACAGGTGATGCGCCGCGAAAAGACACTCGACCGGCTGCTCGAACGTGCGCAAGGCGAGAATACGGCTGCGGCCACGGCCGAGACTTCATCGGGCGAGACTCCGGCGAGCAGCTGACGGACGCCATCGCACACCTGGCGACAAAGTCCTGGAGCAGTTGCCCTCGATCCGTCAGGAGTGGCCGGAAGGGCTCTTTGACGGCCGCTAATGTGACGCGGCGGGCACGCGTGTTTGTATTGTCAAGCATCGGCGAGACCGCGCGATTTCTGCTTTTAGGTTGCCCGTGTTTTGCAAACGGGTTAGAATTTTGTTGCGAGGTGAAAACGTGACACTTCGCCGCGCGGCTTCCGTCGGGGATCTTGGGGATTTATGAGCAGCCTTGTGCCGGTAGTGGTCGAGCAAACGGGCCGCGGAGAACGCGCCTACGACATATACTCTCGCCTGCTCAAGGACCGCATCGTATTTCTTGGCCATCCGGTCACGGACGAGGTCGCCAACCTGGTGACGGCGCAGCTACTTTTTCTGGAGTCCGAAGATCCCGAAAAGGAAATCAATTTTTACATCAATTCGCCGGGCGGTTCCGTGACCGCGGGTCTTGCGATTTACGACACCATGCAGTTCATCAAGCCGCCGGTCTCGACGCTATGCTTAGGGCAGGCGGCGAGCATGGGTGCGCTGCTGCTGCTGGCGGGGCAGAAGGGACGGCGCTACGCGCTGCCCCATTCGCGCATCATGATCCATCAGCCGCTCGGCGGCGCGCAGGGACAGGCGACCGATATCGACATACAGGCGCGCGAGATTCTGCGCATGCGCGAAGAGATCAACAACATCATCGTGCGTCACACCGGACAGCAGCTCAAAAAGATTGAGAAGGACACCGATCGCGATATGTTCCTCACGCCGGAACAGGCGGTTGAATACGGACTAATCGATGAGGTAATCGTTAGCCGGAGGTCCTCCAAGTGAACCGTGGGAGGCAGTATGGCCAAGCATGATGACCGCTCGGGCAACCTGGTGTGCTCGTTTTGCGGCAAGAGTCAGGACGAAGTCCGCAAACTGATCGCGGGACCCACGGTCTATATCTGTGACGAATGCATCGACCTTTGTAACGACATAATCGCGGAAGAAACCGACAACGAAGAAGCCTTCAGCCAGACCTCGGCGGTGCCCAAGCCGGCCGAGATCAAACGCGTGCTCGACCAGTATGTAATCGGCCAGGAGCGCGCCAAGAAGATTCTTTCGGTCGCGGTTCATAATCATTACAAGCGCATCGACTCGCAGATGGTAACGGGCGATGTCGAGCTGCAGAAATCGAACATCCTGCTGATCGGTCCGACCGGCGTCGGCAAGACCCTGCTCGCGCAGACCCTCGCGCGCTTCCTGCAGGTGCCGTTTACCATCGCCGACGCGACTTCGCTGACGGAGGCCGGCTACGTCGGCGAGGATGTCGAGAACATCATCCTGTCGCTGCTGCAGAATGCCGACTACGACATCGAGCGCTGCCAGCGCGGCATCGTTTACATCGACGAAATCGACAAGATCGCGCGCAAGGGCGACAACCCGTCGATTACCCGCGATGTCTCTGGCGAGGGCGTGCAGCAGGCGCTGCTCAAGATCATCGAGGGCACGATGGCGAGCGTTCCGCCCAAGGGCGGCCGCAAACATCCGCAGCAGGAATTCCTGCAGGTCGACACCACCAACATCCTGTTCATTTGCGGCGGCGCCTTTGTCGGACTAGACGACATCATCCGCCGGCGCATTTCGGGCAAGACCATGGGCTTTCGCGCCGACCTGACGCATCGCGATCCGCGCACGATCTCCGAACTGCTCTACGAAGTTCAGCCCGAGGACCTGCTCAAGTTCGGTCTCATTCCTGAATTCGTCGGACGCCTGCCCGTCATAGCGACCTTGGGCGAGCTCGACGAAGAAGCGCTCGTGCGCATCCTCACGGAACCGAAGAACGCGCTGGTACGCCAGTATCAAAAGCTCTTCGACATGGAGAACGTCCACCTGAAGTTCACTCCGGGCGCCCTGCGGGCAATCTCGCGCGAAGCACTCAAGCGCAAGTCAGGCGCGCGCGGGCTGCGTGCTATAATGGAAGCCATCATGGTGGACCTGATGTATGAGATTCCGTCCCAACCCAATATCAAGGAGGTAATGATCTCGGAGGAGGTTGTGACTCAGAAGGAGCAGCCTCTGCTGGTTTATCAGAAAACCGCTGAAACCGCCTAGCGAGGAGATCGAAACCGACGGAAATGCTTTTCCGAAACGATAAGAAAGACAATCGCGAGACCGCCTCCAACGAACAGGTGCCGTTGCTGCCGCTGCGGGAACTGATCGTTTTCCCGCACGAAGTTTACCCAATCTTTGTTGGCCGCCAGAAGTCGATAAAGGCCCTCGAAGCAGCCGAAGCACAGAAAAAGCCGATCCTGCTCGCGGCCCAGAAAGACGCCCGCGTCGCCGAGCCCGGACCGGATGACATCTACGCGGTGGGCACGCTCGGCGTGGTCGTGCAATTGCTGCGGCTGCCCGACGGCACGGTCAAGGCCCTGCTCGAAGGCAAGAAGCGCGCGCGTGTGCTGCGCTACGTCGGCGAGGACGATTTCTTCAAGGTCGAAGTTGAGGAGATCGAAGAAGTCAGCGATCGCACCACCGAGGTCGAGGCGCTGATGCGCTCGGTCAACGCGACCTTCGACAACTACGTGCGCCTGAACAAGAAGATTCCGCCCGAGATGGTCACCTCGATCGCGGCGGTAGATGATCCCGCCTACCTCGCCGACAAACTGGTCGGTCATCTGGGCATCAAGCTCGAGGATAAGCAGTCGCTGCTGGAATGTACCAATCCGGCAGAACGGCTGGAGCGCATTCTCGGCTACATGCGGTCCGAGCTAGAAATTCTGGAAGTCGAAAAGCGCATCCGCTCCCGGGTCAAGAAGCAAATGGAGAAGACCCAGAAGGAGTATTACCTCAACGAGCAGATGCGCGCGATCCAGAAGGAACTTGGCGAAAAAGACGAATTCAAAAACGAAATTCAAGAATTGGAAGACAAGCTCCGCCAGAAAAAGATGCCGGCCGAGGCCCGCGAAAAGTGCGAGCGCGAGATCAAGAAGCTCAAGATGATGTCGCCGATGTCGGCCGAGGCGACCGTGGTGCGCAATTACCTCGACTGGTTCCTCGCGCTGCCGTGGTTCGAGTACACCGAAGACAAGCTCGATATCAAGGAAGCCGAGCGCATCCTCGAGGAAGATCATTACGGGCTCGAGAAGGTCAAGCAGCGCATCCTCGAGTATCTCGCGGTGCAGACCCTGGTCGGCCAGCTCAAGGGACCGATTCTGTGCCTGGTAGGACCTCCCGGGGTGGGCAAGACTTCGCTGGGCAAGTCGGTGGCGCGCGCAACCGGACGCAAGTTCGTGCGGGTGTCGCTGGGCGGCGTGCGCGACGAAGCGGAAATCCGCGGCCATCGCCGCACCTACATCGGCGCGCTGCCGGGCAAGGTGATCCAGAGTATGCGCAAGGCCGCGTCGGGCAACCCGGTGCTGCTGCTTGACGAAGTCGACAAGATGTCGACCGACTTCCGTGGCGATCCGTCGTCGGCGTTGCTCGAAGTGCTCGACCCCGAGCAGAACAATACCTTTAACGATCATTACCTGGATTGCGACTATGATCTTTCCAAGGTGATGTTCATTACGACGGCGAATACGCTCGATCGCATCCCGCGGCCGCTGCAGGATCGAATGGAAATCATCCGCCTGCCTGGATATACCGAGGCGGAGAAGCTCCAGATCGCGAAGAAGTACCTGATGCACAAGCAGCGCGAAGCCAACGGTCTGCGCGAGGAGAACATCGAGTTCTCGGACAAGGCGATCCTCGGCATCGTGCGCCATTACACGCGTGAAGCCGGCGTGCGCAATCTCGAGCGGGAGGTCGCGTCGGTCTGCCGCAAGGTCGCGGTCGAGGTAGTCAAGACCGACCGCAACGCCCACGTGCGGATTTCGGCGTCAAGCCTGCAGAAGTTCCTCGGACCACCGAAGTTCCGCTATGGGATGGCGGAGACGCAACCGCAGGTGGGCGTCGCCACGGGCTTGGCGTGGACCGAGATGGGCGGCGAGATACTGAGCGTCGAGGTCACGATTGTCCCCGGGCGCGGCAAGCTCACGATCACCGGACAGTTGGGCGACGTGATGCAGGAAAGCGCGCAGGCGGCGTTGAGTTACGTGCGCTCGCGGGCGACGGCGCTCGGGCTGTCGTCGGCTTTTCACAAGATCGATATTCACATCCATATACCCGAGGGCGCGATACCCAAGGATGGACCGTCGGCGGGCATCACGCTGGCGACGGCGCTGGTCTCGGCCTTGCGGCGCATACCGGTGCGCAGCGACCTCGCGATGACCGGCGAGGTCACGTTGCGCGGACGGGTGCTGCCGATCGGCGGGCTCAAGGAAAAGGTGCTGGCGGCACATCGCGCCGGCATCAAGACCATCCTGATACCGAAGGAGAACGAGAAGGACATCGAGGAAATTCCGCAGCAGGTCCTTAAATCCGTGACCATCATCCCGGTTGGACACATGGACGACGTGTTGCGCAAGGCGCTGGTCCTCGACGATCCGGACACGTTCTTCAAACCGCAAACGGACGAAACCGATCCGGCCTTCACGGCCGAAGCGGACGAGAAGATGCCGCTCGTTGACGACGACGAAGATGACGCGACGGTCTCGCCCAATCTTTCCTGGTAGCTTAGACTGATTCCGCCACCACCCCCGGCGGGCCGTGTAAAAGCGACGGCCCGCCGGGGTAACAACCAACACTTGCAGGCGAGAGGCGCCGGAGCGGAACCATGACCAAGGCCGATCTGATCGAGGGTTTGTCGAACAAACTTGGGATGAACAAGGGTGACGCCGAAAAAGCGGTCAACATCATGCTCGATGACATCATCAGCGCGCTCAAGCAGGGCGAGCGGGTAAATATATCGGGCTTCGGCACCTTTGCGGTCTCGATGAGGGAGGCGCGCACCGGGCGCAACCCCAAGACCGGAGAATCGATAGAGATTTCGGCGAGCCGATCGGCGAAGTTCAAGCCCGGCAAGCAGCTCAAGGATTCGCTCAACGACGCGGGCGGGGCGAGCCCGCCGTCCTCGACACCGACCTAATCACCTGGGTCGGGGCCCTTGAGTGGCGGGGAAATACCGGCACCGCTTTTGAATGCCGGTTGGGTACCGGGTTGCGCCAACCCGGCGAAACCTCGATAGCCCACTACCCTATCCTCCGCACGCGGCTCGGGCGGTTAGCTCAGCGGTAGAGCATCGGCCTTACAAGCCGGGGGTCGCTGGTTCGAAACCAGCACCGCCCACCAATAAAATCAAGGGTTTTTTGCAATTCTGGCGGCCTTGGGCTGTGGACTGTGCCCAATTTTGTGCCCTTCCCTTTTGAAAGCTTTCGGGCGGAACGCAGCAAATCAGGGGTGCGACGCCCCGAATCGGGGGATGCTTGTCGAAAATCGAGGGATGGCTGCTGTTTTTCGGAGGGCAATTGAGGCGGTCAGGATCGCGTCTTCTGCGAGGCCTTCGATTGCGCCCAATCGTGTGCCCACGCAAGGTCAGAATTTCGTCCGTCCAGGACTGCGATCGCATCGCGCTTGGCCTGGGTCCTTATATGACTGTACCGCTCCATCCGCTTGCTGACATGGCCGGCTAGTGACTTGATGGTCTCCTCGCTGACGTGAGGATTCTCGGCAAGGCGCGAAATGAAGGGGTGCCGACAATCGTGCCAGCGGTACCGGACTCCGGCCTCCTCGAACGCAAGCCGCCAAGCCTTTTTCCATTCACCAATCGGTTGGATCAGATCGATGTCCCAGATATAGGGCTTGCGGGCGTCGCCGCTAAGGCCGACCCGATGGCGCGGAAAGACATAGCTGCCCCGCTCCGCATCGGGAAATCGCGACAACCAACGGCTCAGAACAGCGCAAGAGCGGGAAGTAAGAGGAACCAGTCGACCGGTTCCCGCATCGGTCTTCGACTTCGGGACGATAAGCGCGCCTTGGCGGATCGTTCCATTTTCCCATACCAGAGAAAGTTCGCGCCAGCGAGAGACCTCAATTCAGAGGCCCGGAGGCCTGTGTCTATGGCAAGTATGAACAGGGGCAGCAGTGCCGGTGAGCGGCTGGCCGCGATTGCGTGCAAGAGTTTTTGTTCGTCCGCAGAGCTGATGGCGCGCCCGACATCGTGCCGCTCTGGCAATTTCTTGTTGGAGAGACTTGGCTCCCAGGTTGTAGGCCGCGGCCGCGAAGGTGAAGGTCCAACCAACCCGGGCGATTCCACGATGACGAGTCTTGCGCAAGCCAGCGACCGTCTTGAGCCAGCCAAAAATCTCTTCCACTCGTTTGCGTCGCCGCTGGCTGAGCAGGTAGCCGGGGTCGCGCGTGCTGCGTCGGTCGATCGCGCTGTTGACCTTTTGCGCGACGTGCGGTGTGACTCGATACTCCCGCAATGCGCGCACCAACTCCTTCTGATCATAACCCTTGTCGGCGCCCAACGTGACCCGACCCTGGCCCGCGATCTCTGCCGCCATCGCCAAAGCCGCCGTGGGCTCGGCGATGCCGCTGGCCTGAGTCAGGCCCGCTCAGGCTCGCGATAGACGCAAATCCTCGTTTTGACTATATTCTACTGTCCTTCCAAACCCTGATGCGCCTAAGTTGCGCAATGGAACGTAACGGTTCGCAGAATGGACGAGTCAGGCACCGACCAAAGCGCTTCGGCGGGCAATACCTTCGTCGGGCGCGAGCGCGAGCTTGCTGAACTAGTATCGGCTTGCGAGTCCGGTGCCGATAGCGACACGCATCTGTTCCTGATTTGTGGCGAACCCGGAATCGGCAAGACGCGCCTAGCCGATGAGGTGGCATCGAACTTTCGGCCCTCGCTTACAGAAAAGCTCGAACCAAGCGAGGCGCGCTTTCGCCTCTTCGATGCGGTCACCAATTTCCTCAAGATCGGAGTCCGCTCGAATCCGATGCTTATCATCCTGGATGATTTACACGACGCTGACGAAGCGTCGCTTGCGATGCTGCGGTTTGTAGCGCGCGAGCTGAAAACTGCCCCCATCATGCTAATCGCAACCTATCGCGAGGCGGAGGTGAATCGTTCGCCAACCTTGAGCAAGCTCATCGGTCGGCTCAGCCGCGAAGCACGCGCGATTCCGATGAGTGGCCTGAGTGAGACCGAGGTGAAGCGATTTGTCCAAGCCGGGGCGGGTAGTACGCCGGACGATGCATTGGTCTCGAAACTTTGCACCGCGACCAACGGGAATCCGCTGTTTCTGGACGGAATTGTACGGATTCTGATCACCGAGCGAGCGATCGACTCAGCCGGGGCTTCAGGTCGTCCGCTCAAGATTCCGATCGGTGTGCGAGAGGTGATTCGCGGTCGTCTCGGCAGCCTATCACCGGAGGCGAACTCGCTTCTGACGCTGGCGGCGGCAATAGGAAATGAGTTCGAACTCAATGTCTGTCGGAGTGTCGCCGATATTTCCGCCGGCGAATCGCGACGCCTTTTGGATGAGGTATCAAGCGCAGGCATCGTGACGGCGCTCGATCATGGGCGTTATCGATTCAGTCACGCGTTAATCCGCGAGGCGGTATATGACGAACTCGATAGCAACAACCGCGTTCGGATTCACGGCAAGATCGCTAACCGGCTGGAGGAGATCTATCGAGAGAACGTTGATCCTCACCTCGCCGAGCTGGCGCATCAGTTCCGCGAGGCCGGCGTTGCCGACAAAGCGATCGACTATTCGGTTCGCGCTGGTCGGGCAGCCGCCTCGGTCTTCGCATTCACCGATGCAGTGATGCATTGGCGGGCCGCGCTCAATCTGATGGAGCAAACTGGCTCGGACCCTCTTCGGCGCGCCGATCTGCTGCATGCGCTTAATAGAATAGCTTTCGAAGTTGATCGCGCGGTGTCGCTTAAGTACGGGGAGTCCGCAATTGCGCTCTATGAGAGTTTGGGGCGATTCGATCGGGCGGCACACGTACACATCCACGTCGGAACAATCTTCCACATGAGAGGTGAACCGCTATCCAATGCGGCGCTTGCGACCGATCATTTAAGGCGGGCTGAGTCGGCAATAGCTAATGAGCCTGAGACAGTTCACTTAGCCAACCTATACAGCGTTATCGCGGGAAACGAAGAAGCTAAACTGAACCTCCGCGAGGCTGCAAGCGCCGCCCGCCGCTCAATGGAAATCTCGGAGCGGCTGGGCGAGAAAATATTTTGGCCATGGGCGGCGGCGATCTATGCCTATTCGTTGTGCATGGAAGGTCAACTAAGTAAGGGCTTTGCGCTCTTCGAACGAGCCTTCGAGGTCGCCTTGGAGGCCAAAGTTGGAGGCTACCCGGTAGTGGGTCTTCGCGCCGGCTTTCTTAGCAGATGGTTGGGAGATCCACGCGGCACGCAGCTATGGTTCGAACGCGAACTGGAGAGGTTGAGAAAAGATTCCTCCCCGTTAGCCTTCGCTGCGCTTTCGGGCTGGATCGACCTCGCCCGATTCGACGAGGGGCAATTACTCGGGATAAAACAAAAGTACGGTTCCGAAAACCCCGGCGTCCGATTTTGGATCGGCGGCGAATGGGAAGCAATTGCAGACCTTTCGGAGAAGCAGGTCGAACAGTACCAGCGAACGGATCAACAAATGCCTGCACTAAATGAGTGCATGCACGGCGGCTTGACGAATCTGCTTATAGGTGAGCACGTTCGCGCCGAAGCTCTTTTCCGCTACGGTCTTGACAATCGGGATCGAGGATCGGTGGTGCTGCTGGAAATGCGCGCCGCTCCGTGGCTGGCACGGCTCTATGTCGAGATGAACCGGCTGGACGAGGCGGCCGAGCGAGTAGCTCGATGTCGTCAGATAATGGCAGCCGGTGAGGATTGGCGCGGCTTGGCAGGCAACGTCGCACTCGCGGAAGCAGTGGTTGCGGCCGCGCGCGGCAACTACGACATCGCTTACCGGCAGTTCGAATCAGCGCTGGCGATCCATCGAAGGTATCATCTGGCCTGGTGGGAAGCCGATACGCTGCAATATTGGGGACGTGCGCTCGCGGCCGCCGGTGATCGCGCGAGGGCAGCCGAAAAGTTTGACGCCGCGATCGAAAACCAGCGCGCGCGCGGAGTCGGCCCCCGTTTTCTCGAGTGGTTGACGGCCGACAAGATGCGCGCGCTCGGTCGGCAGCCGACCCAGAAGGACATTGGAAGCGCCTCGCAGTCTCCTAAGGTGGACTCGAAGGTGATGGGGACGTTCCGAAAAGAGGGAGAGTTCTGGACGATCTCCTATGCTGATACAACCTTCCGGCTGAAGGATGCCAAGCGTCTTCATTACATCGCTTACCTGCTCGCGCGTCCGGGACAGCGCTTCCACGTCCATGACCTGATCGCATCGGTCGAAGGAGGCACATCGAACGGGCGGACGGCGATTCACGCCGAGTCCGAAGGTTTGTCGATCGTGCGCGATGTTGGCGGCGCGGGGTCATCGCTCGATGCTCGAGCACGTTCGGAATACCGCACCAGACTTCGCGACCTTCACGGAGAACTGGACGAAGCAGAGCGAATGAATGACCTCGGTCGCTCCGAACGCGTGCGCCATGAGATCGAGATGGTCACTGACGAACTCACAGGATCATCCGGACGCGCAGGACGAGCGCGCACCGCGTCGGACAGCGCAGAACGCGCGCGCGGCGTGGTCGGCAAGAACATTCGCTCGGCTTTACGGAAAATTCGAGATGACCATCCCGCATTGGGGCGTTATTTTGCCGCCTCGATCAGCACCGGCTACTTCTGCGCCTATCAGCCCGACCCCGACCACCCCGTTTCCTGGCAATTCTGATCATACCTGTTCGCTTCCTCGCGATTATTCCCTCTTAGGGAACATTGTTCCCTCCGTTTTCCCACTTGAATGGGCATAGGGACTCGCGCGCCCGATGCGCAGCAACCGAGCCCGGAGGGGAAACTAAGGATGCAAACATCACAGCCGCGCTTCCTGTGGACCATAATCGCAGGCGTATCGGTCATGATCTTTCTTGGCTGGACCACTCATAGCCGTGCATTAGCAAAAGGCGGCGGCAACGCCATAGACGGAAGAACGCACTCGGCCGCTCGGAGCATCGCTACCCAGGGCAACCCTTACGCCACGCCGTACACTGGCGGGAAAAACGCCAGCACAAAAACGTCGTACTCCGGGGAAGCCGCGCGCCCCACGAGGCCCGCGGTGGTGGAACAATTCGCCAATGTGCCGCTGAGTTTCGAATCAAACATTGGGCAAGTTGAGCCCAATATCAGGTTCCTCTCGCGAGGCCCCGGCTATTTGTTGCTACTTACTCCGACCGGGTCAGTGCTGGCTCTTCGAAAGCCCGACCATACCGGCAAGACGAAACCGACCGCATCCAAGCCGCGGAAGACCCAAACGAGGTCCTGCGTGTCAAGCTGGTGGGCGCCGACCGCAGCCCTCAAATCGAGGGATTGGACCGGCAGCCGGGGAGAGCCAACTACTTCATCGGCAATGATCCGAAAAAGTGGCGGACGAATGTTCCGACTTATGCGCTAGTGAAATACCGCAACGTCTATCCCGGTATCGACCTCGCTTATCACGGCAGCAACCAGCGGCAGCTCGAGTACGATTTCGAGGTCGCGCCGGGCGTCGACCCTAGGCAGATTAAACTCAGCCTCACTGGCGACAAGCGGCTGCGGCTCGATGCTGACGGCAACTTGGTTGTAAGCATTGCAGGGGGTGAGATTGTCGAACACAGACCTGTCATCTACCAGGATATCGATGGCATACGGCGGCGGGTTACCGGCGGTTTTGAGATCAGGAGCGGGCAAACGGTCGGATTCAAACTGGCCGCGTATGATCATAGTAAACGTCTGACGATCGATCCAAGCCTGGTCTATTCCACTTACCTGGGCGGCAGCAACATCGATGGCGCCTACGGCATCGCGGTGGACTCATCAGGCAACGCTTACATCACCGGCTTCACCTATTCGACTGACTTTCCGACTACTGCAGGCGCGTTCCAGACCACTTCCGGCGGTAGCCAAGATGTGTTCGTGAGCAAGCTGAACAGCGGTGGCTCGGCGCTGATCTATTCCACGTACCTGGGCGGCAGCCTCCAAGACGATCCCGCAGGCGTTGCGGTGGACTCATCGGGCAATGCCTACGTCACCGGCGAGACCTATTCGAGCAACTTTCCAACCACCGCAGGCGCGTTCCAGACCACTCTCGCCGGCACCATAAATGGCTTCGTGAGCAAGCTGAACAGCAGCGGCTCGGCGCTGGTCTATTCCACCTACCTAGGTGGCAGCAACGCCGATAATGGCCAAGCCATCGCGGTTGACTCGTCAGGCAACGCGTACGTCACGGGCAACACCGATTCGAGTAACTTTCCGACCACCGCGGGCGCGCTGCAGACCACTTTTGGCGGCGGTTCGTTTAATGCGTTTGTCACCAAGCTCGATAGCGGCGGCTCGGGGCTGATCTATTCCACCTATTTGGGCGGCAGCGGCAGGGACATTGGCCGAGGCATCGCGATAGACCCATCAAGCAACGCCTACGTTGCCGGCGAGACCTCCTCGAGTAATTTTCCGACCACCGCGGGCGCGTTTCAGACCACGCTCGCCGGCTCCAAAAATGCGTTCGTGAGCAAGGTGAACAGCGGCGGCTCGGCGCTGGTCTATTCCACCTATCTGGGCGGCAGCGGCCCAGACGATGCCACAGGCATCGCGCTGGACGCATCAGGCAACGCCTACGTCACCGGCATCACCGATTCGAGTAACTTTCCGACTACCGCGGGCGCGTTCCAGACCACGCTCGCCGGCTCCGAAAATGCGTTCGTGAGCAAACTAAACAGCGGTGGCTCGGCGCTGGTCTATTCCACTTACCTGGGCGGCAGCAATGACGACTATGGCAATGGCATCGCGGTGGACTCATCCGGTAACGCCTACGTCATCGGCTACACCGTTTCGAGTAACTTTCCGACCACCGCGGGCGTGTTTCAGACCGCTCTCGCGGGCACGAGTGCGGCGTTCGTGAGCAAACTAAACAGCGGCGGCTCGGCGCTGACCTATTCCACTTACCTGGGCGGCAGCACTGCTGGTGAGAATTCGGGCGAAGGTATTGCGGTGGACTCATCAGGCAACGCCTACGTCACCGGCGGCGCCCAGTCGAGTGACTTTCCGACCACCGCGGGCGCCTTCCAGACCACTTTTGGTGGCGACGGTGATGCGTTTGTCACCAAAATTGCGACCGACAACACGCCGCCAGTGATCTCCATAACTTCGCCGACCCCGACAACCTATACCCTGAACCAGGTGGTCGCAGCGTCCTATTCGTGCACCGATTCTGCTGGCGATCCGGTAACAGTTTGCGCCGGTCCCGTCGCGAATGGCGCCAATATCAATACCGCCTCAATCGGCTCGAAAACGTTTACAGTGAACGCCACGGATAGTCACAACAACTCGGCGTCGCAGAGCGTCAACTACAACATCGGTTACAACATTTGCACGGACTACGACACGACTCATGCAAAGCAGACAGGTTCAACCGTACCGATCAAGCTAATGATTTGCGATGCGAACGGAGTGAACGAGTCTGCTTCGTCGATCGTGTTGCATGCGACGGGCGTCATCTTGGTCTCCACCAGCGCACCGGAGCCGCTCTCAGACTCTGGCAACGCCAATCCCGACGACGATTTTCGATTCATCTCAGGGCCGGAGTACATATTCAATCTGAGCACGACCGGTGATCCCGCCGGGACACTAGCTCTACAATTCACAGTCAGCGGTGATCCCACAACGCACTCAGCACTCTTCCAGTTGAAATAGAATCAGAAAGGTGGCGGCTCAATAGGGAGCCGCCACCTCTACGGGAGTTGGAATTGGAGAGTCAAAACGGAAATTCCGGGGAAATCCCGGTTCACTTGAGGGAGGTATGTCATGCGAATGCTCTCTAATTGCACCGCAGTCGTCGTCGTGGCGCTTGTTGTGGCGGCAAGCGCTTTGGCTGGTGAAGGACCAGTGGCGATCGCCTCGAGTTCCGAATCCGGGCCTGGCATCACGGGTCATGATGGCTTTTCCGCTATTGCGGGCAGCTTCGAGCCCACGACTGACGTCGACACGGGTGAGTTCAGCAGCCCGAAAATGACGATCGAGGTTGTCCTAACGCCCCGTCATGAGTCGCAGTTGTCCGACCTTTTAGCGAATCTCTACAACTCGAAAAGCAAAAGCTACCAACAGTGGCTAACCAAAGGAAAGTTTCACTCGTTGTCGGGAATCTCCGTTGCGCTGTTGGAATTGAGTAGCGGCTGCATAGTCAGTTAGGCGGCATTCTGCTTCGTGTCAAGTTTTCCTTCGGCGCGATCGAGTTGCGCATCGTGGGCACGCAAGGCGGCGAC
>JBEKJC010000014.1:0-158682 GCA_050011435.1 Binataceae bacterium (SeqCode)
AGCATCGCAAGTGCTGCCGGCGCCGCCAGCTTCCAAGTAAATCGACTCCCAACTGTTATCCTCATTTCCCTCTTGTCCTCCCTGGCGGCCTACCTACTGCCGCCGCCGGTTCCTGTTGATGAACTGTCCGCCTGTTGATTGGTAAGACTCCCCCTCCGGGTAGCAGGAGACCGCTCCCTTCTAATCAAGATTCGTGCCTCCGCTATGCCAGCAAATTAGGCCTTAATTCGCTGCGTTGACCGATCGGCGCGCTCATCGGAGCGGCAGATGCCGCATCAATATGCAGTGGCGACATGCAATGGCGACATCCGACGCGCCAGTATTCGCCTGATTCAGACACGCACGCCGGGGAATCAGGACACGCACGCCACGCCGCTGCGCTCGCGTTTGTAGTTTTGCTGTCGAATTTCCGACAAGCTTAGCGGCTATGGATCGCCTCTCACTTTTCGGCTTGTGCGCCGTCTCGCTAATGTTGGCCTGCTACGCGCTGGAGGATCGAAGCCACTGGTTTGTATTGGCGTTCGCCGGATCGTGCGCCCTTGGATCTGCATACGGCTTTCTGCAAGGTGCTTGGCCGTTTGGGGTCGTAGAGGCTATGTGGTCGCTTGTGGCAGTCCGTCGATGGTGGTTATCTAAGCCGACTGCAGGCTAGATAGCGCGGGCGCGTGCTCGGACCAGCTCTTCGCGGCACGTGGCGGAGTCGCAAGCACCTTGTACCGCAGCGCGAAAAAAATCGGGGAGGACCGTGGCCGCGGTCCTCCCCTTCTCACCTCAATATTCCCGCCTGATTCGGGTACAGACCCCGATCAGGCCGTCTTCGCGATGAGCATGGTGTCTTTCCCCTTGCGCCTGGAGTTGCGCATGAAATATACCGCGCCGTAGAGACCCCACACGGCCGAGAGCACCACCGCGATGATGGGCTCCTTCCAACTTCCGATGCCTTCCAGGGGGCCGATGACATAGAAGGCCAGGCAGGCGAAATTGGCGATTGCGCCGAAAATTGGTATCGCCATGTGCTTAATGCCGTGGAATTCGTTGCGCTCCTTGAAGGCCACGATGCATACGATGTTGGTCAGGCCGTACAGCACGAAGGTGCCGAAGTTCGACAGCAGCGTAACCGTGAGCAGTCCGTTCGGCAACGCCGCCAGCGTCGCGTTGGAGCCGAGGCCGAACGCATACCAGATGTTATGCGGCAAAGTCTTCATCGCGTCGTCGGTAGGCGCGGAACCGCCGGTGAAAAAGGCCAGCGCTGCGATCGCGCCGAACACCGCCGAAATCCCTGCCAGTGTCCAGATCGCGCGATGAGGCGTCAGGTTGTCGCCATGGAGTATCCCGAAATGCTCGGGGACCTCCTCGTCGCGGCCCATCGCGTAGGTGACGCGAGCGCCGGTGTTGATGCAGCTTAGCGTCGTACCGATGAGGGCGAGGAAGACCGTGAAGGCCTCGATCAGCATGAACGCCTCGCCGTGACCGCCGAGCAGCGCGTCACCGACCAATGTCATCATGTCGCCGATGGGAGCCGCCGAGCCGCTCGCCGCCTTGAGGCTGTACGCACTGCTCATGAAGTAGTTGGCGGCGAAGTACTCGAACATGTAGCAGACGAGTCCCTGGATCGTGAGCGAAAGCAGAACCGCGCGCGGAATGTCCTTCTTGGGGTTTCTCGCCTCTTCGCCCAACGAGGTGACCGATTCGAACCCGACCAGCAGCAGAATCGCGATGGTCGCCTGCAGCATCGTGTACGAAATATTATGCGGTAGCATCACTGACAATGCGCTGGGATGCGACGGGTTGTCGCCCGACAGCGTGTAGTGCAGGGTCTGCGAGACCACATTGCCGTTTGCGTCGAAGCCCAGCCCGGTTGAACCTTCGGGATGTCCGACGCGGTAGGCAATCGCCAAGGCGGCGAAGAACACCAGCGCGGCGATCTGAATCGCGTTAATCGCGATGTTCACGTTGGTCGAGCCGTTGACGCCGCGGTACGCGATGTACGAGACCCCGTACGAGAAGATGATCGCGATCAGGGCCATGAAGACCGGCCCCGGGATCGTACTGTTCATCACGCTCGGAAACAGGGTGCCGACGATATAGCCGACCAGAATGCCCATCGTCGCGACCATCACGGCGGGATAAATCCAGTAATACAGATGTGACGCCCAGCCGATAACAAACTTCGCGATCCGCGCGAAACGGTAGGCCTTGGTCGTGTTCAGGAACGCCTGTTCAGCAAAGAGATAGGAACTGCCGGCGCCGGGATAGAGCTTCGCCAGTTCCGAGTACGAGATCGCGGTTGCATAGGCGAGTGCCAGCGCCACCAGGATGCCGAACCACATCGCCAGTCCCGACGGCATCACATATCCCGCCTGGATGACGAACGTGATCCATAAAAACGCTCCTGGAGCGATCAGCGCCATCGCGTTAACCGTGACTCCAGTTAGCCCAAGTGTTGCCTGCATCTTGGGTGCTTCGGGTGTAGCAGCCATCATTCCTCCTTAATTGGTCGATCCGCTCTGCGGATGTCAGATATGTCCCCGAGCAAAGGACAAACGTGAGCAGAACCGGATTGAGCAAGACGAATGCCAACGAAAGTTGCAGAAAGTAATCGTACTATTGACCGTCTAACGCCTGCGACTGCCCACATTGCAGGCAATCGCACATTGCACGGTCACTTTGCACGGTCACATTGCACGGTCATCGATGCCGCCGAACGTCCCGCTTACGCGCCCGCGAAGGGTGCCAACGAAATCGCCCGCAAGACCTGCCAACCCTGTTCATTGTGGGAAGTGTGAAACCTTTCAAAGGTTTCACCAGCTCTGAAGACTCTTGGGCCGCTCGAAACCTTTCAAAGGTTTCACAGGCTCTTGCTTGCCTCAGCCCGCCGGGGGATCGCTATTCCGACTCGGCGCGCGGCCGTGTCGAACGCCAACGCGAAGTGAGTATTGCTATCGATCCTCGATCATCGAGGAGCGCGAACGCGGCGCTCCCACCGCGACCATCAGCAGCGGACTCTTGCCCTCGCCATGCGGCGCGAAGAATTTCGTGGTGTCATCATCATAGAAAGTGAGTCCCGAGGCGCCGCGGCCAAGTGAGTAGGCCGCAAGATAAGCGCGCCCGCCCAGAATTCCCGCCTCCAGATGCACGTCGCGGTAGCCACGATTTCCCAGCGCTTCGAGGGCGCGCTCGAGGTTCGTCATATAACAGATGAGCGCGCTGCAATCGGCGCCAAGCGGCTGCTCGAGGCAGAGGTAGCCGGCCTCGCCGCGAAAATCGCCGGCCTTGAGCAACTCGAAGCTCCCCGTTTCACGGCGGTAGTAGTAGGCGCCCGGGGCGATCCCATCGATGTCGTTGACGATAAGATAGGGCTCGACCATCGCAGCAAAGTCGGCCCGCAGCGGAGCGCGCGAGGTCGCCATGATCGTCGCGAGTTCTTCGGCGGTGATCGCCTCGCGGGCAAAAGCGCGGGTGGACCCGCGGCGCAGTATGGTCTCGCCCAGCCCCAGGGCGCCGCCAGCCGGAATTGCTGCCGGCTCGATTGAGTCGCCCGAACTGGTTGCCGCGGGCGAGCGCTCAGGCCGGAGCGACGCAGCCGCTAGCGCGCGAACTTCGTCGCCTGATTCGAGCCGCGACGCGCGCTGAATCTTCACCAAATCGTCGTAGGTTTTCTCGCGCGCCGACAACGGAATCGTGTCGAAATCCAGCGGTGCGATCGGCGCCGCCGATTGCGCGACGGCGACGACCCGCGACTCGGGATGGCGTCGCGAACGTCCCAGCGCGACCAGGCAGACGGCGCCCTCGCGCTCGCCGTCGGCATCGATCAACCGCTCAACCGGCGCGTCTTCGAAGGCGGTCACGATTTCAGTGGCGAGGCCGTCCGCATTGGCGGCGGCGCTCAGATTCGCGAGAATCGTGCCCGCATCCCAGAAACAATAGCGATAGGCACGCGCGCGATACTTCCAGGCACTGCGCCAGAAGATCGCCGAGAGGATGATGATTGCGCGGGCCTCGGCCAGAGACGGACGCATCGCGGCTGCCCGCGCAAGGTAGTCGCGCCAGTCGCCGCGCCTGAGCCCGCGCAGTTTCAAGTCGGCGGGCGAAAAGTGGTAAAGCCCGGGCTCGGCGCCTTCGACCTCAATCGCCGCAAGATAGATCTCAATCGGGTAGAGCGCGCCGGCCGACGCCGCGGCCCGAAAATGATAGTCCTCGCCGCCCACGCTCTTGCTCCGCGTAAGGCCATTGGCGCAAAAGAGGATTCGCGTGATCGTTTCGAGGTCGAGCGGCGTATCCGTCGCGATCGCGCCCGCCGTTGCTGAACCGGCGATAGCCGCTGTCGCCGGCAGCGCGGATAAATCCAGGTCGCGCGGCAACGCGATCGCACCCGCCGCAGGATAAATCTTGTACGACAACGGCCGGTTCTCCCAATCGAGCGCATGCGGATTGCTGCGGACGTTGGTGTACGAATGCTTGGTGACTTCGTGGTAAAGGCGTGCCGCCTCGCGATCGTTGTTGCCCAATTTCCGCTGCCGCTCCTTCGATAGGGGTTCGCCGATGCGCTCAATCATATCATTCATATTGCGGGGTTGGCCGCGCCCGCCCGGCCCATGCTATACGCCGATACGCGTGTCGCATCGGAGCGCGAATCCGTCGCTGCCGCTAATTTGTTCGCGAGACCGGTTCCGCAACCGAAAGCTCGAAGCGCCACCCAAAGGAGGGTGCATTCAATGGCACCACGGTTGACCGTTCAGGAAGTCAAAGGTCTCTACGACAAGATCAGTAACTGGGGTCGATGGGGCGCCGAGGACGAACGCGGCGCGCTCAACTTCATCACGGCCGAAAAGCGCGCCCGCGCGGCGAAGCTCGCGCAGAGCGGCGAAATCGTCTCGCTCGCGCTGCCGCTCTCGACCAAAACCACGCCCGACAATCCGCAGCCGGTACAACATATGATGTTGCACGCCGGACCGCCGGGAGTCGCGTCGCTCGATTATTTCGGCATGGCGCCGCACGGGATGGCCTTCACACACCTCGACGCACTGTGCCACGTCTTCTGGCAGGGCCCCATGTATAACGGCTTTAGCGATCGCGAGGTCGGCCGCTTCGGCGCGCGCAAATGTGCGATCGATGTGACGCGCGACGGCGTGATGAGTCGCGGCGTACTGCTCGACATCCCCAAAGCCAAAAAAATCGAATGGCTCGACCCCGGCGATGCGATTTTCCCGGAGGACCTCGACGCGGCCGAAAAACTCGGCAAGGTTCGCCTCGAGGAGGGCGACATCCTCCTGCTGCCACCGGACGCCATCAGCGGCGCAAGGTCAAGGGCGCGTGGGATCCGCGGCGCGAGGGACTGCCCGGACTCGACGCCTCCTGCCTCGCCTGGATTAGCGAGCGCCGCATCGCCGTCATCGGATGCGACGCCGTCAGCGATATCGCGCCGAGCCCGTACGGCGCCGAACTCGGATTGCCAATTCATATCGGCACGCTCGTGATGATGGGCATCCACCTCATCGACAACGCCGACTTCGACGCACTCGCGGAAACCTGCGCGCGCCTCGGACGCTACGAATTCCTGTTCGCGATGGCGCCGCTGATTCTTGAGCACGCGACCGCCTCGCCCGTGAATCCGCTCGCGCTGTTTTAGCCGCGCGCGCACGTCCAACCACCAGCATCAGAGTAATGCGGAGATAGTAATCGAATGAAGACCGAAGCGATGGTAATCGATGCCGACGGCCATATCCTCGAGCCGCCCGATCTGTGGGAAAAATATATCGAGCCCAAGTATCGCCAACAGGCTATTCGGATTCGCGTCGGCGACGACGGCTATGAGTATCTCGAAGTCGCCGGTAATCGCGCCCGGCTGACGCGCCAGGGGCAGCTCGGCACACTCGGCGGAATGGGCAAGATGGTCGAAGAGGCGCGCCGGCACCGCGAAAAGTTTATCGACGCTGGGCGCGCCGCGGATCTGCGCTATGAAAAGCCCAGGCCCGAGGAAACCTATCTCAAGGGTGCCGCCTTCGGCACGATGGACATGAAGGAGCGCTTGCAACTGCTCGACAAGGAGGGGATGGCGAAGTCGATCCTCTACCCGACCATCGGGCTGCTGTGGGAATGCGAAACCGACGACGCCGAACTTTCAACGGCATATTGCACCGCCTACAATCGCTGGATTGCGGACTTCTGCCGCGACTCCGGCGGACGCCTGGTGCCGATCGCACATCTGTCGCTCGGCGATCCCGAGGCCGCGGCGCGCGAACTGGAACGCGCCGTCAAGGACGGATGCAAGGGCGCGTTCGTCGCGCCATTCACCATTTCGCGCCGCCCCCACGCTGATTCTGCGCACGACCGCATCTTCGCAATCGCCCAGGACGCAGGCATCCCGCTCGCGATCCATCCGACCATCGAACCGCCTGCCCTTGGCGTGCATCATCGCTACGAGGGTTTCTCCTGGGCCGCCTGGTACTTCGATCTCTTCGCCGCACAGGGCGTGCAGCACGCCTTCGCTACCTTCTTTCAGCTCGGAGTGTTCGACCGCTTCCCGCGCCTCAAGGTCGTTGTGCTGGAAGCGGGCGCCGGCTGGATTGGCTACTTCCTCGATCGCGCCGACGCGATCTTTAGCGGCACTACGATCGCACAGACCGTCCGGCTCAAGGAAAAACCGTCATACTACTTCAAGCGGAGCTGCTTCATTTCGGCGGACCCTGACGAGCGCACCATCGCCGGCATGATGCAGCATGTCGGCGAGGACAAGTTTTTCTGGGCGAGTGACTATCCGCATCCCGATCATCCGGGAAATTATCTTGAAGAGCTGGCGGAGTTGGTCAAGCCGATGGCGGACTCGGGGCGGCGCGGGATCCTCGGCGAAAACGTCGCCCGTGCCTACAATCTGATCTGACTATATCGATCGCTGCCTGAGAGCGTGGGGCGAGGCGCCACCGCCTCCCCCGCTCTCTCTTGGGCTTGGCCCTCGTTCAGGCTGCCCGCTGTGCTTTGATCCGGGCGACGGCTTCGGGCATGAGATTCTTGCGCGCCATTTTGAGATCGCCACTGATCGTTCACGCGGAGTTCCTGGGCCTCTCCCCGATGGGAGAGGCCGCAGAACGCGCAGCGTTCGGCGGGTGAGGGACCTTTGAAAAATTATCATTCCGACGACTTCTAGCCGAACAGACACTTCGGGGGCACAGGCGCCGGCTCAATCTATTTTGATCGGAAGCTCGAAATGCACCGACTGCGGCATTTTGCAGATCGCGTCATTGCATTCCTGGAAATTCAGCGTGCCGGTGATGGAATAGTCGCCCGCCTTGAGCTTCTGCGCCAGCACTATTTTGCCGGCCGCTTTGAAGCTGCCCTCGTAAACCGGATAGGTCTCGTTCAGCGCTGCGAAGCGCAGCGGCGTCGGCTTCGGCATATCGACTTTCTGCCCCGCCACGAGATCGCCGTCGAACTTGATCGATGTCGGCGTCAGCCCTTCGCCCGCCGGCAGCGGTTCGCCATAGATATGCCATCCGGGGCCGACGACGAAATCGACCGCGACGCCGATCTCACGCCCGCCTGACGAGTGGTCGGCCGCAAGCGCAATTCGTGCCTCCACGTTGCTCGCCTTGACCACCACCGGAGTGCCGCTGGCCACGACCGCGGCCCCAGTTCCGGGGTTGGAACATGCACCGAGCACGATTGCCAGCGCAACGTAACGCACCGCGCGCATTGAGATCGCCCGCGCATCGCGCACGCCCGCGAAAATTGATCGGCTAAGTATTCTCAATTACACCCCCGCACCTGGCGGTGCTTCGCAACAAACTTCGACAGCAATCGACTTCCGATTTAGCTATCTCCGACAGCGCCACCTACGAACCGTGATCGCTCCACAAATCAGCCGCCGCGTCACGGTGCCATCACGGAACGGATGACGGTCGCACCGTCGTGCACCGGCGGCTCGACTGGACGTTTGCGCTGCATCGCGCGTTCGATAATCGGCGCCATCCGCCCGGCCTTCTCCAGCGTGCGCTTTCCCTCACGCTCTTTGAACTCTCCGAGCACCTCGCGCCCGAACAGCTCGAGCGACGAGCAAATATCCTCGTGGCGATTGTTGCCGGCCTGTGAAACGAAAATCACCTGGTCAACGCCGGCCTCCTCGAAGTTGCGCAGCTTCGTCCGAATCTCGTCGGGCGTGCCGATACAGGCCGCATCCGCCCCAACCATCCCGAGGTCAATCGGGTTCTCGCGATAGTTCGCCCATATATCGGTCGCGCCCGGCTGATGCTGTCCAAAAACATAATAATGACCCAGCGCGTGCGCAAAAAACTTGAGCCCATCCTCACCCATCGACCGTGCCCTCGCAGCATCTTTATCGCACATGAAGCCGGTCACGAACGCGATGTTCGGGTTGACCGCATAGCCCACCGGTTCGCATTCGTTCGCGAGCGTCGCATAGTAGTCGTCAACCCAGAAACGCGCCTCATCAGGTGAAACAAAAGCGAAACTCAACGCCCCGAGACCGAGGCGCGCGGCCAACCGAATCGTCTCGCGCTGCGAGCACGCGACCCACAGCGGCGGATGCGGCCGCTGCACCGGCTTGGGTACAACATTGCGTTCCGGCATGGCGAAATATTTTCCCCGATGGCCCTTGAACGGCTCCTCGACGAACATGCGGCAGATTGCGCCGAGGGCTTCGAGCCACATCGCGCGCTTTTCGGATCGTTCAATATTGAAGCCGCCGAGTTCCACCTCCGCTGACGATTCGCCAGTACCGAATTCGACCCGTCCGTTGCTGACGAGATCGAGCGTCGCGATCCGTTCCGCCACCCGCGCGGGATGATTGTAGGCGGGCGGCAGCAGCACGATGCCGTGACCCAACCGAATCTGCTTGGTGCGCTGACTCGCGGCGGCAAGAAAGATTTCCGGCGCGGAAGAATGCGCGTACTCCTCGAGAAAGTGATGCTCGACTTCCCACATGTGGTCGATGCCGATTTTGTCGGCCAGTTCGACTTGTTCGAGTGCGTCCTGGATGAGCTTCAGTTCCGCGCCGGGGCGCCACGGCCGGGGCAATTGATGTTCATAGAACGTCCCAAATTTCATCGAGGCTTCCTTCCATCGCCGCTAAACAATACTGGCCTTGCGCAACGTGGGTTTAAGGCTGACGGTTAGGCGGACCGCGGTCAACGCCGCCACCTGCCGCCTTCGGTTTTTCCTAAACCTTCGGCCAGCGATGGTTCCACGGCCGCGCCTGTTCGTAGGCATAGGCGGCCTGCATGACTAAATCGTCGCGATGGCGTTCGGCGACGATTTGTAATCCGCACGGCAATCGGTTCGCGCCAAATCCCGCCCGCACCGACGCCGCGGGATGGCCGCTGAAATTGAACGGATACGAAAACGTCAGCGATTGCATTGGATCATCGAGCGCGACGCCGTCGATTTCCGTGGGCGGCGGTCCCGCCGCGTTGAAGGCTTCGGTCGGCAACATCGGCGTCAACAGCAAATCGAAGCGTTCGAAGACGTCGCGCAACCATTCGTTGAACTGCGTGCGAACGCGGTTGGCGTCGCCGTAATCGCGCGCTGTCACCCGCGCCGCCGCCTGCACCCCGGCGAGAAACGAGCGTCCGAATTCATGCTCGTGCCCTGCGATATAACCGCCCAAGTCCGCGAGCGACTGAAATGAACCGATCGTGCGCCACGCCGCGGCCGTCTCGATCACCGGCTCGTCGATCACCGTGAGGTCGTGTCCCATCTCCTTGAACGCCGCCGCGGCGCGCTCGACCTCGCGCCGCACACCGGCATCTACGGGGCGGCCGAAATCGGGGTGAAAGGCCACCCGCAGGCGCTTGGGTAATTGGTCGATAGTCGCGCTGAAAGAAGTGCCCGGATGCGGCAGCGAACTCGGGTCTGACGGATGATAACCAACGGTAGCATCCAGATACAATGCGGCGTCACGGACGGTGCGCGTGATCGGGCCGACCACCGCAAAATCTACCCACTGCGTCATCCCGAGCCGCGGCCGCGCTGGAATCAGCCCCTGCGTGGATTTGATGCCGAAGGCGCCGGTGTAGCACGCGGGTATCCTGATCGAACCGCCCCAATCGGACGCGGTCGCGAGCGGCACCATCCCCGACGCGATGGCCGCGGAACTTCCGCCGGAGGATCCGCCGGGCGTGCGATCCGAATTCCATGGATTGCGCGAGACGCCGAAGAGCAAATTGCGCGTGAACGCAGTGTATCCAAACTCGGGCGTGTTGGTTTTGCCGATCACGATTGCGCCGGCCGCGCGCAGTCGCGCGACCTCGATCGAGTCTTCCTGCGCCAGGTTATTTTTGAATGGCACCGAGCCGAACGTCGTCGCCATCCCGGCGACGCCTTCGAGATCCTTCACGGCCAGCGGCAACCCGGCCAGGTGCCCGACCTCCTCCCGCCGTGCGATGCGCTCGTCCAGCGCGCGCGCCTCGGTCATCGCCAGATCCGATCGCATCGCGCAAAACGCGTTGAACGCTGGATTCAGCCGCTCGATCCGCGCGATCGTCGCCGCCATCAACTCGCTCGGTTTAAGTTCGCGCCGCCGAATCAGCGCCGCGAGTTCATACGCCGGCATCCAATGCAGATCCGCCATCGTGCTTCCCTCCGCCAGACGGGCGCCCATTCGATCCGGCGTCGAGTCTTCATTACCCGTGCGCCGCGAAAATTCAATCGCATGCCGTCTCGCATCGCGATAGCGCCGCAATCCGCCTGCTTGGCCTACGATTTGACAGGGGCACGATCCGCGTTTCGCGTTTTGGGCGGTCGTGCCTTGCGAGTTGCCAGCGTTTCGATCTACGTCGGAAGGAATCTCAAGACCCAAACGCCGGAGCGCTGCGAGTCTCTAATGGGTGTTGGTAGTATGGGCGGACCCGGTGGGCGGGAGCTTGCCGATTCGAATCAGCTCCTCACGCAGGCTTGCGCGCGACAGCGGCTTGCACAGTACCGCCGAAGCACCGAGCTCATAGCTCTGCGCGATATCCTGATCGTAGAGCGAACTCGTGATGACGAAAGTCGGCACGGCGCTGCAAGCCTCGCTCGAACGCGCCGCAGTCAGCACCGAGAATCCACCGTTATCGGGTAAGCGCAGATCGACCAACATCAGATCGGGCCGGTCATTTTCAGTGAACTGACCGATCAGCCCAACGGCCTCTTCCGCATTTTCCGCCACGATTACTTCGCTCGCTTCGCCCAGCAACTGCCGGATAACCGTCACCGCGATGAACGAATGTTCGGGATTATCCTCGACCAGGAAAACGCGAACGCCGAACTCTGGCATGAACCTTTCTGTGCTATCCATCGATCCCCCTCACCCTAAGGCAGTATACAGATATGTCGCCTCAAGCAAATCTCATTTGATCTGCCGTTGGTGCGGCCCCGCATGGCTTTGAATGACTGCCTGGGCACTTAATCTAAATACAATTGCCGTGCCATTAATCGAGTTACTATGTTGGGGAAATCTCGCATTGGTTCGCCCGGTTTGGCCTTCTCAGCGCGGATGAAGATGCGATACGAAGCGGAAGAAATTGCCCGAATGCGTTCGTAGCCATTGCGCGTAGCTTCGACCATGTTTGGGCCATCCGCTGGGCTCGCGATTTTGGATTGGCGGTCGCTGCTTCATTTCCGTAATACTGGTTGCACGATTTCGATACATTGGGCTCGCGACTCGCGTTGACAAATTGCAGCGCCGGCGAGCATCTGCGGGACTAATTTTCGACACGCGCAAGCCTGGTGAAACGCCGGGTACGTATCGAATCCGCGCAATCAGATCGAACTGTCGCCCGCGATCGAATAACCATGCTCGGCCAGGCGGCGGCGCAATTCATCGAGATGACCCGCGCTGCGCGTCTCGAGTTCGAGGATCACGCGCGCGCTGCCGATCGGAACGTCGCGGCGCGTGCGATCGTGTTCGATCGAGCGCACATTCGCCCCGGTCTCGCCGATCCGCACCAGCAGTTTCTGTAACTCGCCGGGCCGATCGTGCAGGTCAACCGCAAAGCGCATCAGACGCCCCGCCTTGGCCAAGCCGTAGCCGATAATCCGGTCGAGCAAGTTGATATCGATATTGCCGCCGCTGATGCAGATGACGACGCGCTTGCCGGCCAGTTCCGCCTTGATTTTGAGCGCTGCGGCGAGCGCCGTCGCGCCGGCGCCCTCGACCAGCAGCTTCATCCGCTCGAGCATCAGCAGCACCGCTTCGCCGATCTCGAAATCGTCAACGGTAACCGCGCGCCGCACGCGTCCGCGAATCAGTTCGAAGGGCAGCCTGCCGATACGCCCGGTCGCGAGTCCATCGGCGATCGTATCGACCGGTTTTGTCACCGGCACCGGCGCGCCCGCGGCAAGGCTCAGACTGAGCTGCGGCGAACCCGCCGCTTCGGCGCCGATGATCTCGGTCTGCGGAGCGCGCGCGGCGAGCGCAACCGCGATTCCCGCGATCAGACCGCCGCCGCCAACCGGCACGATCACCACGTCGGGGGTGATTTCATCCGCAATCTCCAGCCCGATCGTGCCCTGTCCGGCGATCACGTGCGCGTCATCGTAGGCATCAACGAAAACTGCGCCGGTGCGTTCGCGCAGCTCCTCGGCAGCGCGCCGCGCCGCCTGGTAATCGACGCCTGCGAGCATCACCTCCTGGCCGTAACTGCGCGTCGCGTCAACCTTTGCGATCGCGGCCGTCGTCGGCATCACGATCGTCGCCTTGATACCGGCGCGTGTAGCCGCATACGCGAGCGCCTGTCCGTGATTACCCGCCGAGGCCGCGATTACGCCGCGAGCCGCCTCGGCCGGCGAGAGCACCGCGATCCGATTGTACGCGCCGCGAATTTTGAACGACCCGGTCTTCTGAAGATTTTCCGGCTTGAGGTAAACTTCCGCCGCGAGCATGCGCTCGAGCGTCGCGCTGCGGATCAGCGGCGTCGGCTTGACGATCCCCTCCAGTCGTCGCCGCGCCTGCTCGATTTGGGCACTCAAAGGCATCGGTTTTATCGCTCAGTCCGTTCGCTGTGTTTCGACGAGACGGCGCGGCGCGAGGGACGCGGCGTTAAGTAGAGCTTCCCAGACCCCGGACCTCGGTGACGCGCGCAGAATGCGCGGGGCGAGACCGCGCGTTCATCCATGGCGATGGGCGGCGACGAACTGCCGCTCGGTAGTGGCGCCGAAACCGTCCCCCTCGAAATCAATCTGCGTGCAATGTCCGCTGTGATAGTCGAGATCGAGCAAGGCGTAGCGAATCGGCCGGCGCTTCATCGCGGCAATCAGCGCCGCGATACTGCCGCGATCGCCAGTCGCCAATGAGGCTATTTCTGCTACATCCAGATGGCTGAGCTCGATAAACTTGCGCGCGCGTTCCTCGCTCGAAAATGCCAGCGCGCCCGCCCACGACTGCTCCTTCTCCTGAAAGGCAATCAGGGCGCCGTCGGCGTCGAGCAGAAAATGCAGCTCTTTCAGGTCCAGGGCGCTCACACCGTCTCGATCCGCAAACGGCCCTGCCGGATCGCCTCCGCGCGCTCGCGCACCAGCGCCGGATAGGTGTAGTAATGCTCGCCGGTCAGGCGCAGGAACGATTCGATATCGACGTCGTCGAGTTCCAGCTCGCCGATCTCTTTTTCGGCGGCGGCACGGCTCGGCGCGCCCAGTATGATGTCGTAGAGGCGCCGGCCCTGGTCGGATTGAAAATCTTCGCGCGGCGGGAGCGACGCGGGATCGATTTTGCCGGCATGATAATTATCCAGCATGAAGCGCAAGGCCTTGAGTTCATGGCGCAGAATGTCGATTCGTTTGAGCGGGCGGGATTCCATCGTGGATAAAGCTTATCGCCGCCCGTTGCGCGGATTCAACCGAGGCGCCGGGCTTGGTACTGGCCTAATTCAGACACTTGCGCCAAAGTCAAAGAATGAAGCTCCGCCACGCGGCCGCGCTCGCGCTTGTGGGTTGGTACTTTGTGTATCCGCCGCGAATTGATCTCCTTGACGCTCCCTTTTCTGAATGGCATCGAGGAAACAGCGAGCCATTGCAATCGAAGCGGGATTGCGAAGAAAACTGGCGAGCGCCAATACTCAAGAGATCCGAAAGCATTACGGATGCGGTGCGACGGGCCAAAGTCCAAAAGGCCATTAGAGCGGGCCTTTGTGTTGAGACTACCGATCCGCGCTTCAAAGCGGTCAAGCCGCCGCCCCGGTACTTTGACTCCAAGGGAAACTTTATCGTAGACCCCTCGCAACGAAACTAAGCCACCCCGCATTTCAAATTCAGACACTCAACCTCAAATTAAGCCAGTACCCCGGGCTGGAATGGCACGGCCGCATCGCATGCTGAATTCCTCCGACCTCTGCTATCCACAGAGCACCACCGCCGATGGCAAGCGGCTGCTCGCGACACGAGCGTTGCGCGGACTCGCCGACGGCGCGGTCAGCGTGCTGCTGCCGAGCTACCTGACGGCGATCGGCTTCAGCTCGCTGTGCGTTGGCGCGATCGTGTTCGGCACGCTGATCGGTTCCGCCGCGCTGACCCTATGGATTGGCCTGGTCGCGCATCGTATCGGTCGGCGGCGCGTGATGCTCGCGGCGTGCGCCCTGATGTTCGCGACCGGCATCGGCTTCGCAACCGTCACCGCTTTCTGGCCGCTCTTCGTCGTCGCGGTCGTCGGCACGCTCAATCCGTCGGCCGGCGACGTCAGCCTCTTTCTGCCGGTGGAACAGGCGGCGCTGGCCGAGACCGTCGCGGCGCGGGACCTCACCGCGATCTTCTCGCGCTACAACGTCGCCGGCGCGCTGATGGGAGCGGTCGGCGCGCTCGCGAGCGCACTGCCCGCGACGATCGCCGCCCGGATGCATTGGAACGCGGTCGCTGCCGAACGCTCGGGCTTCATCGCGTACGCGATCCTCGCGCTCATCGCCGCGACCATCTACTGGTCGCTCACGCCCGCGGTCGAAGTCGAACCGCCGGCGCCCGGCACCAGGCCGCTCGCGCAATCGCGCGCCATCGTGATCCGTCTGGCGGCGCTCTTCAGCCTCGACTCATTCGGCGGCGGCTGCGTGATCCAGTCGCTGCTCGCACTATGGCTGTTCCGCCGCTTTCACCTCTCGATTCAGGCGGCGGCCCTGTTCTTCTTCGTCGCCGGATTGCTGGGCGCGTTTTCGCAACTCGCCTCGTCGTGGTTCGTCGCGCGAATCGGACGCATCCGCACGATGGCCTATACCCACATTCCCGCGAATCTGTGCCTGATGATTGCCGGGATGATGCCCGGCGTCGGGCTCGCGCTGACGTTTCTGCTGTTGCGCGCCTCGATGTCCTCGATGGACGTGCCGGCGCGTCAGTCCTACGTGATGGCGGTGGTGCCGCCCGAGGAACGCGCGGCGGCGGCCGGCGTCACCAACGTACCGCGCAGCCTCGCGAGCGCGCTGGCGCCACTGCCCGCGGGCGCGCTGCTTGATTACTCACTCTTCGGATGGCCGCTGATTCTCGGCGGCGCCTGCAAGCTGATTTACGACGCGCTTCTGCTCATGCAGTTCCGATCGGTACGCCCCGCCGACGAACAATGATTCCCCGCGAGGCTGAAGTTTCTTGAGGGCGGAAAGAATCTCGTGAAACCTTTGAAAGGTTTCACACTTCCCACAGTAATAGACCCAAGTCGGTCTTGCGGATCGCGTCGATGAGACCTTTCACGAACGCGTAAGCGTTTTTCAGCGACTGATGCTCGCTATGCTCGGGTCCCGGCCAAGTCCCGCGAAATCGAGAAATTCCTTAGGCCGAGCTTTAGCAGGGCGCAGCCCGCATCTGGTTAAAAGGGAAGTCTGAAACCTCGTGAGGTTTCAGTGAAACTAAAAGCTTTGAGTTCCTCAACAAATCTTCTCTTCACTCCCCGGAGGACCGGCGAGACCCTTCACTTCGTTGAAGTTGAAGATGACACGGGTGCTGAACGGGCAAGAAAAGTAAGGCCAGGCGACGGGTTAACTCCGTCATCTCGAAGCTAATTTTTGTCGCGGCTGAGGCGATGGATCGCGCTCAGATGGCGCAGGGCGTCGCGCTTGCGTCCCGCGCGATCGTAGAGTTCAGCGAGGTTGCGATGCGCCTCGAGCGACAGCGGATCGCATTCGACGGCGCGCTGGAAGCTTTGCAAGGCGTTCTCGGTTTCCTCGCGCAACCGATAGAGCGTGCCAAGCCGCAGGTTGACCTCGGCGTTGGCCGGCACGATCACGGCGGCGCCGAGCAGATGGCGCAACGCGCTCGCCAGATCGCCCTCGCGCTCGAGCAGCGTCGCCATCCGCATGTGCGCCTCGAAGTTGCTCGGCTCGCGCCCCAGCAGATCGCTGTAGAGCGTCAGCGCGCGGAGCGGATCGGTCTCGGCCATCCGGCGCGCCTCCTCGAAGCGTTCGCGCACGCGCGCCGGACCGAAACGATCCTCGACCTTGCCGATCTCGCGCTGCGGTCCGAAGCGCAGCAACATCTGCCCGGTCTCGATCTCAATCAGCGCGTCGCCGTCGCTCAGCACGATCCGGCCTTCGTCGTTATGCAGCTTGAGCGATGTGACGGAGCGCTCGGGTTCGAGGAAATCGCGCACGCGATCGAAACATCGCTGGAAGAGTCCGACGTGATGGCGGCTGGGGAGCAGATCCTTCGCCATCCGCATCAGGAGCAAATCGTTGAAGGCGAAGCGAAAACGCCGTCCGCGCCGCGAACTGGGTTCGAGCAGCCGGCGTTTGACCCAGTAGCGGATGCGGTCGGGAGAAACGGCGAGAATCCGGGCGGCCGAACGTGTTGAAAACGTCTGCACCCGGGGCACTCCAGCCTCCTCCGTCGTCACCGCCACGCAAGGGAGTATAGGTGCGAAATGCGCGCGTCTCAACGCGCAGCGCAATGTTTTCTCAACAGTTTTTCAATGATTGACGCTCGCGATGCTCGGATATCCGGCTAAGTCCTGCGGAAACCCGGTCCTGTCGCGGTCAACCCATTACGAGGTTTTCCCAGGGCGAAGCCCGCATCTTGCAAACGGGAAGTCTGAAACCTCGTGAGGTTTCAGTCTCCGGAAGCTATCAGTTTTGCGTTCCTCAACAATTCTCTTCCCTCTTCCACCCCTTCTCTTTTCGGCTGCGCTCAAAGTTGGTGAAGGAATTGGGTTGAACCGAGGAGGTGGGAATGCACGTCCCTGCCTGCCCGCACAAGGGTGAAAAATTACCCCACGCAGGGTGAAAAACTTGGCGATTATCCGAGAGTTGACAGTTCGCCAATCGTTCGCCATGATGGTGGGCGACGTGACAGGCCGGTCTTTAATTTGGGGCTAATCCTTGCATTCGTCGTCGTAACAATTGTGCTCTGGGCACAGGTTAAGGGCGATCACCGTATCGTGGGTGGCATCGATCGGATCGGTCATCGCATTAACGCTGTAGCAAAATTTAGTGACATGCTCGGGAGTTTTCTTGAACACATCTCGATACCTAGTCCATCCGTAAAAGTACAAGGGCGCTCCGTCTTTGTAGACCGCTTTCATCAATTCGGGACTCATCAGAAATGGAGTGCCGTTCAGGTTTCCCTTTGGAGGAATTACAAGCGGAATCGTTTGTGCATTGCCTTGGTCTGGGTAGGTGAACCCTTTCGTAACAGGCTTGGCGTACCAATTAATGTACCCGCGCATTTCTTTTGGCGGAGTCGTGCCGCTGTTGTTGTACTGGAACTGAAACAGATAGCCCTCCACGGTCTTAGCGGGTGTCGCTTTAACGCCGGTCGATTCCTTCAATATTTTCAAAGTGGGCACTGGTGCGACGAATACGTAAGCACGCTGCACCGAAACAAGCGCTTCGCGGTTGGTTTCGTTGGCTTGCAGCATCGCGCACCATTGGGCGAGGGATACGCATCCCAATACCACGGTGAACAACGCTACGGCGCCAGCGAAGAATACTTCGGTTTTTCGCCATGCGTCAGGTGTATCGGGCATCTTGGATATGTCCTCGCGCTCGGGCTTTTAGTGATTGGCTGGCTCGCATTCGTCGGTGCTGGCTCAAAATTCACCACTACTGATCACTACCTACAAAGTTTAGTCATTGCCCTTTTCGGGCTCGTTTTCGCTTCACTTGGGTCTGCTCTGCTATTGGCAACGATTGCTTCTTCGGTAACCGTGCCTTGAGCAGTGCTTTTATAACCTTCGCCGCAATCGATTCCGGCGTATGTTTATCGTTCTCGTCAGCCATGACATTGGCCTCGCAAATCGAAAATGCAATTGTTCCGGCTTCCGTGCCGGTCCACCGCTGGCCATCCGCTGAGGCCGCTTCCAGCGCGGCGTCCTCAGCAACCTGCTATGAGCTTGTCGAACATCTCAGGATTCTTACGATTGTTAAAGCGGAAAGAGAACTCCGCAAGGTACAGCGGCAGATACTTCTTCGATACCTTGTGGTAGCTGCCCATGATGCCGCGCTTAAGCAAGCTCCAAAAGTTCTCGACGTTATTGGTGTGGACGTTGCCGCGCACGTATTCCCCCGCCTTATGTTGCACCACTTCATGCGGGTAGAAGTGCTTGAGATCGACGTATCCGCTGCCTTCGTCGGTCGCAATCAAGTCCACTTTCTCGGATACGGTTTTCTCGACGAAGGCGCTCAAGGTTTCTGCCGAAGTATTCTCTACCATTTGGCAGACGACATTCCCCTTGCGACTGATCGCGGCGATGACTGGAATCTTGTGCTTCGGGCCGCCGCCGATCTGCTTTTTTGCGCGATGGCGATTCTTGTTCTTGCCGCCGATGTAGGCTTCATCTACTTCGACGACGCCAAGCAATTCAGTGAACTCTTCGTTATTCATCGCGGCGCGGATGCGCGTGCACATATACCAGACAGTTTCGTAGCTGGCCTTGTCGTGGAAGATCATCCGCTTGATCTGAAGCGCACTCATGCCCTTCTTGGAATGCAGCATCATGAAGGCGACCGTGAACCACGTTTTAAGCGGGTATTTCGTGTTCTCAAACACGGTTCCGCTAATCAACGAAAAGCGATAGCCGCGCTTGCCGCAAGTTTTGCTCTGGCATTGCCATTTCCAAGGCTGCTTGAGCTTGTAAACCTTCTCATTATCGCAACGAGGGCAGCGCACGCCGTTCGGCCAGCGATGGCTAAACAGGAACTCTTTGCAGGCTTCCTCGGTCGCAAACAGGGCGTTCAATTCGCTTAGCTTGATCATACGAAAAGGATAGCAATTCCGTGAATCACTGTCAACTCTCGGATAATCGCCAAATCCGCCAAATCCGGGATGATTATGCCCAAAATGCTGCTTCTTTCATTCTGCGCCTCGCCCGTCCGCGCTGCGAAATCGCCCGGCCGCCCTTTGGGTCAACGCGTAGCCGCTGGTTAATCCGCGCGGGTGAAATCCTGCCTTTTGTGCGCTCCTTGCCCGCTACCCATCCGCAAATAATTCACAAACTCTCAGGGCGACCGAGGCGAGTGAGTGCAATGCTCTGGACAGGGTGCCAGTTAATCGAGTTCCTTCAACGTTCGAATCATGCGCACGACCGACTCGGCGGCGTTCTTGGCGTTGTCGATACGGTCGAACGCCTGCATCCGATCCATACCGGGACCGGTCACGCCGAGGCCCACCGGCTTGTCGAATTCGAGCGCCAGATCGACCGCCGCACTCGCCGCCGCGGCCGCGATTAGCTCGTCGTGATTGGTGTCGCCCTTGATCACCGAGCCGATCATCACGACCCCATCGATGTCCTTGCGGCGCAGCAGCTTCTTGACCGCGAGCGCCATGTCGAAGACGCCCGGCACGTGCACCACGCGCGCGACCTCGGCGCCGAGGAATTCCACGTGGCGGCGCGCGCGCTCGGCCATCACCGAGGTCACGTCGAAATTGAAGTCCGAAACTACCAGCGCGATTTTCACTTGGCGCTCCTTTCCATCCCCACCGCGTCACGCACCTCGACCCCGCGACCGCGCAAATAGCGCTTGAGGTCGGGTATCGGATGCTCGCCGTAATGGACAATCGAGGCGACGATCGCGGCGTCGGCAGCCCCCGCGGTAAAGGCCTCGTACAAATGTTTGGGCTCGCCGGCGCCGCCCGAGGCGATCACCGGTATCGAAACCGACTCGCTGATGAGCCGGGTGACGTCGAGGTCGTAGCCGGCCTTGGTGCCGTCGCGATCGATCGAGTTGATGCACAGTTCGCCCGCACCCAGGCGTTCGCCCTCGCGCGCCCACGCCAACGCGTCGCGTCCGGTGGGCGTGCGTCCGCCGTCGATGACCACCTCGCACCCTGAGGGAAAACGCTCGCTCAGCGCGCCGCGCTTCACCTGCATCGAGAGCACCATGCACTGGCTGCCGAACGCGCGCGCGCCCTCGGCGATAATCGCGGGATTGCGCACCGCACCCGAATCGATCGAGACTTTCTCGGCTCCCGCCAGCAGCACCGCACGCATATCGCCGAGCGTGCGCAATCCGCCGCCGACGCTGAACGGGATGAAAATCTCGCGGGCGACCGCGCGCACCACTTCGATCATGATGCCGCGGCGTTCGTTGGACGCGGTGATGTCATAGAAGACGATTTCGTCGGCACCTTGCTCGTAGTAGTAGCGCGCCATCGCGACCGGATCGCCGACGTCGACGTTCTCGAGGAACTGCACGCCCTTGGTGACTTTGCCGTCGCGCACGTCGAGGCAGGGAATGATTCGCTTGGCGAGCATGACCGTCAGGCCTTGAGCCGGCAGAAGTTATCGAGCATGCGCAGTCCTGTCTCGCCGCTCTTTTCGAGATGGAATTGCGTCGCGATAATGTTGTCGCGCGCGATCGCCGCGGTGAACGTCACGCCGTAGTCGCTGGTCGCGATCGTGACAACCGGATCCGCCGGCACTGGATAATACGAATTGACGAAATAGAAATGCGAGTTGTCGGGCACGCCGGCGAACATCGGATGCGCGCGCGTCTGCCGCACGCGGTTCCAGCCGATCTGCGGCACCTTGAGCGGACGGCCATCGACCGATGCGGGAAAGCGCACGACGTCACCTGGAATAATCCCGAGACAATCGGTGCGGCCCTCGGCGCTGCGATCGAGCAACACCTGGATGCCGATACAGATGCCGAGAAATGGCTTGCCGGCGCGGGCAACGTCGTCGCGCAGGACGCCGGTGAGTTCCAGCGCGATCAGATTTTCCATGGTCGCGCCGGCCGCCCCGACGCCCGGGATGATCACGCGATCGGCCGCGCGAATCCGCTCGAGCCGATCGGTGATTTCACAGCGATGGCCCAGATGGTCGAGCGCGCGGGCGACGCTGGTGAGATTGCCCGCCTTGTAATCGACAATTGCTATCATCCGTATAGTTCCTGCTCAGCCTACCGGAAGGCGAATCATAGCGGCATTCGCCGCGTCGCGACAGCGCCGATGTGACCCTTCCGCACGGTCTATTATAGCCCGATCTACCCGCTATTCGCCGATACCTCTTGCCGATGCGGGCCGGGCCGGGGGCGCGGCTGTTGCCATCGGGCGACGATGAACGATATCAAGAGAGCGCGCCGTTCGCGGAAGTGCCGGCCGCTCAAAGGACACGACCATGGCTAAAATTGCGCTCGCCTTTTCGATCATGCCCGACAGCCCCCTGCCCACCATTATCGAATGGGCACGAGCGGCCGAGGACGCCGGCTTCGACGGCGTTTTCATGACCGAGGCCAACAACGATTCGCTCGCCTGCTCGCTGGGAATCGGCTTCAACACCAGCCGCGTCACGCTCGGCACCGCGATCACGAATATCTATTTGCGCCATCCGAACCTGCTGGCCAACGAGGTCGCCGCGCTCCATGAGCTTACCGGCGGGCGCTTCATCCTCGGCCTCGGCACCGGCCATCGCGAGGGCAATAGCGCGTTGGGCATCGACATGGGCGGCCCGGCCGATCCGATGAAGAAGATGCGCGAGACGGTCGCCACGCTGCGCCGGATGATCGAGGGCGGCAAGACCAATCCCAAGGTCAACGGCAAGACGCCGCTCTACCTGGCGGGCGTATCGCGCCCGATGGTGCGGCTGGCGGGCGAAATCGCCGACGGCGTGATCTTCAATTTCTTCCCGCCGTCGCGCATCAAGGAAGCGCTCGGCGAGATTGCCGAAGGGGCGCAGAAGGCCGGCCGCAATGCCGCGGAGATCGTGCCGGCGATGTTCGCGACGGCGTTCATCTCCGACGATATCGATCTGGCGCGCAAGCCCGCACGCACGCTGCTATCGCGCTACGGCGCGTTGCGCTTCTATGGCAACATGTTCGCGCATGCGGGTTTCGATCGCGAAATCGAAGGTATCCGCGCAGCCGCCGGCGACGGCAAAGCGGCGATCGCGGCGGTGACCGATAAGATGATCGATTCCACGCTGCTGGTCGGACCCGAGGGGCGCGTGCGCGAGCGGCTGGCCGAACTGGTGTCGCCCGGCATCGGATGGGCGATCGTGTTTATCAATCCGGTCGGCGAGGACCGCGCCAGCGCAATGAAGCGTGCGCTGCGCGCGCTGAAGATGTGAATCAATTGGTCAAGGAACTCGAAACTTGTAGTTTTTAAATATTGAAACCTCATAAGGTTTCAAACTTCCCTTTTGTTTGACACGAGATCGATGTCCGCGTGGCCCGCGACTGCAACTCAGCGGTGTCGCTAAAATGCTGACCCGTTCCCTCGCGACCTAGCCGTTTACCCGAGCAACGCGAGCGTGGCCCACCGGCGGCATGGAATGCCGTGAAACCTTGTGAGGTTTCAGTTGAATTAAAATTTTGAGTTCCTTGACCATTCTCCTATCGTCCGGTCTTCTGTCGGCAGACCTGGTAAACGCGGCCCTTCCATACAACCTCAAGGTCGTCGAACGCGCGCGTCAACTCGGGCCAGAATGAGATCGGATCGCCGATACTTTCCGACGCCGGCCGCACGACTATCTCCGCCGTTTTGACCCGCGCGATCGTGCGTTCGACTTCTTCAGGCGTCGCCTCGGCCGCGACGAGGTAGGCGCCGATCGGCGGTTCGAAGTTTGGCGCGAGTAGCGGCGCACATCCGGCGACGCCTACCGAGACCGCGCGATGGCCCGCGATCAGATGCTCGACCATGGCCCATTCGGCACGCTCGTTCGCGTCGGTCCAGAGTCCGGCCGTTACCTGACTCCGCGCCAAGGATTTCCATTGCGACGCCGCCGAGTCGAGGTACACGAGTTGTGGGACGACCGCCACCATCGCGAGCGCCAGCGCGATCAGCGCCGGCCCACTACTCACCACGCTGGTCGCCGCGACCCCGATCACCAGCAGGTACGGGTAATAAGTCCAGGACGCCGGCGGTCCGAAGAAGCGCAGCACAAAGAGCGTCTGCAGGATGCCGCAGCAGAAGATAATCTCGTCCCGGCGACGAAACTCGCCCTCCGGCGTCCGCGGCAGTCGCCATCCGGCGCCCAGCGCAGCTAGCGCCAGCCACACCGTCGCACCCATCCAGAACGGCGCGATCGTCCCGAGGTAATCGCGAATTGCGATGCCCGTGGGATCCCAGAAGGTGCGGCTCCACGGCGTGAAGAAGCCGAAATGGTTGGTCTTGTAAATCTGCAAGCCGTTCAGCGGCAGTACGCTCGCGAGCAATGGACGCGCGCCATAGACCCATCCGAGAACGACCAGTAGCGTCGCGCCCATAACGGCGGCGGGCATCAGCATCCAGCCCAGCGCAGGCCAATCCATTTTCGATTGGTCGCGCGGGTTGGATTGGCCACCGGCTTCGCGGCGCCGCCAACAGGCTTTGACGATCAGCGCCAGCAGCAGAAATCCGTAAAGGTAGCCCAACGCGGGCTTGGCAAAACACGCCACCGTCACTAGCGCCAACGCGGCGCCTCGATTGCCGCGCGAATGTTCCCCCAAGGCGAGGCACAACAGCACCGCTTCCAGCAGGTGCGAGAGCGACGGGAGCGACGACTGAATCGCCATCGGCAGCCCGATGATAATTAACGCCTGTCCGATGCGGCCCAGGCGCATCGCGTTCGCGAATCGCGCCATGCCAAATGCCATCGCGAGACCGCCCGCCACCATCGCCAACTTGAAGGCGGCCGGTGTGAGTCCGAACAGGCCGAACCAGAGACGGCCCACCATTATCGGCAGCAGGCCGTAGGGAAAGCCGAAATCGATCGTGGGGCGGTAGCCGTGCGCGGTCAGATACTGCACCACCAGCCAACTGCCGCGATCACCGAAGGCGAACATGAAGAAGCTCAAATCGTGCGGAATGCGCAGGGCGGCTACGATCAGCACCTCCAGCGCATAGACGGCCCACAGCGTCAGGACGCGCGCGGGTTCGGCGGTGGGTCGTGCCAGCAGCGGGAAAAGCGCCTCGTGTTGATTCGCAGACGAGCCTGCGGGCGCATGCTGCGGCAGCGCAATTGAATCGTTCTTGCTGATTGCCATCGGCACGCCCACCCGCCCCATCGCCAGCCAGTCGTTTGCCGTCGCCGCGCGCCCGATGACGTCGCTTAAATCTCAGGTTACGGCTGCACCTGCGCTGCGCCGGGCGGCGCGACGCGCGGGCCGGCTTTCAAAATCCGCAAGAAGCTGGTGATTCGATGATAATTCGCGCCGAGATCGCCCTTGCCGTCGCGCGACTTCGAGCGCATCTCGACCAGGCTGCCGCCGCCGTCCGCGGGCCGCACCTCGATAATGAAATCATCATGGAACTTGAACAGTCCCGAGGTCGCCACTCCTTCCAGCGTGCGGGCCTGCGGATCGTTGCGGGTGATTTGCCAGTTCGGCACCTCACCAGCCAGGATCTGGACGCGCTTGTAGGTTTCGTCAGGCGTGCCATCCATCTTGAGCGGCGCGAGATCCTGATAGGCCGCGGCACCGTTCTGAATCGCGGCAAACTGCGGATTGTAGGTCATGTCGCGGCCGCGCTTGGGCTGTAGATCGATCGCCGTCACGAACACCGGCGGCCTTTGAGTATCGGTGGTGATGTCGTTGATCAGCGGATACTGCTTGGTCTTCGAGAAGATCACCAAGACGGGCATGATGATTACCACCGCCAGCAGGAATCCGAGCGCCGCACGACCGAGAGCTCCACGCCGCTTCGGCGAGAAATAGGTCATCGGGAGCGCGATCAGCCCGCTGAGCAGAGCCAATGCAGCGAAGACCAGGCCGATCAGCATTAGCTGAAACCCAAAGAAGGGCGTGGTCAGCCCGTAATGAGCGCTGACGATCCCCGCCGCCACCGCCGCGAGCGCAATCAGCGCATCGTAATAGCATAGCCATGCCAATATCATCGTCGCCTCCATCCGCCCGGCAGTCACCGCCGCCCAGCCGAGTCATGAGCAAAGCCTGACCATGTTCGTTACAGGAAGCCCTTGGCTATTACCACTAGCGGAGCAAAGCTGAGCGAGCTAAGGAGTCCGGGACGTGCGTCCATGGTAGAGCCCCGTCGCGCGGGCCTGCCAGCTATGGGCGCCTCAGCCGAATCGCCAAATTGCGACAGCCGCACCCATCGGATACTCTAATAAGTCAACCCGGCCGCGCTCGGCGGTCGTAATGCGCTGATGTCCAATACCAGAGAACGAATCGAAATCCTCCGCAGCCTGCTGGCGCAGCGCATCGTCGTGCTCGATGGCGCCACCGGCACCTCGATCCAGGGCATGAACCTGCATGCGGGCTACTTCGGCGGCCCGCATCTCGACGGCTGCAACGAAAATCTCGTCATCACCAGCCCCGACCGGATTAGCGAACTTCATCGGAGCTTTCTCGAGGCCGGCGCCGATATCATCGAGACCAACAGCTTCGGCTCGACCTCGGTGGTGTTGGCGGAGTATGGGCTCGAGCGCCAGGCGCGCGAACTCAATCGCCTCTCGGCGCAACTGGCGCGCACCGAGGCCGATGCCTTCGGCACCTCGGATCGCCCGCGATTCGTCGCCGGCTCGATGGGCCCGACCACCAAAAGCATCTCGGTCACCGGCGGCATCACCTTCGATCAGCTAGCCGACTCCTACCAGGAACAGGCCGAAGGTCTGATCGAGGGCGGCGCGGACCTCCTCCTGTTGGAAACGGTGCAGGACGCGATCAATTGCAAGGCGGGCCTGCTCGGCATCGAACGTGCAATCGAGCGCACGGGGGTTCCCGCCGGCATCGCGGTCTCGGGCACAATCGAAACCATGGGGACGTTGCTCGCGGGCCAGGATATCGAGGCATTCTACACCGCGATCGCTCCTCACGATTTATTATGGATCGGCCTTAACTGCGCGACCGGTCCCGACTTCATGACCGACCATCTGCGCACGCTCGCCGAAATCTCGCGCTTCGCGGTCGCGTGCGTGCCCAACGCCGGCCTGCCTGACGAAGAGGGCAACTACAACGAAACGCCCGAGTCGCTGTCCGGCAAGCTCGATCGTTTCGTCGCCAGCGGATGGGTCAACCTGGTCGGCGGATGCTGCGGCACGACGCCCGCGCATGTGCGCGCGTTGGCGGAGATGGCCGCGGGCCGCCCGCGGCGCGAAATCTCCCCGCCGCGGCGCTCGATCGTCTCGGGCATCGAGTCGCTGGTGATCGACGACGATACCCGTCCGGTAATCGTGGGCGAGCGCACCAACGTGCTCGGCAGTCGCAAGTTCAAGCGCCTGATCGGTACGGCCAAGTTCGAGGAGGCCGCCGAGATCGGCCGGCTGCAAGTCCGGCGCGGCGCGCACGTGCTGGATATCTGCGTGCAGGATCCCGACCGCGACGAACTCGCCGATATGAGCGCGCTGCTATTCACCCTGGTCAAGAAGGTGAAGGTGCCGCTGATGATCGACACCACCGACGCGCGCGTCATCGAGGAGTCGCTCAAGCGCACGCCCGGCAAGTCGATCATCAACTCGATCAATCTCGAGGACGGTGAGGCGCGCTTCCAACTGGTCGTGCCGATCGCGCGCCGCTACGGCGCCGCCCTGGTGGTCGGCTGTATCGACGAGGACAAGCAGCAGGCGCAGGCCGTCACGCGCGATCGCAAGCTCCAGATCGCCGAGCGCTCCTACCGCCTGCTGACGGAAAAATACGGCGTCGAGCCCGAGGACATCATCTTCGACCCGCTGGTCTTCCCGGTCGGCACCGGCGACCGCAATTACATCGGCTCGGGCGTCGAGACCATCGAGGGCATCCGGCTGATCAAGGCGGCGCTGCCGCGCGCCAAAACCATCCTCGGCGTTTCCAACGTCTCCTTCGGACTGCCCGAGGCCGGCCGCGAAGTGCTCAACTCCGTGATGCTCTATCACGCAGTGCAGGCCGGGCTCGATCTCGCCATCGTCAACTCGGAGAAGCTCGAGCGCTACCCCTCGATTCCCGAAGAGGAACGCCGCCTCGCCGAAGATCTGATCTGGTGGCGCGGCGACGATCCGATCGCCGCCTTCGCCGCCTATTTTCGCGCCCGCAAGGCCAAACCCACGCGCGAGGATCGCAAGGCCCTGCCGCTCGATGAGCGGCTCGCCCTCTACATCCTCGAGGGCTCGCGCGACGGCCTCACCGACGACCTCGACGAAGCGCTCACCACGCGTAAGCCGTTGGAGATCATCAATGGTCCGCTGATGAAGGGGATGGACGAAGTCGGCCGGCTGTTCAACGCCAACCAGATGATCGTGGCTGAGGTGCTGCAATCGGCCGAGGCGATGAAGACCGCCGTCGCCCATCTCGAACCGCACATGGACAAAGCCGACGGCCTCAACAAGGGCACCATCCTGCTCGCCACCGTCAAGGGCGACGTCCATGACATCGGCAAGAACCTCGTCGATATCATCCTGACCAACAACGGCTATCGCGTCGTCAACCTGGGCATCAAGGTGCCGCCGGAGGAGTTGATCAAGGCGTTTCAGCGGCATCAGCCGCACGCGATCGGGCTGTCGGGCCTGCTGGTGAAATCCGCGCAGATGATGGTGACGACGGCGCAGGACCTGAAGACCGCCGGCGTGCGCTGCCCGATCCTGGTGGGCGGCGCGGCACTCTCGGCGCGCTTCACCCGGATCAAGATTGCGCCCGAATACGACGGCGTCGTCGCCTACGCCAACGATGCGATGGAAGGGCTCGACCTCGCCAACCAGTTGATGGATGCGCAGCGGCGCGAGGCGCTGACGGTCGCGCTCGCGGAGCGGACGCGCAAGCTCCAGAACGCGGCGGCGCGCGCAGTCGAGAGCAAGGCGCGTCCGGCGCGGCGCGGTCCCGCGGTGAATTACGAGGGGCCGATTCCCGAGCCCCCCGACCTCAAGCTGCATCTGCTGCGCGATCACAGCCTCGAAGAGATCTTCCGTTACATCAACCCGGTGATGCTTTATACGCGCCATCTCGGCTTCAAGAATTTCGGACAAGCGCTCACCGATGGCGATCCCAAGGCGATTGAACTGCAGGCCGTCGTGGCGGCCGTCGAGGACGAGATTCTCGCGCGGCCCGATATCACCGCAAGCGCTGCATATCGCTTTTTCCGGGCGCATTCCGACGGCGATCGCACGCTGATGGTGTATGCGTCCGACGGCAAACGCGTGCTCGAGACTTTTATCTTCGGCCGCCAGACCGACGATCCGGGCCTCTGCCTCGCCGACTATGTCACCGCGGCCGCGTCAGGCCGTACCGATTACGTCGCGATGATGGTGACGACGATCGGCGAGGGGGTCCGCGCGCTGGCCGAGGAATGGAAGGACAAGGGCGAGTATCTGCGATCGCACGTGCTGCAAATCCTCGCGCTCGAAAGTGCGGAGGCGTTCGCCGAACTGCTGCATCAGAAGATTCGCCAGATGTGGGGTTTCGGCGATCCGCCGACGATCACGCACAAGGAATTGTTCCAGGGGCATTATCACGGCAAGCGCTTCTCTTTCGGCTATCCGGCGTGCCCGCGGCTCGAGGACCAGGCCCAGCTTTTCCGTCTGCTCGAACTCGAACAGAGCGGCCTGGCCGTACGCCTGACCGAAGGCTACATGATGGATCCCGAGAGCTCCGTCAGCGCGCTGATCTTCCACAATCCGCTGGCCAAGTATTTCGCCCTCTCGCCCGCCGACATCGAAGCACTCGAGCGCGAGTTGAATGGCGCCGCGCAAGCCGCCGCCAGCTAACCCTCCGCGCATAGGGAACGGGAGATTGGTTGAGGAGCGCAAAACTTTAGCTTCTTTCTGAAACCTCACGAGGTTTCAATGAAATAAAGGCTTTGCGTTCCTCAACCACTGGATTGCGCGCGCAGGACCGCGCGACATCCTTCGCTCCGGTGGCCGCCGCTCAGTCGTTCCTTCTCAGCCGAGGCTGCGCTTTTCGCGCTGGGCCAATTCGAGGTCGGCATCGACCATCATCTCGGCCAGCTCTTTGAACCTCACCCGCGGCTCCCAGCCGAGGACGCGCCTGGCCTTGGAGTAATCGCCAATCAGGATATCCACTTCGGCCGGCCGCATGAAGCGCGGATCGAACTCGACGTAGCGCTGCGGATCGAGCTTGAGGCGATCGAATACGAGGTCGAGGAACTCGCGCACCGAATGGCTCTCGCCGGTCGCGACGACGTAGTCGTCGGGGCGTTCCTGCTGGAGCATCAGCCACATCGCCTCGACATAATCGCCGGCGAAACCCCAGTCGCGCCTGGCGTCGAGATTGCCGAGCGTCAGCTTGTCCTGCAGTCCGAGCTTGATCCGCGTGGCGCTGCGCGTAATTTTCCGCGTGACGAAGTTCTCACCGCGGCGCGGCGATTCGTGGTTGAACAGGATGCCGTTGGCCGCGAACAGCCCGTAGGCCTCGCGGTAATTCACGGTCTGCCAATGCGCGTAACATTTGGCGCAGGCGTAGGGGCTGCGCGGATGGAACGGGGTGGTCTCGCGCTGCGGAATCTCAGCCACCTCGCCAAACATCTCCGACGATCCGGCCTGGTAGTAACGCACCTCGCGCCGGCTGCGCTGGATATGATCGCGAATCGCCTCCAACAATCTCAGCGCTCCGACTCCGACCACGTCGGCGGTGTACTCGGGCTGGTCGAACGAAATCCGCACGTGCGATTGCGCGGCGAGATTGTACACCTCGTCCGGCAGCGTCTGCTCGATTATGCGCCGCAGGCCAGTCGCGTCGCCGAGGTCGCCGTAATGCAATCGGAGCGGTGACTCGTTCGCGCCAAAGCCCTTGTGCAGATGATCGATGCGGCCGGTGGTGAAGGTCGAACTGCGCCTGACAATGCCGTGAACGTCGTAGCCTTTGTTCAACAGAAATTCGGCGAGGTAGGATCCGTCCTGCCCGGTGACTCCGGTTATCAGCGCAACTTTTGCCATCGATTCAGTCGCCGCGCACGAGCCGATGCGAATCGCTGTCGAAGTGCTGGGTGGAGAATTCGTAAAGCTCGGCGTCCTCGAGCGCCTCCATCTGATGAACCAGCCCGATCGGGATGTCCATGCATTGGCCGGCTTCGAGCACGAATTCCTCGATCGTCTCGGCTTCGGGCGATTCCTTTATCCGCACCACCAGCCGTCCGACACGGAGATAAAAGGATTCGGTCTTGATCTTGTGATAGTGCAGCGAGAGCCGTTTGCCCTTGGCGATCTCAAGGATCTTTCCGCAGTACAACTCGCCGTTGGCGATCCAGACCTCTCGCCCCCATCCTTTCGGCACAATATGCACCGGCTCGCGCACTCGGCTCATCGTTCTACTGCCTTGCTCCGGCGCTCTGGATTATGGCGTCGATGGTAAAAAAAGTACTTCATACAATATGTAAACGCTGAACGTCACGCTACCACTCGTCCGGTCGCGGCCGGCCTTCCGGTGACGATCGGATTGGTTCGCTCCACCGTTTCGACCTCGGCAGGCGGTGTCAGTTCGTTCAGTCGGATAGAGAATCGACGCACGCTGAGCTGAAACCCGACGGCGAACTGCCGCAGGTGCTCCATGCGATCGCCGGGAATCGTCTCGGCCGCGACCAGCATCTGGCTGAACGGCCGCGTCTCGTAGATACGATCGAGATCGGCGAGCGTGCCGAGGACGCGCTGGCCATGGACTAGTTTGCCCAGCGTGAAGCTGTCGTCGTCAACGAAACCGACCAGCTTGAAGCGCCGCCCGCGATGTGTCGTCAGGTAGCGGGCCGCGGCCTCGGCCAGCGCGCCCGCCCCGACAATCAGTACCCGCTCGTCGGGCAAGGCCAGCAATGCGACACCTCTGCGCAGCGCGCGAAACGACATCCGGCTCGCCACCAGCAGGTTGAGCAGCAGGATGACATAGAGCACCGCGATCGAACCCGAGAGCTCAATTGTCGTGACCAGCGATACCAGTACGACGAAAATACCCGCCAGCACCGATCCGATGGCAAAGCGAATCACGTCCGAGACGCTGGCATAGCGCCACATACCGCGATAAACGCCCGCCACCAGAAACGAGGTATAAGTCGCCAGCATCACCAGCGGGAGGCTGCTAATGAAGCTCGCCATGAGCGGGTCGTTGATTTTGAAATCGAGTCGGATCAGGAAGGCCCCGAAATAGGCCGCCGGTATCAAAGCCAGATCGAGCGCGGCTTCGGCCAGGCGGCGTTTGTAGCTGAAGGTCAGAATAAACCGGGCCGGTCCCCGCAGATTATCGTAGGCGACGCCCGGTGAGTTCACGTCGAAGGTCAGGTCGATCATGAAAAGACCAACCACCCCGAAGCCGGTGATTATCATCGGCAGCGTCGCGAGCAGGTACTGATGGGGTAGACGGGTGAGCGCTACCGCGCACGCCGCCGCCAATGCCGCCAGGCTCCATGCCACCGCCACCGCGCGTTGATCCGAAAGCCCGAGCGAAAGTAATCGATGATGCGAATGGTCGAGTCCGCGGCGGGAAACCGGCATCCCGGTGGCCATCCGGCTGACGCTCACGATCGCCGTGTCGAGCAATGGTACAAGCAGAATCAGGATCGGCACGACGTAACGCGGCAGTCGGGAATTTCCCGCCAGATTACCCGCATGCAACGCCATCCAACCGAGCAACAATCCGAGCGGTAACGCCCCGCTGTCTCCCATGAAAATCGACGCCGGGTGAAAGTTGTAAATGAGGAAACCGGCCAGCGCACCGCCAATCACCAGGGCCTGACACGCCGCAACCGTATCACCGTGCATCAGCGCGATCGCGGTCACACCCGCCGCCACGATGATGCCGACTCCGGCGGCCAACCCGTCGAGTCCGTCAATCAGATTGAACGCGTTGACAGTCGAAAGCAGGAAAAACCCGGTCAAACCGGCGTTGACCAGCGGCCACGGCGCCAGGCGCAGGCTCGGTGCAGTCGCGATCACGAACAGGACCACGACGATCTGCAGCAGGAGTTTCCAGCGCGGACGCAACACCAACGCGTCATCGACCATTCCGACGATGAAGAGTCCGGACGTACCCGCCAGCATCCACAGCGGCAGCACGTGGCCAACCGCCAGCGTAGCCAGAATAGCCGCGATGATCGCGGCACCACCCATCAGGGGCTTCTGCTCCTGATGACGCGCCTCGGTGTACGGCACCGATACGACGCCGTACCGCCGCGCGATCCACTTCGCTAGCGGCATTGTGAAAGCCGTTATGGCGAACGCGATCAGCGGCAATGCGGCCATTGTCAGCGTTGGCATCAGGGTTTACTCAACCCGGGCAGCCGCCGCCATCGAAGAGTTGTTCATGATAGAGTCGAGTAATCATAACACTACATAGACTCTGTACGAGCTTTATAGTTAACGCAAGGGCCTCGCCAAACTCTCTCTGCATAATAGATTAGCCGATGAACCGTGTCACCTTATCAAATTACTCCCGGCTTGAGGGCTTCCGCGTTCGTCATCGATCACGCAGATCGCCTGGCGCGTGCATCAGAGTCAGTTCGCCGGTCGCTCGTGCCTGGATGGTAGGGTGCAGGATGATGGATGATGGAGGTGCGAGTGGTTCGAGCGTCAGGGTGGTGGCGCTGACTGTCTCGCCGCGGCAATCGAGTCGCGGGCGCCGGCGGTCTCGCCCAGGATTGACGCACCGCTGAGCATCGTGAAGTAGGCGTTGCAGACCTTGCGCGCGGCCGCATCCCAAGTGAAATCAGCCGACATCCATTCACGGCCGCGCTGGCCCATTTGCTCGAGCGGCATCGCGCGCATCTGCGTTATCGCGTTGGCCAGCGACTCCGGGTCATTATCAACCCACAGACCGCAACTCTGGTCCTCCAGTTGCGCCCACGGTGTATGGCGACTGGCGATCACCGGCACTCCGAAGGCCAGCCCCTCAGCGACTGCGGTGGCGACGCTCTCGGCATGCGATGGCACGATGAGCAGATCGAGCGCTTCGAAGAACGCGCGTTTCGCGCTGCCGTGGACTTCACTCGCCATCCGGACCGCGCCGGCGAGTCCCAGCGCGTCGATTTTGCGTCTCAGAAAACGGGTATACCGCGAGCGGCCCGTGCCTGCGATAACAAGCGAACAGGCTATGCCCTGGCGCTTCACGATGCGGCACGCCTCGATCAGGTTGTCGATACCCTTGCACGGATGCAGCCGTCCGATGTAGCCCAGCCTGAGCGCCCCGTCGGCCGCCGCCGTATGGTTGACGCTCGCGGGAACTCGCACCGCAGTCGGCATCACGGCCGTCGAAAAGTTCGGAAAGCGGCGTAAGCTTTCGGCGCGCTCGGTCTCGGAGGTCAGAAGAAGTATGGTGGTGCGCGGCGCCGCAAGGCGGCAGGCAACCTCCCACAGTCGCTTCAACAATCGGGCGCGGCTTCCGCGCCAACTCTGGAGCTCACCGCGTGGCGACCATACCAGCGGCCTACCCATCAGTCGGCACGCGAGCAGCGTCGGCAGCGTCGTAAACGAGTACACCCCGGTCAGATGAACAACTTGGGCGCGCCGCACTTCGGGCAGGAGCCGCATCAGCAGTCCTGGTGAGAACGTGCCTCCGATGCGGCCCATGTACGTCACCTCGAAGCCGGCCGCGACCGCGACTTCCCTTCCCGGTTGTACGTTCAGGACGTTGCGGCCGTCAGCGTTGGTCGTGAGCACCCGCACGTCACATCCGACCCGCGCGAGGTTCAGACAGAGCCGATAGAGCGATGCCACCGGTCCGCCGTAACTGTGGGTGGGCATGAAGTAGGGGCTGATGTGCAGTATCCGCAAGGTTAGGTGATGGCCGCGCTTTCTGTTTCCTGGCCTTTAACATCAATGGATAATCTTGTTACCGCGCAGTTTGCAATAGCCATTTCAGCCTGATTCGTCTTGTTGAACCGAATTCGTCCAATGGCTCTCTTATGAAGGTTGCGCGCAAGCGGGCGACGATCGGTCGGCGCGAGCATCCGAACATAGGGCGATTCGCGAACGCGATATCGACGCAGAGGAGCAGATGCCCATATACAGGTGCCCGTATAGATGAGCCCGACAGATGAGATTGTTCGATGGCTTAGGTGAATCGCGGATGGCGGCCGACCCTGACGAACTGGCCCCAGTTATGAGAAACGGGTGACTGCCGAGGCCGGGAGCACCACGCGCAGTCCTTGGGCGTCGATCGCACTGAGCAGAATCGCAATCCGTTCGGCGCCTGACAGGTAGCGTTCGAAGATCGCTTCAAAGCCGCGGAACGGCCCCTGCACGACGCGCACGCGATCGCCGCTATCGAAGTCCTTTTCCTCGATCTTGACGACTCCGTTGACGCCACGGCGCCGAATCTCCTCGATCACGCCCGAGGGCACGGCAATCGGATCATGGCCGGCCGATACCAGCCCTTGAACGCCCGGCAGATAGCGCACGTCAAAATAATGTTTTTGGGGATCGAGACGGGCGAAAAGGTAGCCCGGAAACAATGGCACAATCGACCAGGTCAGCTTGCCCCATCGCGGCGTGCGCGCCTCCAGCAGTGGCAGAAACACCTCCGGCAGCAATGCCGTGAGTTGGTCGCGCACCCAGCGTTCCTTGCCGGTCTTGGTCCGTACCAGATACCAATCCACGTCAGTTACCCCTGCTCATTCGCAACGCGCTCACCGTGCAATTTTCGATTATACACCGGCATGCGCCTCATTCCTGCCCTGGGGATGCGCGCGCTGCGGACTCTTTGTTTCACTCGACTGGTGGATAATTGACCTTGCATCGCGTGGCGACGGCTGTCAATAAAGCCGGCCCGCACGGCTGATACAGAGCAAGGTTCCCGCCAAATACTTTATGATATTTTGCGCGTTCGGCTCGACCGTTCGGATTTGCCAAATCAGCCAATCAAAGCGCAGCGCAAATGATTCATGCTTGTGGCGCGAAGGCGGCCAACCCTCGAAAACCAACGTCCCGTTGAACTCCGATGACTGACCGCGTTCGAAGTAATTTTACACAAATGACACGAAGCGGTGCTTCATTAATGGACACCGATACGATGCGTAACCGTTGAACATCCGCAACGGAGAAAGCGGCTAGTGCGCAGGTTCAAGCCTCGGACACACACTCAGTCGATCGGCAGCCCGACGTAATTCTCGGCCAGAGTCTGCGCGGCGGCGCGCGAACTCGTCACATAATCCAGTTCGGCGTCGCGCGCGCAAATGTGATTGCGCGAGATGACCACGAGATTTAGCGGGACGTAGCCCAGGTTTCCATTTTGTTGTGTGAACCACTAGCTTGATGCGATGCTTGAACGCGCCTGGCAGCGGCGGGCCGCCTCCCCACCCGAGACTGCGGGGTGAGGATTCAGCATGTCGAGTTCACCCCAAGGGCCGTCCACCAATCCCACGCGCGAGCTTGCCGCGATCATGTTCAGCGACGTGGTCGGCTATACCGCGATCATGGGGCGCGACGAGCATCAAGCCCTGCGCGCACTGGATGCGCATCGCGAACTGCTGCGCACCCTGCTGCCGAAGTTCAACGGCCGCCTGGTCGGGGAGATTGGCGACGGCACTCTGACCGCCTTCCATAGCGCGATCGACGCGGTGAACTGCGCCCGCGAGGTGCAGGCGATCCTGCATGATGAACCCGAATTGAAGGTGCGCATCGGGATTCATCTCGGCGATGTGGTGTTCTCCAACAACACGGTACTGGGTGACGGAGTCAACGTCGCCTCGCGCATTCACGCGCTCGCCCCGCCCGGCGGAATCTGCGTCTCGGCCAACGTCTACGACGAGATCCGCAACAAGCCGGGAATCCGCGTCAAAGACGTCGGTGAGCAGAGACTCAAGAACGTGTCGCGCCCGATACGCGTGTATCAGATCGTTGAGACCGACCTCCTCGCGACGCCGGCAGCGCCGAGTGCGCGCCGACGCTGGACCGTGCTCATCGCAGGCGCAGGTGCCGTGATTTTGGCGGGGCTCGCCCTGGTGTTCGTGCGACTTAGATCGATGGCCGCAGTCCCACCTCCGGCCCAGAGCGCCGCGCCGCGCACCATCAGATCGATTGCCGTCCTGCCGCTCGACAATTTCTCGGGCGATCCGCGTCAGGAATATTTCAGCGATGGCCTTACCGATGAGCTGACCACCGATCTCGCCACCATCAGCGCGCTGCGCGTGATCTCGCGCGGCTCGGTGATGCAGTACAAGGGGACGCATCGGCCGCCCACGCCGGAAATCGCCAAGGCGCTCAACGTCGATGCGGTAGTTGAAGGTTCGGTCATGCGGGTTGGCGATAAGGTGCGCATCACCGCGCAGTTGATCGATGCGCCGGATGACAAGCACCTGTGGGCCAAAAGCTACGAGCGTGACTCGCGCGACGTGCTGGCGATGCAGGATGAAGTCGCACTGGCGATCGCGAAAGAGATCAATGTGCAACTGACACCCAACGAGCAGACGCGCTTGACCAGCGCCCCGGTGGTGAATCCTCAGGCGCACGACGCATACTTGAAGGGTCGATACTTCATTGACCGTCCGAGTGACGAAAACGTGAGGAAGGCGATCGCGGCCTTCAACGAGGCGGTCAAGTTGGATCCGAGCTTTGCGCCCGCTTACTCGGGTCTGTCAGATGCATACGTCTGGGCCGGCTTAAACGAAGGATTTATGACCTCGGCGCAAGCGATGCCTCTGGCCAAAGCTACTGCGGAGAAGGCTATCCAACTGGACGACACGTCCGCCGAAGCTCACACCTCGCTTGCCATATTCCGAGTCTTCTACGAATTCGATTGGGCCGGCGGCGAGAGCGAATTTCACCGTGCATTCGCACTCAATCCGAACTACGCCTTCGCTCACGATCAGTCCGGTCTGGCGCTTGCCCTCCAGGGACGGCTCGATGAAGCGGTGGCCGAGGGCAAACGTGCGGCTGAACTAGACCCGCTGTCCCCCGAGATCCTGACTGATGCTGTCTGCGCTTTGGCCTGGCAAGGCAATTACCAAGCGGCGATGGAGCTGGCAAGTAGGGCCTTGGAGCTCGATCAGACTTTTTTCTTTTCTCATTGGGGATTTGGATGGATCGATCTCGAAGCAGGCAAAATCAGCGATGCAATCCCAGAATTGCAGAAGGCCGACACCATGGAAGCTCCCTCGTACGTTGCCGGCTGGCTCGGGTATGCCTATGGGGCGACAGGAGACCGCGCCAGAGCAATGGCAGTCATAGACGAGCTGAATCACAAGTCCCTGCACGGATATGTTCCGCCGTTCAATTTGGCCATTGTCTATCTCGGTATGGGCGATCGTGAGCGCGCGTTGGATGGCCTCGAACAAGCATATTCAGCGCACTCACAGCTTTTGTGCTGGCTCAAGATGGATCGGATTTTCGATCCGTTGCGAAAAGAGCCACGCTTTATCGAGTTGCTGAAAAAAGTACATCTGGACCAGTGACGGCGCGCGCCCGGGATTAGCCGCCGTCTGTATAAATGCGCGGGCGATTCGCGCAACCCCGTCAACGTCTCACCGGCGCCCACGCTCCCGGGCTAAGGGGTCGTATCGGTTCCCACCGTACAGGTGATGCTGCCACCCGGACCCGCAGGTGGGGTACATGTGCAAAGGCACTCATTGATATCCGGAAGTGGTGGTCCGTCCAGTTTCAGCGTCAGAAAATCAGCCGCTCCGGTGGAGGCGCCGACCGGGATGGTGGTTCCGTTGGCCGTAGGGTTAGGGACGCTGCACGCGGCGCATGCGCTGGCGTCACATCTGCTCCCTGTCGGTGCCCCCGGATGGTACGGGCCAAACACCTGATAGCCGAGGCTATCCGAGCTGCCGGGCGTCGCGTCAGTTGAGATCGGGCAGGAGCAAATGATTTCATCGCCCCGCAGCCGGCCAGTGAAACCCGGCATCCTCTGGCCCCGGGTGCTCTTGAAGCAAAAGCCGCCATCGCATTGCCCATAGGCTACGGGCGCGACCACCCCACTTCCCGCGTCAGCCGATCCGGGGCAGGTGTAAACCGCAGCGGGACCACCTTTCTCCACGTCTTTCGGAAAGCTGAAGGTGCTCACCATATAGCCATTCGTCGTCCCCTGCTGGTTCACATCGCAGACATTGCGCGTGCCGGTGGGGCTCGAGTAGCTGAGCTGGAGACTGATACTGTCACCCTTCTTGATATCGCACTTGCAATAAGCGACTCCGTCATAAACGAAGCAACTGGCCTCGGCGCAGAGCGCGTACCGCTGGTTTTCGCAAACCACGAAGGGCGGCTCTGGATCGAGCGACGGATCCAAGTGGAATCCGAAGGCTGGTATTGCCGTGAGCAGTTGGAGGGCTGCAATGACAAACGTAGCTTTAAATAACCAGCGCATAGATATTTCTCTCCGCGAGCACCTACAAGAAGTATACCTTACGAAAAGTATATCTAATGAACCCGAATTGCTATGGTTAAATAACTAACTGACTAATCGGATGATGCCGCTCACGTGTCGGCGAGGTCGCCGGCCAGGGCTTTGGCGATCGCTCCTGTAATCGGCGCGCGTGCGTTGAGCTGCGGATGGTCCGCCTCGATCGCGAGTTTGCCGTCGGCTGCAAACTTCAGAAATTCATCCTGGTCGAGACCGCCAAGCGGAAAGCGCACGAACTGCACGGCGCTCACGCGGTCGGTCGCGATTTGCCGCGTGTCGAAGCGCGCGGGCTCGCGCCGATCGCCGATGCGAATCCAGAGGTGGCGTTCGAGCCCGACCAGCGCGCGCAGGGCGGCGTCGCGCTGCGCCTCATCGGCATATTCGAGCAGCATCGTGGCGGTCAGCTCACCGGGCCGCGGGAGCAGCTCGTTGTAGGTATCGATTTCGTGACGGATGGCGTCCTCGTCGCTGATGCGCTCGGACCGGACCATCTCCTGGACCTGGTACCAGACGGTCTGGCCGTTCTCGAACAGCAGCGTCAGATGTTCGCCGACTGCGAGCCGGCGCCGTTCCTTCTCGGCGATAATCAGCGGACGCAGGCGCGGGCGCAGAATCTCATACTGCGCGAAGGGCATGATTTCCTTGAGCGTGACGGGCTTCACGGCTTTGATTCCTCCGGATCGGTTGGCGGCGCGGGTGGCGGCACCAGGTTGGCGAATCCGTCGGGTTCGTACGCGCGGGCGAGCAGTTCGACCGGGTTGAATGGACGGATACCTGTGCCCTGCTCGATCTGAATCGCGGCGAGCGGGCAATCTGTTGCCATGAAGTCGGCTGCGGCCTCGCGCATGCCGTTAAACGTCTTCTCGCCCCACTTCATCGAGAGCTCGAAGAATTCGCGCTTCATCGCCCAGGTGCCGTCGTGGGCGGTGCAAGCATCCACCGTAGTGACTTCGGCGCCGGGAATCTGGCGCAGCAGGTCACGCCCGCGCAGACCGACGGCCTGGGCCTTGAGGTGGCAGGGCACGTGATAGGCGACCTTGCCCGGCGTCGAGCGGAAGTCGCGATTGAATTTGCCCTCGCGGCGCAAGCCATAGAGCAATTCGCCGGGGTCAACCACGGCGGCGGCAAGCTCGCGCGCCTCGGGCGTGCCGACCAGCGTCGGGTATTCGCGGCGCAGCGTCAGTGAGCAGGTCGGATTGATCGCGGCAATCTTGTAACCCTGGCGCGCCAGCGGCAACAACGACGCGACATTGGCGCGGGCCTGCTTCTGCGCGAACGTGACATCGCCGCCGTCGAGCGCCGGCATTCCGCAGCAGTTCTGCGGCGGACTCGCGATGGCGCAGCCGTTTTTCTCGAGCACCGTCACCAGCGCCTTACCCGGCGCGGTGTTGTAATAGTTGACGAAGCAGGTGTGGAAGATGGCCACCTTGGCGGCGGGTGCGGCCGGCGCGGGGGGCAGACCCGTGCGCGCGATCCATTTCTCGAAGGTCTCGCCGGCAAATTCGGGCATCTGCTTGTCGCGATGGATACCGAGCAGCTTTTCCATCACGCGGCGCTGCAAGGCGCTGCGGCACGACCAGTTGGCGAGCGCCGGCAGTTTGCTGCCGAGCTTGCCGGTGCGATCGGGATTCCCGAGCACCTTCTCGCGCAACCCGAGGCCCTGCTCGCGCCCTTTGACCGCGCGGGCGCGCAGCACCAATGCCGGGAAATCAAGCTGAAACTCGTGGTTGTCGCGCGGGGTGTACGGACACTTGACCTCGCATAGCTTGCATTCGTAGCAAAGGTCGATGACGCGATCCTTCTCAACCGTGCTGAGATTGCGCACGTCGTCGCCCTTCGCATCGACCGACTTGAAGAGGTCGGGAAACGAGGGACATAGATTGAAGCACAGCCGGCAGCCATGACAGATGTCGAACACGCGCTCGATCTCGACGTCGAGTTTCGCGCGATCCCAGTATTTGGGTTGGTTGGGGTCGTAGCTGAGGGCGTCGGTCGGTCGCGCTTCGATTCGGCTCATTTCACTCCCAGAAACAGGCCCGACTGCGGGAATTTGGGTGCGCAGGGCCGCGGCGCACAAGCTAGATTTCGCGGCGGCGCGACCAGAAACCTAACAGAGCAGAGGGTTATTGGTACGCCGGTGGATTTCGCATTGGTGAAAAATGGGTTTGTTTTGTAAAAAAAGAATTTGCGGCTCGCGGGCTAACCTGGTGAAGTGACGGGGTGGGCTGAGTATCCGCAGCGCCACTCGATGTCGGATTATACTCCTTATTTTTACGGGCCGCTGATGGAGCGGGCCGGCCACCGCGATTAAAGCGGCAGCCGGCCAGCCTTGCGATCGCGCAATGCGCGAGCTTGCTTAGAGGGTCTGAGCGGCCTTGGCGAAACGGCCCGCGTGCGATTTCTCAGCCTTGGCCAAAGTCTCGAACCAGTCGGCGATTTCGGCAAAGCCTTCGTCGCGCGCGGTCTTCGCCATCCCCGGGTACATGTCAGTGTACTCATGGGTCTCGCCGTGCACGGCCGCCTTAAGGTTGAGCGACGAATCGCCGATCGGCAGCCCGGTCGCAGGATCGCCGACCGACTTCAGGTAGTCGAGATGGCCGTGGGCATGGCCGGTCTCGCCCTCGGCGGTGTCGCGGAACAGGCCGGCGATTTCCGGCTGCCCTTCGACGTCGGCGACCTTGGCGAAATAGAGATAGCGGCGGTTGGCCTGGCTCTCACCGGCGAACGCGGCCTTGAGGTTCTCGTGGGTTTTGCTTCCTTTTAGACTTGCCATAATTCCTAATCTCCCGTTTGAAATTTGAATTTACGGTGCGCCAATTCGCACCTTATTTCAGCGCCAGCCGTCGTCCCGGACGGCGCGGTTCTGAAGCTTGTTTCGGTTTGCGGCAACTGTCGCACAATGCCTGAATTTCCAGCGACCATCCAAGCGGACGGAAGCCCTTGAGTGCGGCGTTGTCGTCGATCACCCGGTCAAGGCCCGAGATTTCGACGTCGCGAATCCGGCGGCAGCGCACGCAGACCACGTGATGATGCGGCGCGAGGTTGCCGTCGTAGCGGGCGCTGTCGTGGAGCATCGTGACTTTGCGGGCCTCGCCGATCTGGCAGAGCGTTTCGAGCGTGCGATGGACGGTCGCGAGCGAGATATGCGGATGGAGCTTGCGCACGGCCTCGAAAATGGCCTCGGCGCGCGGATGGTCGGTGGTGGCGAGCAGGGCCTGGATAATCGCGAGGCGCTGCGGCGTCACGGCGAGTCCGCCTTGCCGGCAGCGATCGGCAAATTCCGCCATGCGGCGTCGCGCATAGGCGCCGCGGTGGCTGTCGCTTATGATCTGGAGGTCCATGCTAGATGGTAATAGTTATCATGTAATATCTACCATCGTCAAGCGCGCGAGCGCGCGATCGTCGCCGAATCGACCGGCTCGAACGTAACGCAAACGGGCGGTGCGAGTTCGGGGGGGGCGGATTTTAGCCGCGGGAGGTTGACGTCGATGCGAGCGGCGCCGCGGGAGGGCCGGCGACGGTCTTGGCCGCCTGCGCCTTTTGCCGCGACTGCAACAGCACCGCGCGCAGCTTGGCCGGATTGACCGGCTTCTTGAACAGCGCCGCCTCGAGGCCGCGCAAGCGGCTGCGCTTGATGATGTGATCCTTGTCGTAATAGTACGCGGTCATCAGGATGACGGGTAAGTTCGGGAGTTCTTCCTTGACCTTCATGTAGAACTCGTAGCCGTCCATCTCGGGCATCACGACGTCCGAGATGACCGCGTCGATCTTCACGTTGCGCAACACCCCCAGCGCCGCGCTCGGCCGGGTCGCGGTATATACGATGCAGCGCTCGGCGCGCAGCACATCGGCGAGCGAACTGACCACCGAGACATCGTCGTCGAGCACCAGCACCGACATCCCGCTGAGCGCCCAGTCGTCGTGGGCCCCGCCATTGCCGTGCGCCGGTTGGGCGTCGGTAGCACGCGGCGCCAGGTCGGCCATCTTCTTGCCTTGCAGATAGTCGCGGGTCTCGTACACGCCCTTGCGCGTCATTTCGTCGAGGCGGCGCACAATTGCCTGCACCCGTCCGATGCCGGCGCGAATCGAATCGAGCCGTTCGGTTTCGACCACCAGCTCGGCGTCGCTCAGGCGCGATTCCACGCAGCGGGCGAGCAGGTCGATATTGTTGGTGATGGTTTCGAGCGGATTGTTGATTTCGTGGGCGAGGCTGACGGCGATCTCGCCGCAGGTGGCGAGCTGCTCGCGCTGGCGCAGCCGGCGGATGTCGCGGGCAAAGCCGATCGATCCGACCTCGGCGCCGTTCTCGTCGTAAATGATCGAGCCCGAGATGGCGCAGACAATCTGCTGATTGTCCTTGTCGCGCAGGACCGTGTCGAAGTTCGAGATGCGGCCACCCTCGGCCGCGCGCATCGCCTTCATCACGCGGCGCGCTTCGTCGAGCGACGGATAGATGCGGTCGATCTTCTGCCCGATAATCTCGGCGGAGCTGTAGCGCAGGTTCCGGCGTGCGCCGTCGTTGTAATAGATGATGGTGCCGTCGCGGTTGACGGCGATGACGATATCGGGAGAGCTCTCGATGAGCCGTTGCAGGTAATTCTGGTCGAGCGTGAGCATTGAAATTAGTTGAACCTCCACGCGAGGCAGCAGCCGCGCTGGGGAACATCGAATTGAGAGGTCTTCTCGAATTGAGAGATCATCGAGATCATGGGGAGTTGCGGGGCCGGGAATTCGGCAGCGTAACTTCGTCGCTGAGCTTTTCGTACACGTTCTCTACCGGCATCCCACATATATTCTCGGACTGGGTCGCTCCCCGGAGCCCGGAAATGAGCTTATCCGCTGCTTTTAATCTAACCACGTCCGTAGCATCCGGCACTTCGACGACCGGACCGGCTGGAAAGACAATTGACATAGAAACCGAAGACTGCAAAGCGCGTCGTATCGTATTATCCACATGCATGGACCGGCGAAGGATAGCCGGCGGCGCGGTGCGTGAGGGGTCGAAGAAATCTCCGCGTCACGTTTGGAACTGGTTTGCTTAGTTCAAGCATGTTTAACTTGCCTAATTATCTTAGGTCCAAATGAAAGGCTACCGCAAGCGGCCGTTACGGTTCTCCGCGATGTTCCCTGAGGCATCCCCGTGCGCCCTCGGGCGTTGGCGCAAGGATCGAGGTCTTCAGGACGTTCTTCGGCGGCGTGGATGCAGGCGTCGAGAGACTCGGCGACGCCCGGCGCATCGCGTCGCGCGGACCGATCAAGACACTCTGCGCGAATATCCGCGACCAGGACTCGTCTAATTTGTCGCGTATTCGCGTATTATGGTCTGACGATTCAAAGGGCCGCGCGTCCTAAAAAGTGGGTGCGGATGCGAGCGGCGCGGAGAATGCGTGTACGGTACGCCGGGACTTGAGCGCCGATGTTGCCAAGCCACGAACCTTGTCCCTAGAATTGACGGCGGGAGATTACTAGATGGCCGATCCGCTTTCCTTCGACGCGCTGGCGAGCAGCGAGTATGTGCTCTCGACCGCCGAAAATTTCGTGCTCTACGTTCTGCTCGAGGCGATCGCGAGCGGCGGCGGCGGGGCCGGCGGCGGTAATCGCCTGCCGCTGAACCTGGGAGTGGTGCTCGACCGCTCGGGCTCGATGTACGATGAACGGCGGCTCGAGTACGTGATCGACGCGGTCAAGTTCCTCGGCGACAACGTCGCACCCGAGGACAAGATATCGGTGGTCGCGTTCGCCGACAAGGCGCAGGTGATTCTGCGGCCCGATCAGATTCACGATCGCGCGGCGGTGCGCCGCGCGCTGGACGATATCGATTTGCTGGAGATTGGCGGCGGCACCCAGATGGCGCTCGGGATGCGCGCGGCGATCGACGAGGTCAAGCAGAACCTCGCGCCCAACCGGCTCAATCGCGTGCTCGTACTGACCGACGGCCAGACTTACGAAGAGACCGCGTGTATCGACCTGGCCAACCAGAATCGCGATCAGATGTCGTTTTCGGCGATGGGCGTGGGCGTCGAATTCAACGAAAAACTGCTGATGCGGATGACGCAGGATTCGCACGGCAAATATCATTTCATCGGCGACCCCGCCGAGATTCCCGGAATTTTCGAGGACGAGCTGGAGGGGATGCGGGCGGTGAGCGTGCGCAACGGTCGAATCGAGATAACGCTGGCGCATGGCGTGCAAGTGCGCGAGGCCTTTCGCGCGAGCCCGGAGATCTACACGCTGGGCGCGCCATTGGTGCCCGAGGATCGCAAGATCACGTACGAAATCGGCGACCTCGAAGCCGGCCTGCCCGGCTCGGTCTTGCTCACGCTGGTGCTGCCGCCGCGCAAGCCCGGCCCGGTGCGAATCGCGCAGTCGGCCTTTCGCTTCGACCTTCCCGGCGTGGGCGAGCGCCTGGTCAACACCGACGTGACGGTCGAGTACACGCTGGATCGCACGCTCACGAGCAAACGCAACGGGCGCGTGATGAACCTGGTTGACCAGGTCTCGATCGCCAAGCTGCAAGCCAAGGCCGAAGAGGAACTGAAGGCGGGCAACGTCGATCGCGCAACGCGGCTTTTGAGCAACGCGATCCAGGGCACGCAGCGCCTGGGCAACGTGAAAGCGACGCAGGCTCTGGTCGGTCTGATGGACCAGGTGAAGAAGACCCAGACCTTGCAAACCAAGGCAGCCAAGACGACTCTTTTGCAGGCGCAGGCGGTCGTGCGCAAGACGCAGTTGCTCGATCCCGAAGCGCTCAAGGATCTACAGAAAGGCGAATAGGCATAATCCATCCCGGCAACCAGTCCGGGAATGCACGCGGCGATTGCCGGCGGACGAGGTTCCAAGCGACTATGATCAAGTGCACTGAATGCGGCTACGAGAACATGGACGGTCTCGACTATTGCGACGGCTGCGGCGCGAAACTGGCCGCGGCGGAAGGCGCGGCAGCGCCCGCCCCAGCGCCTACTCCGCAATCGGTGTCGGTGAGCGAACAGCGCCAAGCCAGCACCGCACCCTCATCGGTGGGGGGAACGGTGGTCGCGAGCGACACGCTCTCGGCCGAGCATCCGGCGACGGAAGCCGTCGCTTTGGCGGATGCCAATGAGGCCGCGGGGAGCACCGCGCCGCCGCCCTCGTCGGAGGCCAAGACCGGCGAGATCGCTGCGCCGGCGGCCGCTCCGACTTCCGCGCCTGCCGCGGCGCCGGCCGCGGCTGCGCACTTCAAGGCCAAACTGTCGTTGCTGCGCGGCGGGCGCAAGGGTCAGGAATTTCCGCTCGACAGTGGCCAAAACTTTATCGGGCGCTGGGATCCCGAGACCGGATCGTTCCCCGAGGTGGACCTGGAGCAGGACGACCCCGAGGCCAAAATATCGCGCAAGCACGCACTGATCATTATCGACGGCGCCAAGATCACGATCGAAGATATCGGGAGCCTCAACGGCACTTACGTCAATCGCGGTAACCGGCTGATTCCGGGCACTCCGCTCGAAATCAAGGCGGGCGATGAAGTCATCATCGGAAAGACCTTCCTCAAGCTGGTGGTCGATCCGATTTCATAGCCGAACGGAGTCCACGGCGGCGGCCGCGGCGCGCGGGCTCATCCTCGCGCTCCGCGTATTCCCGAGAGTTTGTGACCGTAGGGTCCTCAAGCAGGATCGTTCTGGCCTGCGCGACCTTCGCATGCGCCGCCGGCGGGTACGATGATAGAGCGATCGAGCATCGCGAGCGACAATCGCTTAAAAAATGAAAACGGGTGAGCCGCTAGCGGTCAATCATATGCTCGACGGCCGCTACCGCATCGCCAAGATGCTGGGCCAGGGCGGCATGGGGCGCGTGTATCTGGCCAACGACACGCGGCTCGCCAATCGCCCCGTCGCCTGCAAGGAAATGATCGTCGGCGACGGCATTCATGAGCAAAAGGCGGTCGAGGATTTCAACCGCGAGGCGCGCGTGCTGGCGAGTCTGTCGCATCCGGCGATTCCGCAGGTAATCGACTACTTCGGCGAGCGCGGACGCCATTACCTGGTGATGGAATTCGTCGCGGGCGGCGACTTGCAGGGCCACCTGGATAAACTTGGTGCCGGCGGACGCTTCCCCGAGGCGAAGGTGGTGCGATGGGCGCGGCAGATTCTCGACGTGCTGCAGTTTCTGCACGCGCAGAATCCGCCGATCATCTATCGCGACCTGAAGCCCGGCAACATCATGATCGATCATCACGGGCGGGCGATGCTGGTGGATTTCGGTATCGCGCGATTTCTGCCACCGGGCGGACGCGGTACGCAAATCGGTTCGGTCGGCTACGCTCCGCCCGAGCAATACCTCGGCAAGATGGAGCCGCGATCGGACCTCTATTCGCTGGCCGCCACGATGCATCATCTGCTGACCGGCCGCGACCCCCAACTTGAGCCACCCTTCAGCTTTCCGCCGCTCAAAACGCTCGCGCCGCAGGTTTCATCGCAAACCGCTCAGGTGGTTACGCGCGCGCTCGAAAAAGACGTCGAGAAGCGGCCGCGGTCGGCCCGCGAGATGCGCGACCTGCTGCCCGATCCGGGGCCCGACGAGGCCGCCGTCCCGGGGGGCGCTCCATCGGCGGGTTTGAATGCATCGCGATCGGGGGAGCCCGCCATGTCCGCGATGGCGACCATCGTGCTGAACCGGCCGGTCCCGCGCGCACCTGAAGGGTCGCCGGTGCGCGCTGCCTCAGCGAAGGTCGTATTGCCGATTTCGTCGTCGCCAGTTTCGCCGGTTGCTGCGGCCTCAAAGCCGAAGCCGGACGCGCATCTGCGGACTCAGCGCAGCCTGAGCCTCCCGCGAGTCATGACGCCGCCGCCCAAGCAAGTGCATTCGCCGCTAAAATCGTCAGGCAGCTCGCCGGCGAAACCGCCGACGCCTGCAATCAATCGGATTTCATCGACGGCCAAGACCCTGGACCTGGGACTGAAGCCGGCCCGTGGCGCGCAATCGGTATCGGCGCAGGGCCGCGCGGCGACTTCGGCGGCGCGCGCCCGGAACATCGCGAGCACCAATCCGCATCGGGCGTCGCCAGCCACAGTAGCCGATCGGCGGCCTGCGGCCAGTTCGGAACTTGCGCCGAGCCGCGCTCCGATTGCTCCCGGCGTTCACCCGGCACTCAAGCAATCGCCGACGCCCGGGCATGCGGCCGGTCGCAACGGACATGCGGTGGCGGCAGCGAGCGGGATTAACGGCGCGCGCCTGGTCGCGATCAGCGAAGGAGTGCAATTCGTCCTCGACGGCGGCCGCGTCGTGATTGGCAGATCGAGCGAACCCGGTGGCGAGGCTATCGATATCGATTTGTCGCGGCTCGCGCGCGGCGTCGATCGGGTATCGCGGCACCACGCCGAGATCATCAAGCGGGGCGCCGATTACTTTATTCGCGATCTCGGCAGCCTCAACGGCACCTACATCGCGGGACGCGGCAAGCTCGGGCGCGACCAACTCTATCGGCTCAATGATCGCGACGAAATCGTACTTGGCGGAGCTAAACTGGAGTTTCGAAAGGGCTGACCCGGATGATTACTTGTCCCGAATGCGGCGCGTCCAACGGCGACGGCGAGAAATTTTGCGAGCGCTGCGGCCAAGGCCTCGCGGATGCGTTGGCGCGGCCGGCGGCCGTTTCGGCATTGCCGCCATTGGCAGCAGGAACGGAACTTAAGGGCGGCTTGCGCGTCGTTGAAGTGATCGGCAAGACCGCTCACGAAAATCGCTACCGCGCCGAACGGCAAGCGCCTGACGGCAAGGTCGAACATGTGCAGCTGCGCGAACAGATCGGACCGGCACCCGCGCACCCCGAGGAATTCGCATCGACGCCTGAGGAGGCGCAAGGCGATGGCGGCAACGCCGATTCAACGCTGGACGACGACCCCGCCGGCCCGCGCGCGAAAACCGCCGATCTGAGGCTCAAAGCGCGGCCGGGCGAGGCCTCCCCGGCGAGCGCGTCGCGCGGCGCTACGGGTGGACTGGCAACCGTCGCTGCTGAGACCAGCGCGAGCGTTGACGCGAACACCTCCCTAGAGAGAGAGACTATCGAACCGCAGTCAGCAGCCAATGGCACTGGCGATGTCGCGAACGGCACCGAGGGAGCATCATTACTGACCCTGCAGGGCGCCGAGGAAGCCCCCGCATCCGACGCGGAGGCGAACGGCGCGGCTCAATCTACCGCGTCGACGACGACCGCGCCCGCGGCTACGCCGGCTGAACCGGCAGCCGCACAACCGGCACCATCGCAAGACGACCTCGGCGAGGTCTTTGGCCGCGTAATGGCCCTGTCGCTGACGCTAAATCATCCCGCATTCCAGCGCGCGCTCGACGGCTTCGCCGAAAACGGCCGTGTGTACCTGACCTATCGCGACGAGCAGCTTGATCCGTTATCGCGTCGGCCGGGTGGCCTCCGGATGAGCGAGGCCGAGGCAATCTCGGTTGCGATCCAGGTCTGCCAGGCGGTCGCGTTCGTAAATCGCCGCGGCCTGCGCGTCAACGATATCTGTCCCGATTCGGTCGCCTTCGGTGCCGACGGGCGAATTAAGCTGACCGGCCTCGATTGCATCAGCAACGACACCGAGCTGCAGGCCGAGCCTCTGTTCAACGACGGCTACAGCGCGCCCGAGATTTACAAGGCGCGCAAGGTTGACAAGCGGGCCGACGTATTTTCGGTGGGCGCGCTGCTATACTCCTGCCTGACGGGCGAACGGCTGGAATCCGAAACCTGGCGCGAGGAGGCGGGACCGATTCGCTTCTATCCGCCGCACGTGGTGTCGCCCGCGCTGGAACAGGCGGTACGGCGCGCGATGCTCTTCGACCCGGCCGCGCGCTGGCCCAACGTCGATGCGCTCAAGGCCGAGTTAGTGCGGCTCGGCGGGATTATCCGGCTGCGCTCAGCGGTCTTGACCGATGTCGGGATGGTGCGCGAGCTGAACGAGGACTCGATCATGGCGGTTGAGTTCCAGCGTGACTCGCTGATCGAGCCGGCGCAGAATTTCCTCTACGTCGTGGCCGACGGGATGGGCGGGGCCGAGGCGGGCGAGATGGCCAGCGCAATCGCCGTCGCCACCATCCGAAGTTTTGTCGAGACGCGCCTGCAGGGCGACAATCCTGGCGAGATTCGCCAGATCTTGCCCGAGGCATTGGAGGAAGCGAATCGCAAGATTCTTGAATATCAGGCCGCCAATCTCGAATCGCGCGGCATGGGATCGACGGCCGTGAGCGCGCTGATCGTGCCGCCCGAGGCAGCCGTTGCATGGGTCGGCGACAGTCGCGCCTATTGCTCCGACCAGGGCGGACTGCATCAGTTGACCAAGGACCATTCGCTGGTGCAGCGCCTGATCGAAATCGGACAGATCACGGCCGAGGAGGCCCGTCATCACGAACATAAGAACGTGATCACGCGATCGCTCGGCGCGCGCCAGAGCGGCCCCGCCGGCGCCGAGGCGCTGAGCCTGCGCCTGAAGCGCGGCGACCGCCTGCTGCTGTGCAGCGACGGGCTGACGGCACACGTCGATGACGCAAGTATCGGCGCGATTCTGCGGCGCCATGCGGATCCGTACGAGGCGGCGCGCGAGTTGGTGGTGGCGGCGAATGCAGGAGGTGGAACCGATAACGTGTCAGTTGTGGTTATATTTACGGACTGACACCGATGGAGAACACGCCCAACAATCCCGGTATTCCGCCCGGTAATCCGGGACCGCTGCCCGGTCCGCTTGAAGCGGGCACCGTGCTGCAGCGGCGCTACGCCATCCAGCGCCTGATCGGCGGGGGCGGCATGGGCATGGTTTACCTGGCGCACGACCAGCGTCTCTCGAATCGTCCCTGCGCGATCAAGGAGATGGTCGATCATTTCATCGACCCCCAGCAGCGCATCGAGGCGAACGATTACTTCGCGCGCGAAGCCGACACGCTGGCGCAACTCAAACATGCGGCGATTCCCGCGATCAGCGACCGTTTCGACGATCAGAACCGCCATTACCTGGTGATGGAGTACGTCGAGGGGCGCAACCTCGAAGAGGAGATCGCGGTGCGCGGCGGCCCGCTGCCCGAGGGATTGGTAATCGACATCGCGCGCCAGCTGTGCGACGTGCTCGCTTACCTGCACGGCCTCATTCCGTCGATCGTTTACCGGGATATGAAGCCCTCCAACGTGATGCTGACGGAGAAGGGCCGCGTAGTGCTGGTGGATTTCGGCATCGCGCGACTGTTCAAGGGAGCGCGCAAGGGCACGATGATCGGGACGCTCGGCTTCGCCCCGCCGGAACAGTACCAGGGCATCGCCGACCCACGCAGCGATATCTACTCGCTGGGCGCGACGCTGCATTACATCGTGACCGGACGCGACCCGGAGAAATATCCGCCATTCAGCTTCCCGCCGATTCGTGAACTGCGCCCGGACATTTCGAGCAACCTGGCCGGTGCGATCGATCGCGCGCTCGCCTACGAGATGGACGGGCGGCCGGCCACGATCCAGGAATTCCGCGACATGCTGCTCTATGGACGCGGCCTGTCGGCGGCCGGTAGCGGCCATGTCAGCTCCAAAAGCGGTACCGCCGGACTCTCGAGCGCAGTGCTGCCGCCGGAAATCACGCACGTCCTGACCCATCGCGCACCGGGTCGTCCGGTCAACTGGAAACGGCGGGCAGTGGGCTTCGCGATGTTCACGATTATGCTGGCCGGAATCGCCTTCGGTGCAACCTACCTCTATTCCGATCCGGCCCTGCAATCGCAACTGGGGCTGACCGGGATGGTCAACAACCTGCCCTGGAAGCATGAGGAGTTGCTGTCCAAGGCGCGTGAACATCCGCTCGACTTCGACCGCATGACGTTGACCCTCTCGACCCGGTCCGGCACCGCCACTTCGCCGCCCAAGGCGGCTTTCACCGACACCGAACTGGCCAACGCGCAGTATGTGAAATGGAGCGCTTCGCTGAAGAACAACATGGCGGGTCTCGACGGGCGCAAGGACCACGTCGAGGCGCGGTTCTTCGATCCCGGCGGCAATCAGATTGCGAGCAGCCCGGATGAACGGTTCGTCGGGCCCAACGAGACCGTGGTCGATTTCAGCGGCGTCGCGCTGATTCCGAGCGCGGCCCCGATCGCGCCCGGCAGCTACAAGATTGCGCTGTACTCCGATGACCATATGCTCACCGAGCAGCGCTTCGACGTGACGCCAGACCTCAATGCGCGTGCCGCCGCCGAGAAGGCCGCGGCCGCCGCCGCGGCGGCCGCGCGCGCCGAAGAGCTCAAACGCCGGCAGGAAGGCGAACGGCTCGCGATGATCCAGGAGCGGATGCTCCGGCCGCTCGCGTTCAAGGATATCGAGTTCGTCAACAGCACCAAGGACGGCACCGTGCTCTCGGGACCGAGCAACACTTTCAACGTTTCAAGGGTGCTGTTCGTGGGCTGGCGCGCGATTTTCGAAAACCGGCTGTTTGGCCTCGACAACAATCAGTACCGCGTCGATGCGGCCTATATCGGCCCGGACGGCAGCACGCTCGGCAGCGTGGACGATATCCAGACCGTCAGACGTACAAGTAGCCGCGCGGTCTTCAGCGGGCGTGTCGGCAATTCTGCGGGCGGCGCTTTTCTGGCGGGTCAGTACACAGTCAACTTTTATCTCAACGGCCAATATTTCGCCCAACGCAAATTTCGCGTCGTCGCAGACGCCGGGATTCCCTACAGCGGCGGTGGCAGTGGCGGAGGTGGCGGAGGTGGTGGCAGCAGCGCCAGCGCTAGCGCCGCCGCACTGTCGAGTGGAATCGAAACGCCGACGCTCGCCCGGGGCACTATCAACGGTATCGGTGGCAGCAACAACGTGCCCATAGAGTTGCGACTGCGGCCGCAACCTAATCTCTTCCTGCACGGCGAACTGGTCGTTCACCTGGCGGGCTACGGTCCCGCGCCGATCGAAGGCTTCCTGCGCGGCAACCACCTGCAATTCCAGGTTCCTTACGGCGGCGAGACCTTCGATTTCGAGGGTCAGCGGCAGCGCGACGTCCTGAGCGGCACCTTCGATTCCACGCCCTCGGGCGTCCACGGCACCTGGACCGCCCACGCCGACTGATTCACGATTGTCGCGCTAACTGATTCTAATTTGCCGCTGATGGAGCGGCGCCGGCGCTGCGGTGAAGGTCAACGCTTGAACGATTCATCCGCACCAGTAATGCTCTCCCAGTAAGGCTTGCGGGGACCCGATGGCGAGTAACGTTTCGCGCGAAAAATTGCTCTTCTATGCCGCCGCCGGCGGGCTCGGCGGCCTCGCCGCATGGGGCGCCTCTGAACCCTTTCTCGGCATCCGCTTCGTGTATGGCCGCGACCTGCTGTTGGGTGCGCTGGTCGGTCTGTTCATCGGCGCGTTTCTCGCGTCGATCGAGGCGCTCAGCGTCGGGCAATGGCGGCAGGCCGGACGCGGTATGCAATTCGGGGCAATCTTCGGCGCTGTCGGTGGCGCGGCCGGCCTGCTGGTCGGCGAGTTCGCCTTCGACGTGCTTGGCGGCTTCAACGGGCGCATCCTGGGATGGTCGGTGCTGGGGCTGGTGGTGGGTCTCGGCGTCGGCTGGGCGACCAGGTCGGGCGCGCGCCGGCGCAACGGCGCGGTTGGCGGCCTCGTCGGCGGGGCCATCGGCGGCTTCTGCTACCAGGCGCTCACCGCCACCTTTCCGCAGGCCTTTGGCCGGGCTATCGCGATTATCCTGATCGGCGCGCTGATCGGATTTTTCATCGGGCTGGTCAGCGAGCTGCTCAAGCGCGGATGGCTGATGGTGGTGCGATCGCAAAGCCGCAACGCGCGCGAGGGGCGCGAATACCCGCTGATCAAGAACGTCACGATTATCGGCCGCGCCGAGGAAAGCGATATCGGGCTCTTTGGCGACCAGGGCGTCCTTGCCCATCACGCGATCATCCGGCACGAGGGCAAGAATTTCTTCGTCACCGCGACCGGCGGCGGGCAGGTCATTGTTAATCGCCAGCCGGTCAGTGGCCGGTACGCGCTCAAGAGCGGGGACCGCGTGGAAATCGGCGGCACACTGTTTCTGTTTCGCGATCGGGCGCAGGCGGCGCAGGGCTGAGGCGCGATGCCGGACGCGCGCCTCAGCACGTTGCTCGGCGGATTCCGCGCGGCGTTTGCCTGCTTGATGCTGTTGTTGCTCGCGGGCTGTGCCACCGCCAATCACGACAACCTGGGGATTCCGCCAGCATCTATCCAGAAGCTCCAGTACTACCCCTTCCAGGTCAAGGGCTACCAGAAAGGCTTCCCCGCTAAGCGCATTGTGGTGCTGTCGGCGGCCGACGCGCGCTCCTTCAAGGACGCGGGCAGCGTCAACCACGAACCCTACCAGGAGCATCCTGCTATCGGCGTGATCCTCGATCGCCACGGCCAGGTAGCACAGCAACTCTACGGACCCGATCTCGCCCCGCTCCTGCGCGACGCCATCGCACAGTCGGCACTGGAGGCCGGGATGACCTCTTCGACTTCGCCGCAAACGCTGAAGGATGCACTCAAAGCACGCGGCGCCGATTACGTGCTGACGGCGCGCGTCACCGGCCTGTGGGTGGTGAAGCAGCGCGGCACCGGCAACGAAGGCGGCCCCACCTGGTTCAGCGCCGCCGACGTCGCGCTCGACATCACGATCTACAAGCCGCCGTTCGCCGTCCCGTTCTGGCAGGGGTCGAGCGCGGCCGAATACAACGATCCACCGAAGCCGGCGGCAGGGGCGAGGATCGAGGACGAGACCGAAATCTACGACCAGCCGGGTGAAGTGCTCTCGGTAGCCTTGACCCGCGCGGTGGCCGGAATTTTCCAACGCGACGATCTGCACACACTGGTCCTGCAGGACACGATTCGGCCGCGCTAAGGCCACACGATTGCGCGGTATGTTACGGGGCAATTAATCCTCACGCGCGTTCGACGCCGATATGGACCACATCCGCTTTCGTGGTTTCGGCGCATCGGTTAGCCTTGATCGCGTGGCGCGCAGGTTCGCAACCTTCTTCAACCGCCTGCCCGAGGATTACCGACAACGATGGCCGATCCGCAAAATCACCGAACCCTGGCGCCGCCTCACGTGCTCGCGACGCTGCATCCGAAATCGACCGACGTACCCTGCATCGTCGTGATCTTCGGCGGGGCCGGCGACTTGAGCCATCGCAAACTGCTGCCCGCGCTCTACAACCTGATGGTCGAAGCGGAACTGCCGAGCAAATTCGCGATCGTCGGCTTCTCGATGGAGCAGCTTGACGACGACGCCTACCGTAAATTCGCCCGCACCGGGATCGAAGAATTCTCGCGTCAGAAGCTCAACGAAGAGGTCTGGAACAAGTTTGCGCCGTTGCTCCATTTCGTCTCCGGCAGCTTCAGCGAAGCGGGCGACTACGCCAGGTTGCGCGGACGCCTCGAACAACTCGACGGCGAGGTCGGCAGCGCGGGCAATCGCATTTTCTACTTCGCGATTCCGCCGGCGTTTATCGATCAATGTTCGGCCGGACTCAGCGCTGGCGGGATGGTCAATCCGCCCGACTCCGGGAAGGGCTTCACGCGGGTGGTGGTCGAAAAACCGATCGGCCGCGACCTCGCGAGCGCAATCGAAATCAACAGCCAGCTCGCGCGCTATTTCGACGAGGGCCAAATCTTCCGCATCGACCATTACCTCGGCAAGGAAACCGTCGAAAATCTGATGGTCCTGCGCTTCGCCAACGCGATCTTCGAACCGATCTGGAGCGCGCGCTTTATCGATCACGTGCAGATAACGGTGGCCGAGCAGGAGGGCGTCGGTACGCGGGCGGCCTATTACGATCACGCCGGCGCATTGCGCGACATGGTGCAGAGCCACATTCTGCAGGTGCTCTGTATGATCGCCTCCGAGCCGCCGCGCTCGACCAGCGCCGAAGCCGTGCGCGATTCCAAGCTCGACGTTATCCGATCGCTACGCCCCTACGAGCGGGCGGACGTTGACCGGCTGGTCGTGCGCGGTCAATACGTCGAGGGGCTGTGCGGCGGTGAAAAGGCCCGCGCCTATCGCGACGAGGACCAGATTCGGCCCGATTCAAGCATCGAAACCTTCGTCGCGCTCAAGTGCTACATCGAAAACTGGCGCTGGGCCGGCGTCCCGTTCTATCTGCGCACCGGCAAGCGCCTGCCCCACCGCGCGAGCGAAATCGCGATTTACTTCAAGTCGGTCCCGCGCATTCTCTACAACGCGCGGCCCGCGCCGGTGTTGCCGCCCAACTACCTCTCGATTCGCATCCAGCCCGACGAAGGGCTCGCGCTCAACATCATCTCGAAGGTTCCCGGACAGACGCTGCGGCTCAACCCGGTCGATGTCGATTTCCATTACATGACGGCTTCGCCCGAGGCCTACGAGACCCTGCTGAGCGACGTCATCGTGGGCGATCAGACGCTCTTTATGCGGCGCGATACGGTCGAGGCGGCGTGGCGCTTCGTGCAGGTCATCCTCGAGGCGTGGGAGTCTTCGGACGCGGCGCCGTTTCCGTACGCGGCAGGCTCGTGGGGGCCGACCGAATCCGCCCTGATGATCGCGCGCGACGGCCGCGCCTGGCGCACCCTCTGATGGCCGCCCGGCGATGCGCCTGCGGCGCCCGTTGGTCGGATTTCAACTTGCATGCGCGGTACGATATAGCGGTGGTGAGAGGGCTTCACGAACGAGAGCTGGATCGATGGGGGACGTGATTCTGGCCGGCGATATCGGCGGCACCAAGACCCATCTCGGACTGTTCCGGGCGGCGGGACCGGAGTTGGCGCCGATCCGCGATTGCGTGTATCACACCTCGGCGTTCGCAAGTCTCGAGCAGGCCTGCGCAGCTTTTCTCACCGCCGATGATCATATTGGCGCGGCATGCTTCGGCGTGCCCGGCCCTGTGATCGATGGCATCAGCCACGCCACCAACGTCGCCTGGGACATGGCCCAGGATTCGATTCAACGCGCGATCGGCGGCGTCCCCACGCATCTGATGAACGATCTCGAAGTGACCGCCTACGGCCTGCCGTATCTGAAGGAATCCGAAGTCGCCATACTGCAGCGGGGCGAGGATCGGCACGGCCCCGCCAACATCGCAGTAATCGCGGCCGGCACCGGCCTGGGCGAGGCGGCGTTGATCGCAACGCCCGGCGGCTACTTCGCGGTCCCCAGCGAGGGTGGCCATTGCGATTTCGCGCCGCGCGGCGCGGAGCAATGCGCATTGCACGAATTCCTCGCGCGCGAATTCGATCACGTCAGCTTCGAACGGGTGCTCTCGGGCCCCGGCCTGCACAACATCTATCGTTTCGTGGTTTCACGCAGGCCCGGTCCGGAGCCCGCATGGCTGGCCGACCGGATGCGCACCGAAGACCCGTCAGCGGTGATCGGCGAGAGCGCGATCGCCGGAAACGACGCTCGCTGTGTGCATGCGCTCGAAATTTTCACGGCGATTTACGGCGCGGAGGCGGCCAACCTCGCGCTCAAGTATCTCGCGATCGGTGGTGTATATTTGTGCGGAGGGATCGCGCCGAAAATCCTGCCGTTTCTGCAGCGCGGGGGGCTACTGGCGGCTTTTCTCGATAAGGGCCGCCTGCGTTCGACGCTCGAACGATGCGGCGTTCGCGTGTCGCTCAATCCGTCGGCGGCGCTGATTGGCGCGGCCTGGGCTGGCGCCGGGATGATGAAGAAATAAACTAGGCCGTGCGAACGGCGCTTCAAGCTCAAACCAATAATTACATCGAGGGAGAGGACTATTCCGATGATGACCAAGCGAGTGCGCGAAATTCTTTCGTACTACGACTCCGAAAACGCAGGCGTGCGCACCAACCTCGCGCGCTTTCTTAACCACGGGCGGCTCGGCGGCACCGGCAAGCTGGTGATCCTGCCGGTCGACCAGGGCTTCGAGCACGGCCCCGCGCGCAGTTTCGCGGTGAATCCGCCCGCCTACAACCCGCTCTACCATTTCCAGTTGGCGCTCGACGCGGGATGCAATGGCTATGCGGCTCCGCTGGGTTTTCTCGAGGCGGGCGCCACCGAGTACGCGGGCGAGCTACCGCTGATTCTGAAGCTCAATAATCACGACCTGCTGCTCGACGATCGCGATCCGATTTCCGCCGTGACCGGCAGTGTCGGCGATGCGCTCCGGCTCGGATGCGCCGCGGTCGGTTTCACCATCTACCCCGGCTCGGCCGAGCGCAAAGAGATGTACGAGCAGTTGCGCGAAATCGCCGAGGAGGCCAAGCAATGCGGCCTGGCGGTGGTAGTGTGGTCATATCCGCGCGGGTCGGGCCTTTCCAAGGAAGGCGAAACCGCGCTCGACGTGGTCGCGTACGCGGCGCAGATTGCGGCGCAGCTCGGCGCCAATATCGTCAAAGTGAAGCTGCCGTCCTCACACATCGAATTGGCGGATGCGAAGAAAGTTTACGACGCGCAAAAGATTCCGCTCGAGCCGCTGGCCGAGCGCGTCCGCCACGTCGTGCAGAGCTGCTTCGACGGCCGTCGCATCGTGATTTTTTCGGGCGGTCCGAAGGGCGGCGACGCGACCCTGATTGAAGAGGTCACGGCGATCAAGGCGGGCGGCGGTTTCGGATCGATCATCGGCCGCAACTCGTTTCAGCGCTCGAAGCCCGAGGCGATCGCGCTGCTGAAGAAAATCATGGACATCTACGCCGGCTGATCGGAGGGCCTCTTACCCCGGCACCAGGCCGCTCTACTTCACCCACCCAGGGGGAGCCGGTTCGCGCACCGCGTGGCGCGGACCGGCTCCCCCTAGGTCAGCGAGGCCGGCGCCGCGAATTCTTTCAGTCGTTTTATTATTCCATATCTATAGAATTATCGTAAGCTAAATGTCAAGGCCGCAAGGCGGACGCAATCACGGCCGCACGCGCGCCCGCTTTTCCATCCAGCCGCGCGATGCGCTGACTCCAGGACTTTACCGCCGCCGGAATTTGCATCGATTGTGCTTGCCGCGCGCCACCGGCGGCGCGCAAAATCAGCGCGAACAATTTGCAGCGCCAATGGAGAACCGCATCATGAAGTACGACGAATATCAGTTTCTCGAATTCACTCGCCACGACGACGGCATCCTGCTGATCACGATCAACCGTCCCGACGTGCTCAACGCGACCAACGCGCGGCTGCATTGGGAGTTGAGCCGCGTCTGGAAGGATATCGACGACGATCCCGAGACCAACGTCGTGATCATCACGGGCAAGGGCCGCGCGTTTTCGGCTGGCGGCGACCTCGACATGATCGAAAAGATGGCGGGCAACCACGCCAACATCTCACAGGCGATGCGCGAAGCGGGCGACATCGTTTACAACATCGTCAATTGCGAGAAGATCGTGATCTCGGCGATCAACGGCGTGGCCGTCGGCGCGGGCCTCGCGGTGGCTTTCATGGCCGACATCACGATTGCGTCCGAAGCGATGCGCATCACCGACGGCCATCTGCGCCTGGGCGTCGCCGCGGGAGATCACGCGGTCATCTTGTGGCCGCTGCTGTGCGGCCTGGCGAAGGCGAAGTACTACCTGATTACGGCGGATTTCATCGACGGCAAGGAGGCCGAGCGCATCGGGCTGGTCAGCCTGTGCGTGCCGGCCGACAAGCTGATGGACAAGGCGTTCGAGGTCGCGCGCAAGATCGCTCGCGGGCCGCAGCAGGCGTCGCGTCTGACCAAGCGCGCGCTCAACAACTGGGTGAAGACCTTCGGACCGCATTTCGACGCCTCGCTCGCGTTCGAGATGCTCGGCTTCTTCAGCGGCGACCTGGCCGAGGGCGTCGCGGCGCTGAAGGAAAAGCGCCCGCCGGTCTTCCCGCATCTGAAGAAGTAGCGCGGGCACCTTTCCGATCGGTTCAGTCCGATTCGGTGTGGTGTGGTCATTTCAGTCCGATCGATCCGACGCGGGCGGCGGCGACGATGCCGCCGTCCGCCAAGATCAGATCGGCGCGTCCCCCGCGCGGCGCAGGGGGCACGGTAGCGCCTTAGCCGGCGATCTTCGCTATCCTGTCGGGATCATCATGAAGGCATGCGTATTCAAGGCGATCGGCGCGCCACTGGAAGTCGTCGAACTACCCGATCCTGTAGCCGGACCCGGCGAACTCATAGTCCGCGTGAAGGCTTGCGGCATCTGCGGCTCCGACCTTCACGCTGCCACGTCGGCCAAAGCCAAGCTGGCCGCCGGGACCATCATGGGACACGAACTGGCGGGCGTAGTCGAGCAGATTGGCCCCGGTGTCAGCGGATTCGAACTCGGCGACGCGGTGGTGGCGATGTCGTATGTAGCATGCGGCGACTGCGCCAGTTGCCGGGCGGGCATCGGCGTGCGCTGCGAGGCGATGACGCTGGTCGGCTTCGGCGATGCTCCCGGCGGATACGCGGAACTGATCAAGACCCGGCCCGGCAGCGTCTTCAAGATGCCCAAGGCAATGAGTTTTCGCGCCGCCGCGACGGTCGAACCGCTAGTGGTGGGTTTGCACGGATTGCGCCGGGCGCGCTTCCAGGCCGGCGAGACCTGCGTGATTATGGGCGCCGGATCGATCGGCCTGATGACGCTGCTGTGGGCGCGTTTTGCCGGCGCGCGCGCGATCGTGGTTTCGGAACTTATGCTCGACCGGCGTGAAATCGCGCTCAAGCTTGGGGCGGACGCGGCGGTCGATCCGCGGATGCATACCCCGAGCGCCGCGATGACGCGGCTGACCGGCGCCGGTCCCGACGTCATCTTCGAATGTATCGGCGAGGTGGGCACGATGGCGCAGGCGATCTCTCATGCTCCGCGGCGCGGACGGATCACCATCCTTGGCGTCTCGATGGAAGATGACGGCTTTCCGCCGGCGCTGGCGATGAGCAAGGAACTGGAAATCAACTTCAGCCTCGGGCTGGAGCCGGGCGAGGTCGAGACGGCGATCGCGGTGCTGGCATCCGGGCGCCTTTCGACCGACGCGATGATTACTCACACGGTCGGTCTCGACGATTTGCCGCGTGCATTCGCGGCCCTGACTCAACCGACCAAACAGACCAAGGTGATGATCGAGTTCTAACGCGCATCGCGAAGGGTAATTCAATGCCGCTTTTAGCGGATCGGATTTTCTGAAATACTACTGTCGGTTGGAATTGATTACATACTGGGGGAGAGCACACAAGTGATTCGGAAACTTGCACTGGGAATAGCGGGAATGTCGTTGATGGTGGTGGCCGGCGTCGGCTTTAACCCGGGAAACGCGTCGGCGACATCGGGCCAGAAGGTGGACTGCGACAAGGTGATGTCGGAAGTTCATGCCGGCAAAAAGACCAAGGATATCGCCAAAGATCTGAGTATCTCGACCTCTAGCGTTTACCGGTGCAAGAAGAAGGCGGGCGGCACTGCTGCCAAGAGCACGGCGCCCAAGGCCGCCAGCACCAGCATGGCCTCCCCTGCGGCGGCGAGCTCGCCCGCCGCAAAATAGCGTCTTTCGAGGCGCGGCTACGCGCGCCCGCACGATAGCGACCGACTTATCTGGCGGTCATGAGGCGATCGCGCAGGGCCTTGTCATTGGCGACATCAATCGCCGTCCACGCCATCGCCAGCGCGCCATCAACGATTGCGCGGTCGGCATCGGGGGTGGCGCACGCCGCCGTAAATTCGGGCTGATGGTTCACCGCGGAACCGGAATTGATCCCGATGAACGGATGAATCGACGGCATCCTCTGCGACACGTTACCCATGTCGGTCGATCCCGCGGCGCGGACGTGCGCCGGGTCGCGGTCGCGAAAGGCGCGGCCCAGCGCCTCGGCATTTCTGCGATAAAACGCGGCGATATCGCGATCGTGATCCATCTGCGCGTAGGGCTTGTCGCTGCCGACGATTTCGTACTTGCAGCCGGTGGCGATCGCTCCCGCTTCGAAACACCGGTGCACTTTGGGCATCAGGTCGCCGAGCTTGGCCAGCGTGCGCGCCCGCACTATGTACCTGGCCGCGGTATGAGCCGGCACGATATTGGGCGCCTCGCCGCCTTTGGTGACGATGCCGTGGATGCGGTCGGTATCGCGAATATGCTGGCGCAGCAGTCCGATTGAAGTCTGGGCCACGGTGAGAGCGTCAGCCGCGTTGATGCCGAGTTCGGGAAAGGCGGACGCGTGCGCCTCCTTGCCGGTGTAATGCACGTCGAACATGGCCGCCGCGATCAGCGGTGGTTCGACCACGTCGAAGGGCGCCGGATGAACCATCATCGCCGCGTGCGCGCCGCCGAAGCCGCCACGTTCGAGCATGAGGATTTTCCCGCCCGCGTTACCGACCTCCTCGGCGGGCGTGCCGAACAGGGTAATCGTCAGGCCGGCGTCGTCGGCAACCTTGGCAGCCGCGATCGCAGCACCGGCACCGATCGCCGCAATAACGTTGTGACCGCAAGCATGACCGATTCCTGGCAGGCAGTCGTATTCCGCGCACATCGCGATGTGCAGCGGCCCCGTGCCCACCCGGGCCGCAAACGCCGTCGGCATCCCGCAGATACCGCGCTCGACCGTGAAGCCCGCGTCCGCCATCGTCTCGCACAGCCACGCCGACGCGCGCTCCTCTTCGAAGCCCAGCTCCGGATGGGCATGAATCCTATGACTTAGTTCGATCAGTCTATGCTGGACCGTATCGAAGCGTTCGCGTGCTCCGGATTTGGCGTCCATATCTGGATCCTCCGCGATCTCAAGTTGCTATTCGATCATGACCCTTTGTAGCATCGCGACGGTGCAAGCCGCGAGCACTTGTCGCGCCGCGCGCTACCGGCTAAAGCAGTGATGTATCATGGCCAAGTGCGATTTGTGCGAGTTGAAGGAATACACTCCCTGGTACGCGAGTTTCACGCAACCCTTCCGCTTTACGATTCTCGATTGCGATTCATGCGATACGCCGATGGCAGTGCTGGGCGATCATCGCGCGGAGCCGACCGCTGAAGAGCACGCCTTCATGGTGGAAGCGCTGTCTCTGATTGCTCGCGCGAAATGGGGCGAAGGTGAGTTCATTATCGATGGTGTAATGCGCCAGATCTCCGATCACTGCCACATGCACGCCCGCCCGACCCGCTGGCGCGGCTGAGATCGCGGAGCGGTGCGGCGGTCACGAACGCCGCAAATGCACCGGGACTTTCATTACCTACCCCTGAACGGACTATTTGGTAATCTTCGAACCTTATGTTATATGCGCCCCGTATCCGTGTGCGACGGGGCCGGGGGGCCATTACCGCCGTGCGCGGGGGACAAATGTAATACTCCGCGTGGAGGTTCTCGGGGGGAAATGGTAATCGGCGTAGTCAAATGGTTTAGCCCCAAAAAGGGCTACGGCTTCCTCACCATGAACGACGGTCAGGAAGTATTCGTCCATTACACCGCCATCGATGGAGATGGATTCCGGTCGCTCGAGCAGGGCGAACAGGTCCAGTTCGACGTAACGGAAGGCCCCAAGGGTTTGCAGGCGGCAAAAGTCACGCGCAACGGCGCGCAAGCCGCCGGGAGCCCGCGTCAGGGGCCATAGCAGCATCGTGCCGGCCCCGTCAGGCGCCGCCGTGGTTTATGTGTCGGGCGGCGCCGAATAGGATAGGCCGGAGATGCAAATTTCGTCCGACGGTACGGCGAGTGCGCGATGGCTGCCGCGAGCGCTGGGTGATTGTCCGCAGAGGACCGCGCTCGGACTGACTATTCTGATAGCCTTGGCGATTCGGCTCTACCTGAGTCTGACGAGCTTCTGCATAGCCGGCGACGGTGTCGCTTATCTCGGGATGGCGCGCGAGTTTGCGGCTGGCGCACCGGTGAAGGCGCTCGCCTCGGTGTTTTCGCCGCTCTACCCATTGACCGTCGCGGTCGCCCACGGGCTGATTCCTGACTGGGAACTGGCTGGGAGTCTGGTCTCAACAATCCTCGGCAGCGCCGCGGTCGCCACCGTTTACCTGATGACGCGCGAGGCCTTCGAACGCGACGACCTCGCGATCGGCGCCGCCGTACTGGTCGCAATCCATCCGGAGCTGGCCGCCTACTCCGCGTCGGTGCGGACGGAAGCGGGTTTCGTCTTTTTAATGACCGCCGCGGTGTGGATGTTGATCGTGGGGCTCAAGCGCCAGCGAATTGCGACGGTTGCGGCGGCCGGCATTATCGGCGGACTCGCCTATCTATATCGTACCGAGGCGATTGGCCTGCTGATCTTCGGGGTGGGCTTTGTGCCGGCAGCGGCGCTCTGGTGGCGGCGATGGAACTTCAGATGGGCCGTCGTCGCGGCCACAGCGTTCGCCACGAGCTTCCTCGTCGTGGCGTCGCCTTACCTGATATATCTGCGCGCGACCACTGGACATTGGAGCGTCGGCCGCGAGTTTACCGCCGCGATGATGTATGGGATGGGTCGGGTCGCGCCCGACACGCTGCAGTGGCAACGGCTCGGCTATACCAGCGCGTCGCCCTTCGCGGCGATTATCGCTAATCCGCGGCTATACCTGGAGAAGGTCGCGAGTGACTTTTTCGCTTCGCTATACGGTTTTATCCAGGCGCTCGGATGGCTGCTGACCGCGTTGCTGCTCGTCGGAATCTGGCGGCGCGGACGCGTCTTGCTGGATAATTTTGCCGAGACGATGCTCGCGTTGCTAACCGCCTTCTATATAGCCGGATTCTCGTTCTCCTACACCGGCGCTCGCTTCATGGTGCACCTGATTCCATTCACGTTCGGCTGGGTGATGATCGGACTCGAGACGGCGTCGCAGGCCTTCAGCGGGTTGATTGCGGGCAGTCGGCTCGCCCGGCTCCCGCCATGTACGCCCGCGATTGCGATCGCACTAATCATATTACCGCAGACCCTGTGGCCCATCGGCTACGATATGCGCGGGGTGCGTTATGCGGGCGAGGAGATCGCGCGACGCAGCGCCGGCCAACCCGCGGCCGTGGTCGCGCGCGATGGACGGTTCGCGTATTACGCCGGCGCGAGCTTGATCCTGATGCCGGGTGCGGAGGTTCCCGATTTTTGCATCTGGCTCCAATCGCATAGCAACGCGGGCTACCTGGTGCTCGGCAATCGCGACGAGCGCCGTTTCGGCATCAGCGCTGCAACTTCATGCGTTTCATTCATACATCGCTATGCGCACTACGGCACCGGATATTATGATTTGTTCGAGGTCAGGCACTCGAAATGATTGGGCGGTTATGCTCGGATCATGATGTCCCCGATGCGCGCTGAATCAGCAATACCCCCAAGGCCCAGCACTGTGCGCGTTGCGTCCGCGACCGCTGCCACGCCCGTCGAAATTTCGATCGTCGTGCCGGTGCATAACGAGGCCGCCGGTATCGAGGCGTTCTTCGCGCAGTTACTGCCGGTGCTCGAGCGGCTCGGTACGACCTGGGAAGTCATCTGCGTCAACGACGGCAGTACCGACGCGACGCTCGACCTGCTGCTCGAGTTTTACCGGCGCACGCCCGCCATCAAGGTCATCAATCTATCGCGCAATTTCGGCAAGGACGTTGCGCTTAGCGCCGGTTTCGATTTCGCCGGCGGCGCCGCCGTCATCCCGATTGATGCCGACCTGCAAGACCCGCCCGAATTGATCGCACAGATGATCGCGAAATGGCGCGAAGGCTTCGATATCGTCGTCGCCACGCGCGCGCGCCGCTACGGTGACAGTTGGCTCAAGCGCACCACCGCTCGCTACTTCTATGAGATTTTCGACCGCATCACCGATATCCCGATCCCGCACGATACCGGCGACTATCGCCTGATCGATCGGCGCGTCGTCAACGTGCTGGTGCAACTGCCGGAGCGCACCCGCTTTATGAAGGGACTGTTCGCGTGGGTCGGCTTCAAGCAGGCTGCGATCACCTTCGATCGCAATCCGCGCCATGCCGGCGATAGCAACTGGAACTACTGGCGGCTGTGGAACTTCGCGCTCGACGCGGTCACCTCGTTCAGCTCCTTGCCGCTCAAAATCTGGAGCTACCTGGGTCTGGCGATTTCGCTCTTCGCTTTTCTCTTCGCGATATTTCTCGCCGGCCTCAAGATATTCCGCGGTATCGATTTGCCCGGTTACGCCTCACTCATGGTCGCGGTGCTGTTCTTCGGCGGCGTCCAGCTAATCTCACTGGGCATCATCGGCGAGTACCTTGCGCGGATGTACAGCGAGGTCAAAGGGCGTCCGCTCTATCTGGTGCGCGATTTGTGGGGCTTCGAGCAAGCGCAGCGCTAGCACGCGATGGATCCGAGTCTGTACCCGCGAATGGCCGAGGTCGAGGACGCGCATTGGTGGTTTGCGTCGCGCCGTGCGATCGTCGATCGCATCATTGCGCGGCTCAGCTTGCCGCCCGATGCTGCGATCCTTGAGCCGGGATGCGGCGCGGGCGGGAATTTTCCGATGCTCGCCCGGCGCGGCCGCCTCTTCGCCTTCGATGCCGACGAGAGTGCGATCGGTTTCGCCCAATCGCGCGGCCTCGCGCAGGTCGCCCGCGGATTCCTTCCGGAAGCGATTCCCTTCGGCCACCAGTGCTTCGATCTCATCGTGATGACTGATGTGCTAGAGCATCTCGATGATCCGGCCTGCACCCTGCGCGCCTTGCACGCGCGCGCGCGCCCCGGCGGATGGCTTCTGATGACCGTGCCCGCGCTGCCCTGGCTGTGGGGCGATCACGACGTCACTCATCATCATCGCCGGCGTTACCGCGCGTGCGAATTGCGCATGCTCGTGAGCGCTGCCGGCTTCGACGTCAGGTACCTGAGCTACTACAATTTTCTGCTGTTCCCGCTGATCGTCGGCGTGCGCATATGGCAGCGCTGGAGCGCGGGCGATCGCGACGGCGCCGGCGGCCGCCACGATCTCGCGATGCCGCCGGCGCCAATCAATTCGCTACTCCAGCGGATTTTCTCCAGCGAGCGCTTCATCGTCGGCACCGCGCGCATCCCGTTCGGTGTCTCCCTCATCGTACTTGCGCGCGCCCGGCCCGCAGCACGGTCCGCACCCGCATCGAATTCATCCGCCAGTGCTGATTAGTTCCCGACGCATCCTGGCGGAGGGCGCCGCCGCCTTCGCCGCGGCCTTCGCCTTTCTCCTCGCACTTGCGCCAACCGCGCCCTTCACCCGTGAACTCGGCGTCTGCGAGTCCGGCGCGGTGCGCGATGTTCTTGCCGGCAACATAATTCTTCCACACTTCATTCCGGGCCCGATGGTCCACGTGCCCCCGCTCTACTGGTGGAGCGCCGCGCTCGGCGTGCGCGCCTTCGGATGGACCGAAATCGCACTGCGGATGCCCTCGATGATCGCGACGGCGCTGATTTGCGCGATCGTGTTTGCGTGGGCCGCGATCGCAATAAATCGCCGCACCGCTTTCTGGGCCGCGGCCGCGCTCATCCTGTGTCATTTCGTTCTCGACGCCGCCCGCCAGCCGCGCATGGACTCGATGCTCGCGCTATTCGTCACCGCCGCCGCAATAGCCTTCGAGCGCGCGCTGCGTCCTTCCGGCCTTGCCGGTGACGAGGCATCGACCTCGATTGAATTACCTTCGCGGCCTATGGGCTTTACGCTCGCCGCCCTGATGATGGGTTGCGGAATCCTGACGAAAGGTATTCTGGGAATCCTTTTGCCGGGTCTGGTCGTCGGACTCTACTTCGTCGTTCGCCGCCGCTGGCGCGATTTTATCCGCACCGACCTGATAGTCACTTTCGCCGTCGCACTGGCTATTGGACTTTCATGGTACGTCGCTGCCTACGAAGTCGGCGGGCAGAAATTCCTTGAATGGCAACTCGCGATGAATCTGTGGAGCCGCTTCATCCCGGCCGAAGTGGGCGGCGCCGGCTACTGCGTTCATCCGTTCTGGTATTTCACACCGCACACCATCGCCGGCTTCCTACCGTGGAGCGTCTATCTGCCGGCCCTGGCCCTCTATTTATGGCCCCGGCGCAACCGCGAATTGCCCGAGGCAGTGGTCTTCACGCTCTGTTGGTTTACCGCGATCTTCGTCTTCTTCTCGACCTCGCACGGCAAATGCCTGGTCTATATCCTGCCAGCCTTTCCGCCACTCGCCGTCCTCATCGGGATTGCGATCGACGCTGCCACCTCCGCGCGCTCCGAACCGCACGACGGCGAATCGGCGTCGCGCGACCGCGCGTTCACAATATCCTTCGCGATCGCGAGCGCCGCCCTCGCCGTCGCCGCCATCGCCCTAGCGATCATCGCACTCGCCGCATTGATTTTCGGCGTGCCGCCGTCGTTACCGATGCGGCTCCATCCTACGGATCGCCGTTATCTCGAGGTTTTTGCCGCGCTGCCGACACGCTCCGCGCCGGCCCTCCTCGCCCTGATCGGCTGGATATGCGCGTTCATGGTGGGCGGCGTCGTTGCATTGATTGGGCTGCGCCGACGCGGCGCGCAGCTCGAAGCGGCCGGCGTTTTCATCATCGCCGCCTCTGCATCGTTTTTCTGGTTCGGGGTGATGAATCCCGCTCTGGCGCAACGCGAGACGCTGCGCGATTTTGCGCGCGCCGTGGCGCACACACTTCCGAATGGTAGCGACGTCGCTCATCTTGGATTGAGTGATTGCGATTTGAACTTCTACTCGCCGCAGCCTCTGACGCCGATCTACCGTCTGACGTGTGACGCGAACGCACCCCGCTTTGTCGTAGCCCGCAAGCTTGATTTCGAAGCGGCGCGCAGCGCGAATCGCTCCTGCTTCAAGCCGATCCTCGAATCGGCGCCGGTCGATAGCAACGGCCCGCGCGTTCTGCTCCAACGCATCCTGTGATCGCTATCGATTCCGCGACCGCATCCGCTCTGAACCGGCCGTTTACAATAGTCACTTCCAGTGCATGAACTACGCCTCAGCGACGTAGTACTGCGTCCAAAGCATCGAATCGAGCGCGTGGCCGCGCACGCGCCGCTCCACCCACTCCTCGAAGCTGCGCCCGCGCTCGCCGGCGAACTCTGCTACCAGCGGAATATACATTCCCGATTTATAGCGCTCGCGAATCCGGAATCCCGCACGATTCAATTGCCGTTCGGTCTCGCGCGCGGTCATCAAGTTGGTGTGTTCCATGTCGAACACCGCTTCGCCGTAGATCCGGCGCACGATCTGCACGATGCCCGGCAAAAACGCGATTTTTGCCGCCATCTCCATCAGGCTCCAGCGCTGCGGCGTCGATAACAGTAGTGTGCCGCCGGATTTGAGCAGTCGATGAATGCCCGCCAGCACCCGTTCCGTGCCGGAGATATGCTCGATCACCTCGCTGCACAGCGCCAGGTTGAAACTATGCGCGGGCAGCCTGGAGTCCAGAATGTCGTCGCGTACCAATTCAATGTTCGGATATTTCGCGGCAATCGATCGCGCGTGATCGAGATGCGCCTGGTCGAGATCGCTCGCCACCACCTCGGCAAAGGCCTCGGCCAGCGCCGGCAGATAGATGCCCGCGCCAAAGCCGATTTCGATCGCGCGTCCGCGACGTTCACGCGCGCACTCGCGAAGCTTCCCGACGATCCAGTCGCGTCGCGAGCAATGCAGCCACCGGCGCGTCGGATTGCTCGACTCGTACAACGTCTCCAGCAGCGGTAACAGCTCGGACTTGGTTTCCATTTTGGAGTTTGAGGAGTGACCCAGGCGTGCAAGCTTTCCGGATTGGACGCGCCGCCAGTCCAAACTAACTGACCCGCGTCCGTGCGCAAAGCAACGGAGCAACTCTTGGAGATGCCGCCGAAGCCGTTTAACCTGTCGGCAGGCGCCGCATTGGTTGGGGCCTATGGCCCGGTGGCCAATCTCTTCGGAGCGTCCTTTCGCGAATGTTCTCGTAGGTGGATAGTTTTGCGAAATAGTCTGAGACACCCGCGCGACCGCTTCGGCTTCGCCGCCCTCGCCATCTATCTCGTGCTCGCCCTGATTATTTTCGGCCGCGGGTTGGCGTGCAATCCCGCCGGCAGCTTCATCGGCTTCACCGCCGATCCCTCGGTCTACATGTGGTTTTTGGTATGGTGGCCATATGCGATTGCGCATGGGCTCAACCCCTTCGTCACCGACCTGGTCTGGGCTCCCGGCGGCTTCAACCTCACCTGGACCACCGGCATCCCGCTGGCCGGAATCCTCGCGTCGCCGATCACGACCCATTGGGGCCCGATTGTCGCTTACACCGTGCTCTGCCTGCTGTCTCCCGCGCTTGCCGCGTGGACCGCCTTTCTCCTATGCCGGCGTATCACCGCGCGTTTCTGGCCGTCACTCGCCGGTGGATACATCTTCGGCTTCTCCGCCTACATGCTCGTGGAGATTCGCTCACATCTACCGCTCATCCTGATTTTCCCAGTACCGCTCGCCGTAATGCTGGTGCTGCGCCGACTTCACGATGAAATCCGCGCGGTATCATTTGTCGCGCTGATGGCGCTGACGCTCGCCGCCGCCTTCATGCTTTGGCTCGAGCTGTTCGCGACCATTACGTTCTTCGGCGCGATCGCTCTCGCGCTCGGAATCGCGCTCGGCACCGATGAGCAGCGGCAGCGCATCTACGCGCTAATTCCTCCACTTGCGCTGAGCTATGTGATCGCCCTGATCGTGGCGTCGCCATATTTGTACTACTTCTTCCAGCCTGGCTTTCCGCGATCGCCGGTGAATTCGCCCGGCGGCTACTCCGCCGATCTCCTCAACTTCATCGTCCCCACGCCCGTCAATGCGATCGGCACACTCAGTATGCTCGCGCGCATTTCGCAACGATCCGCCGGCGATGCGTATTTTGGCCTTCCGCTAATTCTGATCGTCGTCATTTTCGTCCGCGCCCGATGGGCCGAAGTGAGTACCAGGTTTCTTGCCTGGTTTCTTCTGGTCGTCGCGCTCGCCTCGTTCGGACCGCGGTTGCACGTCGGCGGCGTCGAGTTCTTTGGACTGCCGTGGAAGTTGATGCAGCGCTTGCCGCTGATCAAGAACGCACTGCCTGGCCGCTTCTCGATGTACATGTTTCTCGCAATCGCGATTATCGCCGCGCGGTGGCTCGCCGACGAGACGGTCGGCTGTCGCGCGAAATTCGCCGGCGCCGCTGCGCTCGCGATTTTTCTTGCACCCAATCTCTCCGCGCGCTTCTGGATTGCGCCGATCGATCTGCCCGCATTTTTCACCGACGGCCGCTACCGCCAGACCCTGACGCCCGGCGAGACGGTCGTGATTCTGCCATACGGCGCGAGTGGTTACAGCATGCTCTGGCAGGCTGAATCCGCGATGTACTTTCGCATGGCCGGCGGTTGGACCAGCATCATGCCACGCGAGTTTCAGAGTTGGCCCGCGGTCAACGCCATGATGCACCACAGTTACATTCCCGGCTTCACCGATCAGTTGAAGGCCTTTCTCGCGCATCACGATGCCGCGACAGTGCTCATCACTGACAATGAACGCCCGATCTGGGATCCCATGATGGCGCCGCTCCATCTCACGCCGATCGCAACCGGCGGCGTCGAGGTTTATCGCTTCGCGCCTGCCGATCTCGCTCCCTGGCACGCGGTGACCGCACTCGAAATGGAACGCCGCTGCGATGCCGCACGCTTCGGAGAGTTACTTGTCGCGGCGCACCAATACCTCGCAGGCGGCGGCAGCCTCGGCCTGCTCAGCCCGCGCCATGCCGAAACGCTCGGCCTGTTGGCGCCGCATTCCACTAACGACGCGGATATTCGTACCGGCAATGGCCTCTTTCTCGGCGCTCTCGGCAATGGCCTGATTGGCGTGGGCGTGGTCGGTTCGTACGAGGCGCTGCGCCCGCTGATCGCGAAGTATCGCGCCGATGCGGCGCGCGTCTATTTTCCTTATCCACGCGATCTCGCCGATCCGCCGCAAGGTAATACTTTCATGCGCCAGTTGGTGATCGCGTTCGACCGCGACGGCCTCGCGCGCGCCGCCGCCAAGGCCTCGCCATGAACTCCGCGCGGCGTCCGATCGCTATCGGCGCGCGCAACGATTCCCGCCAGCCCATTGTCCGCGCGCCTCACTGGTGTCACGCTTAAGCGCCTGCGAATCTCGGACTATCGCCATGGACCTACCTGACCCGGGCGCCGAACCCCGCAAGTACAGCAGCACCATTCAAGCCGCGATCGCGATCGTCGCGATGGGCCTCCTGCTGCTCGGATGCGTGCTCGTTCTGGCCCCGTTTTTCTCGGCGATACTGTGGGGCATCCTCCTTTGCTTTTCGACCTGGGGTATTTTTTGCGCACTCAAACGCGCGCTCGGCGATCGCGCGTCGCTCGCGGCACTGACCATGACGTTGCTGCTCGCCGCCGTCATCGTCGTCCCCTTCGTCATTGTCGGCAGCAGCCTCGCGGACAATGTTACCGACGTGATTCAGGTCATCCGCCACTTCGTCGAATCGGGGCCGCCGGCGCCGCCGCAATGGCTCGATGACATTCCGGTCGTCGGTCCGCACATTCATGATTACCTGACGCATCTCGCCGGCGATCAGGCCGCGCAACGCGCGCAGTTGCACAGCCTGATCGGCCCGTTGAAGAGCTTCGCGCTAGAGTTGGGCGCAGCGCTCGGCCATGGCATCTTCGAGATCAGTCTGAGTCTGGTCGTCTGTTTCTTTCTCTATCGCGACGGCGATATGGCGGCTGCCCGGCTCGAGACTGCCGCTGATCGCATCGGCGGTGAGCGCGGGCGCAATCTGCTCAAGATCGCGCGCGTTACGCTCACGGGCGTAGTCCACGGCGTCCTCGGCACCGCGCTGTTTCAGGGCGTATGCGCCGGTATCGGTTTCTGGATCGCCGGCGTGCCCGGCGCCTTTCTGCTCGGCTTCGCGACTTTCGTCCTTTCGTTTCTCCCGATGGGGCCGACGCTTCTATGGTTGCCGGCCGCCGGATGGCTCTATCATCAGGGCTTTACCGGATGGGCGATCTTCATCATCATCTGGTCGCTTGTCACCAATACTCTGGTCGAGCACGCGCTCAAGCCCATCATCATCGCGCGCACCGGCGGCACCCCATTTCTGATCGTGATGTTCGGCGTGATCGGTGGCACGATCACGTTCGGCTTTATCGGGATTTTTATCGGTCCGGCTTTGCTCGCCGTGGGTTACGCGCTGATCGACGAGTGGAGCGCGCAACTCGGTGCCTAGCGGTCAAACCACTTCGATCAGGAATTCGCCGCGCGCAACCACTCGGCCGACAATTGCCGCGTCGGCGTTCCCGCTCGCCTGAAGGTCGGCGAGCAGCTTCATCGCGTCGTTCTCCGGCAATGCGATAAACAGGCCGCCCGAGGTTTGAGGGTCGAACACCAGTTCGCCGATTTCGTCGGCGACCTCGTCCGAGATCCGCACACGCGGGCCATAGAATTCGCGATTGCGCTTGCCCCCGCCGGGAATCATTCCGGCGCGGCAGCATTCGAGCGCGCCCGTCATCAGCGGGAGGTCCGACTCCTCGATGCGCAGCGTGACGCCGCTGCCTGCGGCCATCTTGGAGGCGTGCCCGATGAGCCCGAAGCCGGTGATGTCGGTCGCCGCGTGAACTTCGTACTTGAGCATCGCGCTGGCGGTCGCGGCGTTGAGCTCGCACATCCAGCGCACGGCGGCGGCGTACTGATCGTCGGGGAGTTTCCCGCGCTTGAGCGCCGTCATCAGCACACCCGTGCCCAGCGGCTTGCTCAACAGTAAGGCGTCGCCCGGCCGCGCCCCAACGTTGCGGATGATCCGACGCGGGTCGATCACGCCGGTCACCGCCATCCCATACTTTACTTCTTCATCGGCCACGCTATGGCCGCCGACGATCGCGACGGCCGCCTCGCGCGCCTTTTCGCTGCCGCCGCGCAGGATTTCGCCAAGCATCTCGCCGGGCAGTCCGGTCTGCGGCCAGCACACGATATTGAGCGCGGTCTTCGGTGTTCCACCCATTGCGTAAACGTCGGACAGTGCATTGGCCGCAGCAATCTGGCCGTAGGTGAACGGGTCGTCCACCACCGGCGTGAAAAAATCGACGGTGTTGACGATCGCGAGATCCTCGCGCACGAGATACACTCCGGCGTCGTCGCCGGTAGCGATACCGACGAGCACTTCGGGATAGCTCCCGAGATCAAGGCGCGAAAGCACGGATTCCAGGTCCGCCGGACCCAGCTTGCCGGCTCAACCCGCCGCCTTGCACCGCTCCGTCAGGCGAATGATCTCGCCCCGCGCGGCGTTGCTGTCTCCTTTTTCCGCCATCTTCCTTACAGGTTGCTAACCACGACGGTCAGTCTAGCGCCGCCGCCGCCGCCGTCACAACAAAGTCCCGTGTGGACTCGCGCGCAGGTCGCCTGCTCACGCCGATGCTGATGCCGAGCGCGCACCGATCGCGGCGACGAGACTCCGCAGAATCAGATCACGATCAATGTGAACGGAGTTTGCGCAGATCGCCGACGCGGGTGGTCACGCCCGCATGGTCGAAGTAATCGAGCAGCGCGATCGCGAACTTGCGCGAGGCGTTCAGGCTGTCGCGATACGCCGCGGCAGTGATTTCGCCGTCGGCCTTAAGGCGATCGAGCAACTTGGCCTGCGCCGCATCGAGAGCGTCGCGCGCGAAGTAGAGATCGGTCGCGACCTTCACGACACGACCCTCGCGCTCCATCGCGGTCAGCAGCGTGCGAAGACGCGCGAGTTCCGTGGCCGGCAAGTTGAGCGCCTCGATTAACTGCTTCAGATCCGGCGGTTGAAAGCCCGCCGCCTTCAGCATCTGGTCGATCCGCGCACCGATTATTCTGTCGTCGCCACCGAGCCGCACGCGATGTTGGGCAAGACGCAGCGCGCTCTCATCGCGCACGATGCCGGTTTCACGGCAGACACGATCGATTAGTGCGCGAAAGGCGCGCGGCGCAACGTCGTAGGGCAGCCGCGCGCGCAGCGCCTCCATCTCGAGGCCGGGCGCCAGCGGCTCCTCCCGATGATGGGTGGTGAGCGCCTCAACCGCGAAGCGTTTCACCCCTTCCCATTTCGACGAAGTGGTGAAACCCTCTTCGTCACCGAGCGAAAGTTTAACGAAAACGGAATCCTTGAGTGCCGTCTCGACTTCGGCCAACGGCCGGTTGAAGAGTTGCGCGAGACGCGCGGGCGGCGTAGCCAAGCTGTCTTGCAGGCTCAACATCGCGGCGACGGCCGGCGGGCCGAAAACGCCGCTGAGTTCGGCGAGATTGCGCAAGTAGAGTTCAAGGGGCTTGCGGACGCGACGGCCGAGAGGATTCAGGACGATGCCGCCACCGAGGGTGCGGAGGTTGGTCTCGTCGCGAATGACGAAACGATCGCCGGCGAGCGCGACGAGCGGGTCGTTCAGGACAATTTGCACCAAGGCGCGCCGTTTGGGCGGAATTTCGCCCGGCTCCTCCATTACGATGACACGTCCGAGGGTTTCGGCGGTCGCGAGAAAGACACGGACGCGTTGATTGTTTTTGAGGGGGCGTTTGGCGGCGGGCCGGATCTCAAGGAGCGCGTCGAGCCGCATGGTCGTCAATTCGAGGCGGTCGTCGGCGAGCACGTCGCCGCGCTTGAGCTCGATGCGCTCGGCGCCGCTGAGATTAAGCGCGACGCGCTGGCACAGGCCCGCGTGATCGACGGTATCACCGTGGACCTGGATCGATCGTACGCGCACCTCGGCGCCGCCCGGCAGGACGCGCAGTTTCTGGCCGAGGCGGACCTCGGCACCTATCGCAGTGCCGGTCACGACGGTGCCATGGCCCTTGATGACGAACGCGCGATCGAGCGGCAGCCGGAACAAGCCGGTCGCGCGCCGCGCCTCGAAGCCGTCGAGCTGGCGGGCGATTTCGGCGCGAAGATCGTCAAGGCCCACGCCGCTGATCGATGACACCGCGAGCACCGGCGATCCTTGGAGGGTGGTGCCGTCGGCGAGCAGTTCGATTTCGTCGCGCACGTCGGCCAGCCGCTGATCGTCGGCGAGGTCGGCCTTGGTGATGATGAAAATTCCGCGGCGCACCCCGAGCAGATGGAGGATGTCGAGATGCTCCTCGCTCTGCGGCATCACGCCGTCGTCGGCCGCCACGGTGAAGAGCACGAGGTCCATCCCGTGCGCGCCGGCGAGCATGTTGCGGATGAAACGTTCGTGGCCGGGAACGTCGATGACGCCGGCGCGGGTGCCGTCGGCCAGGGTGAAGTAAGCAAAGCCGAGGTCGATCGAGATGCCGCGCTCTTTTTCTTCCTTGAGGCGGTCGGTTTCCTGTCCGGTGAGCGCCCGCACCAGCGCGGTCTTGCCGTGGTCGATATGGCCGGCGGTGCCGATGATCGCTTTTTTCAACGACTGACGCTCGCGATGCTCGGCAAGTGGCAAAGTCATGCGTGAATGGAAGTGGCCATCGCTTTAAGAAACCCGAGGCCAGGCCCGTTGCCCTTTCCCCGATGGGAAGGGGTCGATTAAGGGCGACGCGGGAGGTCGAGAATTTGCCGGTTGCTTATCCGCCGCACGCGTGGCGTTCGGAGGCCTCTCCCCACAGGGAGAGGCCCCGCAAACAGCACATGACGGATGAGTCATGCAAATGGGCTCCGTTTCGGAAAGCGCTGCTAGCGGATCTGCTTCAGGTACATTTCGAGGTCGAAGTAGTCGCGCCACGCTTTGATCTTACCGGCGTCGGTGATTTCGAACACGCCCATCACGGGGAGCGAGACGTGCTTGCCGTTGGCCTCGAAAGAATCGACCCGCTCGTTCATCACGATATTGCCCACGGCGGCGGTGTGCAAAATATCGAACTTGATCGAGACGGTGCCTTTGAGCAGCCCTTCGATGGTTTTGCGGATGACGTCCTTGCCCTTGGCCACCGGCATCGGGATGTTGTGATAGACGGCGTCGTCGGTGAAGAAGCTCATGATCTGGTCAACGTTGAGCTTGGACCAGGCGCCACAGAAATCGGAAACTACCTTTTCAGCCTGCACTGCCATCAAATTGTCCTCCGGTTATTTGGTTTTGCGTTAGTTCGGCCACTCGCCCCCCGAACGGAATGCGATCGCATTGCTGGTCGAGGCAGAGCGGTGTCCGTATTGTTATAGCGGAAAAGCCGGACAAAGCGTCAGCGGTTAACGATGGCCGAGTGTGGCGGATTAGAGGTCCGCCAGATAGAGGCGCTCACGCCGCCGGCACGCGGCGACGGAAGAGCGGGAAAGAGGAGGTGAAACCTTTGAAAGGTTTCCCACTTCCCACGGTGACGGGGGATGATGGGTCTTGCGGACGATTGCGTTGAGACCCTTCGCGGACGCGTAAGCGGGAGGTTCGGCGCCAACCAAGACGAGTTTCCGCGTCCCAGTCGCTGCCGTGCGCGGATATTAACGTCTCCAAAGCGGAAAAGCCCGGCAAAGCATCACCGGTTGGAGAAGATCTTCTGAGCCGATTTCGCTTGACTACTGGGCGGTGTCGAAGGGGGGCAGTCGCGGCCGGATGGTGGTGGCCGCATAGGGCCGCGGAAGCGCGTTGGCGAGCGGTTCGGGTGGCGCTTCGAATCGATGGCGGGACTACCGGCCAATTTTTGAATCGGGCGTCGACAGAAGGGTAGCTGCTGTCTGTCTCAGGCCTCGCCGAAGAAGCGTGCTTTCATGCCTTCATCTATCGGCAAGTCGGGGCCGCTGAAGATGTGGTCGGGAATCCGAGTGGGGTCATCGTCAATCAGCGGCAGCGCCTTTGCGCGGCGCGCCTTAGCTTCAGTGGAAATTCCGTAGAAGAATTCGGTCAGCCAATCCTCGCAGGTATGAATTACCCCGTAGTAGCGATCGTGCTCGGCGGCGTACGCGTGAGCGGCCATGTCCCAATCGTTGTCCGCAAGCAGCGCGTAGCGCAGGACGCGCACGTCGCGCAAGGTCAGCGCCATCCCTTGTCCATAGGTCGGATCGCTGGTGGCCGCGGCGTCTCCGATCAGGGCAATGCCGTTAGCGTAGGGGTGTGCGACCCAGTTGTCCGCGCCATTGAATGTCGCCAGCGGCCCGACGGCTCGTGAGCTGGCATAAAATTCCCGCGGCATGCCGCAGCGGACGCACTCCTCGATCAAGCGGGGCAGACTGGCTTCACCCTGCACTCGATAATCGGCTTCGGCACGGTAGCCGAGATAGACCCGAGCACGCTGGTTGCCTTGCGGAACAATAAACGCCGACTGGGCAAGATCCGAATTAATTTTCATGTACCAGGCGTCGTCGCGCAGGCCCGTCATTCCATCCAGCAGCACGCCCGCGAAGAGCAAACGCTCCGGATCGCTGCTCACTGCAAACCCACCCCATTTGCGAACCGCCGAGCTTCGACCGTCTGCACCGATAATCAAACGCGCGCTCGCTATCTGGAGGCGACCCTCTGCCGTGAACTCAAGTGAGGGAACCGCTCCGGGCGTAACCGAGCGTACCGTAGCCTCGCGCAGAACTTGCGCGCCAGCGGCGTCCGCCGCACGCAACATCATTTCCTGCATCTGTGGATGAGAGAAACTAAGACCCGGCATTCTCAGTGGTGTCGTCGCTACAAGGTCGCGATCCGGCCCCATGCCGATTATCCACCGTGCTTTAATGGCGCAGGTGTCGAGCAGCAGCCGATAGATTCTTAGCCGCTCGGCATCCGCGCCACCCCACGCGGCGAGGCCTTCGCCGCGCACACGATCGTGAAACTGCGCTCGCGCTCGAGCAGCAGAACCCGCGCGCCATGTTCCGCCATCGCCTTGGCCAGCGCCGAACCGCCGAGGCCTCCGCCGACGATCGCGAGGTCGTAGCTGGTATTCGCCATTTCGGTTTTCCTCCCGCTTCCGGATCGAAGGCCGAGAGGTGCGCGCGAATCGAGCGCCGAAAATATACACCGTCGGCGACGTTATAGCCGACATAAGTCGCAAGGCGTTAGCGGTGGACGGTAGTCGATACTGTCCTCCGCGTCAAATGCGAAATGACCCAGCCACTTAGTAGGAGCGGGGCATTTTGAGCAGGTGCTCGCCGACGAAGCTCAAGATCAAATTGTTGGAAATCGGAGCGGTACGATAGAGCCGCGCCTCCCGCCATTTGCGCTCGACATGATATTCCTTCGCAAAGCCGTAGCCCCCGAGCGCGTTCATCGCGGCTTCGCCCGCCTCCCACGCGGCCTCGGAGGCCAGATACTTGGTCATATTCGCTTCAGCGCCGCAGGGCAGGCCCGCATCGAACAACGCCGCCGCCTTCAGCCTCATCAGATCGGCCGCCTGCACGGCGATGTGCGCCTTGGCAATCGGAAACTGCACGCCCTGATTCATGCCGATGGGCCGATCGAAGACGCGCCGCTCGTTGGCATACTTGACTGAGTATTCGACGAACCAGCGGCCATCGCCGATGGACTCGCTGCCGACCAGGATGCGTTCCGCATTGAGTGAACTCAGTACGTAGGAGAAGCCCTTGCCCTCCTCGCCGATCAGCGCCTCGCGCGGAAGGATCAGGTTATCGATGAAGAGCTGGTTGGTACCGTGATTCACCATCGTGGCAATCGGTACGGCTTTGATGGCGTCGCCACTCTCCTTGAGGTTCACGAGGAACAGGCTCATTCCGTCGGTCTTTTTCTTGACCTCTTCGAAAGGGGTGGTGCGCGTGAGCAGCAGAAGCATGTCCGAATGCTGGTAGCGCGAAGTAAAGATTTTCTGCCCGTTGACTACGTACTGATCGCCCTGGCGGCGCGCGAAGGTTTTGATGCGCGGGGTTTCCGAGCCCGCGTCCGGCTCGGTGATACCAAAGGATTGCAGGCGCAACTCGCCCGACGCGATGCGGGGCAGATAGCGCTGCTTCTGATCGGCGCTGCCATGCTTGAGGATGGAGGCCATCGTGTACATTTGCGCATGGCAGGCAACCGCATTGCCGCCACTGCGGTTAATCTCTTCGAGGATTATCGAAGCCTCCAACATCCCGAGCCCCGCCCCGCCATACTCCTGAGGAATTAACGCCGCGAGCCAACCAGCCTCGCTCAAGGTCTTGACGAATTCGTCGGGATAGGCGTTTTTCTCGTCGCAGCCGCGCCAGTATTCATTGCCGAAGCGTGCGCACAGCGCGGCGACGGCCGCACGGATTTCCTGCTGGCTATCGGAAAATTCGAAATCCATCTCTCTCTCCTTAAGCCGGCGCAAGGTTCCGGCCGCCTGACACTATCCGGCAGAGCAGAGGTGTAATCCAGTTGTTGAGGAACACAAAACTCATATTTTTCCGGACACTGAAACCTCACGAGGTTTCAGACTTCCCGTCGGTAAGATGCGGGCTTCGCCCTGGGAAAACTTTGGCGATGAATCGGTGCGTTCGATGCGGGGGTGGCGGCCAGTTCAAAACGGCTGGCAAGTCGCGCACAATCGATAATGGTCTTGCGGAATTCTCCGTGAGTTCCAGATGACGATAATGAAGCATCGAAGAGGATGACGGAAGGAAGTGACGCGCGCGGCGGACCGCGCGAGATGCTTCACTTCGTTCAGGATGACGGTGCAGGCGCGGGTTGACGTGCGCGCGGTACGGAGGTGCGGCCGGGCGGCACCGGAACTCCTCGTTCGCTGAAATTTTGTAAGCGTATTTCAAACTCGGGACACTGATGCCGATCAGGTAATCACCGATTTTTCCAGACCGGCTTGCGCTTTTCGTTGAAGGCGGCGATCCCCTCGAGGCGGTCTTCGCTGCCGATGAGCAGGTTGTACGCCGCGATATCCAAGGCGTAGGCGGTGCGCGAGTCGGCGTCGATGCCGCGGTTGATCGCGACCTTGGCCGCACGCACCGCCATCGGCGCGCTGGCGACGATTTCGTTGGCGATTTCCAGGGCGGCCGCAAGCGCGCGGCCCGCCGGGACGACCCGGTTGACCAGTCCCCATGCGCAGGCCTGGTCCGCCTTGATCGCGCGTCCGGTATAGATCAGCTCGCTCGCGCGCCGCACTCCGATGCTGCGGGCGAGCCGATGGATGCCGCCGCCGCCCGGCATGATGCCCCGGGTGATCTCCTTGACCGCGAACTCCGCCGTTTCCGAAGCGATGATGAAATCCGTGCCGAGCGCCAACTCACATCCGCCCGCGTAGGCGAAGCCCTCGACCGCCGCGATACTCGGTACCGGAAAATTCCACAGCGCCTCGAACATATCTTCAATCAGGTGATGCTGCCGGCGCCATTGCTCGTTGCTCATGCCATTGCGTTCTTTGAGGTCGCCACCGGTCGAGAAGGAGCGATCGCCTGCGCCCGTGATAACCATACATCGGAGCGCGTCGTTGTAGGCCTGTTCGCGCAACAGATGGAGCAGCTCGGTCATCATCCGGGTATTCATCGCGTTGAGCGCGCCGGGGCGATTCAAGGTCAGCACCGCGAGGCCGGCGGTGGCACCGTCCCAATCCAATTTCAAGGTTTCCATAGCAGCACCTGCAACCTTCGTCATTCCGGGAGGAGAGGGGAAGACTCATGAAACCTTTGAAAGGTTTCATACTTCCCACGGTGAATTACACATAAGCCGGCCTTGCGGATCGCGTCGCTGAGACCTTTCGCGGGCGCGTAAGCGGCGGGCGCGCTTTCCAGAATGCACACGGAGCGGATAGACGGAATCGAGCAACGCGAGCGTCAAGCATTGAGAAAAGAGGTTTCAAGCAGCCCACGGTGAACCGGGATGATAGGGTTTCACGCAAGCGGCGGCGGAGAATTCCAGCAAGGGCCGGCCTTCGGCAGCATGGCAGGCAGGGGATGTTCGAGGATTTCCTCGAACCAGCGCGAAGTCTCGACCAATTTATCCAGGTCCACGCCGGTCTTGATTCCCATTCCTTCGAGCATGAAGACGAGATCGTCCATCGGGATGTTGCCGGTGGCCTTGGGCGCGAAGGGACATCCGCCGGCCCCGCCGTGGATGCGTCGAGGACGTCGGCGCCGGCGCGCACCGCCGCGTAGGCATTGGCAAGTCCAAGGTTGCGCGTGTTGTGGAGGTGGATGCCGATCCGGACGCTGGGAAATTCGTTGCGCGCGCGCACTAGCATCCGTTCGATTTGAGGCGGCACCGCCATCCCGACCGTATCGGCGAAATCGACCTCGGCCACCCCCGCTGCGACGAATTGCGCCGCGAGCCTGAGCACCCGATCCGGATCGACCGCACCCTCGAACGGGCACCCGAAGGAAGTCGCAATGGTGCCGGTGAGTTCGACGCCGTCGCGGCGCGCGCGATCGAAAATCGGCCGATATGCGGCCATCGTCGCGTCGGGGAGCGCGTTGGCATTCTTCTGGTTCATGGTATCGGTCGCGGCGACGACCAAGCGGATATAGCGAGCCCCGGCGGCGACGGCGCGATCGTATCCGCGGTCGTTGAGCACGAGCACGATTGGGCGGATGCCGGGAATCTGCGAGGCCGCGCGGAAAACCTCCTCGGCATCGGCCATCTGCGGCACCCACTTGGGGCTGGCAAAGGAAGCAACTTCGATCCAGCGCATCCCGGCCGCGGCGAGCCGGCGGATCAATTCGAGCTTCTGCGCGGACGACAACATTATTTTTTCATTCTGAATGCCGTCGCGCGGGGCCACGTCGCACAGAATAATTCGATCGCTCATCTGGTTACCTCCGGCTACGCGACGTTGCGGCTGAACGTCATCGCAGGGTCCGACTCTCATAGATGTCGTAAGGCCGCAGCGATTATCGCCCAATAGCAGCGGCGATCAAGCTCTGGCGGGCATTATCGGGATTTTAGCAGGACACTCTGTCGTTTAAGCTTTGCGAGGCATCGCGAGGTGTTCAGCGGATCCACGACTCGATTTCATCGCTCATCACCTCGAGCACGGTTCCATCGGGATCCTTGAAGCACATCACGCCGATAGTGGTTCCGCGCGGGCCGGCGTAGCGCTGAAGCGGTGCGACGATCTCGACGCCTTTGGCGATTAGAGTCTGGTTGGTCTTATCGATGTCATCGACGATGAAGGCGATACGACAGATGCCGATATTGTTGAGCGTCGCATAGGGTTGACCCTGAGGGGGCGGATCGATGAATTGCACGAGGTCGAGCACCGGCGCATTGGGGTCATCGCCGAGGCGCATGAACACTCCGCGAAGCTGCTTCACTTCGAGGCCGAGCGCCTGACCGATACCGGGAGTACCGCCGCCAAGAATAAAGTCAGCGGCCTTGGTGAAGCCGAGGTCCTGATAGAACCGAATCGAGCGCTCCATATCGCGGACGCAAATGTTGACGTGAAAAAATCTACGAAACATGCGTTCCCTCTATTCCTGGTCGAGGTAGAAGCGGTCTTCGTCCTTGTTATAGCCGAAGAGCTCGGCGAAGCGGCCCCAGTTGACGATCGTGGAAAAGGTCTTCTGCGGCGATTCGTTGGGCAGGAGCATCGCGAGGTGCTCGAGGATCACCTCTTTGCTGAGCGAGCGATCCTCTTGACCGCGCAGCAGGCGCACGAGGTAGGCAAAGAGTCCGTGGCCCTTGAGCTGCTCCCGCACGATCAGCTTGCGCTGATTCATGTCGCTGTCGATGACCTGCTTGCCGAGCGGCTCAAGCACGACGTCGCCGGCGGGGGTCGAGACGAAGCCCAGGATTTCGGCGGTCTTCATCACCTTGAGCAGGTCGCTGAAGTTGAAATGGAGGTCGCGGGCGATCTTGTAGCCGTCGTCGCGGCCGCCGCGATCCTCAAGGGTCTCGAGCAGGCCGAAGACCCAGGTCATCTGGCAGTCGGGAATCGGATTAACGCCGGCGGGTGGCATCATGCGCGCTCCTCGATCAACGAGAAGACCTTGTCGGTCAGCGCATTGAAGCCTTCCTGGCGGCGGTCGCGCGGGCGCGGCAGCTCGACCTTCAAATCGGCGACCAGCCGGCCAGGTCCGGATGACAGCACGAGGATGCGGTCGGCCAGTTCGACGGCTTCCTCGATGATGTGCGTCACCATGATAATGTTATGGACTGGCATGCTCTTGTCCCGCCAGATGTCGAGCAATTCCTCGCGCAGGGTAATCGCGGTGAGGGCGTCGAGCGCGGAGAACGGCTCGTCCATCAGGAGTAGTTGCGGCTCGACCGCGAGCGCGCGCGCCAAGCCGACGCGCTGCTTCATGCCGCCCGACAGTTCGCGCGGGTAGGCTTCCTCGAAGCCGTCGAGTCCAACCTTGTCGATATAGACACTGGCGCGCTTCTCGCGTTCGGCCGGCGCCAAGCCGCGCGCTTCGAGACCGAGTTCGACGTTGGCCTTGACCGACAACCACGGCATCAGGGCAAACGATTGAAAGACCAGCGCACATTCGAGGTTAATGCCGTCGATCTGGCGGCCCTTGTAGAGCACCTGCCCGGAGGTCGGCTCCATCAGGCCGTTTATCATGCGCAACATGGTCGATTTGCCGCATCCTGAAGGGCCGACGACGGCGACGAACTCGCCCTCTTCGACGGTAAAGGAGAGGTCCGCGATAACCGGCAGAATGCCCTTGGCGTGCGGGAAGCTGCGGCTGATGTGCTTAAGTTCGAGCAGGGCCATGGGTCAGCAGGGTCATCCGGTTCAGATTGCGGTTCAGGTTGCGATTGGGATTGCGGACGGGATTTTTGCGGGCTGGATTGCGCGGTCATTTTGCCCTCTCAGTAGTCGATCCTATAACGGTCCGTGGCGACGTCGTAGAGGCGCCGCCAGACCAGCCGGTTCAAGACTAACACGACGAAAACCATCGAGAGCAGGGTCAGCAGGATCATCAGGCCGTTGCCGGTCTGATAGGTGGCGTCGTCGAGCATCGCGCCGAGCCCGAAGACCCGATAGATGGTGCCGCGGTAAACGAAGTATTCCGAGAGGATCAGCGCGTTCCAACCGCCGCCCCAGGCGGTGATGCTGCCGGTGATCAGCGAGGGCAGGATGGCCGGGATGGTGAGCCGGCGCCAGGTGGCGAAGCGGCTCAGGCCGAAGGAGCGTGCGGCTTCCTTGAGATCGGCGGGAATCTGGCTGACGCCGGCGAGCAGATTGAACAGCACGTACCATTGCATCCCGGTGAGGATGAGCAGAATCGAGGCTAGATTCATACCGCCGGTGACCTTAATGACGAAGATGACGATGAGGGGGAAGAGCGCCGTCGCGGGCATCGAGCCGACAATCTCGGCGAAGGGCGCGAGGCGTCGTGCGAAGCGTTGGCTCTCGCTCGCGGCGATCGCGCATGGAATCGTCCAGGCGAGCGAAATCGCGTAGGCGGCGACCAGCCGCAACACGGAGGCACCGGTCGCCAGCGGAATCTGGCGGACGGCGGCGGGCCACGGCTGCATCAGCGTGCGAATGAGCGCGACGGTGCCGTCGATAAGGCCCTTGGCGGTCATGAACACGAGCGTCGCGGCGAGGACGATGCGCACGATCCGCCAGGTCCGTTGGAGGACCGGATGGCGGACCGCTTCGAAGGGCGGCGTCGAGGCCAGCGCGTGATGGATGGTTCTGACGATTGGACGAAACAGCGCGCGAAAGACCCTGAGTACGGTCGGGCCGACGGAACCGAGCAGCGCGAGCATCCCGAGCGGGCGCATGGGCTCGCTGGAGGCGGCGAATTCGTAGCGAAACTTCTCAGCCCATTCGGAGAGCGGCTGCCAGACGATGCCGTCCATGAGGACGATGATTGCAAGCAGGGTGAGCAGGCCCGCGATCAACTCACCGGTGCGGCCCTTGTCGGCGGCCTTCATCAGGTAGCTGCCGAGTCCGGGCAACTCGTAATGGGCGGGGCCGACGGCGATGATCTCGCAGGCGATGAGGTAGTACCATCCTGCGACCCAAGAGAGGATGGAGTTGTAAACGAGCTTGGGCACGCAGGCGGGCAGGAGCAGGCGCTTGAGCCGGAGCCATCCGGTGGCGCCGAACGCGTCGAGCGCTTCGAGCGAATCGTTGGGCAGGGTGCGTACGGATTCGAAGACGCCGATCGCCATATTCCAGGCCTGACTGGTGAAGATGAGGAACACGGCCGCCATCTCGACGCCGAAGCGGCTGCCGTGGGCGAGCGAGACGAAGAAATAGATCGCGGCGGGGAAGAAGCCGATGACCGGGACCGATTGGGCGATGTCGATCGCGGGGAGCATCACACGCTCCCAGGCCTTACCCTTGGCCGCGTACAGCCCATAGACGAGAGAGAAGATGAGGGCGAGGACGTAGGCGGCGGTCATCCGCATCAGAGAGCAGAAGGCATAGTAGGGGAGCTCGCGCAGCGAGACGTGGAGGCGCGGCCCGTGCAGATGGCCGAGGCCGCCGGCACGGCGATAGGCGAAGAACATCGCGAGGACGATCGCGACGATGAGCAGCGAAACGATGACGCCGGTCGCGCGCCTGGCGGAGGTTGGTTGCGTTGCCATTTGACTCAAGCCGAATGCACCAGAATAGCGGCATTCGTTGTGCGCTCAAACCCGAAGAGCGCGCTTTGGCACCGCGCCCGGAGCGAATTTTCAGTTACATGATCGTTACGTAAAATCGCACTGTGGATACCTGCGGTGCGCTCGCGGTTGACATGGACGGTCGCGGCAAATAGCGATTTCGGACGTGGCTACCGCACCGAAGGACGAGCACGGCGAGGAATGGCGTCTCGGGATTGAGCTCAGCGACGACCATGAACATGAGTTCGCCGAGAGTGCGGCAGAGCCGGCGCGCAACCTGAGTTACGAGCGGCTCGAACGTCCACTGCACGTCGTCACGGCGGAAAATCTCGGGTGGGTGGCGATTGCGGCATACGCGGTGCTGACACGGCTGACGGCGCTCGGCGCGCGCCCCCTCGACGGCATCGAAGCGAGCCATGCGCTGTATGAATTCGACCTCGCGAGCACGGGCACAAACGTGGCGGCCGGCTTCCATCCCACATACGGCGGATGGGTACATCTGCTTACGGCGGGCGTGTTTGCCCTTGGTGGCGCCAATGATTACACGGCGCGCACGGTCTTCGCGCTGAGCGGATTGCTGATGGTCGCGATGGCGTTTGAGCTGCGGCATTACATCGGGCGCGCCGGCGGCCTCGCCTTGGGCGCGATGCTGGCGCTATCGCCGAGCCTCACCAGTTACTCGCGCGCGAGTGCGACGGCGACGCCCGCGGCGGCGCTGGCGTTGGTGACGATCGCAGTCTTCATGGCGCTCAAGTCGGGACCGGGAGCGCGGCGCGCCGCGGCGCTGGGATTATTCGCGGGCCTGATGATCGCGGCAGATCCGACGGGTCTCGCGACCGCGGCGATCTTCGTCGCCGCGCTCATTCCAATCGGGCTGTGGGACGCGGTCACCGGGAAGAACGTGTTTCTCGCGATCCGCGTATGGCTCGACCGTTACAGTTCGCGCCTCGTACTGGTGATTGTGACGGCGGCAGTGGTGTGGATGATCTCGCAGATGATGATTCCCGGAGGTTTGAGCGCCGCCGGCATCGCAGGTAGCTGGTCGCCGACGCCTGGTCCCGGGCAGGCCGGATTCCTTGCGGGCTTGCGCTTTTATCTACCGGTGCTGACGCTTTACGAGTTCATGATCGCGCTCGCCGGAGTATTCGGCGCAATGGTGATTATCACGCTGAATGTGCGTTCGCGCTTCGCAACCTGGGCGCTGATCTGGGCTGCGCTCAGCGTCGCGTATTTCTGCTGGTCGCCGCGGCGCGACACAGAATCAATAGTAGCGATGCTGATCCCGGCGGCGGTGGTCGGCGCAATCGGTCTCAACTGGCTCCATCACAGCGACGCATGGCGGCTGACGCGGATACCGCTGGTGGTGGCCGCAATACTGACGATATATATCGGCGCGGTGGCAAATTTCGTCTGCGATGCGCCCGACGGCAGCGAAGCGCCATGGGCGCGCCACGCGAATTTGTTCCGGGGCGCGAGCGCGACTACCGAGCAAGCGCGGCTCTATTCGCGGCAGGCGGCTGCGGGTATCGCGCCGGTCAACGCGACGGTCGCGTTCGACGGTGAAATCGGGGCACCGTTGCGCTGGTACCTGCGCAATCTGCGGCCGATCGCGAACGCGGACGCCGCGACCGTCGTCGTGAGCAAAGCAGCCGCGACGACGAATGGTGCATCGCCCGCAGCTATCTATCATTTCGACTGCGCCGAGGGCTGGATCCCGAATTTCGCGGAGGCGCAGGCGAGCGCCGTAAGCCGGTTTCTGATTAGCGGGCGGATCTGGGGACCGGTCATCAGCGACGATGCAACGATCCTGGTACGGAAGTCCGCGGCGAGCGCGCCGACCGTGATTCTGACGCCGGGCGAATGACGAGCGCGGGGTGATTTGCACGGGATCGCTTCGTTTGCGATAAGATGCGACCGGAAACCGCGCAATTGCGCAGTCGTTGGCGCCTCGGTCATCCAGCCACTATCCGCAGGAGTTCAGATGCAAGCGCTCGTCGAGACGATCAAAGCCTGGCAACTTCATCCGGTCATCGATCACTTCACGGTCGCCCTGGTCATCGTCGGCATTCTCGTGGATCTGTTTGGGAGCGTGATGCAATCGCGCACCTGGCCGCGCACGACCGCGCTAACCCTGATGGTGGCGGGAGCGGCGGCGGCGTGGGGCTCGAAGTTGACCGGCGGATGGGAGGCGGGGCGCGTATGGGACAACGTCAAGGGGCCGGCGCTGGAGGTCCTGAAACGCCATGCTTTTCTTGGGCATTGGCTGCCGTGGGCAATCCTGGTGCTGGCGCTGTGGCGCCTCGGTATCCAGTTCGTCGGCTTCATTGCCGGCACGCGTCCGATCTATTTGCTGATCGCGGTGATTGCGGGTAGCGTTTTGCTCTACCAGGGACGTTTGGGCGGTGAACTGGTTTACGATTACGGCGTGGGCACGGCCTTGATGCCGACGGCGACACCGACCGAATCGGCACAACCTTCTCCAGCAGCGACGCCGGCTGAGCCTTCGCCGCTACCGACGGTCTTCAATCCGAACGCGTCGCCGACGCCGGAGGTGCCGGCCTCGCCGGAAGCGTCACCGAGCAGCATCGCGCCCTCGGCGACACCGACCGCGTCAGAGAGCCCAACACCGACCGCATCACCGACGCCGGGTGCGACGCCATCGGAGCCGGGCGAAACGCCGGTGAATCCACCGGGCGGTGAAGCGTCGCCGAGCGCATCACCGGTCGAGTCGCCCGCGCCGAAGAATCTCTGAGGCGTGCGCGTTACTGCCCGAGGGTCAGGAAGAGCGGCTTGCTGGTAGCGCTTTCGGTGGCGAAGGAGACGCCGGCGCCGAGCGCGCCGGTTGTGGCATTGATCGCAAAGCGCGAGATGGTGCCGTTGCCCTGATTGGCGACGTAGAGAAAGCTGCCGGTCGGATCGACCGCGACTCCGGTCGGAAGCTTGAGCGAAGGGTCGGGATATAGCGTTGGGCCTGTCAGAGAGCCGTCGCCGTTGACAAGAAAGACCGAAATCGAGGGCGACGGAAGCAACTGATTGGCGACGAAGAGGAACTCGTTACCGGATGAGGGCGTCCCGATCGCGAGTCCGCCCTCTCCCATGGTCGAGGAGGTGTACGTCCCGGCCAGCGTGAGACCACCCGCGCCCACCTTCAAAAAATAGACCGCACCGAATTTCTGATCGGTTACGTAAACGAACGCCCCGGTCGGGTCCATGATCACCGATCCCGGCGACGGAATCGGGGGCGTGACCGTGCTGAGCGCTGTAGAGGTGACCGCCGACAAGGTGCCTGACGCGCTAATCTGAAAGCTCACGATCGTGCCCAGCGTATTATCGGTGACATAGAGCCAATTGTTGCTCGCGACGGCAGCGGTCGGACTTGAGAGCAGAACCGAGAGAAACGCCGAGCCATTCGCGGTGAGCGCGCCGGTGGTCGTATTGACGGTGTAGGGCGAAATCGTGCCGTCGCCGAAATTGGCGACGAAGGCGAATTGCGCATTGGGCGTGACCGCAACCCATTGGGGGGAGATGCCGGCCGCGATGGGACTGCCAGTTATCGGCGTGAGCTTTCCGCTGGTCGAATTGATTTTGAACTCACGCACATTGCCATCGGCGGAATTCGCCACGTAAAGAAATTTCGCCGACGGTCCATTGGCGATTCCGATCGGACCGTTCGGCGATCCGGCGCCGACCGATCCCGATCCGATCGGAGCGAGTTTCCCGGTGGAGAGATTGCGGGAAAATTCTGCGACCATGCCGTCGCCGAAATTCGAGCTGTAGAGAAAATTCCCGGTGGTGGGCGACGTGGTAATAGTCGCGGTGGGCGTTGGCGAGGTGCTGGCGAAGGGAAAGATCGAACGTCCGCACGCGCCGATAAGCCCGCTCCAGAGCGTCAGTGCCGCCAGCGTCGGCGCAAGTCGCAGGGCTCGTCCGAATCGCCCACGCTGGCCGCCGTTGGCCGCTGCGTTACGAGCTGGCGCATCCGCCGGACGATTTGCCTGACTCTCCATCGCGCGGTCCAGTTTACATCATCGCAGCGGCAGTGGAATCGCCGCGCGCGCTTGACATTTCCAGTCGCTGCATGGCGTGCTGGCCGCAGGAATCCAGGCGCATTTCAGCGGGTGAATATCCCGCGCAAAAATCGAGGGGAGAGCGAATCATGGCCAAGGTCGATTTCAATAAAATTCCCAAGTTTGCCCAACTGCCAATCAAGCCCGGCGCTCCGGCCGATTCCAACTGGGGCGTGTTCGGCGACGACGACGAAGTCGGCTGCGTCAACTTCCTGACGCCGGAAGGAATCGTCGATGCGGCCAAGCTGGTGCGCAACGGCAAGGTCTTTCGCCTCGATACGCCGATCAATTATGCGCAACCGCCGCTGTTCAACCGCGATCCGGTCCATCACACCAAGAAGAGTTTTGAGAGTTACGGACTGTTGGGCTTCGACGACGTGCTGGATTCCTACAACACGCAGGAAGGGAGCCAGTGGGACGGTCTCGGCCACGTCGGCAATCTGCGCGCGCAGGCGTACTACAACGGCGTCAAGAACGACGAGATCAAGGGCTCGGACAAGCTCGGGATTCACAACTGGGCCGATCGTTTCGTGGGGCGCGGCGTGCTGATCGACGCGTTCCGCTATCGCGCGGACAAGGGCCGGCCGGTCAATCCGCTGAGCGACGAAAAATACAGCCTCGACGATCTGAAAGGAGCACTCAAGGCGCAGAAGACGGAACTCAAGCCGGGCTCGATCCTGCTGGTGCGAACGGGCTGGATGCAGGCGTACCTCGCATCAACGGCGGCGGCGAAAACCGCGATGGCGCCGATGGACAAGCTGAAGGCCTGCGGAGTCGATGACAGCCGCGAGATGGTGGCGTGGATGTGGGACAGCCGCGTCGCCGCGATCGGCACCGATTGCCCTGCGGTGGAGCCGTGGCCGTGGAATTTCAAGGACGACGGCGCGCTGCATTACCGCACGCTGTCGCTGCTCGGGCTGCCGCTCGGCGAACAGTTCGTGCTGGACAAGCTGGCGGAGGATTGCGCGGCCGACGGCCGGTGGGAGTTCATGATGGTATCGGTGCCGCTGCATCTGCGCGGCGGAATCGCGTCGCCGCCCAACGCGGTGGCTATAAAATAGCCACCGAATTCGGCGGCTACGCAGGGGAGCGCGCGCCGCCTCCGGCGGCGCGCCTGCTTCCTTTCATTTGGTGATGCGGGCGATTACGCCGAGTGCGACTTCGACGCCCGCGGTCATCAGATCGACCGACATGCTCGCGGTCGCGCGATGGTGAATCGCCTGCGCTGCGGTATAGGGCAAATGGATGAACCCGGCCGGCACGCCTGGGCGGGAGCGCAGGGCGTGCAGCGTCGAATACATGACGGTGTTGCAGACGTAAACACCGGCGCTGAGCGAGAGCGCGGCGGGAATGCCCGCGCGCTCGATCGCGCGGAGCATCGGCGCGATCGGCAGGCGCGCGAAGTAGGCGTCGGGACCCCTGACGACGACCGGCTTGGCGCTCGCACCGCCGTCGGATTCGCGGCTGGCGCGTTCGTCGGCGAGATTGACGGCAACCTTTTCGATCGAGAGCGAAAGGCGCCCGCCAGCCTGGCCGAGGCCGAGCACCGCCGCCGGATTGGTGCGCGCGATGGCGTCGGTGACCATCTTGGACGCGCGCCGACAATTCACCGGCAGTTCCAGCGTGTGAATCGTCGCGCCGCCGATATCCTTGCCGTCGAGCCACGAGGCGACCTCCCACGAGGGATTGGTGCGTTCGCCGCCGAAGGGCTCAAAGCCGGTGAGCAGAATTATGCGTTCCATGAGCCGGGACCTCCCTTGGACTGGACCTTGCGCCGCGGATGCTCGATCGGCAAATCGTCGCGATTGCCCCATTCGCCCCACGAACCGAGGTAGTTGCGCACGCGCGGATAGCCGGCAATGCGCAGCGCGACGTAAGCGTTGGCGGAGCGGTAGCCGCCCTGGCAATACGGGATAATTTCGTTTTGAGAATCGAGGCCGAGGCCTTCGAATTCCTGGTGCAATTGCGCGGGCGGCTTGAAGCGGCCGTCGGCGGCGAGGTGGTGGGTCCAGTCGCGATGGATCGAACCGGGGATCGCGCCGGCGTGTTTGGCGCGGACGCGCTCGCCGAAATATTCCTCGTCGGAGCGCACGTCGAAGATTTGCACGCCGGGTTGCCCGAGGCGCGCGACGACGTAGCCGCGCGACGCGATTAGATCTTCGCGCGCGGTGCCTTTGAAGTTGCTCTGCGCGTTTGGGATAGAGGTGGTAACGAGATTGGGGGCACCCGCGCATTTAAGTCCGCCGTCGAGGATGCGCCACTCCGCATGGCCCATGTAATCGAGCGCCCAGGCGGCGCGCGTCGCGCGCATGCCGGAGTCGTTCTCGTAGAAGAGGACGGTTGCGCCGGCGGTCACGCCGAGGGCCGAAAAAATCCATTCGAGCTGGCCGCGAAAATCGCGCAGAGGGCCCTCGGCGGTATCGCTGTGATGGAACGGAAAGGGATCGAAATGGCGCGCGCCCTCGAGATGGCCGGTCCAGTAGTCGGCCGGCGCGCGCGTATCGACGAGAATCAGGCCGGGGTCGCCGCGATGTTCCGCGAGCCATCGCGCGTCAACTAAAATATTTGCTGTAGCTTTGTCCGAAGCCATCTCGCCTCCGTCGGTGCGGCGACGCGCGCGCTTTTCACTTCACAGCCGCGCTGCCGACCGCTTCGCTAATAGAGCGAAATCCATCGCGTGCGAGCAAGCGCACCAAGCCCCGCTTGATTTCGCGAGCGAGACCCGGACCGCGATAGATCATCGCGGTGTAGAACTCGACCAGGCTCGCGCCGGCGCGGATATGGCCGTAAGCGTCCTCGGCGCCGGCGATGCCGCCGACGCCGATAATCGGGACGCGACGGCCCGTCTCGCGGTAAACCTGCGCGATAACTTCACGCGATCGCGCGAGCAGCGGCGCGCCGCTGAGGCCGCCCGCGAAGGCCGCGCTGACGCCGACCTCCTCGCGCTTGAGGGTGGTGTTGGTGGCGACAATGCCGATGCCGCCGGCGCCCGGGTTGCCAGCGAGGTCGAGCGCCGCTGCGCAAACGGCACTGATCTGCGCGGGTTCCAGATCGGGCGCGATTTTCACCAGAATCGGCACGCGGCGTTGGTCGGGCAGTGCGGCGCGTACCGCCTCGACAATCGCGCGCATGCGCTCGGGCGCCTGCCAATCGCGCAGCCCCGGCGTATTCGGCGAAGAGAGATTCACCACGATAAAGTCGGCAAATGGCGCGAGGAGACGCGCCAAGGCGGCGTAGTCTTCGGCGACCCGTTGCGGCGGCGTGTCCTTGTTGGGACCGAAGTTGAGCGCGACGCGCATCGCCGGAAAGCTAGCGTGGCCGGTATGCCGGAGGGTCCCGGAGCTCGCCTGGCGCAGGCGCGCGGCCGCGGCCTCCATCCCTTCGCCGGGAAAGCCGAGCCGGTTGATCAGCGCATGATTCGACGGCAATCGCCACATCCGCGGCGGCGCGTTGCCCGGCTGCGGACGCGGCGTAATCGTGCCGACTTCGGCGAAACCGAAGCCGAGCGCATTCCATCCGGCGAGCGCGCGCGCATCCTTGTCCACACCCGCCGCGAGCCCGACCGGATTGGCGAAGGTGATACCGAAGACTGTCGAGGCGAGTTCCGGAGCATCGTTGGCCGGACGGAGCGGCGGTATCAGGCTCAACGCCGCGATCGTCAATCGGTGGGCGGTTTCGGGGTCGAGCCGGAACAGCAGCGGGCGCATCAGGCGGGTATAGGCGTTGTGACGATCAGGCGGCATCGCGAGCGGAATCTTGCGACGGCGGCGTCGGCGGTGCAATCGCTTGTGGCACAAATCATCTCGATCCCTCTACTTGTCCAAGGAGCGGGCAAGCTCGCGCCGCGAGCGCGGGTGAGGTCTCCCCACCCGAAACCGAGGCTTCGTTTGTGGATAGAGTGGATACCCCTTCGCGGACATTATTGGTCGGACCGGCGGCACAGGATAGAAGTTAGGCTCGACGCGGAAATGCTATGCTTCAGGACGGACGGGCAGGGCGAGTAAAGCGATGAACAACCAGGCGAAGATGCAGGTAAAGCTGATCGATTACGCGCGCGCGCCGCTCGAAAAACTCTACGCCGCGTTTCGCACCTGCTATTCCGCCGAGACACCGATCGAGATTTGGGAAAAGATCGAGGCCGAGAAGATCAGCCACGAGAAGATTCGCGAGTTTATCGGCGAGCGGCTGAAGACCGGGCACGCGTCACCGCTGGAGCAGGTGGTGTTCTGGTTCGGGATTTCGGGCGTTTCGCGATCGCTATCGCATCAGTTCGTGCGCCATCGCATCGGCATCAGCTTCGAGCAGCAGAGTCAGCGCTACGTCAAGTTCAAGCAGGACAAGCTCGCGTTCGTGCTGCCGGAATCATGGTCGCGGGCAGGGCTGGACGACGAATTTTCGCAACTACTCGAGCATACGTCGGAGCTCTACGCGCGTGCGCTCAAGGCGGGGATTCCGGCGGAGGACGCACGCTTCATCCTGCCCAACGCGGCGCCGACCAATTTCCACGTGATGGTCAATTTTGCCGAGATGCTGCACATCTGCGATCTGCGCCTGTGCGTGCGCGCGCAATGGGAAATTCGCCGGATGGTCGCGTTGATGCGATCGGAGATCAAGAAAATCCTGCCGGAGATCGCAATCTTTCTGCAGCCGAAATGCGGCGAGAACCGCATGGGCTATTGCGACGAGTCGCTCGACGAATGGCAGAAATGCCCGCTCGGCCGGGTGCGTCCGCATAAGTCGTCGTTGTTCGAACTCTACGATCGCTACGGCAGCCGCAAGGCGCGCGCGCTCAGCGAGGATGAATTTCGCGCCGTCGAAGAGAAGGAACAGCTCTAACCGGGCCGCCCCACGCGGCGCCAGCGCGGCGATCTGGTGGTCGGGCCGCTTGCGTTGAATTGCCGGGTGTGAGATTCCGATAGCTGGATCAGCGGGACGACGTGGGAATAATCGAATCGACAGTGCCAGGCGCGGGTGCCACGCGCATCATCGATCCGTGCGCACAATGCGGCGTCGAAGAGGGCGTCTGGAGCGTGGCGTGGCCTGACCTGCCCGAGGACGAATTGTTTTTGCTGTGCGGACGCTGCATGTGGCGACGCTTTCATACGGTTCCGCGCGGCCCGGCGCGGCGCGCGTTGGTGCGCAAGGTTTTCGCCCGCCGCGTGTTCGGCAAATCCGCCGCCTGATCTATCCCAACGATAACGGGCGCGCCCATGCCCCCCATTGCCTCATCACAGTTCGATCGTGCCGCACAGACATGCGGTTTTGGTCCGCTTCAGAGCGTTCTCAGCCGCTTCGCAATCGCCGCTCCGAACTGCTGGAAGTGTCGCGCATTCCAGGTATAGAGCGCATCGACCTTCGCCTTCAGGGCGCAACGAGCAATCAGCGCGTCATAGATGGTGGCGCCGATAACACCGGCATCGGCAGCCTGCTTGATCGTGGCGTGGTACTCGTCGCCGGTGAGCGTGACGAGCGTGAGGCGCTCGCGAATGTTCTCCAGGAAGAGGAGCACTTGCTCACCACTCAAGCGGTGTCGTCCCGGTAGCCGGGTCATCGTCGAGTAAACCTCGGCCAAGCTGTGAGCAGCGCAGCAATCACATTTTTGGTCGGCCGCGGCGAAGGCCTTAAGACTTCGCTCGTGATGCTCGTGATCCTCCATGAAGACGGGGATCAGGACCGAAGTATCGAAAAACGCCCTCAATGCCTTTCCCCAAGGTTTCGATCGTCGCGCTCGCGCCGTCCTCGCTCGATGGTCTCCTCAACCGTCGCGGCCGATAGCGGTTCGCCGGAATAGAAGACCCAGACGCCGCGCTTTTTTCTTAGCTGAGCGGTCCCGCGCAAGGGACGTAATGTGATGCGATCGTCGAGGTACTCCATCTCCAACTCATCGCCGGGGGCAAGTTGCAGTTTTGCCCGGATTGGCTTCGGGAGCACGATTCGGCCAGCCTTATCGATCGTCAATTTGGCATTCATAGCTGCCATTATATATTGGCAATTGGCAGCAATAAATGGTTCTCTTTCGACGACGCTCGCGACCGCCTCGCCGATCTATTGCGCGCACCGACGGGCGATTGACGGGGGCGCGCCCGCCCGCAATGCTCGTCGGTTATGGACGTCACGCAGGAATTTGTCGCCGAGGGGTTGCAGCGCGCGCGCTACATCACGAATGAGCGCGTCGAGACGGCGGTGTTCCTGGCGCTGGCGCTCGACAAGCCGCTGCTAATCGAGGGTCCGGCCGGCGCCGGCAAGACCGAGGTCGCAAAGGTCCTGGCCGAGATGCTGCACACCGAACTGATCCGCCTGCAATGCTACGAGGGGCTCGACGAGGCGCGCGCGCTCTACGAATGGAACTATCAGAAACAGTTGCTGCGGCTGCAGGTTGACGAACATCAGGGGCTGCATTGGGAGGAGCTGTCGGAGCATCTGTTCTCGCGCGAGTACCTGCTCGAGCGGCCGCTGCTGCGGGCGATTTCGGCGCCGCGCAAGGTCGTGCTGCTGATCGACGAGATCGACAAGGCCGACGAAGAGTTCGAGGCCTTCCTGCTCGAGTTGCTTTCCGATTTCCAGGTGAGCGTGCCCGAACTCGGCACGGTGCGCGCGCATGAGCGTCCGGCGGTGGTGCTGACCTCCAACCGCGCGCGCGAGCTGTCGGACGCGTTGCGCCGCCGCTGCCTCCATCTGTTCATCGATTTTCCGGGCATCGAACAGGAGCGGCGCATCATCGAGCTCAAGGTCCCGGGCCTCGACGCGCGCCTGGCAGCCGAGGCGGCGCGGCTGGTAAACGCGATGCGCAAGCTCGACCTGCGCAAGCCGCCCTCGATCGCCGAAACGCTGGACTGGACGCGCGCGCTGGTGCGGCTCGGAATCAAAGAACTCGATACGCCAGCGATTCGCACGACCCTCGGCGTCCTGCTGAAGCATGAGGACGATCGCGCGCGCGTCGAGGCGAAGGCTTCGGCGCTGATAGCGCGCCCGCGATGATCGCGCTGCGGGACGCGATTCTCGACTTCATTGCCGACCTGCGCGCCGCCGGCGTGCGGATCTCGGTGGCAGAATCGCTCGACGCGATGAATGCGGTGGCAGCCGCCGGGCTGGCGCGTTCGCGGATGTGTGAGGCGCTGGCCGCAGCGCTGATCAAGGAGGAGGCCGACCGCGCGACCTTCGACGAAATCTTCGGGCGGCGCTTCGCCGGGCGATCGACGGCAATGCGCGGGGCGCATCAGAGCCGGGGCGAATTTGCCGGCGTCGCCGGATGGTCGGGCGGCCCGAGCGATTCCGCGACGCCGTCCGCCGCTCCCCAGCGCCGCGATGACGATGACGCGCCTGCTGGCGCGGCGCCCTCGCACAAGCCGGCACCATCGGAACGCGAGGCGCCTCGACCAGCCGCGGAGCCGAGTCCGGCGCGGCAACCGGGCGACGGCGAGAGCGATGAGAGCAGGCGCCCTGGCGATGCGGATGGCGTGGACACGTCGGCGAATCGCACTGAAGCCTCCGCCATCGAATTCGGTGAGGGGCGCGAAGCAGGCGGCGCCGAAGCAGACTCACCGGGAATCGAGGCCGGGCGCGCCGCCCGGTTGCGCATGATCGAGCGCCTGCCTTTCGCCAACTACTCCGAGGTCGAATTCGAAGCGGCGCGCAATGCGCTCGCGGCGCTGAAGCGCCGCTTTCGTATCCGTGTATCGCGCCGGCTGCGGATCGCGAGGGCCGGCCGAATCGATTTCCGCCGCACGATTCGCGCTTCGCTACAGCATGGCGGCGCGCTGGGAGACCTGCGCTTTCGCGCCCGCCGTCCCCGTCATCTCGACCTTCTAATCCTCGCGGACATGAGCGGCTCGGTGAAATACGCATCCACGCTGATGCTCGAAATCGCGGCGGGTGCATACTCATGCTTCCGTCGCGTGCGCAGCTTCGTTTATATCGACCGGTTGGCGGAGGCGGGTTTCGAACGCGGCCACCTCACCACCACGCCGCCGCTCGATTTGTACGCCCGTTCCGACTTCGGCCGCGTGCTGGCGGATCTTTGGGAGCGGCGTGCGGCGCTGGTCACGCGCGCGACGGTGATCGTGATCATGGGCGACGGCCGCAACAACCGCCGTCCGGCGCGTGCTGACCTGCTACGCGATCTCGCACGACTCAGCCGCGCCGTGCTGTGGCTGATTCCCGAACCGCAGGCGCGCTGGAACATCGGCGATAGCGCGATTCGCCAGTACGCGCGTGAGGCAACGGCGCTTATTCCGTGCGAGAATCTGTGGCAACTTGAGCGCGGCCTCGCTCGGGCTATCTGAGGAATTTACCTGGTTCCGTTCGCTTGCATCGCAATTTGCAGTGTGGCAAGAATCGGGCGCTTCGCGAAGTTCTGTGCAGTATTGATAGCTATAGCTCAAGCGCTGAAGCTGGGATTGCCATGACTTATCGCAAAATCATCGCTCCGAACACCCTGGCGCTGGCCTTCCTGCTTTTCGCTTTGACTGCTATTTGCGGGGTGCCGCAAGCCGTGGCGCAAACGGTGGCGGGTTCGATTTCAGCGATCAGCGGTACTGCCACCATTACACGGGGAGCCGCGACCATTCCTGCGACCTACGGCACCAAAGTTGACGTGGGTGACCGGATCGTCACCGGTGCGGGCAGCAGCCTGACTGTAACGCTCTCCGACGGCAGCCAAATCGAGGTGACCGACTCGAGCAACCTGACGATCGACGAGAACACCCTCAACCCGAACGGCACGCGCGCCAGCACCAAGGTGTCACTGCTCAATGGATTGGTCCGATCGCTGGTGCGGTCGACGCCGGGCACGCCGCCTAATTTCGAAGTTCATACGCCCAACGCGGTGGCCTCCGCACGCGGCACCGGCTTCGACGTAGATCACGCAACCGGCGTACACGACGACAAGTACAAAGATTGCACGGAATTCAGCCACGTGTCGGTGTATCAGGGCAAGGTCGTGGTCTACAACCCGACCAATCCGAGTTCGCCCCCGGTTGAGGTGGACGAGGGCCACAAGGTAACGGTGCCTTGTGGGGCCGCTCCGATTCTGAGCGGGGCCTCATGGGCGAGTACAGCGGCGCTCGGCGCACTCGGAGCGCTCGGCGCCGGAGGCATAGCGGTAGGGGTAGTCGGCGCAACCGGCGGCTTTGGCGGCAGCAGTAGTCATCTGATCAGCCCGCTAAGCCCGATGCGATAGTCCATCGCATATCACGATCAACCACGACGATGCAGCGCGGTCGCGTCGCGCGAAGCTCGCGAACCGGACCAATCCTCCGAAACGGAGACGCCGTCGCTGAATCGTCGCCGGTGGGTTGGTCAGACGCCGCCTGACTCGGCGAAAACCCGAGTCTCCATTACCCATGGATTCAGCTCCGAAGGCTGACTTGCGCGGCGCTGTCGCGCTATGCTCAGGGGCGCTTCCATGGCAAAAACTGTACACAAACAATTCTGGAAGAGTCCGCTCGTAACCGTCGCAATCGGACTGGCGGTGGTTGCGGCGATTACATATTTCAATCGCAGCGGACGCCTGGAACCGATCGAACTGAGCGCCTCCGATCGCCTCATCTACCGGGCCGGCGCGACGCAGGCACCGTCCGGCGCCGTCGTCATCGCACGCATCGACGACAAGAGCATCGCGGAGCTGGGCCGCTGGCCGTGGGGCCGCGATGTCGAAGCGCGGCTCGTCCACGCCCTGATGGAGTACCATGCGGCGGTGGTCGGCTTCGACGTGATGATGCCGGAGCGCGACTCGGCTGATATTCAGCGCGAACAGATCTCCAAAGAGCTGAAATTGAACGGTCACGGCGACGACGCGGTCCACAGGATGCTCGCGCAGAGCAATGACGCCCAACTTGCCGACGCCATCCGGGCGCAAGGTTCGACCTATCTCGGCTATACGTTCAGCGCGCTCGAGATAGAAAAGATCAAGAGCCAGGATCTGGTCGGCTACCGGACGACGTTTCTGGAGCCGCGGCCGGTTTTTTTCAACACCATCACGAAGGCGGCCGGGTCGCACGACACCGCAATCAACGCCGACGCTTATCTGCCGCCGATTCCGGTGCTCAATAGCTCGGCCCGTGGCATCGCCTACGTCAACATCGATCTCAACGCCGACGGCGAGGCCCGCTCCTATCCGAGCGTGGTGCGCTTCAACCAACACTACTGCGTGCCGCTATTTTTGGCCCTGGTCGACGCCTATGCGCATCATGCGCCGCTCGGCCTGCACTTCGACGCCGACGGTATCGCCAGCATCGGCGTCGGCGGCAGCCAGATTCCGGTCGATGAACTCGGCCGCATGACCGTGCATTTTCGCGGACCCAGCGGCACCATCCCGTGGTTCTCGATTTCCGACATCATCAACCATCGCGTTGCACCCGAGGCGCTCAAGGACCGCATTGTGCTGGTTGGGATGACGGCGCATGCGCTCGGCGACCGCTTCGTCACGCCGGTCGGGGCGGACTTCCCGGGGGTGGAAATTCAGGCCAACGCCACCGACAACGTACTGGTCGGTGACTTCCTGCTGCACGACGGACCGCTGTGGGACATGGAGCAATGGGCGGGCGTGCTGATTGGCATCGCGATCAGTTTCGTCGCCGCATACATGACGGCGATCTACGGTGCGACGATCGCGGTGATCCTGGGTGCCGGCTACTTCCTTTACGCCATCCACCTGCTCAACGCCGACGGCCAAATCCTCGGCTTCGTCTTTCCGCTGTTGGTCCTGGTACTCACCTATATCTTCGTCATGAGCTGGCGCTATTTCGCCGAGGGCGCCGAGAAGCGCCATTTGCGCCGCGTCTTCGAGCATTATCTCGATCCCGACGTCATCGCCTCGGTGCTTGACAATCCGACCGGGCTCAAGTTGGGCGGCGAGCGCCGCCACCTGAGCATCTTGTTTTCCGATATCGTCAATTTCACCTCGCGCGCCGAACGCACCGAGCCGGAGCCGCTGGTCGCCCTGCTCAATACCTACATGACTGTCATGACCAACCTGATCCTGGAGAGCGGCGGCGTGGTCGACAAGCTGATGGGCGACGGCATCATGGCGTTCTGGGGCGCCCCGATCGCGATCGGCAATCCGGCGCGCGAGGCGATCAAGTGCGCGCTGCGCATGATGGAAGAGCTGGGGGCACTGACCAAAAGCGACGAACGCTTCGCCGACATCAAGATCGGCATCGGCATCTGTACCGGCGATGCGATCGTCGGCAACTTCGGCGGCGAGGAGCGCTTCGATTATTCGGTCATCGGCGACACGGTCAATCTCGCGTCGCGGCTGGAGGGACTCACGCGGCCGTTCAAGGTCGGCATCCTCGCCAACCGTGCGACGCTCGAGGAAGCCGGCGGCGGCTTCATCACGCGCGAAATCGGCCTGGTCAAGGTCAAGGGCAAGGACGTGCTGGTGCCGGTAGTCGAAATCGTCGCGCTCGAAGGCGACGGTGTCGATCCCGCATACTACGAACGGTTCGCCAGCGCGATCGCGATGCTGCGCAAGGGCGCTTCGCCCGAGGCCGAGCTGCGCAGTTTACTTCAGGATCGTCCTGACGATCAGGTGATCAGGATGTGCCTGGAGCGGCTACATCCGTCCGCCGGCCGCCCGCCAAATGAGATGATTTTTGAATTCGATACGAAGTAGCGGGCAGCCCGCACGGACCGCTCGGGACCTGGCTGCTTCGATCCAATGCGGTTAGCGCGGCATGGCCATGTTGAAGACCGCGCGCATCCGGGCCAATAGCCGGTGCGCGGGGCTGCGCTCGCCGTCGGCGCGGGATTCGGCATCCAGCATCTCGCGCCGCTCGGTCATGCGAAACGCGATCACCTCGCCCATCTGTGCCGCGGTCTCCGGATGATCCTTGAAGAGCGCGCCGAAGGCGTTGCGGTTGAGTTCGAGTAGCTCGACATCGGATTTGGCGCGAATCGTCGCGGTGCGTTTCTCGCCCGTCATCAACGCCATCTCGCCGAAGAACGCGGGCGGGGCGAGGTCGCGGATATGCACCTGCCGGCCATCGGTCGCGCCGGCGAGAACCTGGACCGTTCCCTGGCGAATGATAAACAGCGAATCGCCCTCATCGCCCTCGCGCACGATCGCCTCACCGGCGCCAAACTTTTGCACGATCACGCCCGGCAGCAGCATGCGCAGTTCCTCGTCGCGCAAACCCCGGAGAAAATCGACCTGCCGCAACCCGCCCATGATCTCGCGCTCGAACGCCTCCGCGCCCTCCGCCTCCCTCGGCAGCCTCCGCGATGAGTGGATCGTCAACTGCGGGTAAGGGATTTCAATCGCCTTGCGGCGCAAGACGTACCAGAGGCCGGTCGAGACCGTGTCGCGCAAATGATCGGCCTCCGCAAAGTCGCTCATCCAGTAACGCACGCGATAATGAATCGAGGAGTCGCCGAATTCCCAGGTATAAACTTCCGGCGGCGGAAATTGCATGACGCCCGCAATGTCGCGCAGCGCTTCCAGAATTACCTCGCGCACATGGTTCGGGGGCGTCGAGTAGTCGAGACCGATCTTGACTTCGTCGGCGACGGCGCCGATCGAGTAATTCACCAGCGCATCCTTCGCCATCAAGGCGTTAGGAATTTCGAGCTTCTCGTTGGCGCGCGTTATGATCGCGGTCGAGCGCCAGCCGATACCCTGGATCCGCCCGACAAAATTCCCCGATCTCACCCAATCGCCGGGTGCAAAAGGCTTGCCCATTTGCAGTGTCAGGCCGCTGAAAATGTTGCCCAGGCTCTCCTGCAGCGCCAGACCGACCACCACCGCGACCACCGCAGTACTCGCGAGCAGCGGTGTCAGGTCAACGGTAAAGTCCTGACGCAGCACCACCAGCAGCACCAGGCCCCACAGCGTCAGCATCAGGATGTCTTTGAAGATGGTCGAGAAATGGGCGCGCGTGCGATGGGCGGCAGCGTCGGCCGTCGCCAGCATCAGGTGGATGAAGCCCCAGCTCGCCAGCACGATGCCGAGACCGCCCGCCCATTGGGTCCAGCCCATCTCCGCGGCCAGCGGCGGCGTCGCGATCAGGTCGAAGGCGAAGCCGATCGTGCACATCACCACGCCGGTCAGCGACATGAACGGCCAGCGCTGACGCATCACGAAGGCGAACAATGCAAGGGCGCCGATCACGATCGCGTCGAAGATGATGCGCGCGTCGAGGCCCAGCGAACGCAGGCCTAAAATTGTCTGTAGCGGCGTCGGATGCATTATGGTGATCGCCGAAATCTTACTGCGTCGGCGTCATCGACGGTAGCGGTGCCAGAAGCGGGTGTCAGCTGCTTGTCGCGATTCTCTTAAGGTCATCGTTGAGCGCCGCGACCGTCAGCCGCCGCTGGCTGAGACGCGCCGCCTCCTCCTCGCCAAGCTCGGCCAAGTAGCATCCGCGCCCCGGAACGATCAGGACCGCGCGGTAGGGAAACCCGGCTTGAATTTGCGGATAGCAGCAAGTCGCGATCGTGCCTTCAAACGCAGCCTCGACCACGCGCTCGCACCGCGCGGCGCCATCCTCGAAGACCAGCGCCGCCGCCGCCCGCAGCCGCGCCGTTCGCAACGCGGGCTCGACCCCGCTCATCCGCCGCACGATTTCCTCCGCCAGCGCGCGATCGTCGGCACGTTCGCCGAGCCATCGATGCGATCGCACGCCCGGCGCGCCGTCCAATGCGTCAACCTCGAGGCCGCCGTCGTCGGCGAGCGTCGCAATACCCGCGCGGTCGAAGTAGAAGTTCGCCTTTAGCCGCGCATTCTCGGCGAAACTCGCACCGTCCTCCGGCGCCTCGGCGTCGATACCGACGTCACGCAACGAGACCACCTTGAGATCGAATTCGCGCAGCAAGACGCGATATTCCGCGAATTTGGCGGCGTTGGTGGTCGCGATCAGCAGGCGCTTCATCGCACGCTTCGTCATCCGCGAGGCTGATAGGTGAACTTGAGGCGCGAACGATCGCGCGCGTCCTCAAGCGCAAGATCGATCAGCCGGTCGATCAAGCGCGGCAGCGCCACACCGGTCGCCTCCCACAACTTCGGATACATGCTGATCGACGTGAAACCGGGGATCGTGTTGACCTCGTTCACATAGAGCTCGCTGAGATCGGCGCGGGCCAGGAAATCCACCCGCGCCATCCCGCGCAGCGCGAGTGCCGTAAACGCGGCGGTCGAGATTTCGCGAATCCGATCGGCGACGTTCGCGGGCAGCTCCGCTGGAATCCGCACGTCCGCGCCTTCTGGATCGACATATTTCGATTCGTAGCTGTAGAACTCGTGACCCTTGATCAGGATCTCGCCCACGACCGAGGCCTCGGGCCGATCGTTGCCCAGCACCGCGCATTCGAACTCGCGTCCCGCGCACGATGCCTCGATCAGAATCTTGCGGTCGTACTGAAAGGCGTCCGCGACCGCCGCGGCCAGCGCCCGCGCGTGCTTGACCTTGCTGATTCCGATCGACGAGCCGAGAGCGTTGGGTTTGACGAAGACCGGGTAGCCGAGTTCCTCGGCGATCCGCCGCGCGGCCCGCGCATCTTCGTCGGCCTGCGATCGCGTCAGTGCGAAATGGCGCACGACGGGAATACCCGACGCGAGCAGAATCCGCTTCTGCGCGTCCTTGTCCATCCCCAGCGCCGAACCGAGTACGCCCGCGCCCACGTAGGGAATCCCGGCAAGTTCGAGCAAACCCTGCATGGTGCCGTCCTCGCCGTAGGTCCCATGAAGCACCGGGAAAACCACGTCGAGCGGCCCCGGCATCGCGGGCGCGCGACCCTTCGCGGCGGGAATGCCATTGCGCGACAGTGCGTTCACGAGGGCGCGGCGATGAGGCTCGGGCAACAGACTTACCGGCGTGCCGCCGCGGCCGAGCGCGCGCAGCTTGGGCGCCGCCTGGCTCAACCTCGCGATCGCGTCGCCGCGCAAATACCAGCGGCCGTCGCGCCCGATAGCGATCGGCACGATCTCGTAGCGCCGCGAGTCCATCGCGGACATTACGGTCAACGCCGATCGCAGCGAAATTTCGTGCTCGCCCGAGCGGCCTCCAAAGAGCACGCCCACGCGAATTTTCTTCGTCCGCGCCATCGCTCGCTTCGCCCCCGCCTTCACCCCACCGATTAATTACTGTTCAGGAAATGTGTGACGCTCCGATTCTGCCACGGCACCCGCGCCGGTTCGAGTATCCGTTCCTAGAAATGAATTGGGCAAGGAAAAGCCGCGCGTCACCCATCGAGCGAACGCGCGGCTGGTTGCCTTCATTCTATCGTCGATTCAGTTACGGCCGGTAGTTGGGCGCCTCTTTGGTGATGAATACGTCGTGCACGTGGCTTTCACGCTGGCCCGCGTCGCTCACCCGGATGAACTTTGCGCGGCGGCGCAGCTCCGTCAGATTCACCGCGCCGATGTAGCCCATGCCCGACTGCAAGCCGCCCACCAGTTGCTCGATATTGGTGCCGAGCGGACCGCGATGCGGTACGCGGCCCTCGATGCCCTCCGGCACCAGCTTGCTCCCGTCAGTCACATCATGCTGGCCGTAACGGTCGCGCACCCGCTCCGTCATCGCACCGAGCGAACCCATGCCGCGATAGAGCTTGTAGGTGCGGCCCTGGTAAAGAATCGTCTCGCCGGGGCTTTCCTCGGTGCCCGCGAACAGCGACCCGATCATCACGGTTGACGCGCCCGCCGCGAGCGCCTTGGTGATGTCGCCGGAAAACCGGATGCCGCCGTCGGCGATCACCGGCACGTTGCGCGGCTCCGCCACCGCGACGCAATCCATGATCGCGGTGATCTGCGGCACGCCGACGCCGGCCACCATTCGTGTCGTGCAGATCGAGCCGGGACCCATGCCGACCCTGATCGCGTCCGCACCCGCGTCGATCAGCGCCTTCGCCCCCTCGGCAGTCGCGACGCTGCCCGCGATCACGTCAATTTCGGGCCATTCGCGCTTGACCGCCCGCAAGGTGTCGATCACGTTCTGCGAATGCCCGTGCGCGGTGTCGATGCAGAGCACGTCAACCCCGGCCTGTTTCAACGCGGCCGTGCGCTCCTCGCGCTCGGGGCCGACGCCGATCGCGGCACCGACGCGCAGCCGCCCGCGCGCGTCCTTGCTCGAAAAGGGGTGGCGGGTCGCCTTGTCCATGTCCTTGACCGTAATCAGCCCGCGCAGCCGGTCATGCTCATCGACCAGCGGTAGTTTCTCGATCCGATGGGCTTGCAGGATCTCTTTGGCCGCATCCAGGCTGATTCCCGGCCGCGCCGTGATCACTTTCGTAGTCATGACCTCGCGCACCTGCCGATCGAGCCGCCGTTCGAAGCGCAGATCGCGATTCGTCAGGATGCCTACCAGCCGCCCGTCGGCGACCACCGGCAGCCCGGAAATTCCGTACCGTTCCATGGTCGCGAGGGCATCGCCGATCATCTGTTCCGGATGGACGGTGACCGGGTCGGCAATCATCCCGCTTTCATACTTCTTTACCGCCGCGACTTCGGCCGCCTGCCGCTCGATAGTGAGATTACGATGGATAAACCCGAGGCCGCCGAGCTGCGCAATCACGATCGCGCTGCGTGCTTCGGTCACCGTGTCCATCGGGCTCGCGACCAACGGAATCCGCAGGCGGATACGCTGGCTGAGCGCAGTCGCGACGTCGCATTGCGACGGCAGCAAATCGGAAAACTGCGGCAGCAAGAGCACGTCGTCAAAGGTCAGTCCGTCGCGGAGCTCCTGATACGGCATGTTATTTCTCCCTGATAAGAAAAAACCCGCAGTTGTGCTGCGGGCTGGGAAGACTTTCGGAATTTGATCCGGAATTGCGATCCGGTAGCGCCATATCTTTATCTAACAAATGGCGGCTCTCAGCGCAATTCGCCGTCCACGTCTTGGTGAGGACCCGCGCATCATTGCAGCGCCAGGTCGGCGCGCGTGGGCTTGCCCTTGTCGTCGATTCCGGACGCGTCGAGCTTGGGCGCGACCGTGAACAGCCGCGAGGGATCGATCTTCGTGCTCAGGTATTTGCGTGCCGCCTGCGCGCGTGCGTCCGCCAAATGCCGCAAGTCGTCGTCCGATACCTCCATATTCGTGACCAGCAGATTTTTCATCTCTTCGGGCGGCAGCGACTTGTCGAGCCCGATCATGTTGGCGGGTTTTTCGAATTTCGCGGCTTTGTACACCCTCTTAAGGTACTTGTTATAGAGGTCCGGCGGGATAGTGTCGTCTTCGGTCATCGTCGTATCCTCGGAATCATTCATTCGCGTGCGGACCAGGTCGTCAACCTTCGCCTCGCGCAGGCCCGGCTTGTCGGCCGCGGGATCGACGCGGCCTGAAATACTGAGTTTCAGGGCGGTGCGCGCGTTTAGCGCTGTGGCAACGGTATCGAGCCGCTTGCGGCTGTCTGCACTGAGCGTCGCACGTCCAGGTGCGAACTCCACGTAAGCGAGATCTTCGCCGCCACCGCCGCCGACGAGATTGCCGATCGCCCCCGCCAGCAGCCGGAAGGGGGCGGTCACCACCCTGGTCAGGATATTCATGAAGGCGTGCAAGATCACGCCGCCAAGGCTGAACTGCGGATCGCTGAGCGATCCCGAGATCGGCACGTCGAGGTTAATCTGCCCCTTCGAATCCTTCAGGATCGCCACCGCAAGCCGCATCGGCAGATTTCTCGCGGTCGGACTTTCGACCTTATCGCCGAATGTCAGTTGGTCGAGGAAAATATGATTGTCGGCGGTGAGATTCTGATTAGCCAGTACGTAATGCACATCGACCGTCAGGGTGCCCTTGATAATCGGATAGCCAGTGTACTTGACCGAATAGGCAGTCAGATCGGTGAGCTCGATACCGCTGGCCTTAGCCGTGAGGTCGACCGCCGCTAGCGGCGCGAGCGGATTGATCGATCCCTTGATATGAATTGGCGCGCTGCCGTTGATCTGGCCGTCGACCAGGACGTCGGCGGGAGTGGTCGTGCGCGTGCCGAAGGCGCCCACCTTGCCGCTGACGTCGGTCAGATTCGCGCGGTAGTTCGGCTTGATGAAGAAGTCAGAATAATCGACGTGGCCGCCGTGCAAGGTGATCTGACCGAGCGCGATATCGGCGCCAATCGGTTTGGGCACTGCCACTGGAGCCGCGGCCGCGGTCGTCGCAGGCGATGTCGGCGGTGCCCCCGCGGCTGGCGCTGGTAACGCGGGGGCGACCGGTGTCGCCGCAAGCGCGCCGGGCCCTGTCGCTGCCGCCCCCGTCTGCTCGCGCGTCAGAGATTTGGGCGCCTGGGCGGGGTTCGACGTGATGTCGCTCAGGTTGAGCTTGCCGTTACTGTTCAGAATCACTCGCGCATAGAAATCCGACAGCGCCATCGCGCCGACGTGGACCTGCGGCTGGCCCTGGCCGAGACCGAAGTCGATGCGCTCGAAGCTGAGCGAATTCCACCTGACGAAATCGTCGTTGGTCAGCTTGTCGAGCACCCGCACGTTGCCCAGTGTCGCGTTGCCGCGATAGGTCATGCGCAGGTTGTCGCGGACCATCGCTGCGCTTGCGACACCAGTGGTCGTCAGCAACGCGCCCTTGATCGTCACGTTGAGATCCTTGGGCATGTAGGAGTCGGCCACGGTGAGATCGAGGCGCCGGGTGTTCACCTTCAGATCGGCCTTGAGCGGCGCGATTACGACCGGCCCGGCGAATTTGAACGTGCCGCGACGATTCAGCACGCCGTCAATTTCCGCGTCGATCGGCTTGCGAAAGTCGCTCGAAAAATTCTTCACGTTCAGGTTCAGCGGCGAGATGATGGCGTTGACCGGCCGCACTGGCATGTCGTCCTCGACATCGATCTCCGCCTGGTTGATTGCGATCGATGCGACCTTGTATCGCCATTCGGGGGCGGCCGGCCCGGTTGCTTTTGCCGGTGCCGTGCGGCCCGCGAAGCCGCGCGCAGGTCTGGGCGCGGCCTGACGGCCGCGCGTGACCGTCATCCGCGACGGCCCGGATCGCCGCCGCTGGGACTCGCTATTGCGATTTTCCGCTGCGGCCCCGGCCTGAGTGCGCAGCAACGACAGCAGGCTCAGCTTGCCGTCGCGTCCACGCCTGACGAACACGTGAACCCCGTTGCCATGCACTTCGCTGACGGTCGCCTGATGGGTCGCGAGATCGATCTGCGTGATCGTGGCGCCGAACCGCGACCATTGCAGCGGCTTGTCCTTGCCACCCGGCGCGTTCAACGCGAGGTTGTCGACGGAGAAGCTGGCCGGTTCCACGTGCAGGTTGAACTGGTTCGCGGCAAAACTGGTGAGCAGGCTCGCACGGGCGTTGAGTTTGCCGGCACCGAGAGTGGCCGCCAGCGCGGATTGCGCATAGGCCTGCAGCGCCGGCAGATCGACCTGATCGATGGTCACGTCGCTGGTGACCTGCGACTTCACCAGATCGAGATTGCCCTTGACCGCGATCGAACCGCCGCTGCCCAAACTGCCGGCGAAATCGTAGGCCGACGGCGATGCCTTTGCGCCGAGGGCGAATTGCTGGAGCCCGATGTTGATATTCTGCAGCGCCACAGTAGCCGGCGTCGCGAGGCTGTTGTCGGTAAACTTGACCGCGCCGTTCGTAAGCGTGAACGATTCCATCGTGAGATCGAGCGGTCTCTTTTCGGTGCTCGACGGGGACGCGCGCACTGGAGCCGCAGATGGCGCGGAAGCCGCAATCGAAGGGGCGACGATGCCAGTAGCCGAGGGCGTCGCGATGGCGGCGGGTGTCGCGGTCGCGGCGGCCGCTTGCGCCTGCGGATACATCACCGGCGTGAGGTTGGTGCTGCCGTCGCGATTGCGCACCAGTTCGGCGTCAAGCCCGTCCATAGTAATCGGGCCCAGATGGACAATGCCGTTCAGCGGTTCGACGTCGTTGAGATGAGCGACCGCCCGCTTGAACCCGACCAGCGGCGCGTTGGCGCCGTCGCGAACGTCGAGGTCGTCGAGTGTCACCGCGCCGTTCACGCGGATAACCGGGCTCGGCGCGGTCTGCGCGAAATGCACCTGCAAAAACGCCGAGAGCGCACCACTCGGGATCTTCACCGGCAATTTAATCGGGACGTAGGCGACATAGGGAACGAGATTGAAGTGGTCGAGCCTGAGCGCGATCACCGACTCGGGTTCCTTCGCGAACGGCAGCGCGCGAGCGCCAATTTTCACCGGGCTGCCATCGACGATCATCCGCAGCAGCGGCTGCACGAAAATCTTGGTGTCGGCCGGCAGGTTCGCGATAAAGGGGAGGTCGAGTTCGATATGCTCGAGCTTATGCTCCTGGCCGAGCACCTGGTCGTCGAAGTGCACGTCGCCGTCGTGCAGCCGAATATTGGAGAGCGCGAAGCGGGTCGGTTTGCCCGGCGGCGGAGCCGGGGTCTTGGTTACGAGCAGATCGGAGAAATTGAATTCCTGCTGACCGGTGCGCACGATGTGCAGAGCCGGCCGATCGACCTCCAGTTCCTTGATCACCGGCGCCAGCCGCAAGAGCGAGGTCCACGAAACCTTCACGCGCAGATGGCCGAGATCGACGAAGGGCTTGGCCGGGTCGCGATCGGCGATATGCAGACGGTCGATCTCGAGCCGTAGGCGGAACGGATTGAAGGCGATCTCGCCGACCGTCACCGGGCGTTTCAGCGAGGCCGCCACCTGGGTGGTCAGTAGGTGCCGCAGGAGCATCGGCAGTCCGAAGAAACCGCCGACTGTGTAGAGCGTCAGGACGACCAGGAGCGTCACGCCGATTCGACGCATGCGGCGCGTGCGCAGGCGTCCCTCGGCGCGGCGTGTCCAGGATTTCAGGCGCTCGACGCCGCTCTTGATGCTGTCGTTCATGCGCGCTTATCCGAAGCCAACGGCTGACACTTCAGGAAAAGTATCACAGCACGTCAGTGCTACGGGAGCGCCCGCATGGCAGATTCGTAGGTGGGCTCCGAGCAGCCGATTGCTCACGCGGACAGCACGAAATCGCGACTTGAGTTCGAGCGTAGGGTCTTCGACATCGCCACAACTGAATCTGAACTCTTGAGGCCCATTACCTACTGTTCCCGATATGCGCAGGCTGGACTCCAGGCGGTCAGAAGCCGCCGGAGGGAACCTCTAGCAGGAGTCTTGCCCAGGTTCGGCTTGCTCGCTCTGCGGCTAGAGGGCGCGGAGGAACATCACAAGGTCTTGCTTTTCCTGAGCTGTTAGTTTGGTGCCGTCGATCAGGTTGAAAAACTCGACCGTGTCCTCAAGGGTCAGCAGACGCCCGTCGTGCAGGTACGGTGGCGAGTCCTTGATGCCGCGCAGTGGAAACGTCTTGATCGGCCCGTCGGCGCTGGCCATCATGCCGTTGATCATCACGGGCTTGTAAAAGCGCTCCACCTGGAGGTTGTGCATCGAGTTGTCGGTGTAATAGGGGGCCTGGTGGCAGCTCGAGCATTGCCCTTTGCCAAAAAAGACGGCCTGTCCATGCAACTCGGCAGGAGTTGCCTTTGCGGGGTCGAGCTTGCCGAAAATGTCGAGCTTGGGTGCCGGTGGGAAGTCCAATATTTCCTGGAATTCAGCCATGTCATGAACTTGGCTGCCGCGTTCGAGGATGTTGACGCCCTTCTTGGTCGCAATAACGGGATCACCGTCGAAATACGCAGCGCGCTGCTCGAATTCGGTGAAGTCCTCAACCGTTTTCAAGGCCCGCTGCGAGCCGAATAGCCGCTGGATGTTCACGCCCCGCAGCGACGGTGTCTCGATGCGATGGCGGTACTCCTGCGGGCGAATATCGCCCACGAGGTGCGTCGCGCCGTTAGTGTGGCCGTTCGCATGGCAATCTAAACAGGCGACACCGCGGCTCGGTTTGACCGAGCGCCGATCCTCAGTCTGGTTGAACTGCTGCTGCGGGAAAGGCGTCAGCAACAGACGTAGCCCCTCCAACTGCTTGGGGTTGAGGATGCCGTTGAAGATTTCGTAGTAATTCTCAATGGTGAGCAGCTTGCCTTGCGAGACGTCGCCCAGATCGGGACGCGTGGTGAGGTAAATCGGCGCCGGGAACTCGGGCAGGAAGTGATCCGGTAAGTCGAAATCCAGATCAAACCGGGTAAGGTCGCGCTCTTCCTGCTTATTGATCTCCTCGATCTCAAAGTGTGGGAAAAGCATTCCACCTTCGGGATGGTTGGGATGAGGCAGCGGGTAAAATCCCTTGGGGAACAGATTCTTGTTGCGAATTTCCCCCGGACTCATCGCCGCGAGGCTGTCCCAGGTCGTCCCTGTCGGCAGCTTGACGCGAACGCCCTCTTGCAACGGTTTTCCGCGCGACATCGTGGCGCCTTGGGCGGGCCGGTTGCTCAGGTCGTAGCGCTGGTTGAGCAGGTCGGCGTGCTCCTTCTCAATCTTCGGCTTGGCCGCGATCATTCGTGACTTGATCGACGCAAAGGATTCCTTGATGTCCACCGGCGCGTAGCTCGTCTGCCCGCGTTGCTCTTGCTGTGCATAGGCGAGGTTCACGCCCACGAGCACAGCGGCAATCGCCAGCACCGCCCAGAGTCCTCTGCTTGCTGAAAACTTCATAGGCTTCCCCCTTTTCTTCGGGATTCCCATTTTGAATCCATTTTGAATCCTGAATCAAACTCCCACCGAACTTCATTCGGCGTGGGTTAGCCCAAGACGCCGTTGGCGACCAGATCGCTGATGCGATCGTCGCTGTAGCCGAGAAGTTTTTCGAGTACGTACTGGTTATCCTGCCCGACTGCCGGTGACGCGCGCTTTACCTCGGCCGGCGTGCGCGAGAACCTGTAGCGCGAGTTCTCGACGAAAGTCTCGCCCGCGACCGCATGATTCACGCGCACAAAATGTTCGCGATGGTGCAGTTGCGGATCGGCGTTGGCGTCGAAGGTGTTCGCGACCGTATGCGCGGGGACGCCGCGCGCCTGCAACATCTGCTCGGTTTCGACCGGAGTGCGGGCGCGCGTCCATTCACTAATCGTGCGATCGATCTCGTCGCGATGCCGGCGGCGCGCCGCGAGTGTCGTGAAGCGCGGATCCCGTGCCAGTTGCGGCTGCTGCATCGCGGCGCATAGCGCGCACCATTGGTCGTCGGTGCGGCATGCGATCGCGACCCAGCGGTCTTCGCCGGCGGCCGGATAGATACCGTGCGGCGCGTGCTCCAGGTCGTCGTTGCCGATCGGACGGTACTTGCGCCCGCTGCTGACGGTATCGAGGATCGGCAGCGTCAGGAATTGCAGGGCCGATTCGGCCTGCGCCTGATCGATGTACTGCCCCTGTCCGGTGTGCTTGTGATGGATCAAAGCGGCCATCAGGGCGGCGAGGCCGAAGCGCGGCGCGATGTAATCGGTATATGCGCTATATGGGCCCGAGGGCGTGCGGTCGGGCCATCCGACGAGATTGTAGAAGCCGCACAGCGCCGCCGCGAGATTGCCGAAGCCGGCGAAGCGCGCCAGCGGTCCGGTCTGGCCCATCAGGCAGGTGCTCAACATTATGATGTCGGGTTTGATCGCGCGCAGTGATTCGTAATCGAAGCCCCACGCGCGCATCGCCTTGGGCGAGAAGGCCTCGCACACGACGTCGGCCCAACGCACGAGGTCGTGTACGACCGCACGCGCTTCCGGCTTCTTGAGATCGAGCGACAAGCCGAGCTTGCCGGCGTTGTTATTGCCGAAGAGCGCCGAGTGTTCCGCGCCGGTGTTGTTGTCCTTGAATGGGCCGACGGTGCGCGTCGGATCGACGCGCTCGACGGATTCGATCCGCACGACCGTGGCGCCGTAGTCGGCCATCGCGCGCGTGATTCCGGGGCCCGCCAGTACCCACATGAAGTCGAGCACTTTGACATCGCTGAGCGGTAGTTGCGCAGTCATCAGATGATCCCCCGGCGGGCGAGGTCGCCGAACTCGCGTTCGCTCAGGCCCAGGTCGCCGACAAGGATTTCGCGATTATGCTCGCCGACGCGGGGCGGACGGCGCCGGTACTCGATCGGCGTGGCGCTGAAGCGCGCGAAGGGACCCGGATAGGTCAGCGCGAGCCCGAGTTCGCGGTCTTCGATCGTCTGCCAGTACTCACGCGCGATGAACTGCGGATTTGCGAGCACATCGTCGATCGTCGCGAGCGGCGCGATCAGAAAGCCATGCCGGCGCGCGAGGTCGAACGATTCGGCCTTGGTCATGCTGCGCAGAAAATTCGCGACGACGCCCTTGACCCGCTCATACTCTTCGAATGGCTCGCGCCCCGTCAGCAGCATGTCGCCGTACGCGAGCCAGTCCTTGTCGCGCGTGGCCTGATCGCAGAAGCCCTGCTCGTGGATGTAATTGATGAGCTTGCGGGTGAAGACCCCGAGCGCGCTGCCGAAGAGAAAGACGCAGGTGACCAAGCCGTCCTTCGCTTCCCATACGAGGGGCACCCGAATCGGCCCCATCTTGACGCCGCCGGCCATGCGGCGAGTCTCGTCGGCGCCGAGCGTGGCCGCGAGCAAGGTCGATTGCTGCGCGAGTGTGAGGCTTTCCTGCGCGGCAACGTCGACCCACTGGCCGAGGCCGGTGTTGAGCCGATCGTAGTAGGCAATCAAGGCAGCGCCCGCCGCATCGGCGCAGGCGTGGAGGTAGGCCTGCGGCACGCTCATGCGGATAGGAGGACGGTCCTCGTCGCCATAGAGAATCAGCACGCCGCTGGCAGCCATGACGATCAGATCGCTATCGGCGTAACTCGCCTTGGGACCGTCCTGTCCGAACGGCGTGATCGAAACGTAAACGAGCGCCGGATTGATCGCGCTGAGATCGCCAGGGCCGATGCCGCGCCGGGCCATCGCGCCCGGATCGTCGGACTCGATCACGAAATCCGCTCGCGCCGCCAGTTGGCGCATCAGATCGCGGCCGGCGTCAGTTTCGAGGTCGAGCGTGATGCCACGCTTGTTGCGGTTATATGCCCACCAATAAACCGAACGTTCGGACCCCGGCTGGTCGGCGAAAAAGGGCGCGAGCGATCGCACGGAGGAACCACCGGGCGGCTCGATTTTGATGACGTCGGCACCGAGGTCGCCAAGAATCTGCCCGCACATCAGCCCGCGCTCGGTGGTCACGTCCAGCACCCGGCATCCGCTGAGCATGGCGACGCGAGACCCTCGGTTTGGCTGAGCCCCAGCGGCCATCAATCCACCCGTTGATCGAGTTGCAGGATGATGCCGTCGGGATCTTCGAAGAGGCAGGTTAGGAACTTCTTCCCAGGCTTTTCGCCATAGCCGCCGGAGTCGGCCGGAGTCGGAGGGACCAGGATTTTGACGCTGGCCGCCTTGAGCTTTTCATGCCACGCGCGAAGATCCTCGACCCACCACGAGAAATGCGAAATGCCGACCTGGTCGAGCTTGATCGCGGCGCCCGGCGATCCGCCGGGCATTTCGGAGAGCACCAGGAAGCCGCTCGATTGACCGCTGCCGTAGTGCAAATGAACAGCGCGGCGCGTGCCCTTTTCCGGGTTCGCGTACAGGCGCGGCATCGCGCCGATCGGCTGGGTCGCGTCAAGGCGCACCTCGAGGCCGAGCACGTCGCGATAAAATTCGAGGGATTTTTCCATGTCGCGAACCCCGATCGCAACGTGTGAAACTCCGTTCATGGCCTTTCCCCTGTCGGCGTCGTGGCGTGGAATCGAAACTCGCGACCACGGCCGGTGAGCATTCCCCAAGCGTTGCGATTAGAACTCCGCCTAGGGCAAATGGCAAGCGAATCCGCCGACCGGCATCGCGACGCGATCGATTTCGATTTCGCTTTCCCTACGCGCGCGGGGCGGCGGCGATAGATTGGGCGAGCAGATCGAGCATCGCGGTCGCAAATGCGCGCATGTTGGCATGGCGATCGTCGCTGCCGGTGCGTACGGTCAACGAACGCTCGACGGGGCCCGCGACGGCGATGACGCTGGTGCCCGCAGGTTCGCCGTAGCGGCTGCCGGTGGGGCCGGCGGCGCCCAGCTCGCCCATACTCCAGGTCGATCCAAAACGAGTGCGCGCGCCCCGCGCGATGACCATCGCGAAGGGTTCGGTCAGGGGTTTCATGCCGGCAAAGGCGGAGTCCGGAATATCGAGCAGCGCGCGCGCCTTGAGCGTATAGACGACCGCGCCGCCGATATAGTAAACCGACGCGCCGGCCACGCTCAGCAGCGCCGCCGAAACGAGGCCGCCGGTAGTGGATTCCGCGATCGCGACGGTCTCGCGCCGATCCTTCAACAGGGCTCCGATTTTCTCCGCGATAGGTAACAGGCTCTGCATCGTGGTCCGCTCCTTCGGCTTGCGCCGCCCGACTCTAGCCCAGCCGCGGCGTGGCGGCAAAGTTCTTTGAATGTATTCGGCGTGCCGTCGAATCGGCGATTCAAATCACGCCGCGGGCGCGGAGATCGGCGATCGCGGTCGCATCGTAGCCGAGCGTGGCCAGGATCGCGTCCGTATGCTCGCCCTTCTCCGGCGTCGGCGTACGCAACTCCCACGGCGTGCGGCTCAGTTCCACCGCCTGACCGACCAACTCCTGGCGGCCGCGGCGCGGTGATTCGGACGATTGGATCATGCGCGTGATGCCCATCTGGCGCACCTGCGGGTCGGCGAAAACTTCGTCGATGCGATAGATCGGCCCGCTCGGCACGCCCGCCCGATTGAGGATCTCGATCCATTCCGATGACGGCCGCGTTCGCGTGATCGCTTCGATCGCGTCGTTGAGCCGGTCGCGATTGCGCGAGCGGGCCTTGCCGGTGGCGAACGCGGGATCGGTCGCCAGCGATTCCGCACCCAGCATCTTGCACAGGCGGGCGAAAATCTCACCGCCCGAAGCCGCGATATTGATATGACCGTCGGCAGTCGCAAATACCCCGGTGGGAATGGACGTCGGATGATTATTGCCGGCCTGCTCCGGCACTTCGCCCGCCATCAGCCAGCGTGCAGCCTGAAAATCGAGCATCGCGATCTGCGCCGCGAGCAACGACGATTGCACCCATTGCCCCTCGCCCGATTGCTCGCGCTCGAGCAGCGCGATCAGGATCCCCATCGCGCAAAAGACCCCCGCCGTCAGATCTGCGATCGCGATTCCGGCACGCACCGGCCCCTGCCCCGGAAGTCCCGTGATCGACATCAGCCCGCCCATGCCCTGCGCGATCTGATCGAAGCCGGGGCGCTCGCGATACGGCCCGTCCTGCCCGAAGCCCGAGATGCTGGCGTAAACGATGCGCGGATTGAGCGCGCGCAGTTGCTCGTAGTCGATACCGAGCCGATGCTTGACGTCGGGCCGATAATTCTCGACCAGTACATCGGCGCGCGCAGCGAGGCGTTTCAAAATCTCGATGCCCTCGGGAGCCTTCAAGTTGAGCGTCAGGCTGCGCTTGTTGCGATGGAGGTTCTGGAAGTCGGAATCGTTGCGCGCGCTGATGTCGCCCACCTCGCCGGGTGTCTCGACTTTGACCACGTCGGCGCCCCAGTCGGCGAGTTGGCGCACCGCCGTGGGGCCGGAGCGCGCGCGGGTTAGATCGATCACGGTGAAGCGGGAAAGCGGCAGCATGCTCATGCGATGCTCACGGCCGTCATGAGGGGGCTTGGAACTATCGCGGATTTCGCGGAAAACCGCATTCTGGTAAACCTCGACATTCGTTCGCCAGCATTTAGGAGACGGTCATCGTGAATTTCAACATTCCCGCCGATATCACGGCTTATCTTGCGGAATTGGACGCCTTTATCGAGCGTGAAATCAAGCCGCTCGAACGCGAGAACGACAATATCCGCTTTTTCGACCATCGCCGCGAATGGGCGCGAACCGACTTCGACCGCGGCGGGCTGCCGCGTCATGAATGGGAAGCGCTGCTGGGCGAGATGCGCCGGCGGGCGGACCAAGCGGGGCATTACCGGTACGCGCTGCCCAAAGAATACGGCGGCAAGGACGGCTCCAATTTCGCGATGGCGGTGATTCGCGAGCATCTCGCGGCCAAGGGCCTCGGCCTGCACAACGATTTGCAGAACGAGAGTTCGATCGTCGGGAATTTGCCGACAGTCCTGATGTTTCGCGACTTCGGCACCAAGGCACAGCGCGACGCGTTCATCCCTGGCATCCTCGACGGCTCGATCAGCGTTGCGTTCGGGCTGACCGAGCCGAATCATGGTTCCGACGCCACCTGGATGGAGACGCGCGGGGTGCGCGAGGGCGACGGCTGGCGGATCGGCGGGGCGAAAATCTGGAACACCGGCCTGCACGTCGCCACGCACGACTTTGTATTCGCGCGCACCAGCGGTCGCGACGGCGGCGCCAAAGGCATCACCTGCTTCATCGTCCCGACCAAAACCGAGGGCTTCAAGATTGAAGAGTACCTGTGGACCTTCAACATGCCGACCGACCATCCGCGCGTTTCGCTGAACAATGTCTTTGTGCCAGCGGATGCGATCCTGGGTGATCCCGAGGACGGGCTCGCGGTGGCCCAGCACTTCGTCCACGAGAATCGCATCCGGCAGGCGGCGTCGTCGTTGGGGGCGGCGCAGTTCTGCATCAACGAGAGCGTGAAATACGCACTGGAGCGCAAGCCTTTCGGCAAGGCGCTCGCGACCAATCAGGCGATCCAATGGCCGCTGGTCGAGCTGCACACAGAAGCCGCGATGATTCGGGCGTTGATCTATAAGACCGCGTGGGAGATGGATCAGATGTCGAAGCCGGAGGTGGCGAAACGACTCTCGGACAAGGTCGCGATGTGCAATTACCGCGCGAACCGGCTGGTCTGCGAAGCCGCGGATCGCGCGATGCAGGTGCATGGCGGCATGGGCTACTCGCGCCACAAACCCTTCGAGCACATCTACAGGCATCATCGCCGCTACCGCATCACGGAGGGCGCCGAGGAAATCCAGATACGCCGCGTCGCGCAGATTCTTTTCGGCTTCGGCAGCCGCGCGAAGTCCGAGGAATAACGGCATCGGCGAGCGTTCAGGAAAAATGAGCATCGACGAAATCGCCAGCCGGTTGCAAGGTGTAATCGCGCGCCATCTCGGACCGCCCGGGACGATCCATGACCTCCGCGCGCTAACCGGCGGCGCCAACCGCAGCACCTGGTCGTTCGACGCCGACGCGGGCGGTGCGCGCCATCGGTTGATCATGCAGCATGGCGGCGTCACGGAAGATCAGGCGACGGGACTGGTGCCCCAACTGGAGCCGGAGCAGGACGCGCAACTGATGATTGCCGCCAGCGAGATTGGCGTGCCCGCCCCCAAAGTTCGCGCGATTCTGGAGCCCGCCGACGGCCTCGGTCGCGGCTACGTCACCGAACGCGTGGACGGTGAAACCCTTGGGCCACGGATCGTGCGTGACGAGAAGTTCGCGGGCGCACGCGCCGTGATGGCGCAGCAATGCGGTGAGATCCTGGCGACGACTCATCGCATCGAACTGGCCCGTGTGCCGTTCCTCATGCGTCAGGATGCGGCCGCCCATGTCGAAGCGCATCGCAAGATCGTCGATCGCTTCGGCTTGCGCCTGCCGGCATTGGATTTGGCGCTCCGATGGGCGGCGGAGAACGTGCCGAAAAGTGCGCGCAGCACGGTCGTCCACGGCGATTTTCGCCTCGGTAATCTGATCGTCGGCGACGACGGCGTGCGCTGCGTTCTCGATTGGGAACTTGGACAGATTGGCGATCCGATGCAGGACCTCGGCTGGCTGTGCATCAGGACGTGGCGCTTCGGCGGCGCGGCGCCGGTCGCCGGGGTCGGATCGTGCGAGGACCTATATGCCGGCTACGAACGCGCGAGCGGAGTCGCGGTTGACCCCGCGCATGTGCGCTTCTGGGAGGCGTTCGGAAACATCAAGTGGGTAATCCATTGTCTGCGGCTCGGCACGCGCGGAATCGCGGAAGTCGGTATCGAGCGCTGTGCGATCGGACGGCGCATCGAGGAGCCGCTGTGGGATTTCCTGAACCTGATCGAAGGCCGCGACTAGCTATACACTGACTATTGTTCCGAAAAGGAAACGACATGCCGCAAAGCCTGCCTGACGCGCCGACGCTGCTGGGCGCAGCCGTGAAATATCTCGAAGACGAGTTGTTGCCCTCGCTCGACGGCTACCATCGCTTCAAGACCCGCGTCACGGCCAACGTGCTGAATACGATTCGGCGCGAATTGGAACTGCGCGGGAAGCAAGCCGCAGCCGAACGGGAGCGGCTCGCTGCGATTCTTGGACACGACGGCGAGGTCGATGCGCTGAGTCTCGAGTTGTCGGAGCGGATCCGATTGGGCGCCATCGATTTGAACGACCCGGCCCTGCGCGCGCATCTGAGGCAGTCGGTCGCCGACGCGCTCGCCATCAACAATCCGAAATGGATCAACCGCTGATCGCGCAGAGCTGCGACGAGCACGCCGCCACCCCGTGGATTGGTTGACGGCAGCCTCGGCTGCTACATCGGCTGCTACAGGAGATCGCCAAATGAACTCAGCAGGCAAAGTCGTGATCGTCACCGGCGCGGGAACCGGTATCGGCAAGCAGGTGGCGATCGCGCTGGCGCAGGAGGGTTATGCGGCCGTGCTCGCCGGACGGCGCAAGGAACCGCTCGAAGCGACCGCCGAAGCGGCGAGAGCGAACGGCACGCCGACGCTGGTTGTACCGACCGACGTTAGCGATCCGGCGTCGGTGAAGGCGCTGTTTGCCGCGACTCACGAAAACTTCGGGCGACTCGATTTGCTCTTCAACAACGCCGGCGTCGGCGCGCGCCCGCTGCCGCTCGAGGATCTCTCTTTCGAGCAATGGAAGAAGGTCATCGAGATCAATCTGAATGGCGCTTTCCTGTGCACCCAGGCAGCCTTCCGCATGATGAAGGCGCAGCAGCCGCCCGGTGGTCGAATCATCAACAACGGGTCTATCTCGGCGCATGCGCCGCGCCCGAACTCCGCGCCCTACACCGCGAGCAAGCACGGCATGACGGGCCTGACCAAGGCGACCTCGCTAGACGGCCGCAAGTACAATATCGCGTGCGGGCAAATCGATATCGGCAATGCGGCCACCGAAATGACCGCGCGGATGGGCCAGGGGGTGCCGCAGGCGAACGGATCGGTCGAAGTCGAGCCGACCTTCGACGCGACGTACGTGGCGCGCGCGGTCATCTATATGGCGAGCCTGCCGCTCGACGCAAATGTCCAGTTCATGACCGTGATGGCGACGAAAATGCCGTTCGTCGGGCGCGGCTGAATCGCTTACGAACGTGAGGCTGGCCGGCCGCAACGCCCGCCAGCAGTTTTGCGCATCGGCGATCAGGCGTTGCGGCGGATGCGCGCCGCTGTATATCGTGAGTAAAGCGGTCCGGCGAATCTGTAACGCAACAGAGTGTTGTTTCTCGCCGACGATCGACCAAGAGAATCAGCCCGGCGTTCAACAATCAAAGGGGGACGCGCTTGAGGAAGAATCCGATGAGAGTCGTTATCGATCATAGTCTATGCGAGGGGAATGGCCGCTGCGTCGAGGCGGCGCCCGGGATTTTCGAACTTCGCGACGACGATCAAAGCTACGTCGTCGAAGAGCAGCCGCCGCAATCGTTGCGCGCGAAGGTGGAGCTCGCGGTGAGTATGTGCCCGCGCCAGGCGATCCGCATAATCGAGGATTAGCGAGTCCATTGAAAGCAACGCCGAGCGTTCTCGGCGCAGTTTTTCCGACATCTCCTCCAGAGCGAGTTGTTCGAAGGAGTAGACGACTTCATGGCTGCTTTAACGCTGGATTCGATCGATATCGTTAATCCCGATCTGTATGTGCAGCGCGGCTATCCGCACGAGGAGTGGGCCTTGCTGCGGCGCGAGGCGCCCATCCACTATTATCAGCGCCCCGACGTTGACTCGTTCTGGGCGCTCACGCGGCACGCCGATATCATCAACGTTTCGCGCCAGCCGGGGCTGTTCAAGAGTATCCAGCTGCTTTTCGTAACGGTGATTGAGCCCGGGTCGCCCCAGCCCGACGAGGCTATCCTGCGGCAGTTGCTCAATATGAATCCGCCCGAGCACGCCGCCTATCGCGGCGTCGTCAACAAGCGCTTCACTCCGCGCAGCGTGCAGCAGTTGACCAGCGGTATCGAACGCATCACGACCGAGGTTCTCGACGAGCTTGCCGGCCGCGACGAATGTGACTTCGTGACCGAAGTTTCGGCGAAATTGCCGCTCGCGGTGATCGCCGAGATGTTCGGCATTCCGCGCTCGGACTGGCCGCTGATGTTCCGGCTAAGCAACGAGATGATCGGGCCGACCGACCCGGAATACGCCGGCGCCGATACCATTGTCGAGACTCTCGAACGGGCGCGGATGGAGTTCTTTCAGTATTTCAACGGGCTGGTGGAGGACCGCCGTAAGCATCCGCGCGACGACCTTTCCAGCGCCCTCGCCAACGGCCTAGTCAACGGTGAACCGCTGCCGATCTTCGAGTTGATGTCGTATTTCGCGCTGCTGATCATCGCGGGCAATGAGACTACGCGCAACGCCACTACCGGCGGCCTTCACGCCTTCATCAACAATCCCGACCAGTGGGCGAAGCTCAAGCGCGATCCGGCGCTGATCCCCACGGCGGTCGAGGAGATCGTGCGCTGGACCTCACCGGTAATTCAGTTCACGCGCAAGGCGACGGCGGACACCGAGCTCCACGGACACAAAATTCGCGAGGGCGATCTGCTCGCGTTGTTCTATCCGTCGGCGAATCGCGACGAAAGCGTTTTCGCGGCGCCGAATCATTTCGATATCACGCGCTATCCCAATCATCACATCGCCTTCGGCATCGGCGAGCATTTCTGCCTCGGCGCGAATCTCGCGCGGCTAGAACTGCAAGTTATGTTTCGTCAACTGGCCGAGCGGCTCGAATCAGTCGAGCTGGCTGGGCCGATTTCGCGGATGCGCTCGAGCTTCGTCGGCGGCATCAAGCACATGCCGGTGCGCTTGCGGGTACGCCCGCGCAAATGATGGCGCCCGAATAGCCACTCGCGGCCAATGGCTATAGCGGATGACCCGGCAGGCCGGTGTGGGCAGTCGCGCCGCCGTCCGCCACCACGATGCTACCGGTCATGAACGACGCGTCATCGGAGGCGAGAAACAGCACCACCCTGGCGATCTCTTCGGGTTCACCGAGCCGGCCCATCGCGTGGCTTTCGGCGGCGTTCTTGTTCGCCCGCTGCGGGTCGCGCGTCGCCGCCAGCAGGTTCACCACCGGGGGCGTCGCGATCATGCCCGGGCAGACGGCGTTGACCCGGATATTCTTGCGCGCGTACTCGATCGCGGCGGTCTTGGTCAGATTGATCACACCCGCCTTGGCGGCGTTGTAAGCGCCCATCCGGTAGTCGCCGAACAGCCCCGAAATCGACGCCGTGTTCACGATCGCACCGCCGCCCTGCGCGACCATCTGGGGCAGCGCGAAACGCATCCCGTAAAATACGCCGGAGAGCGTCACGGAAATGGTCTTGAGCCAGCCGTCGATACTCATTTCGCCGACGGCACCGACAGTAGTATAGAAGGCGTTATTGTGAAGTATGTCGAGGCGGCCGAAGCGATCGACCGTGAATTTCACCATCTCCTCGACCTGTTTCGGATTGCGCACATCGGTCTTGCAGAAGGCGCCGGCCGAGCCGAGTTCGCCCGCGACCTTCTGCCCCGCCGCTTCGTCGATATCCGCGATGACTATTCGCGCGCCCTCCGCCGCGAATAGCCGGGCAGTGGCGGCGCCGATTCCGGACCCGGCGCCGGTGATGGCGGCGATACGATTGTCGAGTTTGCCCATGTCAGCTCCTTATGCGATCGCGTGCAGGCCGCGATGCGGCTGCCCGCCGAATTTCCGAACAACTTTTAGCATCGTTCGCGCCTTGATGGGCAAGCCGACGCGTGCCAACCGCCGAGGCGGTTGCGGTTTCGCTTGGACTTTCGCCATCGCCTTTGCGACGATGGTGAAGCAGCGAACCGAATTGGCGAGAGTACATGCGCGCGGGTTCCGGCGCGGCTCGCTGGGGATTGGTTCGATCGGTTTCTGAAGTAGTCCCGATCGCAATCGCGCGGCGACGCACGGCTCGGAACCGAGTGACTATTGGCTGAAAATTATTCGCAAGGGGAATAGGCATATGCTACAGAAGCTTTTCCACGTCAACATTTGTGTCCGCGACATGGAACGGTCGATCCGCTTCTACCAGGGCCTCGGGTTTAACAAGGTCAACGATTTCACTCTCGACGATCCCGGCGTTGGCGATGCGCTCGGACTCAAGGCGAAGAAGTTGCGCGGCGTCTTCATGCGGCTGGGTAACGACGCGAACGCGCCGGTGCTCGACCTCGTGCAATTTATCGATCCGCCGCCGCAGGGCCAGCCCTACCCGACGCTCAACAACATCGGTATCTGCCGCATCGCGTTTACCGTGGACGACATCGACAAGACCTACGAAGAGCTGAAGGCGAAAAAGATCGAATGCCTGACGCCGCTCAAGAAGATCAACGGCCCCAATGGCGCGGTCATCGGGGTGGTCTGCTTCAAGGATCCTGACGGCACGATCCTCGAGCTTATAAGCGGGATGTAGGTGTTTCATACAATACGGAGGGTTTGAAGGCGTCATTGGCGCACAAGACGGTCGTGGTTCTGGGCGGGACCTCCGGGATCGGGCTGGCAACCGCGAAGGCCGCGCAGGGCGAAGACGCGCGGGTGATTGTGACCGGACGGTCGCGCGAACGCTTGACGGCGGCCCAAGCCAAGCTCGGGAGCGGGGCGCGCACGGTCGCGCTCGATGTGGCCGACGAGGCCGGCACTCGTGCGTTGTTTCAGGAGATTGACCGCGTCGATCATATCTTCATTACGGCGGGCAGCGTGGCGCTGGATGCGCGGCTGGCACCGGACAGTGCGTCGCTGCGGCCGGCGCTGGATGTCCGGTTTTGGGGCGCATTCAACGCCGCCAAATACGGTGCGGCCAAGATGAACGAGGGTGGATCGATCACGTTCATGTCGGGAACGACGGCGCGCCGGCCGCTGCGCGGCGCGGCGGTCGCAACCGCGTCATGCGGCGCGGTCGAGGCCTTCGCGCGTGCGCTCGCGGTCGACCTCGCGCCGATTCGCGTCAACACCCTGCAGCCCGGTTACGTTGACACGCCGATGCTCGACGAACTGCTGGGCGAAGCGCACGCGAAGATCAAGGCGGAGGCGGGTGCGCGCTTGCCGGTCAAGCGCATCGGCCGGCCCGAAGAGCTCGCCGACGCGGTTCTGTTCCTGATGAAGAACGGCTACGTTAACGGCATCACGCTGACCGTCGATGGGGGCGGCTTGCTGGTCGGCTAGCAGGCTGTTGAAAAGGGCTTTTCACAGCCGGCCCCCCTCACTCGTGCTCTCCCCAGTAGGGGCGAGAAGGTAAGGAAGGAAGCCATTTTTAACGCAGGGTTGATGAGTTGAAATTTCGCAGGTTGGTATTTCCCGGGTTTCTCAACCCCCTGCCAGGGAACCGGTGAGAGAGGCGAGCGAATGGCTGAATATCAGGGTTACACTATCAGGCAGAATCCGGACACCGGCAAATGGGAAATCTTCTGGCAGGAAAAGAAGCAGGAAGGTGAGTATCAGCGGCAGGCCGACGCCGAGGAATGGATCGACGATCAGTTCCCCTTGAACCGTTAGCCGGCGGTTTGCGATCCGAGCGACGGTCGCGTAGCGGTTGCCGATATCAATGGCGACAACGCGAATCGCGGCGCGGCGGAAATAACCGCCCATCGTGTGCTCCTGCGATTGATTTTGCAGCCTGATAGACTGTCTTCGCGGACATTACTCCCGCCTGTTGCCTGGGCGCGCCCAGTATCCGTTTCGTTGAGCCGCGGGCGCGTCTCGATGCATCCACGACGGCTAGTGTTCCGGGGACACGATTGCAAGTGCGAGGAAGTCGCCAATGAAACAAATCTTGATCCTCGCCTATAAGCTTTTGGTCAACGACAAGGGCAAATATACCGCGCTCCTGGTCGGCACCACGTTCTCAGTCTTTCTGATCGTGCAGATGACCTCCTCCTTCGCCGGCATCCTGACCAAGGCATCAGCCACCGTAATTAACCTCGGCGCCAGCGTCTGGGTGATGGATCCGGCAGTAAATACCGTCCTCAACAGCATTCCAATGCCGGACTACGTGCTCGACGCGGTGCGCAGTATAAACGGCGTCAAATATGCGGTTCCCCTCTACTCGGGTGCGGCGCTGGTCAAACTCCACGACGGCACCTATCAACCGGTTACGGTTATAGGACTCGATGATACCAGCCTGGTTGGCCGGCCGGAGCTTCTGGAAGGAAATATTGACGACATCTTTGCTGAAAATGGATTTATCGTCGTCAAGGATGAGGAGTTCCCTAAACTTGAGAATCCGAAGATCGGGACAGAGTTTGAAATCAACGACCATCGCGGCGTCATCGTCGGCATCGCAAAAGTCGCCACCGGCGGCCTGTACGGTACTCCGACCCTTTACACCACCTACAATCGGGCCCTCCAGTATATACCGTCGACGCGCTTCACCATTTCATACATTTTGGTAGAGCCCAAGGCTAACTCTGACATCCCGTACATAAAGAAACAGATTGACCGGCTTGGCTACCTCGCACTGACGAGCGCGGAGTTTCAAGACCGGGTTTCTAACTACTTGAAATACCAGACGGGAATCGGCACGAATACGCTATTGATGACGGTTATCAGTTTCATTGTCGGCCTGTCGATTTCGGGCCAGACATTCTACACATTCATCCTTGAAAACCTTGAGCACTTCGGTGCCCTCAAAGCCATTGGAGCGAAAGGTCGTGAACTGGTTTACATGATATTGTTCCAGGCCGCCTTCACCTCGCTCGCCGGATACGGCCTCGGGATTGGTCTGTCCACGCTTCTGATTACTGCCGCGAAGCTGAGACTGCCGGAATACGCCTCGCGCGTCACTTTCACCAACCTCGGCTTGGCTTTCCTCCTGGTTCTGATAATCGCGAGTGTTTCCAGCTATGCGGGAATACGCCAAGTGCTGAAGATCGAACCGTTCGATATCTTCAGGGGTTGATATGCCCGGGGCGGCAATCGTGGCTGACAAGCTCTGCAAATGGTTCGGACAAGGCGAGACCAGAAGCTACGCCGTAAAGGAAGTGAGCTTCGAGGCGAATTGGGGCGAGATGCTCTATATAGTGGGACCATCGGGAAGCGGCAAGACAACTTTGTTGAGCATGATTTCCGGAATTCTTCGACCGAACTCCGGATCGGTGAAAATAGACAACCGCGATCTCTGGAGTCTCTCGGACGATGAGATTGCCGACTTTCGGCTGAATACGATTGGCTTCGTGTTTCAGGACTATCATCTCTTCCCCCGCCTCACGACCGCAGAGAATGTAGCGATCCCGCTGATTTTGCAGAGGCAAAGCTGGGACCAGGCGCTTCGCGAGGCAGCCCGGTATCTGGACGTCGTGGGCTTGGCCGACAAGGCGCAACTTCCGCCGACCAAGCTCAGTGGCGGCGAACAGCAGCGCGTCGCAATTGCGCGCGCCATCGTCCATCAGCCCGAGATTCTGGTCTTTGACGAACCCACCGCCTCGCTCGATGGAGAGACCGGGCGCAGGATCGTGTCCTTCATCAAGACCGAAATCCTGACCGCAAAGCGCTGCATCCTCATCGTCACGCATGACAGCAGAATCTTTGAGTACAGTAACCGGATCATGGAGATGGAGGACGGACGGGTAACCGGCTTCCAGCAGGGGCAGACTGTATGAGGCCCAGATTAGAGCTGGTGCTGGCGTTTCTCGGACTCACAGCCGGCTTGATTGGCGCGTACCTCTATGGGCTGCATGCCGCGCCCCAGGCGCCGGCGTTTAATCCAGCGGCAAACCCATATGCAAAGGGTATCTACGCCGAAGGCATCGTGGAGAGTTACCAGAACAACGGGGAGAACATCAACATCTATCCCGAGGTGACTGGCACGATCGTGGAAATCCCGGTCCATGAGGGACAGTTTGTCCGGAGAGGAACGATCCTCCTGCGGATGGACGACTCGGTCCAAAGGGCGACCGCAGAGCAACAGAAATCGCAGGCGGAAGCCGCTCAGGCGACGCTCGAAGAGCTACACGCCGAACCTCGCAAAGAAACCTTCGAGGTTTCCGAGGCGCAGTTGACCTATGCCAGTGCACAGCTAAAGAACGCGCAAGATGAACTCCAGAAGCAGGAGGCGTCTTATCAGATGGATCCCAAATCCGTCAGCAAGTACACGCTCGACGACGCAAGGAACGCCGTCAAGGTTGCCGCGGCCAACCTCAAGGTGGTGCAAAAACAGTACGAACTTACCAAAGCTGGAGCCTGGATCTACGACATCAGAAATCAGGACAAAACCTACCAGGCGGACGAAAAAGCATATCTCTCCTCAAGCGCTCTGCTGGCGAAGTACACCATAAAGGCCCCGGCGGACGGTACGATTCTCACCATTCAAGCGGCGGTTGGAAGCTACGTCGCCCCGCAGGGCACATACGATACCTATACGCAGGGAAATGACCCAGTCATCGTAATGGGAGCGTCAGAAGAATATATCAGCGTCCGCTGTTATATCGACGAGATACTAATACACAGGATGGCCCCAGGACCTCAAATGCAGGCGCGTATGTTCATTCGAGGCACGAACCTCAGCGTCCCTCTTGAGTATGTGAGAATACAGCCTTACGTGTCTCCAAAAATCGAATTATCCGACCAGCGACTCGAAAGGGTTGATGTTCGAGTTTTACCCGTCATCTTCCGGTTCGCGAGACCCGCGAATTTCGCAGTCTATCCGGGCCAGTTAGTGGATGTTTACGTTGCCGAGAAATAGCCGCGAGAGGACTTCCCGCGGTTGGCGCGATTACCTATTAAAGACGCTCTGCGTGTCTCTTTCATGTGGTCTTGCTGCGTGTGCTGTGGGACCGGACTTTGTGCGTCCCACAGCACCGGCGACCCAGCGCTTCACCTACAAGGAAGAGCCCCGCGGAACGATTGCTACAGAGGGTGGCGCGCAGCGTTTCGAGCGCGGGGCGAAGATTGCCGCAGACTGGTGGCGGCTATTTAACTGCCCGAAGCTGGATGCGGTGGTCATGCAATCCATCGCTAACAATCCAACATTGCAAGGCGCGCAAGCAAGCCTGCGGCAAAGCGAGGATATCCTTCGTGCCGGCTATGGGATCTTCTTCCCCGCGCTCGGCGCCAGCTTCGCACCCACGCGCCAGCAATTCTCGCCGTCGCGCTTCGGCCAGAGTACCGGGCCGAGCATCTTTAATCTTTATACCTTCTCGACGACAGTCAGTTACGTGCTCGACGTGTTCGGCGGCGAGCGGCGCACCGTAGAGGGCCTGGGCGCGCAAGTCGCCGTGCAGTATTACAACGCCCAAGGTTCCTACCTCACGTTGTCGGGCAACATTGTCAACGCGATCGTGGCGGAGGCAGCCTATAGCGCCGAGATCGAGGCGACGGAACAGATCGTGGGATTTCTCCGAGAGCAGACGCGCGTCACGGGCGTGCAGGTCCAGGCGGGTATCGTTGCCTACGCGAATTTACTCAGCATCCAAACTCAACTGGCCACCACGGAAGCGACCCTGCCGCCACTTCGGCAGCAACTGGCCCACACCAGGCACTTGCTCGCGACGTTGGCAGGCGCGGTGCCGGCGGACTGGACGCCGCCACGAGTCACGCTGTCCGAACTCAAGCTTCCTGAAGACCTGCCGGTCAGCCTGCCTTCGGATTTGGTTCGTCAACGTCCCGATATCCTGGTGGCCGAGGCCCAGCTACATTACGCCAGCGCTCAGATCGGAGTGGCGACTGCGGCAATGTTCCCGAGCTTCACACTGAACGCCGACTACGGCTTGAACAGCACCACGCTATCCACTCTATTCGCGGGTAGCGCTGTTTTCTGGACGATGGGAGCAGCCCTCGCTACCCCGCTGATCCAGGGACCCACCCTGTGGTACCAGCGCAAGGCGGCCATCGACGCCTACCAGCAGGCCCTGGCAAACTATCGGCAGACCGTTCTGGCAGCGCTTGCGCAGGTTGCGGATGCGCTGGACGCGCTGCAACATGACGCCCAAACTCTCCGTGCGCAATCGCAGGCGCTCAGCGCGGCAGCCGAGGCATTGCATCTGATACAGGCGAACTATTATGCCGGAACCGTCAACTATCTACCGTTGCTAATCGCTGACTACCAGTACCAGCAGGCCAAACTTGGTTACATCCAGGCGATAGGACAGCGCCTTCAGGGTACCGCCGCACTTTTCGTCGCGCTCGGCGGAGGCTGGTGGAACGCGCAAGAAGGCGCTCTGCGCGGTTCATCAGTCCAAGATCCTGGTCGTGCTACGAGTGTGCAATCCAATCCACAAAGCCGGTGAGCGCAAGCACGCGCAGACCAGGCCGGGGCGCTGCGGTTGCGGTAATTGGCGAACGTAGCTATTAACCGCGCGGAGATCATGCGCTGACGTCATGACGCGGCGGGCAGGCGCGAACATCATCGGGAGAATTGAAAATGCGATTCGAAGGCAAGGCGGGTCTTGTAACGGGAGCCGGATCGGGAATCGGGCGCGCGACGGCCAAAGGCTTCGCGCAGCGCGGTGGCGCCGTCGCGGTAGCCGATATCAACGGGGACAATGCGAATCGCGTCGCGGCGGAAATTGCCGCGGCGGGCGGCAAGGCGATCGCGATCGTGGCCGACGTCACGAAATCTGCGGATATCGAGATGATGATCTCGCGGACCACGCGCGAATTCGGGCGACTGGATTTTCTGCACAACAACGCCTTTGGCTTTGCCGCGATGCCGGGCGTATCGGCGGTGGCGGCGACCGCGGACACCGACGATCGGATGTGGAACGCGACGTTGGACGTGGGCCTGACCGCGGTTTTCCGCGCGATCAAGCGGGCGGTGCCGGTGATGCGCGCGCAGGGCAGCGGCGCGATCGTGAATACCGCATCGATCTCGGGGCTCTATGCGGATTACGGAATCGTCGCCTACAACGCGGCCAAGGCCGGCGTCATCAATCTCACGCGGGTCGCGGCGATCGAATACGCGCGCCTGGGGATTCGCGTCAACTGTATCTGCCCGGGCGCGATCGATACGCCGCTGCTGTCCGGGGCCGCACAGCCCGCGATGATCAAGAAGTTCAACGAAATCATCCCGATGGGGCGGCTCGGACGGCCCGAAGAGATGGCCAACGTGATTCTGTTCCTGGCCTCGGACCTGGCGTCGTTCGTAACCGGCTCGGCCTACGTCGCCGACGGGGGCCAGACCGCCAAGACCGGGAGTCCGTCGTTCCTGCCGGAATAAGAGCCGCGGCAGCAATTGCGGGAACCTGGTCGAGGAACGCAAAACTTAAAGTTTCCGGAAACTGAACCCCGGTGAGGTTTCAGACTTCCCGTTTGCAAGATGCGGGCTGCACCCTTTAAAACCAACCTCATGGGGGACGCTCGCGCTTCCAGGAGAGGGACAGTCGTTGAGAAGAGTGAGCGTCAATCGGGGGATCCGTTCGCTCTACCCGTATGCGCAGGATGTAGCCGCCTACCCGAGCAACGCGAGCGTCAAATGGCGAAATTGGTGAAATAGATGCCGAAACTTTCCGATCACGAAATAATCGAATTTCTGGGCGAGCGCGGCCATCTGGCGCGGATCGCAACGGTGCGGGCCGACGGATCGCCGAGCGTGGTGCCGGTCTGGTTCATTTTCGAGGGCGGCAAGGTGCTGATCACGCCGCGTAAGCATTCGGCGTTTCTCGCCAACCTGCTGCGCGAGCCGCGGGTTGCGATAACGATCGACGAGGACCAGGGGCGCTATCGCAAGGTGCTGTTCGAGGGCAAGGCGGAAGTGCTGTACAAGGTGGGCGAAGACCGCAAGTGGGACGACGTTTACCGGCGGATAGCGTGCCGTTATATCGACGAGGCCTCGGCCGATTACTATCTCACCGAAACCAAGGATCAGCCACGCGCGCTGATTGGCGTCGATCGCGCGAAGGCCAAGGTCACGACCTGGCGGATGCCGTCCGAGAACGAGCCGTACTCGGGAATTTGGGCGAAGCGTTATTACGACGCCGGGACCAAGATGGCGAAAACTGAGACGCCAGCGACGGGCGCGAAACTCAAGCTGAGCTGAGCACCGCCGGCCATTATCGCGGAGCATGCTCGCCGCGCAGGTCCCAGCTACGCAGGCCAAGGTCTTGAACCACAAGGAGAACGACGATGAAGGTTACCCGATTTCATGCTACCGCCGACGGTGAATCGCGCTTTCAGGAAATCGAAGTTCCTATTAATGAACGGCGCCCCGATCAGTTCGGCCATACGATTCTGCAATCCGGCGCGTGGGCGTCCCCGAGTATCCGCTTCGTCGAGCTGCCGGTCGGTCTCGATCAAAGCTGGCATCACGCGCCCGCACGGCAGATCGTGGTGGTGTTGTCGGGCGAGATCGAAGTCGGCACGAGCGATAATCAAAAGCGGCGATGCACTCCGGGGCAGGCGTTTTATCGCCGACGATCTGACCGGCAAAGGTCACGTCACGCGAGTGGTGAACGGACCCGCGCGCGTGATGTTCGTGCAATTGCCCGACACTTTCGATTTCGACCGCTGGGCGCCGTAAGCGCTGCTTGGCGTCACGGCCGCGCAAGGGAAGAAAAAGGGCACGAAACGTTGAAACACCTGCGCTGATCGGGCCGTCGAGCATCGCGAGCATCAAGCTTTGATTTAGTTTGGTCGGGACGTCGAACGCTTTCGCTGATCGGGCGATCGAGCATCGCGAGCATCAAAAGGTGAAAAAATGGAACACGTATTGAGCGGTCTTCGAGTGCTCGATTTCACGCGTGCGCTGGCCGGCCCCACCTGCTCGCGGATGTTCGCGGAAATGGGCGCGGAGGTGATCAAAGTCGAGTCGGCGCCGGGCGGGGACATGGTGCGGCGGATGTCAAAGATCCGCAACGAGCGCAGCCTCTACTACGTCCAGCAGAACCTCGGCAAGAAAAGTTTGTGCATCAACCTGCGCGACCCGCGCGGGATGGCGATAATCGCGGCGCTGGTGCCGAAGGTCGACGTCGTGGTCGAGAACTTCAAGCCCGGCACGATGGCCGAGATGGGGCTCGGTTACGAGCGGCTGCGGGAGATGCGCAAGGATATCATTTTGTGCTCGATCTCGGCGCTGGGGCAGAAGGGACCGCTGTCGTCGCTGCCCGGCTATGACTTTATCGCGCAGGGCTATTCCGGTGTCACTTCGATGATCGGTGAGGCGGGCGGCACGCCGTACATCCCGCTGGTGGGAATCGGCGACGTCAGCACGGGCGTGCATGGCGCGCTGGCGGTGATGGCGGCGTTGCGCTATCGCGATCGCACCGGCAAGGGTCAGCATCTGGATATCGGCCTGCTCGACGTTTACTACCATTGCCACGAAGTCAGCATCCATCAGTACAGCGGCAGCAACGGGCAGATGAAGCCGAGCCGCCAGGGGCCGCATCTGAACTACGTCTGCCCGGCAGGAGTGTTCAAGGCCAACGGCGGATGGGTGGTGATCATGGCCTTCCTGCATCATTGGAAAGACCTCTGCGCCGCGATGAACCGGCCGGATCTGGTCAACGACGAAAAGCTCGGCACCGACGCGGGCCGGCTGGCGAACCGTGCCGAAGTGATCACGCTGATCGAGGATTGGCTGGCGACGTTCCCGGATCGCGACAGCGCGGTGGCCAGGATGCATCAGCATCAGGTACCTGCGGCGCCGGTGCTTTCGATCGAGGAGAGCGTGAACCATCCGCACTTGAAGGCGCGTGGAACGGTGCGCACGATCGAGGATCGCATTGCGGGCAAGTTCGAAATCCCGGGAATGCCGCTGAAGTTCTCCGAATTTCCCGAGGACCTGCCGCTGGAGGCGGCGACGCTGGGGCAGCATAACGGCGATATCCTGCGCGAATGGCTGGGGCGCGACGACAAGGAGATCGAGGAATTGCGCGCGGCGGGAGTTCTGCTGGAGGGCGAGAATTAATGCGCTAAGCGCGCCTGGTATACGTGGCGTTTGACAGTTTATACGTTCGCGATGATTATGGGCCGGAATTAAACCGACGACGCGCTAATCCGCGGCGTTGGCCAACGCAAATCCAACGCTCAATTGGGGAGAGTCATGGCAGAAGGCAAAGTATCTAAACTATGGGCGCTGCCGGGCGCAGTCTTGACCGCACCGGCTTCTTTGCTGATGAACGGTGGCGATGCGACGCTTCTGGATTTGCCGTGTCCATCCTTCCTGATCGAGCATCCCAAGGGGCTGGTGCTGTTCGATACCGGCTGCAATCCAAAGGTGATCGACGACGCGGTCGGCTACTGGGGCCAGATTGCCGAGCACCTGCCGCTCAAATGGAGCAAGCAGGATACCCTCGACAAGCAGATCCAGGGCGTTGGCTACAAACCGTCCGACGTGAAGTACGTGATCCTTTCGCACTCGCATCTCGATCACTCCGGCGGTCTCACCTACTTCCCAAACGCGACCTTCATCGCGGGCAAGGGCGAGATCCAGTATGCGTACTGGCCCGACCCCGATCGGCGCTGGGCCTTCATCCTCAACGATTTTCTGCCGACACGCGCCTACAAGTGGCTTGAGTTCGACCAGGACTTCGACCTGTTCGGGGACGGTGCGCTCAAGTTTCTCTACACGCCCGGGCACACGCCGGGCGAATGCTCGTTGTTGGTCAATACTTCAAACCGCAAGTTCCTCTTCACCGGTGACACTGTTCACCTGCGGGCGGCGATCGACCAGGAAGCGGGCATGCCGATCGACACCGATCCGCTTCAGTCAACGATTTCGCTCCGTCGGATTAAGGCGATCAGGGACATGCACGGCGCGACAGTGTGGATTACGCACGATCCCGACGACTGGAAAGAACACCCGCATCGAGTGGAATAACGCGATGCAATTGCGCGCCGGATTCGGCGGTGTCGCGGAGCGGCATGGGCGAATCCAGGCGCGCGGGGCATGCTTTTAGAGCAGCGGACGATGCCGATTTACGAATGCAATTGCGAGGCGTGCCGGATCACGTTCGAGATCCTGGCGCCGGTGAGCGAGGCGAACCGGAAGCGGCCGTGTCCGCGATGCGCGCGGCCGGCGCGCCGGGTGGTGTCGGCATTCGCGATCGGCGCCGCAAACGCGAGCGCCGATCGCGAATCGCCGGCGGCGCCGGCGCTGGGTGGCCACGCAGGTCATGCGCATGACGGTCACGCGCATCCGGGGCGGGCTCATCAGGGACGTGCGGGGCGACCGGTCGTGCCCGACTTCGCACGCTTGTGCTGGATGGACGATCGATCGGCCGAGCGCTTCGCCGCCTACAAGCTCGGCCGCGGCGCAGAATACGACGACAAATCCGCGGCGAGCGAGGAACAGCGCAAGCAGCGCGGGTTACCCGCGCCGCCCATGCCCGATCAGAGCAATTCGCCGGTCGCGCGAATGGTCGCGCGCAAGAAAGCCGAACAGGTGAAAAAGAGTGTGAAGGCCGTCAAGGCCGGGACACCCGGCGCAGCGCCGCAATAAGCGGCGAGCGCGTTCGTCGGCGCCAATTGAACGACCCGGTGTCGCGCTCACGGTGCGAGCGCGACACCGGGTCGTTTGCGCAATCAGTCCTGTTTCACAAAAGTGTGCTGGAGCATTTGCTGGAAGCCCGCGTCGCGGTCCTGCGGCGGGTAATGACCGAGTATATCGAGCAACCCGGCGCGAAATTCGCAAGTCGCGGGTGATCCGTCCTTGTTCTTCATTCGGGTCATTAACTGCTGATTGGCAGGGGTCAGAGTGGAGTAGGTTTTGCTCTCGTCAGCGGACAGCTTGCTAGCGCAATCGTCCGCGCGGGCAACCGCCGCACCAGCTATCGAGAGTGAAAGGGCCCCAGCGAGCAATAGAAGTTTCATCCGTACCTCCGCGTCCGATTCGTATCAACTTCCGCCCGCCTTGCATATCACGAACCGAGCGCGCGCTGCTGCCACCGTCCGGCCTTCCTGACGCAGGTAATCGCTCAACGTCGGGCGCGCCATTTTGGGTTGTCGAATTCGTGGCGTCCCCGGCGCAAGTGGTTACCGTCCGAGGTTCCGCCCGCCAGGCAACTCAAAAAGCCCAGCACAATAACCGCGCCTGCAAATCCAATGAGCATGAGTAATTCCATAGCAGACCTCGCCCTCGCAGATCGTCGAGCAAACTCGCTGCCAACGGCGAGAGGGCTGGAAAATCAGGCGTTTTCAGGATCGCAGGAAGATTTGCAGGTCATGGGTGCCAAGTGAGATTGGCATATGTGCCAAGCGGATGCGCCTGAGATAGCGAGCGCCGTCAGTTGGAGCGCGGGTATCGCGCGAGGACAATCGCTGATATTTCAGTCGATCGTCGGCGTCTTGCTCGATGCATCCGGGCGGGCGGATTTCAGCAAATCGCGGAAATTCTTGTGGAGCTTCGCGAGCTTGGGCACGATGACGAACTGGCAATAGGGCAGCTCGGAATTATTGCTGAAATATTCCCGATGGTAGTCTTCCGCCGGGTAGAAAACCTCGAGCGGACTGACTTCGGTAACGATGGGGTTGCCGCGCGGATCGGAACCGTTGAGCTCCTCGATGTAAGCGTATGCCTGCTGCTTCTGATCTTCCGTCGCGTAGAAAACTGCCGAACGATACTCGGTCCCCACATCGGCGCCTTGGCGATTGAGGCTGGTGGGATCGTGCGTGGCGAAAAACACCGTCAGCAGATTGCGATATGGAACGCGCGTCGGATCGTATTCAACCCGGACCACCTCCGCGTGACCGGTCTTGCCGGTGCAGACCTGCCGATAGGTCGGATTTTTGAGGGTACCGCCAGCATAGCCCGGTAACACTGAGATAACCCCGTCGAGTTGTTCAAAGACCGCCTCGGTGCACCAGAAGCATCCACCACCGAACACGGCTATTTCAGTGCGATCATTCATGATTATTTTCGCTACCAGTATCGCGCCATCCGCGTCAACCCGGCCAGGGGTGAAACGCTCAATGGTCCAACTTGAGGATGACCGCAATCTTGACTATTCCGGCGATCCTGACTTACTGAAAGCGCGGACGAATCGAAGGGTGAGGAGCCGCTGGATGCCGACATGGACGACTGATGTTATTGCGGGTCCGCCACGAATCGCGGTGGACCATATCGGCGCGGGCCCGCTGGTAGTTTTCCTGCATGGAATCGGCGGTAACCGCACCAACTGGCACGACCAGCTGCCCGAGTTCGGCCGACATTTTCACGCCGTCGCTTGGGATGCGCGCGGATACGGCGACAGCGACGATTACGATGGCGCGCTCGACTTCGGCGATTTCGCGATCGACCTGGCGCGCGTCATCGGCCATTTCGGAGCGACTCGCGCGCATCTCGTCGGTCTTTCGATGGGTGGCGTGATCGCGATGGATTTCGCCGCGCGCTACCCCGATCGCGCGGCGACGTTAACGCTGTGCGATACGATGCCGGGCTTCGGCCATCTGACGGAAGCGCAACGCCGCGAGTTTATCCGGCTGCGCCAGGAACCGTTGCTGGCGGGCAAGGAGCCTCGCGACATCGCGCCAGTGGTGGCGAGGACGCTGCTCGGCAAGTCGCCCCGGGCCGGATGCTTCGAGCGACTGGTCGCGAGCATGACGGCCTTGCACAAGGGTTCGTACATCAAGACCATTACGGGCTCGGTCAACTACTCGCGTTCGCTGCAAATTGAATCGATCGCGGTGCCGGTGCTGGTAGTGGTTGGCGGCGAGGACACGTTGACGCCGCCGGCAACCTCGCGCGAGCTGGCGCGGCGCATCCCCGGCGCCCGGATGACGGTGATTGAAGGCGCCGGCCATCTGAGTAATATCGAGCAGCCCGAGGCCTTCAATCGTGCGGTGCTGGGCTTCCTGATGGAGCATCGCGAGCGGGAATAATTTCGAGCGATTATCCTGTTCGCGCAGGTACTGTGATGGGCGCGGCCGGATTTGAGCGATTGAGCGCAACAGCGAATAGCGGGAGACTCGTACGATGCCGATAATCGACAACCAAGCTGTGAAACCTTTCGAACTGCCGGGGCTGAACCATCGGACCCTGGCCGGTCCCGAGCATGGCATGAAAAACCTCGAGGTCTGGGCGCAGACGATCGAAGCCGGGGCCGGGACGCCGGTACATCGCCACGCCTGCGAAGAGGCGATCGTCATCCTCGAAGGCAACGGAACGCTGACGATCAACGGCGAGGTGAGCAGCTTCGGCGCCAATTCGACGCTGATTGTCCCGGCCGACGCGGTGCATCAGATCGTCAATAGCGGCACCACCCGCATGGTCCTGATCGCGGCGCTGAGCATGGCACCGGTGAAAGTCCGCCACGCCGACGACCAGGCGATGCCGCTGCCGTGGCAGGCGCCCTACTAGGAAGCTGTTCGGCGGGCGCAGAAAGTGGTACGCATCTAGCTCATCATTCGTGCGCTCCGCTTGGGCGACATATCAGGAGGATTTACTTATGGCAGGTAAAGGCTTCTCTCACGTTGGACTGTCGACTCTCGACCTGGACAAGACCCGCGACTTTTACGAGAGGATCCTGGGTTTCAAGGCGGTGGTTGCCGACACCATCAAGATTAAGGAAGGCGGCGCGATCCGGCATGTGTTCTTCGATACCGGGCGCGATCAGTTACTGGCCTTCATGGAACCGCGCGGAGTCCCGGGAGTCCCGGTCGAGTACGACGCCGGTATCAACCGCGGTCTCGGGGTTCCGGCGGCGTTTTATCATTTCGCCTTCGAGGCCGGTTCTGAGGCCGGACTGGAGGCCAAGCGCCAGGAACTCGCCGCCAAGGGCGTGCAGGTCACCGACATCGTCGATCATAACTGGGCGAAATCGATTTACTTCAAGGATCCCAACGGGGTCTCGCTCGAGTATTGCTGCCTGATGCGCGAGTTCGTCGCGGACGACGCCAAGATGCAGGATCGCTTCGAGATCTCGGTCAAGGCGCTGGGACTGGAACAGAAGAACGTCGGCGAGGTCACGACGGCGCAATCTCATAGCTATAAGGCTAAGGCTTCCTGAAAAGACCGGAAATGCTGAAATCCGCCGGGGTCCGGGAAGTGCGTCGATGACGTTTCCGGGCCCCTATTTTTGTGATTGAGGCCAATTGACATCGTCTTAATGACGAACCCGAACGGCAGCGCGAGCCGTGGCCCGTGAAGGTCGTCAAAATCCGCGAACTTCGTCACATTTGTTGTTGGGACAAATCAAGGCAATCCGTATAGTGTCTGTGCCTTGATCTGATACGGACTCGATCGGCTCATCCGAACTGGTAACGTTCGTCGAGTAAGGAGACGCTTCATGCCCGATCATCTGGGTCAGCACGCCATCGTCATCGGCGGCAGCATCGCGGGACTGATGGCTGCTCGGGTGCTCACGGATTTCTTCGAGCAGGTGACCGTATTCGACCGCGATCCGGTCGAAGCTCGTCCTGCGGTTCACAAATCCGTGCCACAGGGACATCATCTGCACGCGCTGATGCTGGGCGGGGAGCAGGTGCTTTCGTCGCTCTATCCGGGTTTTACCGATCGGCTGCAAAAGCTCGGCGCGGTGCGCTTTCGGTTCGGCAAGGAAGCTGCGTTTTACTTTCCCGGCGGCAGGTCGTACACCCCAACCGGATCGGTCAAAGAGGCGCGCGATCTTGGTATCGACGGGTATAGCCAGAGCCGCGGGCTGCTCGAGTTTTGCGTTCGCCAGTGTACGTTGGAGCTGGCCAACCTGACGCTCATCGGCGACACGACGGTTCAAGGCCTGGTCTTCGAAAGCGGACAGGTGCGCGGTGTGCGGCTGAAACGCGAGGGCGGCGAAGAGACGGTCGCGGCCGACCTGGTGGTTGACGCTGGCGGTCGCGGGTCGCGGACTCCGCGCTGGCTCGGCGAGCTGGGCTTTCCGAGTCCGGAAGAGACCTCGATTGGCTGCGACTTTGCCTACACCAGCGCCAAATTTCGCACGCCCGCCGACTATGACGGGCCCGAAAAAGTGATGTTGTTCGGCGGTCCGCCACCCAAATTCACCAGCGGCGCAGGCATCGGGCAAATCGAGGACGACACTTGGATGGTCAGTCTCGCCGGGCGCTTCGGAGTGTATCCGCCGAGCGACGAAGAAGGCTTTTTTGCCTTTGCGAAGACCCTGCCGACGCGCCGCTTTTACGAACTTATCAAGAATGCCGAGCGCGTTTCGGACATTTACCACCATCGATTTCCCACCAGCGTGCAGCGTCATTACGAGCGCCTGGCGGCCTTTCCGGAACGGTTCGTGGTTCTGGGCGACGCCATCAGCAGCTTCAATCCGGTTTACGGGCAGGGGATGAGTTCGGCGGCTCTGCAGGTGAGAGCGCTGCAGCAGCTCCTGAACGAGCGCGCCGCGGGAGCGCATGCTGAGGGACTCGCGGGACTAGGCGCCGCTTACTTTCCGAAGGCGGCGGAAGTTATCGCCTCGCCGTGGATTCTCGCCGCGAGCTCGGATTTCGCCTACCCGCAGACCACCGGCGAGCGTCCGCCGAACATGGAGGATGGGGCGCGTTACTTCGCGGCGCTAGATTCGTTAGTCGCAGAAGACCCTGCGGTCCATCGGATACTGGTCGAGGTGTTCCAGTTGGCGCGGCCCCTGTGGGATTTGACGTCGGAGCCATTGCGCAGCCGCGTTCTGGCGCGACAGGAAGAGCTTGCCGCCAAAAAGCCGGCCTAGGCGGGATTGAGGCGCGCCGATGGACCACACGATTGAGATGACGCCGGCGGAGCAGATACACGCGATCGAAGTCGCGCGAGGACAGCCGCATGTCACCCGCAATTACACATTCGCGTTCCCCGGAGAACACCATTATCCGCGAATGAATTGCAGAATTTCCTCGCCAAACGATATCATCAATTATCTGATATCGCTTAAGGAAGAATTCTATGTCACCAATCCTGATTATCCTGATTTTGCTTTTGTTGTTTGGCGGTGGTGGCGGCTATTACGCCTATGGTCCGGCTGGAGGATTGGGGATCGGTGGGATAATCCTGATCATCCTGGTCGTGCTGTTATTGACTGGCCGACTCTGATACTCGCCCATCGACCCGAATAGAGGGTGGCGGAGGGGGGAGGGAGTCGAACCCTCCGGCGACAGTATTAGCCGCCAGGCCGGTTTTGAAGACCGGTAGGACCACCGGGTCCTTTCCTCCTCCAAGCCTTATTTATTAGGGACTTACGGCGTTTTGCACAAGCGGAAGATCGGCTCGAGTGCCCACTGAGTGCCCACTTTTTTTGACTTTCCCCCGTTGATGCTCCCCATCATGCCGACGTGTGCATCCCCCCGGGAGGCCCGGCCGATACTTTGGTTTCGCTGAGCTCCGCAGCCTCCACTTGGGCGCTCGCGGTTGGCTGTCGTCGATCGCAGTTGTGGTGCGGGCTTCCGGTGGAACCTGGTCACGCCGCGCCGTGTCAGTGGACGTGACGACTAATCCACGCGCCGATAACCCGGCTTGCGACGATGACCAAAAATGCCACCCCGAGGTGCTTGGCTATTTCCGGTAGAGGGGCTATGCCTCGTTCCCGAGCCAGTGCATAGGTGATAGCGGTCAGGAGCAGACAGCCCCAGAAGAGTGCGACGATCATCGTGTACGCTGCGGGAAGCTCGAGCACAATGGCCACAAAGCTCAGAGCTGCGAGGACACGAGCGACGAAGTTCGTCACGGTCGTCCTGAAAGCTGTTTTCTCCTCGAGCTTCTCCGCTTCCTGGTACATGTGGATACTCAGCGAATCGGTTATGTTGTCAGCGAAACCGAAGATCAATAGCCCACTCACGATTGCGGCTTTCCCCGCTGCGGCGGCTCCCAAACCAATAATCAGTCCCATGCTCGTGACGATGGCGGATGTTCCGCCGAAGCTGAACCTGCGAGGGTTGAGCATTCCCTGAGCAACCTCCTCTGCTCAGTTAAAGACGGTATGCTTCACAGGCGATCTCCTGTGTGTCGGTCGTGAGGAGGTCATCCACTGAGACGCCAAGGTTCTTGGCCTGCGCAGGCAATCGGGCGCCTTGAGGAACCTTCCACGCGAACTTTTTGCAAGCGCCACTCCCGTCAGCTCCTCCGCGGGCGGTCCAGAAGGAAGTGAAGGGTGTCATCCGGGATTTCCATATATGGACCCAGCCCCCGCGTTGAGACCGGTGGGACCACCGGGTCCCGTCCTCCTCCAAGCCTTATTTATTAGGGACTTACGGCGCTTTGCACAACCGGAAGATCGGCTTGAGTGCCCACTGAGTGCCCACTTTTTTCGAGTTTACCAAAATGGCCGCTACCATTCAGGATCAAATTGGCCATTTCATCCGCCGTGGTGCCTTCGGTGTGCTTGAAAAAATGCGAGTATACCTGGAGCGTGATCGCCGGATTGGCATGGCCGAGGCGGTGCTGGACTTCGGTGATGGGTGCGCCCCCCGCGATCATAGCCGAGGCACAGCTATGGCGAAGGGTATGGAAGGTCACGCGTCGTAATCGAGCCCTTGAAAGGGCCGGATAGAACGCTACGCGCAGCAGCCAATCCCGGCAGACGGGTTTACCTTCGAGCGTCGGGAAGACGAGGTCCTCTTCGGATTGCGGGCACTGCAGCTTCCAGCGTTTCAGATCCGCGACCAGTAATGCCGGAATCGATATGGTACGGCGGCCCGCCTTGGTCTTCGGCGGGAAGTAGCGCGGACGAGTTTGTTCGCCTTTGAGCCGAGCCCATGAGAGGCTGCGGCGAATCACCATCTTGCCCGACCCTTCCTGTGGTAGCTCAAGATCGGTCCAACGCAGGCCCAGAAGCTCGCCCTCGCGCGCTCCGGTCAGATAGGCGGTCTCGAACAGCATCCGCTCGAAGCCCGGGCGGGCCGAGGCTAACAGCGATTGGATCTCCGGTGGGCTCAGGACGCTGTCGGTGTCGGCCGCGTCGTGACCGGCATCGTCGGCACCCTCTCCGGTTTTCAATTCCTTGGCTTTCTGCACCGCACGTTCGACGCTATCGAGCGGATTCTTCGTGCACTGGCCGCGCTTGATCCCGAGCCGAAAGACGGCGCTCGTGATCCTCAGGATCGTATTGATGGTGCGATACGCGTACTTCCGATCCCGTAGGTTATTACGGAACCTCTCGACCGATGCGACCGAGATCCGATCGAGCTTGTGTTTCCCAAATATCGGCAAGATGTGCTTGTCGAGACGGGCTCGCAGGTCGGATACGTGGGAGGGGCGACGATCGGTCTTGCTCTGAAACCAGTCCTCGGCGACCTCCGCAAAGGTCGGTATCTTGGCCGGCTCTACATATTCGCCCTGGGCCGCTTTGTGCGCGGTTTCGGTCAGGAACCGTTCGGCCTGCTTGCGGGTTCTGAACCGCACCCGGCGCCGGGCGCCGGTCATTCCCAAAGGCCGATAGTCCAACGCCCACAGGCACTCACAGTTGCTCCCGGTACAGCTGGACACGTGAAATTTTTTAATCGCCGCCAACTTCGTTCACCTCGCGTCGGACACTATTACCGTGGTGTCCGGGCTCACAGCCACTCCGTTCGGTAGACAAACATGCCCCATGGTTACACCCGTTGGCGCTGCCGCTCGGCGAGGGCCCGCTCGACATCGCTCAGCTTGAAGCGCACGTATTTTCCCGGTCGGATACCGGGAATCCGCCCGGCGCGCTCTTCGCTTCGGACCCAGCTTTCCGGCAAGTTCAAACGCTCGGCGAGGCCGCCCGCCGTCAGAAACTTCTCCGCCTCCGTTGCACCGGCGCCGTTGCGTTCGCCACTGCGATCGGTGTGGCCCTCAGCTAAAAGTCGCGCACAGAGAAACGCCAGGACACGGGGAATCTGATCGACCGGGACGCGCCTCGCCCATTCCACGATCGCCGCATCAACACGCGCTTCCATCTCATTCATTCTCAGCCGCGGAGCCGGCTTGAGCAGCGACCAAGTCGTGCGCGCTCTTGACTAAAGTTCGCGATCCGGCTCTGCGGAAGTCCGAGTGAAATATTGGTTTGGGATCGCGCCGGCGATGCCGATCTCCTTGGGCAGCGCGTGCATCGCGCGGACTTGCTCGGGCCGATGCGTCCACCAGCTCGCCTCGTGCGGCACAAGGTCTGCGACCTTGCCATCCGCATTTCTTCGACGCGATGGCGAAGCATCATTGTCATTGTGAGAACCTCACCAGCCGCGCGCCAGGGAACACGCCCTCTACCTTCGCTATTGCCTGCGCCAGTTCCCAGTCATACTCGCCGCCAAGGGCTATGAGTTCGCGTTCGAAGACCCGCAAGGTGCGGAGGATGTCCGCCGCATCGGCTAAACCACGCACTCGTTCGGCCAGGTTGCGAATGACAGGTATCCGGCCCGACGGGAGCGTGTAGCCCTTCAGCCGAATGAGCAACGCGAGTGCCGTTCCTGAAGCATCGACTGGCTCCTCGTGGCCTTGTGCTTTTGGCAAGGTCCGAAGCAGCTCCGCTTTCATCGCTCTAACCGCTTCGCGGAGTTCCGGTGGCGTGGCGCCCTTTGGGCGGGCTACGATCATGCCGTCTCTCACGCCGAGCGAGATCCCGAGGCGATGAAATTCGGCGAGCAAGTCGACGGCGGTCATGCCAAAGACTCCTCTTCCTCGTCCAATACGACGTTTTCATTCATCGCAATCTGGTCCACAGGTCCGCAGCGCGGGTTTGGTGGGTTTGGTGGGTCTGGATCGGGTCCTCTAGATTCGGCGCCCTCGGCAGGGCGGGTAACATCTTGAAAGCGGTCGAGTGTTTCAAGAGCTTGGTAGGAACCCACCGAACCAACCGAATCGACCGTGACAACTTGCCACAGCTTTGCTCCACCGTGGGCGCTGGCACGGTCTTTCAGCAGGATCAGCCCAGATACCACTCGGTCGAGATGCCCGCGGCACCAGGCGGCGAGCCGCTTGACGTTGATCTTGCCGGGCTGGTCGAAATCTGCTGCGACTTCCAGAACGGCGGTCTTGAGCGTTTTCTTCACATCATCTCCGATCGCGGTCGCCTTCTCATCGTCGATCTCGGCCGCTGCGACCACCTTTTGAAGCGGCACTGCGGTATCCCCGAAGATGGCGCGCCAAGCTTTCAGAACTGCCGCCGTTGCGTCTCGCTCCGGATCTTGAGCAACTATCCGCTCTCGCGTTTGGCACGGGTCGGCCAAGCCCGCCCATACAATCGCTGACCGAATCTCGTTCGACCACTGCTCAAATCGCCCGAAGGGCCTGAGCGATTGCGTTGGGCGGCCGGCCACGTGGTACGCACGCAATAGGGTGAGCCCAGCGTGCACGAGTTCTAGTCGGTGCTCACGAACGTGACCGCGCAGATCGGTGATGGCGAATTCGCGCTCTTCCGGTCGCTCGACTTTGGGATTTATACGGCCGACGATGACCCGCGTCGGCAGATCGCCCCAGAAAACCAGATTATTCCCGGTTGCCAAGAACAGCATGTTAGTGAGAAGTTCGGGCCGCTCGTTTTTCCCGAGCAGGCGATCCCCGAAGATTGGCTGCGTCAGGATCATGGCCAGGGAGTCACTGCTCAGCGGCTTCGTGATGTTGTCGAGCAGGATTGCTAGATCACCAGCGAGCAGCACGCTGGTAAGTTTCTTTCGCAGTTCCTCTTCTCCGCCGCTTATGGGCATCGAGGCCACGCTCCGCCCGCTGGCGATGAGCGCTACGCAGTCGGCCAGGAGCGATTTGCCGGAGCTCTGGGTCGGCGCGTCGAAGCCGTGCAACGGCGCCGAAAACAGAAGTCGACGCTCCAACGCTGTCAGAATCGCCGAGAGCACCACCGCCAGGTCCGCCTCGGTGACAAAGGGGAACTTGTGGAATGGCTCGATCAGCGTCCTGACTGCGGACTCCACCTCGGCGCGTGAGGGGCGATCGGATACGTCTAGCCATTGCTCAGTCGAATAGAGGAGAAGCCCTGTCGCCGAATCGTATCCGGGCTCGGTCAGCACACTCCCATCCAGACGCAGTGTCGGGCTTTCGATAACGCCCGTCAGAGTAGGAAGGCGCCAGATTCCCGAACGCGACAGGTAGACATTGCCGATTTTTATGGGGCAATCGATTCGCGGAAGGTCTTCAATCGAAGGCGCGTCTCGGTCGGGTCGCCGCCAGTCGATCGCTCTCGTTAAGATGTCCTGGAGCATCGGGACGCTTGCCGGTTTCAAGACCACGGCCCCGCTCGGTCGCAGGATCTGCGTGAATTTCTCACGTTTCGCTGCAGCATTGACTGAGACGCGCACCAGCAAGCCCCCGCGCTGGAATAGATGCCATTGCCTATAATCTTGGACGAGCACGTCTTCAGCCCGATCAACGAGCCAAGGCAACTGCCCAGGAGCCGCGACGATCATCGGCCGCTTGCCCGTGGCAGGATCGTCAGCGGCTTGCTCGCGCTGTTCCGGCTTGCGTAGTTGATCGGTCGCCAGCGCGAACAGCGCTGCCCGGATTTGGTCTGCGTTCAGTCCACTGTGAAGCTTAGAGGCGATGAAGTCGTCGAGTCCGACCTTCTGTCCGTGCTCACCCGACGGCAGATAGATGATCTTGACCTTCGCCCGGCGTAATTCGAGAAATGCCTTAAGCCGAACGAGCGCACCGTTGACCTCGCGTTTCAGCGTCACGTCGGAATCGAACGCGATGTAAACGTCGCGACCGTTAGGCGCAACCCATTCCCAGTCCGGGAGTACGGTCAGACCGCCGTGCTCGTTGCCTCCGCGCCACGACCAAACTCCCAGCAGCGCGATGCAGCATAAGCCTTGGCTCGCGGCCGCATCGGCTTTGCGCGCCCCCTCGGTGATAAACAGCGGTACCTTCGGATTGCTGAGCAGCGGACGGCAGCGGGGAGGCACGTCGAGCGCCATTCGCATACCGGCAAGGGTCTCGTACTTGTGAGGTTTTCCGCTCCTTCGATCGATCCGCGGGTTGTCGGGACGCAGTTGGTAACCTGCTATTTCACCGCTGACACCCCAGACAGGATTAACGAGGGACGGGACTAACTGCTGCGATGGGGGAAAGTTGAGCGCCGCGAGTTGGTTCTTCCGCGTTGCGGTGAAGTAACCGCGCTCGCTCGTGATCTCGGGGTCGATCGCGCTCGCGGCGATGAGCTCCGAGTGATTATCCGCGAGGCTAGCCCCTTCCGAGCTATTTTTCGGTACCATCAAGGCCTCCACGCGACTTGCGGTGCGACGTTCAGTGCGGCGAAGTCGAATGACATCTTTAACCTCAGCGTCGCTTTTCCGTGTAAGCGGGCGCTATTCGTCGAGATTCGATGAACTGTTGGAGATCCTCAATTTTATAGCGGATGCATCTTGGGGAGACGCGGACGAAGGCCGGTCCGGTCTCACGCAGCCGCATTGCCTCAAGCGCGCGCTCGCTGCAACCGAGCATCTCGGCCGCCTTGCGCTGATCAACAAGCTTGTCCTGAGTCACATCGATACCCTCTTGCGTAGCTAGCAAATAGACTAACTACTCAAGGAGTATTCGACGCGCTCGTTAGACGAAATATTTGTTCTTAGCCAGAATCGGCAAAGCCGGGACAAGTTGCCAGACTGTCCCAAGTTTTTCAGAGTGAATCAGGATTTGTGTAAAAGCCTGAGAGATTTGCGTTGCAGCGCACGCTGGAGGCGCTTTCTGAGAGCTACAACCGTAAGGCTGCCGCCTTGATGCCCGGTCAGCTTAAGATGCCCGTGGAAAATCCGCACATTTGAGTTGAAGCTCCGCATAGGGTTCTTTGGACTATCGAAATGCTCAAACTCGCTCAGCAATTCATCATCGCGTTGACGGACCTTTTTCCTGATTGCACTTCGCGGTTTGTAACGGCCGCGCTCAACTTGAAAAGCGTCTTCTACCTTTTGCAGTTGTACTTGCCGATCGCGAAGTAATGCCCGCAACGCCGGATCGCCGGGGTTCGCGGCAACAAGGATCTCGAGGTGTTGCTTATCAACCTTTAAGCGCTCCAGCGCACTCTTCTCCTCCAGAAGACGCCGAATCGATCGGGCCGACGGCTGCTTATATCCCTTGTACGACAAGCGCTCGTCCGGGGGACTCTGTAGGGCCTGGAGAATGTCATCACCAAGGTGATCGAGAACAATGCAAGTAAAAAAATACTCGAGAGGGCCTCGCGCTTGTGTCGTCGACAGTGGCTCGGCCTGCTTGCTGTCGTTCAGGCGCTCAGACTCCTCTTTCGTAAGGCCCCAAGAAAGTCCGATTTTCGCATCTGCCATTCGCTGCCACCTCTTGGTACTGGCCTAATTAAGACACTCGCGCCGGGAAATTAAGACACTCTGGAATCTCACTAATAGCTGAATTATCAACGATTTAGTTCTGCTGTTAATTTAGCAAGGGCGTCTGTTTCGTGCTCTGAGCGGCTAAAGGGCGCGGCTCGTACTCACTTTCTTGTGCATGGTAGCGGAATGTTGCTCCAGTGGCTCTATCTACGAGGCGCGTGGGGCAGCCCGCGGCACGGCTCAGTATCCTAGAGAACTTGGTTGACTCAGGGAGGGTTGACAGACGTAGCGAGAACCGTAAGCGCGATACGCGTCTCGAGAAGATTAGTAGTCGGGAGTCGTGAGAATTATTGAGTCCTGCTCCCCGAGCCACAGGTCATTCGAACCTGTGATCCCAGAATAGCCTTTGAAGTCGCGGTGACCTGGGCTGCAGTGTCCACCGAGTGCCCACTTTAATTGCCGAACTCGGTTCAAAACCCGAATGGCCCCAAAAGCTGAGCCGGCATTTTTACTGTGGCGGGCGGCTGTGCGCCGACTTGGCGGATCTGCGTTGCCTTATCGGGCGAAAGCACCCCGAGGAGAGACGTGGCGCGGACGACTAGCGATATTCGTCGCCGCAATCGCCGATCAGCTTCATCAGGTCGTGCGATTTCGCGAGCACCGCATCGATGCTTACGCGATCCTCGGCATCAAGCGCGAAGCCAAAAACGTGCGCATTGTCGGCTATATGCTCCGCGACGCCGAGCCGAGCGCCCACAATTACGCCTGCCACTGCGGGTCGGTCCAGGATATAGCGAACGCCGAGATTGGCGATACTCGCTCGATGCTTGTCCGCTATCGGTTTCAGAACGCCGAGCAGTTCCTGGAACAGAGCCCATCCGCCCCACGCATCGATCATGTTGCCGTATTTCTGCAGCGAGGCGGTGTTGAGTTCGCTCCGGTGCGGCTGGGGGCAGCCGAGATATTTCTCCGACAGCAAACCGCCGAGCACGGTGCCATAGGTCAGCAACGTGATTCCATGATCGCGGCAATACGCCGTCATCGCAGCCTCTGGCCGGCGATCGATGAGCGAGTACTGCACTTGGTTGGACACGATGCGGATTCCGTGATCAGTGATGACGCGCAGGCGCTCGGTGTCGAAGTTAGTGAGCGCGAGATGACGAATCTTGCCCTCGCACTGCAAGTCGGCGAGATATTTGAGCGCGTCAAGATAGCTGGCGTCGTCGTAGTCCCACCAGTGAAATTGCAGCAGGTCGAGACACTTCACGTCCATTCGCGAGAGCGAGCGTCCGATCGCATCGTCGACCATGCGCCGCGTGATCCGGCCCGGCCGCGGCACCCACTTGGTGAAGGCCTGCATCTCTGAGATCCGCTCCGCACCATCGCGCGCGGCCAACTCGCGCCGGAACTCTCCGATGAAATCCTCCGCCGGGCCGTAGTGGTCCGCGAGGTCCCAGGTCGTGAACCCTGCGTCGTGATAGGCGAACATCTCGGCGATAGCGCGCGCGGGCTCGATGTGACCATGCGCGCCGGAGACCTGCCACATGCCGTTGAGGACGCGGCAGATGCTGAGATCGGGGATGAACTGGAAGCGGCTCGACGCTGGGGCCATTTTTCATTTCGCGCTGCCGCGCGAGATATTGGGCAGTGCTGCGCTGATAATAGCGCGTGAGACGCCCCGACGAAAATTCGGGCCCAGGACCCCTTCCGCGAGATTCGGTGTTAACGACTACGGAGTTTAGCAAAAATTGCCTTCATACTGACGACGCAGTATATTCGAATTTCGTTTACCATCGAGCCCGGGTCCCTTGAGGAACCCCGGGCTTTTTTTGTTTTGGGTCGCATCGCTGTAGCAAGGAGAACCTTAGCGGGAAGTCGTAATTGGTCCAAAACCACGGCGCGCATAGGCCCGCGGGAAACGAGGGTTCGCTTCCTTGGATAGGGGGCCCGCGAGCTTCGATATAACCCAGCCGTGTCGCGAGAAAGGAGTGGAGGAGGAGATGATGCAGTTCGAAGATGATCGCGTTACTGGACCGGTGCGAGTCGTATACACGAAGCTGGGTTCGTTACTCCGCGCACCTCGAAATCCCAAGAATCACGACATCGAGCTGATCCATCAGAGCTTTTCGCGGTTTGGCTATGTCGAGCCGATCGCGATCGATGAAAAGACCGGCCGCATCGTCGCCGGACATGGTCGCCTCGATACGCTGCAACAACAGAAAGCCAACGGAGAGAAACCGCCAGAGAGGATCGTCGAACGAGATGGCGACTGGTACGTTCCGGTCCTCCGCGGCATCGAGTTCGACTCCGACACGGACGCGGAAGCCTATCTCATCGCCTCGAACCAGACCACGATCGCTGGCGGCTGGGAGAAAGCCGAGCTGACAAAATTGCTCTCGGATCTGGCCTCGCAGGATGGAGGCCTCGATGGAGTTGGGTTCGACCGTGAAGATCTAGACGACTTCTTGCGCCGAATCGGCGGCAGCGGTTCCGTCATCCAGGACGACGAAAATGCGACGCTGGAAAAAGCCGAAGAACTGCGAATCAAATGGGGAACGGCCCTTGATCAGATCTGGGAGGTGGGTCCGCACCGGATTTACTGCGGTGACTGTCGCAAGGTTCCGTACGTATTTTTCGATGGCAAGAAGATCCGCCTTATCTGGACCGACCCGCCGTACGGGGTTGCCTACGCCAATAAGAATCAGTTCCTGAACAAAAGCGACCGCGGTAACCGCATTCAAAAAGAGATCGCCGGCGATCACATGACTGCAGAAGAGACCGGCAAATTATTCCGCGACGCGATGATCGTTGCGCGAAACCATTGCGAACCAGGCGCCGCGGCCTACATCACGGTTCCAGGTGGGCCGCTCTATAAGCAGTTCATAGAGTCGTTCGAGGAGTCAGGCTTCGTCTTCAAGCACGGTTTGGTCTGGATTAAGCACCAGTTCGTCATCGGAATGTCGGACTATCATCACCGATTCGAGCCGATCTTGTACGGTTGGCTTCCCGATGGCCCTCACTATTTCGTCAACGATCGGACGCAAGATGATGTGTTCGAGGTCGACAAGCCGCATGTGAACGCGGACCATCCGACCCAAAAACCTGTGGAACTCGTTGGGAGAATGATCGCGAACTCAACCCGACACGCCGATATAGTTTACGATCCGTTCACTGGATCGGGCACCACGCTCGTGGCCGGACACCAACTGAACCGCATCGTATATGCGGTGGAGAAAGATCCGCTTTATGTCGCGGTGGCAATCGAACGATTGGCAAATTTGGGTCTAACGCCACGCTTGATTAGCTAAGGCTACCGTTCCTTGTAGGGGGTGGTTGACGCATGGATGGGGATGAGTTTTCGACGGAGAACGGACGGGCCCGCGGTCGCGACCCTGTTAAGCGACAGGCCACGGCCGCGCGCGAAGCGCAGATCCTCGAACTGCGGCTGCGTAGGGTCACCTTCGAACAGATCGGTAAGGTGATCGGAATTACCAAACAGGCAGTGCACAAGGCCTATACGCGGGCCCTAAACCGGCTTCCGAACAAACTGGCGCGCATGGTTCGCAAGGAAGAGTTGGAGGTACTCGATCGGCTGGAAGCGGAGTTCTGGCGCATCATCTCGTCGCCTGCGGCCAAAGAGGATCACGATCTGGTGCTGCGAGCCGGCGGCCGAATTTTGGATACGCAGGCGCGACGAGCGAAGCTGTTGGGGCTTGAGTCCCCTGAGCAGATCGCCCTTACCTTGGAGGCAGACGATTGGAAGGAGAAAGCGGCCCAGGAACGCTCACAGATGGAGAAGCTCGTTCGGACGCTGACAATTGAGGAGCGAATGCTCTATCTCGATCTTTTGGAACGGGCGTACGAGAGGCTGGGCGCGCAGACGGCCGGGAAGCCGGAATTATCTGATCAGACGCAAAAGACGATGTCGTCGAGTTGAACCTCCCCGAGGAAGCTGTGACGACGCCGGCCGATATGACCTACTTTTGCGCGAGGTCGTGGATCAGCACGCCATCGAAACTTACGCTCGCGCGGGGGCGCAGGTCGCCCGAAGGTGCGGAAAGCAGCTCCTGTCACGCAAAGTCATTTGGCGGGGCGCGCGCGGGCTGAGAAAATGTTGGGTAGGAGACGGCCCAGTGCTACGGGGTTACGACGCGAACCGCCACTAACGGTTCTATTGGCGTAATTGGCCAACCCCGCGCAGTGGATGCTGGTTCGGCGCGTCGACACATGTCCGGCAGGAAAGCCGGAAGTTGTGTACAATCGGCGCGAACGCTGCGACACGCCGGGTCGTGAGCAGTTTTCCGAGAAAAGGTGGGCACTCGGTGGGCACTGGCGCCTAAAACACCGCGTACTTATTAGAGTTTTTTGCCGTCACAGGTTTGAATAACCGGTGACGATGTAAGGCTTATCGGGTGGAGGCTTAGGCCGGATCGGGAGGATCACGCTGGGCAGGCGATAAGGGACGCAGAAGGCCACCGCACTCTGGCAAAAAGAGTTGCAAAGACGGGCTATATTCTCATCGACCTTGGTGAGATACCCGCAGATCTACCCAATTTCGGCGTTAGGCTTCGGGGTCGTGACCCTAGCAGCAGGCAGATGAAGAACCTCCAGCCGACCGCCAGTGGACTCTGAGTTTCCTGCGCTTTCGTCGAGGCTCCTCCGCGCGTCGGCTGCCGCTAACCAGAGTTTGGACGCCGATCGCGATAGCGTCGCCACCAGCGGCCGACGCCTGCTTGACGCCGTACGCGGAATCGATGTCCAGGAAAAGATACTGACCATCCATCCATCCCGCTCGCGCGCCCTGGGCGCTCCAGGGCGCGCTTGCACACTTATCGCGCGGTGGGCGGAGCGGAAGGGACCCGCCCGGGTGTACCAGCCAGGGCTTGGAGAATCGGGGAGACGACTGGCAAGGTATCGTTCAGAATGGATTTTTCGTGGGCGATAGCGGGGCGAACATGAATTTGAGGAAACTTGGCATTCTCGGCTATTTCGACACGATGTCCGGCATCGAAGGCGTCGCCTTTGCACGGGCCGTCGAGAAACTTGGCTACTCGGTATTGTGGGTGCCGGAGACCTTCGGCCGCGATCCGTTCGTGATGGCGACCCACCTGTTGAACGCGACCGAGGGAATCGTCGTCGGCACCGCGATCGCCAACGTGTGGAAGCGCGAAGCGATGGCGACGGGGGCGGCGGCGCGCACGCTCGCCGAACTCTTCGACGATCGCTTCATTCTGGGACTCGGCGTCAGCGCGGGCCCGTTCATGATTCGCAACGGCCTCAAGTACGCGAAGCCGGTGACCTTCATGCGCGACTACCTGGCGGGGATTAAGACGGGGCCATTCAAGGCGCCACTGCCGCTTCGCGAGCCGCCGGTCGTGATCGCAGGGCTGCTGCCGAAAATGCTGCGCCTGGGGGCGGAAGCGAGCGACGGTATTATCACGGCGCTGATGCCGCCGGCGCATATAGTGCGGTTGCGCGCGGAACTCGGCCCCAACCATCTGTTGCTCGCGCAACAGATGGTGATGCTCGAGCGCGACGCGGGGAAGGCCCGCGCGGGCGTGCGCGCCTTCATGCGCTTTTACCTCAACGCGCCGCCCTATCAGCGGAATTTCAAGGCGATGGGTTTCAGCGACGACGATCTGCGCGGCGGCGGCAGCGATCATCTGATCGACAGCATTGTCGCGTGGGGCGACGAGCGTCATCTGCATGAGCGGATCGCACAGCATTACGCGGCCGGCGCCGATCACGTTTACGTGATTCCACTCACGGCGGCGGGCGATCGCCTGCCGGATATGCGGGTGGTCGAGGCGCTCGCGCCACACTGACGATGTGTTCAGCGCAAATTCGGCGGGACGTCGTACACCGCTCCTTGTACCTGCCCGTACAGTCCTACGCGCTCCATCCCGCCACCCACCTTCGCCGCGACCCGGCAAAATCGCGGCCGGATTTTTACTCCGGCGCAACCGGTCTATCCGGCTGCTTCACTGAGCGACTGTGTTGGAAGTCAAGTCGCTGGATATGTTGCCCACAGGGTCCACAGGCTCCGGGATCGAAGGAAACCTCCCGCTTGGGGACTTGTGGGCAACGCTCCCGACGTTATCCGGCTGTGTGACAGAGCGGATTCCAGGGCGTGTGATGTTTGAGCACGGCATTGAGGATAGCGAGCAGCTTGCGCATGGCGGCAACCAACGCGACCTTGGCCGGTTTACCGCGCTCGCGCAGGCGTTGGTAAAAAGCACGCAATGCAGGTTGATGACGGACTGCGGTCAGGGTCGCCATATAGAGCGCGGCACGCACCTCCGCGCGGCCGCCGAAGATCGCGCTTGGGCCGCGCCACGCCCCGCTCTGACGGTCGAACGGTGCGACTCCCGCCAAGGCTGCGGTCTCGCGTCGGTTGAGGCGACCCAGCTCGGGAAGGCGAGCAAGCAGGGTGGCGCAGGCGACCGGCCCTATGCCTGGAACGGCGCGCAACAACGCCCTGGACGAACCGAGCTCGGCCGATTCACTCAGCTTGAGTTCGATAGCCTGGTCGATCGTTCCAAGTTCATGCTTGAGCGCGCGGATAGTACGCTCGAAGCTCTTGCAGATCGATTTGGGCATCTGCTGGCGGCGGTTACGCTCTCAGCACCGGGGAAGGCTTCGCCGTCGGCAATGATAAAGGCGTGGCAGGCGGCGAGCAGCTGCGCGTTGAGTTCCGCGAGGCTCCGCACCTTCGGCATCGGCACCCAGTGGTTGCGCCGAAAGCCGTGCGACCTCGCGCCGACTCAGCCCGTCCGGATTCACCACCCGTCGTGCCTGCCCGTATCGCTCCACGGCTTTCATCCCCACCCTCTGCCCCTAAGGCAAAAGGCGCGCCTTCTATATTTGGGCCCACGACGAGCGTGCTGTTACCATAAAGGACGAAGGCGGTTCAACGAGGAGATAACAATTTGGAAAGCAGCGACGAAACGCCACAAGTGAAATCTGGGAGTTCGTGTCCCATCACGCAGTCACTGAGCTCTTGTTTCGACGAACTATTGCGGACATACCAAAAGGAACGTGCCCAGCAAACTTTTGGCACCCAAAGTAAGATCTGGTCCGTCTTCGAAGGAATGCAAAGCGCTCTCAGTGCGTACCCCGCAGTTTCGAACCGAAAGGACCTTATGTGCACATGGGGTGCGGGTAAAGGTCGCTGGGCTGACGTACCATGGATTGCAGTTCTTGACAGGCGCGAAACCTCATCGATTCAGCACGGTATTTACGTTGTCTTCCTGTTTCGAGCAGACATGTCGGGATTTTATTTGACGTTGAATCAGGGCGTTACTGAGCCCACGAATCAATTGGGCCGGCCTAAGGCGCGGGAACTTCTCAGAAAGAATGCGCTCGATCTTCGAGGGAGATTGCAGTCCCTTGAACGCAGCGGATTTAAACTCGACAACGAACTAAGCTTGAAATCCGAAGCCGAGCGGCCTCGGTCTTATGAGTACGGAGCCATCGCGTATAAGTTCTACTCCGCGGAAGTCACCCCTGGGGATGCCACTATCAACAATGACCTTGAGCTGCTCTTGCACGAATATCAATCGCTCGTGAGTTCGCGGGTCGGCATTGAGAAACGACCCCCGAAAGCTTGGATTTTTCAGTGCAATCCCAAGTGGTTCAATGTCGATGCCGCAATTAGTGATTTGAACGAGTTAAGTTGGTTGGTGAATCAACATGCTCAAGAAATCCGAAAGGACGACCAGGTGTTTTTGTGGCGCTCGAACATCGGAGCCGGGATTACTGCAGTTGGTACTATCCTGTCCGATCCAATGATGATGAAAGAGCCAGCCGAGGAGCAGCGATTCATAGTCGACCAGAGCAGATTCGACGGAAATCGACTTCGAGTTCGACTTCGTGTTGATCAGCGCGTCGAACCGACGTTGAGCCGCGACCTGGTATTACAAGAACCACGGCTCAAAAACTTGTCGATTATCAAGGCACCACAAGGCACAAACTTTCCCGTTAGCAATGAAGAGGCTGCTGCGCTTCTGGATCTGATTTTGCCTGATATGTTGGATGGATCAGCAGAGCCGGCAGAATTGGAACCCTATTCAATCCAGGACGCTCTTTCAGGCTTGTTTCTTTCAGAAACGACCCTGGCGGAGATAGTCGGTTTGTGGCGCCTGAAAAAGAACCTTATTCTTCAGGGTGCGCCCGGTGTAGGGAAGACCTTTTTGGCGAAGCGACTGGCTTACACGCTCATTGGATTCAAGGACACGAGGAAGCTCAAGATGGTCCAATTTCACCAGTCGCTATCATACGAGGACTTCATCCAGGGTTATCGCCCCTCGGAACGCGGATTTGAGCGGAGAGACGGACCTTTTTACGAGTTTTGTGCGACGGCCTCCGAGGATCCCAGCGGTACCTACGTTTTCATCATTGACGAGATCAATAGGGGAAACCTCAGCAAGATCTTCGGTGAGATCCTTATGCTGGTGGAGGCTGACAAGCGCTCGGCCGACTACGCCGTGACGTTGACATACTCTAGAGGCGGCGAGCAACCGTTCTTCGTCCCGCCCAACGTCTTCCTGCTTGGAACCATGAACACTGCCGATCGCTCCCTCGCGCTCGTGGATTACGCGCTTCGAAGGCGCTTCGCTTTCAAGACTCTGAATCCCCAAATTGAGTCTCCCGGGTTCTCGGCCTTTTTGCGTGATAGGAACGCACCTGAGGAACTGATCAATCTTATCATCAGCCGCGTGAAAGCACTCAATGAATCAATTGCGAGTGATAAGGCAAATCTGGGACCAGGTTTCTCAATCGGCCACAGCTTCTTTTGCCCTGCGGATCCATCAGTTTCCCTCGATAGCGAGTGGTACAAACGCGTAATTGATTACGAGATTGTGCCGCTGCTCGAAGAGTATTGGTTTGACGACCCGGACAAAGTCAAAGAATGCCAGAAGAAACTGTTGGCCCCGGCGTGAACAGCTCCGCTCCGATACCAATCGGAAATCTATATTATTTGCTCTGCTATGCGTGGAATCACTTTCGTGAAGGTAGGATCCTTCCGATCGACGGTGTTGCTGGATCCAACGTCGCGGATCTTCTCGCACACGTTTTAATCAGGGGCACTCGGCTCCTTCTGCGCCGTGGGGTCGACCGGGGATATATTCCCGAGCGCGAAGACGCCCCCTTCATTCGGGGTCGACTGATTTTTGCAGAGATGATCAAGCGCAATCTCGAGAAGCACGCCAAGACCCATTGCGAGTTCGACGAGCTTCAACAGGATGTACTGCACAACCAGATCCTCAAAACCACGATAAGGAACCTCTCCAATACAGTTTCACTCGCTGACGGTCTTCGACATGGCTTGCGCGAACTTATTCGTTACTTGCCGGATGTAAATATAATTCGACTTAACAGACTCAGCTTCCGCAGAGTTCAACTGAGCCGCAATATCTCGTATTATGATTTTCTGATCAAGCTCTGCGAGTTGGTATACGAGGCACTACTACCGGAAGAAACGGGAGAGCGGTATCGATTTCGAGATATTCTTCGTGACGAGCTTTCGATGTCGCGAGTATTCGAGGATTTTGTGCGCAACTTCTACCGGATAGAGCAGAACGAATTTAAGGTATCCCGCGAGCATATCTCATGGTCCGTTGACTTCGCAGATGAGGTATCACGGGACATGCTTCCGTCAATGATGACAGACGTCTCGCTAAGATCTAGGGAGAGAAGTCTGATCATCGATACCAAGTACTCAAACGAGACGTTTCAGAAGTTCTACGCCACCGAAAAGGTGAGGTCTTTGCACCTGTATCAAATGTTCGCGTATCTGAAGAACTTGGAGGCTAACGGCGGTTTAGATGAGAGTGCAGCAGGCATTCTGCTTTATCCGACCGTATCGAAGGCAGTCGACGTATCGTGGAAGATTCAGGGTCACTATATTCGCGTATATACACTCAACCTCTCCCAAGAGTGGACTGGAATACATCGAGAGTTGATTGAACTTCTGAGGCCACCGAAGATCGGTGAACATTTTGCGGCCCAAGGAATTTGATGTTTTTGGGTAACTGGGTGACCAAGTACATCTCCCCCGAAGATCCGTCGATAGCGCAACATGGGTTCGGAGGTACGAATCCATGGGGAGCTTGGGGTCGACGACATCGGTGCGGGCACGGCAGATGCGCCGGGTGTTGGCGCGCTGGCAGCGTAGCGGATTGACGCTGCGCGAGTTTGCCGAGAAACGCGGAATTCCACTAAGCACTCTGACCTGGTGGCGGGTCTTCCGGCGTGCCGGCGATGAGGAGGGGAACGGCGACAGCGGCGGAGAACGCGGTGGTGTTCACCGAAGTGCCACCGCCGGCGAAGGTTCCAGGGACAGCAGAGGTTCTGGAGATCGTCCTGCCCAGCGGGCATCTGGTGCGGGTGCCGGCGGGAGCCGACACCGACACGCTGCGGCGGGTGCTCCAGGCCCTGCAAACGACATGCTGACACTGCCGGCGTCGGTGCGCGTGTTCGTCGCCCGCGGCGCGACGGAACTGCGCCAGTCGTGAACCGGGTAGCCCATCTGATCGAGCAGGAAAGCGGGGTGAGTTATCACCCGGGACATGTTTGGAAGATCCTGCGGCAGCTCGGCTGGAGTTGCCAGCGACCGGTGGGCCGGGCACTGGAGCGCGATGAGCAAGCCATTCGGTATTGGAAGCGAGTGCGCTGGCCACAGCTTAAGAAAAAGCGCGCTGCGAGCGGCGCACCATCGTCTTCATCGATGAAAGCGGGCTGAGCGAGCGGCCCCATCGGGTGCGCACCTGGGCCCCGCGCGGACAGACCCCGGTGCTGCAATATCAT
>JBEKJC010000015.1:0-86879 GCA_050011435.1 Binataceae bacterium (SeqCode)
GTACGTAATCGCTTCGTGAAGCGTGGTCGGGATGTTCGCGTCCATGAACAAAGGATAGCGTAGTTATGGCTGGTGAGTCAAGTATATACTTGCCCTCACGAGGTTTCAGACTTCCCGTTGGTAATGATGCGGGCTTCGCCCTGTAAAAACCCCGTTGTCCGATGACAGGCGATGTCCGCACGGGCGAGATACCGCCCGAGCGATCACGTGGGTGACGCGCTCGTGGGGTGCCATCGTTCAGACTTTCGAGTATCTATTCAACACGATGTTTGAGTTTGCACCACCGCGACCGCGTTGTCCCAAGGCGCTCGCTATAGAAGCGGGGCTCGTCGGGCAGGGGAATTCCTAAGCAATCGGTCCAGTTCCAACGGCGGGATGACGCCGGACCGCGCTCTCGAAAACGTTGGCGTGTCGCGATGAATGCCAAGCCTGAGGCAGTTCAGTAGGCTAATTCCTACGTGCGAATCACGGGAGTCTGGTAATTCCTCAGTACAAAAGGAATTTCATAATTTTCGCCCCTCGGATTCAAAACCCATCAGTGCGGATTGATGGTTGATCGGATGCTCTGGAAGGAATTGCTTGAGAAGTTCCTCCGAGCCAAGTTCTCGGGCAAGCGCCAGGAGATCTAATCGGCGCAACAGATCAACTGTTATTGGGCGTTTGGCGTCCCAAAAAACAAACGCCCGATAAAATTCTCCGGCGGGCTCGCTGTTTAGCAGAGCAGCGACAAAAAGGGCTTCCTCTTCTGTTCGGCAGGGAATGAAATAAGAGGTGTCATCCAGAACTACAGGCTTGTTTGCGGAGGGACCAACCGTTGTGAAGGCCAGCCTTTTGTAAAAGCCGGAAATGGCCACTTTCCAGGGCGAGAACGAGTATTCGCCCACTCCGAATATGGAGAAAGCGGGGCGGTTTTTGTAAATGGAGCTAGCCCGGCGACCGAGCAATGAAGCGTGGCGTTGTAAGTATCGCCAAGTTTGCGGAGCAGCTTTGCAGATTGAGTCTGTTTTCTCACCGACACGGTGTTGAGTTACCAACATCCGGCGCGTTGGATTCGCAACGTTGTTGTTTGCAACATCTGAGCTTTTCAGCATCGGGAAGAGGTAGGTATCTTCAAGCTCCACCCGCTCTGCGAGGCCGTTCACGTAGTACTGTTCGTCCTTGTCGAGCTCTAGTACCGGGGAGCAATCATGCTTGATGCCCGAGCGCCATTTATAGATTTCCGCACCTTCGAGATGCTTCCAACGCTCATAGAGTCGTATGTCAGCGATCAGCTTGCCGGATCGATATCCGAAGGCGGAGCTCGGTGTGGCGGCGGTCACGTCCGAAAATACCGCGCAATCAAAGTTGCTTTTGTTTGGTTGGAATGTGCAAACCAAAAGACATGCGTCGACGGATGCTCCAAAATGAGCCAACGCATCAACCTTGTATATGTCGGCACCATCGAGATGAAGTGAGTGTTCCCATGCCCGCCTCAATACTTTGCGAGCGACAGCCGTCTTACATAAAAGCGCTAGCACACCATCGCGGCCGTTCAGCCAATCAAGAATGCGAAGCATCATCCATTCGGATATATCGAAGTTGGCCTTACCAGTGATGGCATCCATTCCTCGATGGTTTTGAAAGTTAGATTTAGCGGGAAGATTTTGGCTCCCAAAAGAGCCGAGGGTCGCACTTGTGACCCACGGGGGGTTCCCGAGGACGAGTAGAGGGTCGGGAGAATTCTCCAGGAGTTGCGACCATTGCGTACGAAAGAAATCTGCAAGTATGACTCTGGTTTTTTCTTTGTATGGCGTCTCGGAAACATTCGCCTCGACCCGCTCCACGTAATGTTTGTTTATGTCGAGTCCGATAGCTTTTTGGATACTTGGAAATTGGTCGAGCGCGGCACGCAGGAAAACTCCTGCTCCGCACGTCGGCTCGATAAGAGAAGATGGCACAACTCCCTTCGTGGCGAGCAACGAGCAGATTTGACGGGCTAGCGCCTCGGGAGTTTGAAAATCCCCGAATTCGGCACGTTTCCTTTTGACCTGAGCGGACACGGATTCAGCGAACTTTGACTACACCGTCAATTTTGCCGGCTTCAGCGATTGCACGCCCGTACTGCAACCGCCATTGGAGTGCGTTTGAGATTGTGAGGTACCCGAGAATTGGCGGGGCTTTTAAAAGCTCCTTCGCTATTTGGCGCGCTTGGATATCATCAACTGGCAGCATACGTTCGCTCATGAAGGCAAGAAGATCATCTTCGTTTGCGTTGTTTTTAAGTAAGTTAATGATACCGGATGTAGTCTGGTAATCGGCGGTGCGGTGCTTCTCGACAAATATCGTATGTAAAAAATTCAACGTCGCGGTCCTGGTTTTTGACTCGTCTTTCTTATCGTACTCGAACACCAGGAGTGAATAACCAAGCCCAAAGATCTTTTGCCGCCCCGATTTGAATGGACATGATGACTGCGGCTGCTTGACGCTCGTTACCTTGATGTCCACATCAAGCTCGGGGAAATCGATTCCCTTGGCGGAGTTGCTTGGCGGGAACGTGTACTTATCGCGCATGTGACTTTGAAACTTGTGCTCAAGGTAAGTGCCTACCGCCTTTCCGTCGGTAACTCCAAAAATCGATGGCTCGGGATGCGTGGACTCTCTCTCAGCGAAAACCAGCGCTTCCTTAAGAAGAATCCGGAGGGTTAATTCAGGCTTCGTCAAATTTCGTTTCATTGTACCGACAGGTTGGGCGCGGTGGATAATACCACTAAGCGGCGACGAAATCCGCATTGCTTCGCCAACATTATAGACAGTGGATTCCGCTTCTCTCGCACATGATGACTTGGCGGTGGAAGCATTAGTAGAAGGGGGGTCGATCATCTTTCCGAGGCGAATTTTATCCGCCGGGCGGGCAGGGGCCGGAGAGTAACGCGCAAGGTCACCACTCGCGGTGCGGGGTCGCGGCCATGCGGCTATCACCCGTGTCCAACAAAAGGGAAGTCTGAAACCTCGTGAGGTTTCAGTGAAGGCTATAGTTTTGCGTTCCTCAACAAGTGGATGACGCGCGGAGGACCGCGCGAGATCCTTCGACTTCGCTCAGGATGACTTTTTTCAGTGATTGACGAGCAGCCCAACAGTCTTGACCTGACTTTCCGGACTGCTCGCGTTGCTCGGTATGGGGCCAAGTCATGCGGTGGGCGGCGGGAGTGCGGGCGGGGCGACCGCTGTGTTAATGCGGGCGGGGCGGGTGGACGCGGCGTTATCGAGCGTTTTGTTTCGTGATAGCCTTTCGAGTGATCGGACCGCGGCGTTAGCGCTGACTACGCATCCACTTGGGAGGCCCTACATGTACCTGAAATATCGGCGGCGGGTGGCCGTGCTGGTCGCGTTGGTGGTCGTGCTTTGTGCGGTGCCGGGATGCGGGATTAACCGATTTCCGGCGTTGGATGAGCAGGTGAAGGCCGCGTGGAGCGAAGTGCTGAATCAATATCAGCGGCGCTCCGACCTGATTCCCAACCTGGTGCAGACGGTGAAGGGCTATGCGCATCAGGAGCAGCAGGTCCTGACGCAGGTAGTCGAGGCGCGGGCGAAGGCGACACAGATGCAGTTGCCGGCGGACGTGCTCTCGAATCCGCAAGCGTTCCATCAGTTCGAACAGAACCAGGCGGCGCTGGGCGGAGCGCTCGGGCGGCTGCTGGCGGTCAGCGAGAACTATCCGGATTTGAAGTCGAATCAGAATTTCCTGGCGCTACAATCGCAGCTCGAAGGGACCGAAAACCGGATCTCGGTGGCGCGCCGCGACTATATCCTCGCGGTGCAGGAGTATAACACCGCGCTGAGGAGTTATCCGGGGCGGTGGACGGCCGCATGGTTTTATCCGGAGCTGAAGGTGCGCCAGACCTTTACGATCACCGAGGAGGCCCAGCAGGTACCCAAGGTCAACTTCTGATGGTCCCGAGTTGCGCAGGGAGCCGGTCGCCGATGCGAGGGCGACTGCGGACGAGACCGTCCTACAGGAGCCTCGCGTGGACGAGCCGGTGGTGGATGATTTTGCCGCTGCTGCTGTTCGCGGCGTCGGCGATGCCGGACTCGGCGGTAGCGGCAATACCGAACTTCCCGGTGCTGAGCGGACGCGTGGTGGATGAGGCCGGAATCCTTGATGCGGCGACGATCCAGAATCTCACCGGGATGCTGGAGAAGCATGAGCAGGCGACCGGCGAACAGGTGGTGGTGGTCACGCTCAAGTCGCTCGGCGGCTACGCGATAGAGGATTTCGGGTACCAGCTCGGGCGGAAGTGGGGGATCGGTCAGAAGGGCAAGAACACGGGCGCGATGCTGATCGTCGTGCCGAGCGAGCATAAGGTGCGGATCGAGGTCGGCTACGGCCTGGAAGGGAAGCTGACCGACGCGATCAGCCGAACGATAATCGAGGGCGACATCCTGCCGAACTTTCGGCGCGGCGATTACAACGCGGGTGTGCTGGCCGGGACGGGGTCGATACTCAGCGTGCTGGGGGGAGGCTCCGTGACGGGGACCGAGGCGGAGACGTCGAACGGGTCGCCGAGCGCGGTGAGGGTCGATTCGGGCTGGAGCTTTCCGGCGATAATGATGATCTTCTTTATTTTCATATTCATCAGGAACCTTTTCCGTGCCCGCTCCGGGATTTACCGGCGGGTCGGCCGCGGCTACGGGTACGGCGGCTTTGGCGGCGGTGATTCCGGCGGCGGAGGAGGTTTCTCGGGCGGCGGCGGATCGTTTGGCGGCGGCGGCGCGTCGGGAAGCTGGTAGCGGTGAGCCTCGGGTTAAATCCAGAAGAGCGGCGGCGAATCGACGCGGCGATCGCGGCGGTCGAGGAGAGCACCAGCGCGGACCTCGACGTGACGGTGACGCGGGCGAGCGACCGTTATTCGCTCTATCCGTTGCTGTGGGCGGGATTTGGCGCGCTGGCGGTGGCGGGCCTCGCGGCGTTGTTGCGGCCTGGGCTCAACGGCCGCAGCGTGATCGTCATTGAATTGTTAACCGGGATCGTGCTGACGGCGCTGGGCGACTGGATGCCGATCCGGCTGTGGCTGGTGCCGACGCAGGTGAAGCATGCGCATGCGCGGCAACTGGCGCATCGCGAGTTTCACGCGCATTTCGCGGACGACAAGGCCACGCGCGAATGTATCCTGTTTTTCGTCTCGCTCGGCGAGCATTACGTGGAGATAATCGCGGACCACGGGACACATGCGCGGGTGCCGGCGAACGTCTGGAACAAGGTCGTCGGCAATTTCACGGCGGCGGTTGCAGCCGGTCGTGTGGCGGACGGACTGCTGGGCGCGATCGAGTCGTGCGGTGAGATTTTGAAGACGCACTATCCGCGTCGCGATTGAATAATCGAAGCGGGGATCGCGATTGATGGTCGAGGAACTCAAAACTTATAGTTTTCTGAAACCTCGCGAGGTTTCAGGCTTCCCTTTGGTAAAGATGCGGGCTTCGCCCCGCAAAAACCTCGTTATCCGATGACAAGTGATACTTGCGCGGCTTCCGTGCTGAGACCATAGAGAGGCTGTTTCCTTGGCCGGCGGCGGAACGAGGCGGGGGCTAGTAGAAGCGGGGCTCGCCTGGGGGGCGGGTTTTCCAGCGGCGATGGATCCAGTTCCAATGATCGGGATAGCGCCGGACCATACTCTCGAAAATGGTGGTGAACTGCTGCGTGTAGCGCTGTAGCGCCTCCGCGCGATCGGCGGAGCGATTCGCCACGATCGGCGGGAGAATCGTGATGCGATGACGGGTGCTGGTGCCCTCGCGCACCATGAAGGCGGGCAGGACGGGAGCGCGCGTGGCGATCGCGAGGCGGGCGAGCGCGTCGCTGGTGGAAGCTTTCATCGAAAAGAAATCGACGAAGATGCCGTGGCGGACGTCGAGGTCGAGCGGCACTGCGACCATCCAATTTTGCCGCAGCAGCCTGAGCACTTCGCGGCCCGCGCCCTTGCGCGAAATGGTCAGATTACCCTGTTGCAGGCGGCGGGCGGCGACGGCGCGGTCGATGACGGGATTGCGGTTGGGACGCTGGACAATCGCGATCGGGTTGCCGTGCAGCGAATGGCCGACCGAGAGCAACTCGAAATTACCGAAGTGGCCGGTGAGGACGAGGATGCCGCGGCCGGCGGAGAGGCGAATCGCCTCGTCCCAATTCTCGCGGCCGTCGTAGGTGACGTAGCGCTCGATATTGGCGGAGTCGAGGTCGAAGAAATGGACCCATTCGGCGGCCATCCGGCCGAAGTTGCGGTAGGCGTCGAGCAGGATGGCGCGGCGGGCATCGAGGTCCTTTTCGGGGAAGGCGATTTCGAGATTGCGCATCGCGATGGCGCGGTTGTGGCGGTCTGCGACCGCGGCAACCGCGCCGGCGGCGGCGCCGACGCGCACCGCGACCTCGAGCGGGAGCGCGCGCAGGATGGCCCAGGGCGGCGCGAGCGCCGCAAATTCGAGCCATCCGCGGAACTTGCCTACCTGGCGAGCCATCGGGGAGCGAGGCTCGCAGAGCAGGCCGCGGCGCGCAAGCCGCGCGGATACAGGCAGGCGCACAGCGTGCGCGGGCATCGGCGCACGCGGCTAGCGGACATTTGGCGGCGCGGGTTCATGGGGGGGGCGGCGGAGCGACGAAGGGGCGGCCGGCGAAGCCGGCCGCCCCTTGGCGTTGCGATGAATCAGCGGCGCGTCTATCTCGATGCGCCTCAATGCGCAGCGGAGGAGCCCACCGGCGGCAAGGCCGCCGGAGCGCTCGGCGACGCTGCGCCGATTGAGGACGGCGGATACGACGCAGTGGGGCCGGGCGGATACGACGCGGGCGCGGTAAACGACGGCGATCCCGCATGCGACATCGGGGCGTTGCCACCGCTCATCGGGCCGTTGAGGGGCACCTGATATTGCTGGAGGTCCTGCTGCGGCGAGATCGAGCGGTTGAAGGTCGGCTGATAGAGCTGCTCGAACTGGCCCTGCGGCATATTGTCAACTTCGCGCCGGCCAAGGGTGCGGATGAACTTCTGACGTTCGTCGAGCGCGAGCGCCTGCAGATCGTCGCGGGTGCGCACGATGTGCGGCGTCAGGAAAACGAGCAGGTTCTGCTTCTGGGCGTCGTGGGAATTGTCGGTGAAGAGATTTCCCAGCACCGGGATGTCCGATATGAACGGGACGCCCTGGCGCCCACTGTCAGTCTCGCTCGAAAGCAAGCCGCCGATGACGGCCGTGCGATGGTTCTGCACGAGCACGGTGGTCGAGGCGGAGCGGATAGTGGTGGTGGGTCCGAGGGTGTTGTTCTGGGTGCCGTTGACGACGTTGGAGACCTCTTCGTACATGTCGAGCTTAACGTATTCGCCTTGCGAGACCTGCGGCACGATATCGAGCGTAATACCGACGTTCTGGCGATCGACCGAATTGAAGATTTGGCCCGGCAGGCCGGCATTGGCGGCCGAGGATCCGACGAACGGCAGGTTCTGGCCGACGACGATCATCGCCTCTTCGTTGTCGGCGGTGAGCAGGGTCGGAGCCGAGAGCACGTTGCTGTGAGTATCGGTCTGGAGCGCGGTCATCAGGGCGATGTCGCAGGGCGCGGTAACGGTGGCGGCGGTAGTGGTGCCGGTGGTGGTGGAGCTGACCGGGATGCTGCAATTTTTGCCCGAAGCCAGTCCAAGCCCGAGGCCGGTCAGTCCCAGCGGATTGCCGAGCGCGGTTTGCAGATTGCCGAAATTAAGCTGGCCAAGGCCGAGGATGCTGTTGCTGATGCCGGTGGCAGACTGGAAGTTGACGCCGATATCCTTGGTCCGCTGGACGCTGACCTCGACGATAATGGCCTGCACGAACACCTGGACGCGCGGGACGTCGAGCTGATTGATAACATTTTCGAGGGTCTCGTAGTCCTGGGGCGCGGCACTGATGACGAGCGAATTGGTCGCAGGGTCGGCGGTGATATTGACGGGATTGGAGAAGTCGGTGGATTTGTTGCCGCCGGTGCTGGCGGTCGAGGGTCCGGAACTCGCGGCGTTGCCGGCGCGCGATCCGCCCATGGAACCCATGCCGCCGATGGCCGAACTGCCGATACCGCCGCCGCCAAAGCCGCCGCCACCGCCACCGAAACCACCGCCGCCTCCGCCCCCATATCCGCCCCCGCCCCCGCCGCCGCCGAGTCCGCCGAAACCCGTACCAAAGGACGATCCGTTCATGGATCCGAGTGAGGTGCCGCGGCCGAGCGAATTCTTGCCGGTGGCAGGCGAGAGGGTTGATGGTCCGCCGCTGCCGCCGAGGAGGCCGTCGAGCACCTGGACCATTTCAGAGGCGGGCGCATATTTCAGATGATAGACGTGCAGGCGGCCGTTCTGGGTCGGCGACCGGATATCCATTTTCTCCACGAGATCCTTGATCTCGCGCATCTCGATGGGGCTCGCGAGGACGATCAGCGAATTGGTGCGCTCGTCGGGAACGACGCTGAAATTGGTCGAACCGCCCTGCGCAGAGGGCGCGACCACGCCGACGCCGGGACGCGCGAAATTACCGCCACCGCCGCCGTGCTCGGAACTCTCGCGCGCGGTCATGATCTTTTCAATCTGGGCCGCCAGGTCGTCGGCATAGGCGAGCTTGAGCGGAATCACCGCAACGTTGTGGCGCATGCTCTGGACGTCGAGACTGCCGATGATGCGCAGCAGGCGCTGCACGTTGAAGGCGCCGTCGGTGATGATGAGGGTGTTGTCCTGCGGGAAGGCCGCGACCAGGCCGTCGTGCGAGACCATCGGTTGAATGACGGCCATGACGGAACCGGCGTCGGCGTTTTGCAGCCTGACCATGCGCGTGACGTACTGGTCGCCGTGGAGATCGCCGGGCACCTGCGACTGGGTCAATTCGGCCGACTGGCGGACGTCGCGGGCGGGCACGATCTTGATAATCGAACCGGCGGTGACGGTGGTGAAGCCCTTCAATTGGAGGACCGACTGGAAGATCGCGAAGGCCTGCGACGGCGTGACCTTGGTCGGCGAGATGATGCTGACCTTGCCGCGCGCACTTTCGTCGAGGACGAAATTCTTGCCGGTGATTTCGCTGATGAACTTCGCAAGGACCGGAATGTCCACGTTCTGGAAGTTCATGGTGATGAGATCCTGGCTGCCGGGACGGGTCGAGACTTCGGCGGGAATTCCGGGTGGAGTCTCAGCGCCGGCGTCCGGGGCGGCAATGGCGTCGGGGCCGGCGGTGGTTTCGTCGGCGGTGTCGGCGGTGGTGTCGGCGGCGTCGGCCGAATCAGCCGTGGTGTCGGCGGCACGGACGCGAGCGCCGCTGAGGCAGATCAAAAGTGCGGCGGATAACGCCAGCGTCCACAAACGATTCATATTGATCTTCCCCGGGAGCCGGAGTTTCGGAGCGAGTCTAGCGATCCTCAAAAACCACTTCAACCTTGTCGCGGAAGGGCTGTCAACCGTTGCGCCCACGCGACGCGCGCACGGCGTTGCAAAAGCGCGAGGTGTCCGCGAAGATGTTGCGGGCACCTGCGGCTGTGTAACACGCCGCGGGGGTCTCGCGCACCGATGAAGACGACAAAGCCGACCGGACTATTCATCGTCGCCGTTCACGCGGGGGCGGCGAGCGCAACCTGCTGAGCAATCGGTGCGTTTCGAATACCTGATCGGAGTGCGCTACCTGCGGGCGCGGCGGCGCGAGCGCTTCGTTTCGATGATCGCGATCATCTCGCTGGCGGGAGTGGCGATCGGAACGTTCGCGCTGACGGTGGTGCTGTCGGTGATGAGCGGGTTTCAGGAAGACCTGCGCGACCGGCTGCTTTCGTTCAACCCACACATAACGGTCGAGCGCACGACGCCGGAGAAGTATGACCTGGCGGCGCTGCAGGGGCGTATCGCGGCGCTGCCGGGGGTGGTTGGCGTCGCGCCGTATATCGGCTCGCAGGTGATGGTGGTGTCGACGACCAGCACGGGCGCGCCCGGGTTTGTAGCGGGCGGTACGCTGCGCGGCGTGATTGCGCATGACAATCCGGTGCTGACGGAACTCGATCGCCGGTTGACGGCGGGGAACCTCGCGGTGCTGGACACGGCGCATCCGGTCACGATCAACGACCACGGCAAACAGCGCACGGTGCAATTGCCGGGGGCGATCATCGGCAAGTCGCTGGCGTTTGACCTGGGGTTGCGGGTGGGCGATGCGATCGTGGTGATCTCGCCGGCGAGTCTGGGCGCGGGTGCCGGGGCGCCGCGATTGCGGCGTTTCGTGATCGGCGGTTTGTTTTACTCCGGGATGTACGAATTCGACGCGTCGCTGATCTTCGTTGCGCTCAAGGACGGACAGGCGCTGCTGGCCGACGACCCGCAGATCGAGCGCGGACTGGAGGTGCGGGTGCGCAGCCCGTTCGAGGCGCCGGCCATCGGACGGCAAATCGCGGCGATGGCGGGTGCGGGCTTCGGGGTCAAGGATTGGACCGAAAACAATGCGGCGCTGTTCTCGGCGTTGAAGCTCGAGAAGCTCACTTACTTTCTCGTGCTGCTTTTGATCGTACTGGTGGCGGCCTTCAATATCGTCGCCACCCTGGTGATGGTGGTGATGGAACGGCGCAAGGAGATTGCGATCCTGCGGGCGATGGGGGCGCGGGCGCGATCGATCGCGTGGATCTTTCTGTGCGAAGGGGCGGCGCTGGGGGTCGGCGGCACGGTGGTGGGCGTGCTCGGCGGATTCACGGCGTCGTATCTGATCGGGAAATACCATTTGATTCATCTGCCGGCCGACCTCTTCATGGTGAGTGCGGTTCCGGTGCGGCTTTATGCGGTGAACTTTATCGCGGTCGCGGTGGCGGCGGTGGTGCTGTGCCTGGTGGGCGCAATCTATCCGGCGCTGCAGGCGCGCTCGCTGTCGCCGGTCGAGGTGATCCGCTATGAGTGACGCGGCGACCAAACCGGCCGCGCGGCAGGCGGCGCTGATCAGCGCGCGCGCCGTGGACAAGAGTTTCCACGATGCCGGGCGCGAGGTCGTGGTGCTGCGCGGACTCGAGCTGGAAGTGGCGGCGGGCGAGGAGATCGCGATAATCGGCGAGTCGGGCGTGGGCAAATCAACGCTGCTGCACGTGCTCGGCAGCCTCGAGCGGCCGACCGCGGGCCAGGTCCTGTTCGAGGGTCGAGATCTGTTTGCGATGGACGAGCGGGAGACTGCCGAGTTCCGCAATCACAAGCTCGGCTTCGTCTTTCAGTTCCATTATCTGCTCGCCGATTTCACCGCGCTCGAGAATGTGATGATGCCGGGGTTGATCGCACGGTTGACGGATCGGGAGGCGCGCGAGAACGCGGCGAGCATACTGGAACTGGTCGGGCTGAAGGACAAGCTGCGGCGCCGGCCGGCGGAACTGTCGGGCGGCGAGCAGCAACGCGTCGCAGTGGCGCGCGCGGTGGTATTAAAGCCGCGGCTGGTGCTGGCCGACGAACCGACCGGAAACCTGGATCCGAAAACGGCCGACGAAGTGCATGCGTTGTTTCATCGGCTCAACCGCGAGCTCGGCCTGACGCTGGTCGTCGCGACGCATAACGAACGGCTCTCGCGCAGCATGACGCGGACGCTGCGCCTGCATGACGGACGGTTGTCTGCGGAAATCGCGTAACGCGGGGGCCCCGGTTACAGCACGCAACTTCAGACAGCAGCAGCACAATCGAGGTCAGGTTTACTTGGCTGGAGCGATTGGTTAGGGTGAGGCGCTTCGGGGACAATTGGTGCAGGCGGAAAGAATCAATGCGCATAAGACGGGCGCCTATTATTCCCGTTTAATCTGGCTTTTGACGGCCCTGCTGTGCGGCGTTGCCAGCGCATGGGCACAACCGGGCGGCGAAATCATTTCGGAAATTCGCATCCGGGGTAATCAACGCGTCGAGTCCGACGCGGTCAAGATCCATGTCAGCTCTCGCGCCGGGCAGCCGCTCGATCGGGCGCTAGTGGATCAGGACGTCAAGGCGATCTACAAGATGGGCTTTTTCGACCACGTGAGCGCCGACGTTGAACATCAGGGCGGCGGGGCGGTGCTGACGTACATCGTGCAGGAGCGGCCGCTGATTACGGATGTGCGCTACGGCGGGATGAAGGCGGTCAAGCCCAATGACGACAAGGTAATCAACGCGACCAAGCTGCACGGCGGTTCGGTGCTGGACCCGACGCGGGTGCAGGCGACGATTCAGGGGCTGAAGGAGATTTACGAACAGAAGGGCTATCCGGACGCGAAGGTAGCGTTTCGCACGGTGCCCGCAGCGAACAACAGTGCGATCGGCGTGTTCGACGTGACCGAAGGCCCGGTGGTCCAGATCGCGGAAGTGGACTTTAGCGGCAACAAAGCGATCTCCTCGCGCGAGCTGCGCAACTCGATTGCGACGCATCAGCATAATCTGCTGAGCATGTTTTTCGATACCGGCATCCTCGACCAGAAGAAGCTGCAGGACGACGTCGATCGAATCACCGGCATGTACTACAACAAGGGCTATCTGAACGTGCACGTGACGGAGCCCACGGTCACGCGCAGCGGCAATTCGCTGAAGGTGGTGTTCAATATCGACGAGGGGCCGATCTTCCACGTCGGCACGGTGGACGTGGCGGGCGACCTGAAGGTGCCAAAGAAGGATCTGCTGTCGAAGCTCACGGTCAAGCCCGGCGAGGTCTTCGCCGGAGCGGAGATGCAGCACGACGTACTGACGCTCTCGGAGGTGTACTCCGACCGCGGCTACGCGTACGTGAACGTCGATCCGCGGACGCAGATCGATCCGGCGACGCGCAGGGTCAACGTCGCGTACAACATCAACCCGGGGCGCGAAGTGCTGGTCGATCGCATCAATATCAGCGGCAACACCAAGACCTCGGACAAGGTCATCCGGCGCGAGCTGCAAATCCAGGAGCAGGAGCCCTACTCGACCTCGAAAATCCAATTATCGAAGCGCAAGCTCGACGCGCTGGGATTCTTCTCGAATACGCGCATCTCGACCGCGCCGGGACCGCAGCCGGACAAGATCGATCTCGACATCGCGGTGCAGGAAGCCAACACCGCATCGTTGCAGGTGGGCGGCGGCTACGACAGTTCGAGTTCGGTGTTCGGCAATTTCAGCGTGGGCAATTCGAACCTGTTCGGGGGCGGCGAGTCGGTGTCGGCCAGCGCGCAAATCGGGTTCCTGTACCAGAACTACAATCTGAACTACACCGAACCGTGGTTTCTGGACATACCGCTGGGCGTGAGCCTGCAGGCGTTCTACAACAAGTTGTATCTGTACTCGTTTGACCAGACCAACGCCGGCGGCGCGATCAACACGAGTTATCCGCTGACCGAGCTTGGCTTCAAGAAGCTCGGGCCGATACCGCTGGACGACGTCACCGCCGGTCTGGGCTATCAGCTTGAAAACATCGGCATCAGCGGCATCAACCAGTTCACGACTTTCGACATCGCGCGCTACAAGGGCTATCGGCTGATTTCCGAACTGATGCCGAGTCTGAGGCGCTTCACGGTCGATAATCCGTCCGATCCGCGCAGCGGGTCGGTGATGAACCTCAACTTGGAACTCGCGGGACTGGGCGGGGATAGTTTCGTCAAGGGCGTGTTCCATTCGCGGTTTTTCTACCCGTACATCAAGAGTCCGAGGTGGGGGGAATGGGTGGCAGTGCTGGGCGTGACTTACGGTATCGGTACAAGTCTGGGCGGGAGCAACGGCAGCGAATTGCCTTTGTACGAGCGATTTTTTCCGGGCGGTCTCGGCGGCGAGGGGGACGTGCGCGGGTATTCGCTCTATTCGCTGGGTCCGCAGGTACCGGAATACAACCAGCAGGGCGTACCGTTCCAGGTGCAGCAAGTTGGGGGCAGCCAGGAACTTTTGCTGAGCGGCGAAACCACGTTCCCGATCTGGACATCGTTCGGCATCCGCGGGGCGGCCTTTGTCGATGCCGGCAACGCCTTCTATTTGAATCAATCGCCGGCGCTCAGCGACCTGCAGGCCGCGGTCGGATTTGGGGTGCGCTGGAAGTCGCCGTTTGGACCGATCGCGATCGACCTCGCGGCGCCGATCAATCCGCGGCCGAACGACAAGCGTACGGTGTTCGACTTCGGCGCGGGCGCTCCGCTCTAGCACGAAGCGATTGAAGCTGCTTTTATATTTCGCCAAGGATTTAATGATACTATCCAGCGGATCGCGCCGGGACACAGTCCCGCTGCGGTGCGGAGGCCAATCGCCACGGGAGGGATGCGAGATCGTATGAGGTATCGGTTGATAATCGGAGTCGTGATGCTGCTGGCTATGGCTGCGGCCACCACGGCCCGTGCGGACATGAAGCTGGCTTATGTAGACATTCAGCGAGCGCTCAACGATTGCCGCAACGGCAAGAGCGCGAAGGCGGAATTTCGGGGACGGCTCGAACGAGTACAATCGCAACTGCAGGGCGAGCAGAGTGAGGTTCAGCGGCTGAAGGACGAACTCGAAAAGAAGGGCCCCTTGATGCAACCCGACCAGCGTCAGAGCCTCGAACAACAGTACACGCGCAAGCTGCGCGACTTTCAGGACGATTACAAAAGCACCCGCGAAACGCTGCAGGAAAAGGATAACGAGATCACCGGGGCGATCGTGCGCGACCTCGCGACCATCGTGCGTCAGATTGGTCAGAAAAACGGCTACACGATGGTGATGGAGAAGGGGAATCTGCTGTGGGCGGTGCCCTCGGTCGATATCACCGACGACGTGATCCGCGACTACGATGCGACGGGGGCCAAGGCTGGAACGCTCGGCGGCGCGGCCGGCGAGGCTGCGGCGGGCGGCGGCAGCGCGTTCGGAACGGGCCAGCGATCGCGTTCGTCGGCCGCCGAACCGCCAGAGCCACCAGCCGCGGCTGCGCCGGCGGATGAAGGGCGTTCGACGATATCGAAGTAGCACGAGCGCGACGCGCGCGTGGGCGCATTATCGATCGCAAGGCGGACTGAACTTGGCTGACGGGAAGAACAAGGATCTCGACCGCTTTATCGGCCTGCTGCCGCATCGCTATCCTTTTCTGCTGGTCGATCGGGTGCTGGAGTTCAATGGCGAACGCGTCGAGACGCTCAAGAATGTGACCGTCAACGAACCGTTCTTTACCGGCCATTTTCCCAATCTGCCGGTGATGCCGGGGGTGTTGATCGTGGAGGCGCTGGCGCAATCGGCGGCGATCCTGGCGCTCGGAATCATCGGCACGAGGCGCAGCCTGTTCATGCTGACCGGGATCGACAAGGTGCGCTTTCGGCGGCGCGTGGTGCCGGGCGACCAACTCAAGATGGAGGTGCGTCTGGTCAAACACCATCATCCAGTCTGGAAGATGCACGGCGAAGCCCGCGTCGATGGCGAATTGGCGGCGGAGGCGGAACTGTCGGCAATGGAAGTGGAGGAGCAACTGCCATAGCCGGCCGGATTCATGCCACTGCGGTGATCGATCGGCGGGCCGAACTCGACTCCACGGTTGAAGTCGGTCCGGGTGTGGTGATCGGCAACAAGGTCCGGGTGGGTCCGGGCACCGTGATCGGCCCGTACGCGGTAATCGAGGGCGAGACCACGATCGGCGCCCGCAACCGCATCTTCCAATTCGCGTCAATCGGCGCGGATCCGCAGGACCTCAAGTATCACGGCGAACCGTCGCGGCTCGAGATTGGCGACGACAACCGCATCCGCGAATTCACCACGGTTCATCGCGGGACCGAGGGTGGCGGCATGCTCACGCGCATCGGCAACCACGTGCTGCTGATGAACTACGTGCATGTCGCGCACGACTGCTTTATCGGCGACCACTCGATTATCGCCAACTCGACCGAACTCGCGGGACATTGCGTGCTCGAGGAATGGGTGGTGACGGCGGGCATGTGCGGGGTTCATCAGTTCAGCCGCATCGGGGCGCATGCGATCGTTGCGGCGGGCTCGAAGGTGGCGCAGGATGTGCCGCCCTATTCGATGGTGGCGGGCGATCGCGCGCGGCTGGTAGGAGTGAATTCGGTCGGGCTCGAACGGCGGGGCTTCACGCCGGCAACGATCCTGGCGCTCAAGAGCGCGTTCCGCACGCTCTTTTACGGCAAGCTGCTGCGCGACGAAGCGATCGAACAAATCCGCGCCGAAAGCGGTGCGATCCACGAAATAACCCATCTGCTCGATTTCATCGCGAATTCGCCGCGCGGAGTGGTCGGGCGCGAACGTGAGTAGCCTCGGGCTAATCGCCGGCAACGGAATCTTTCCGCTCGAAGTCGCGCGCGCGGCGCGGCGGCGCGGTCTGCGCGTCATCGCGCTGGCGCATCTAAACGAAACCGACGCGGCGCTCGCGGAGCTGGCTGACGAAATCACGTGGGTCAAGGTCGGCGAATTGCAACGCATGATCGATGTCCTGAAAAGCGCAGGCGTGAGCGAAGCTGCGATGGCCGGCGGCATCACGCGCGCGCGCCTGGTCGATTCGTTCGCGCCGGACGCGCGGGCAATTGCGATGCTGGCGAAGGTCGGACGCTTCAGCGATGACGCGGTGCTGCGGGCGATCGCCACGGAGCTCGAAGCCGACGGAATCGCGGTAATCGATCCGGTGCCGATGCTCGATGGGGTGCTCGCGCGGGCGGGTCTCGAAGCGGGGCCGGCGCCGACGCCGGCGCAATTGAAAGACCTCGATTTGGCCTTCGAGCTGATGCGCACGCTCGGCTCCTTCGACATTGGACAGGCGGTCGCGGTACTCAACGGCGTGGTCGCGGCGGTCGAAGCGGTTGAAGGCACCGACGCGGCGTTGCGCCGCGGAGCCCAACTGGTGGGCAAGGGCATGGTCGTCGCCAAGGCCGCGAAACCGGGGCAGGACTTGCGCTTCGATCGTCCCGCGATCGGACCCGCGACCATCGAGCTGCTGGCCGAGATCGGCGCGGCGATGATCGGCGTCGAGGCACACGGCGCGATGATTCTGGAGCGCGAGCGCACGCTCGAACGCGCGGGATCGCTCGGCATCACGCTTTACGGCCATGAATGAATTGCGCGCCGCGGTAATCGGAGTCGGACGCCTCGGCGCGATTCACGCGCGCAAGTACGCGGCAATCCCCAATCTCAAATTAACTCACGTGGTCGATACCGATGCGGCGCGGGCGGCCGAGATCGCCGGTGAACTTGGGGCGATCGCACTCGGCGACCATCGCCAACTTGCGGGCCTGATCGATCTCGCCAGCGTCGCCGCGCCCGGAATCAATCATCATGCGATCGCGTCCGACCTGATGCGCGCGGGTATCGACGTGCTGGTGGAAAAGCCGATGGCGGCGACGCTGGCCGAGGCCCGCGATCTGAAGGCGCTGGCCGAGCGCAGCGGACGTGTGCTGCAAATTGGCCATCTGGAACGCTTCAATCCCGCGATCGTGCGCCTGCGCTCGATCCTGAAGGCGCCGCGCTTCGTCGAATGCCATCGGCTCGCTCCGTTCACCGAGCGCGGCACCGACGTCGACGTGGTGCTCGACCTGATGGTGCATGACCTCGACGTGATCCTGAGCGCGACCGGCGCGGCGGAAGTGGTTTCGCTCGAAGCGCTGGGCGTGGCGGTGCTGACCGATCAGATCGACGTCGCCAACGCGCGCATCCGCTTTGACAACGGACTCATCGCGAACCTCAACACCAGCCGCGTGGCGCCGCGGCGCGAGCGCAAAATTCGCTTCTTCCAGCCCGACGCGTACATTTCGGTGGACTACGAGGCGCGGCGCATCCAGGTCTATCGCAAGAGTCCGCCAGCGCCGGGCGGCACCTTCCCGACCATCTCGGCCGAGCAGATCGATTTGGGCGACGGCGATCCGCTGATGGACGAAATTACGGCGTTCGTCAAAAGCGTGCGCACGCGCGGAGTGCCGAAGGTCACCGCCGACGACGGCCTGCGCGTGATGGAGTTGAGCGAGCGCATCCGGATCGAGATAGAGAAGGAGTCGGCGGCGTTTCAGGGTTGAAGTGCGCCGCGTAAGGCGCGGAATCGTTGATTGAGCGCGAGCGCCCGCGTGCCCATACGTCCATATGAAACATCGATCGAGCAGGTTTAGCCAGCCGCCGAAGAGGTTTATTTCGCAGAGGCTGTTGCGCATCGCGTTGGTGGCCGGGTTCATCGGAATAGCCGCATTCGGCTGCAACTCCAACACCGCGGAGACGCCGGAACCCGCGTCGCAATCCCCGCGCGGATCGTTCGTGGCGAACAACCCCGCCGATTGTCTGCCGGCGATCGATCTGGTTGACCAGCACGGCGCGAAGGTTTCGCTCGCGGCGCTGAAGGGCAAACCGGTCCTGATCGATTTCATATACGCGAGCTGCGCAACCGCGTGCCCGTTAATGACTTCCCGCTTCGTGCAGATTGCCGGCAATCTGGGCGGCGACCTTGGCACGAAAGTCACGATGGTCTCGATCACGATCGATCCCGAGCACGACCATCCGGCGCAATTGCTCGACTATGCGCGGACGCACAACGCCGATCGCAAGGGCTGGCTGATGCTGACCGGGACGCCGGCGGACATCGAAACCGTGATGCGCATCTATCGGCTCAATCGCGAGCGCGAGCCCGACGGCAGTATCGCGCACGTCACGACGAGTTTCCTGGTGGGCGCCGACGGCAGGCAGATTCGGATGTACAGCACGATGGAAGTGTCGCCGGACACGGTGGTCGGCGACCTCGAGCGCGCATTTCCACGCGCTGCCGAAAAGCTGACCGTCATCCCAGCGCTCGCGTCAAACCGTGCGGCGAACTCCGCCCGGCAATCGCGATGACCCCGATGGTGCGGGCGCGCGGTTTCCATCACAATTGATTCCCGATGCAAGCTGAGAGCGCCGCCCTCCATGGCGGCACTTCCTCCAACGCCACTGTGCGTCCGCGCAGGCGCGTGATGATCGTGGCGGGTGAAGCCTCGGGCGATCTACATGGCGCCGGCTTTGCGGCGCAATTGCTCGCGCGCGACCCGGCTTGCGAATTGTTCGGCATCGCAGGCGAGCGGATGCGCGCGGCCGGTGTGCGCGCGCTGTTCAAGACCGAGGACGTCGCCGGCCTCGGTCTGGCCGAACTGAGCTCGACGATCCGGCGGACGGCCGGAGCGTTGCGGGCGCTGCGGAAAATTCTGCGCGATGATCCTCCCGACCTGGTCGTCCTGATCGATTACGCGGAGTTCAACCTGATGCTGGCGGGATCGGCGCGGCGCGCGGGCGTGCCGGTGCTCTACTACATATTGCCGCAGGTGTGGGCGTGGCGGCGCGGACGGATCGGCAAGCTGGTGAAGCGCGCGCAACGGATGGCGGTGGTCTTTCCGTTCGAGGCGGCAATATACGCGGCGGCGGGCGGCAAGGTCAGCTTCGTCGGCCATCCGCTGCTCGACCGCGTCGCGCCGGCGCAGGATCGCGCCACGACGCTGGCGCGGCATGGACTCCCGTCCGACGCGCGCCTGCTCGCGCTGCTCCCCGGGAGCCGCCATGCGGAGGTCGGCTACCTGCTGCGCCCGCTGCTGGAGGCCGCGATGGTGCTGGCGGCGAAGCACAATCTAACGCCGGTAATCGCGCTGGCGCCGACGCTCGCAGCCGCCGACCTGCAGGAGGCCGCGGGCGCGGCCGCGCTGGAGGGCGTGCATATTATCCAGGACGATACCTATAGTATTGTTGCGGCGAGCGAACTCGCGCTGGTGGCCTCGGGTACCGCAACGCTGGAGACCGCGCTGCTCGGATGCCCGATGGTGATTGCCTACAAAATGTCTCCAGTTACATACATGTTGGCGCGGATGCTGGTGCGCGGCGTTGACTATATCGGCATGCCGAATATTCTGGCTGGGCGCGCGATCGTGCCCGAACTGATCCAGGGTGAGGTCACCGCCGCACACCTGGTACGCGCCGCCGAACCGCTGTTGGCCGAACCGCTGCACAGCGAGACCGCCGCGGCGCTGCGTGCCGTGCGCGCGAGCCTGGGCGAGCCCGGTGCGGCCGCGCGGGTCGCCGCGATGGCACTGGAAATGATGGCATGAGGCTGCTGACCCCGATCAACCGGCGCCTGATCGGATACCTGCGCCCCTACCTGTTTCCCTACGTCGCGGTGATGCTGCTCGCGATGGTGTTGCTCAGCTCGAGCGAGGGCGCGATCGTCGTCATCATCAAACGCTTCACCAACAATCTGACGGTGAGCCGCGACGTCGCCGCCCTGCCCTTCCTCTCGCTCCTGCTGCTCGGAATTTTCCTGGTGCGCGCGATCGCCTCATTTGGCGCCGATTATCTCGATGCCTATATCATCCAGAAAACCACGCTCGACATGCGCGGCCAATTGAACGAGGCGCTGCAAAACCAGTCGCTTTCATTTTTCAATCGCACGCCGACCGGCGTGATGATGTCGCGCGTCATCAATGACGTAACGGTCGTCACCAATTACGGCATCGACAGCCTGTTTGCGATCTTCAGCCAGAGTACGCGGCTGCTGGCGGTGCTCGCCGGCGCCTTCTATGTCGATTGGAAATTCGCGCTTGCGGCGTTCATCGTTTTCCCAACCGCGGTGCTGCCGGTGGTGCGCTTCTCCAAGGGCATGCGCAAGATGACCAAAGACGCACAGCGCCAATTGAGCGGCCTCACCGTGCTGTTGCAGGAGACCTATCAGGGCAACCGCGTGGTCAAGGCGTTCGGGATGGAAGACTACGAACGCGGGCGCTTCAACAAGGAACTGCGCCGGCTCTTCCGCATCTACATGCGCGTCGCGAGAATCAAGGCGATCACCGGGCCGACGATGGAGGTGATGGGGGCGTTCGCGATCGTCGGCGTCATCTGGTGGGGCTCGCATGAGGTGCTGGCGGGGACGCGCACGCCCGGCGTCTTCACGGCGTTCATCGGCGCGATGCTGCTGCTGTATCAGCCGTTCAAGAGCCTCACGCGCACCAACAATAATATCCAGGCCGGAATCGCGGCGGCCGAGCGCGTTTTCGAAATGATGGATACGCCGACCGACGTGCCCGATGCGCCCGACGGCTTGCAGCTTGCTTCGGGCAATCACGCGGTCGCGTTCGAAAACGTGAGCTTCCGCTACGGCGACGAATGGGTGCTGCGCAACGTCAACCTGGAAATCGGCGCGGGCCGCGTCGTCGCGCTGGTCGGCATGAGCGGCGGCGGCAAATCGACGATCGCCGATCTGATACCGCGCTTTTACGACGTGCAGGAAGGTGCCGTCACGATCGATGGCGTCGATGTGCGCCGCTACCGGCTGGCTGCGCTGCGCGCGCAAATCGGACTCGTCACGCAACACACATTTCTCTTCAACGATACCATCCGCGCCAATATCGCATACGGCAGCATGGAGAAGAGCCTCGACGAAGTGATTGCGGCGGCACGCCTGGCCAACGCCCATGACTTCGTGGCGCGGCTGCCCCAGGGCTACGATACGGTTATCGGAGAGCTCGGCGTGCGGCTCTCGGGCGGCGAGCGCCAGCGAATCGCGATTGCGCGCGCGATGCTCAAGAATGCGCCGATCCTGATTCTCGATGAGGCAACCTCGGCGCTCGATTCGGAATCGGAACGGCTGGTGCAGGAAGCGCTCGAACATCTGATGGAGAATCGCACCACCCTGGTGATCGCTCATCGACTCTCGACCGTGCGCCGCGCCGATCGGATCGTGGTCGTGGTTCGCGGGCAGATTGTCGAGCAGGGCACGCACGATGAATTGCTCGCGTTCGGACGTGAGTACAGCAAGCTGCACGGATTGCAGTTCATGACGCCGGCCGCAGTCGCCGGCAATGGCGACCGCGTAAATTGACCAGCGAACGGACAACGGCACCAGTTGCACTGCCGGCTTCGCGCGGAATTATGACCGCGCTGTACAATGCGCTGTGGTATCCGGCGCTGCCGTTTGCGCTGATAGCGGGCGGCGGACTCGACGCGGTGAACCGGCACGAGCGGATGGGCACCGCCGCGCAGGTAGCGAATGTCCAAGGCTCACCGCGCATCTGGCTGCATGCGGCCTCGGTCGGCGAAATCGAGGCGGTGCGGCCCATCGCGATCGGCCTGATGCGCGACTATCCCGACGCGATGGTGGTCGTCACGACGATGACCGCCGCCGGCCGGGCGGCCGCACGCAAGCGCATCCCCGGCGCCGCCGCGTTTCTGCTTGCGCCGCTGGATCGTCCCGCCAGCGTGCGATCGTTTCTGGCCGCCGTGCGGCCGCACGCCATACTGGTGGCGGAGACCGAGCTGTGGCCGAATTACCTGATTGAAGGCGCGCGCAGCGGTGCGAAGGTCGCGATCTTCAACGGCCGGATCTCGGCGCGATCGGCGAGTCGCTATCGTTACATCCGCCCGCTGATCGCCGAGGCCCTCGCACATGCGAATCTGGTGCTGGTGCAAACCGCCAACGACGCGCTCCGCTTTTGCAAGCTCGGCGCCCGGCGCAGCAGTGTGATCGTGACCGGCAATACCAAGTTCGATCTCGACGACGAAGTGCCGCCGCTCAGATGCGCTCTGGAACAATTCTGCGCGCAGCGTCCGGTCCTGGTTGCGGGCTCGACCGCGCCCGGCGAAGAGCGGATGGTGCTGACGGCGTATCGCAACCTGGTCGAGCGTTTTCCCACGCTTGCGCTGGTACTCGCGCCCCGCCATCTGAGTCGCGCGCTCGAGATTGAAAACGAAATTCGCGCGGCAGGTTTCATCTATGACAGGGCCAGCCTGTTACCTGCTGACGGCACACCCGGCGCTGCCGACCCGCGCGCGCGCGACGCCGCCACCGTGCTGCTGCTCGACACGATGGGGGAATTGCGTGCGGTTTACTCCCGTGCGTCAATTGCGTTCGTGGGCGGCAGCATGTCGCCGCCGCGCGGCGGTCAGAACCTGGCCGAACCCGCGGCAGTTTCGGTGCCTGTGCTCTTCGGACCTCATTATGAAAATCAGCAACAGGCCGGCGACACGATTCTCGTGGCGGGGGGCGGTCGCGTGGTCGCCGACGCCGCGCAAATCGAAAGTACTTGCTCCGAATGGCTCGCCGACCACGATGCGCGCCACGCCGCCGGTGCCAACGCCTTGCGCGCCGTCGAACGTCTGGCCGGCGGTGTCGCCGCCACCCTCAAACATCTGATGGCGCTGATCGGAAAGGCTTGAGCGATGACGCCCGCGCGATCGCGGCCCTTGATCGAGCGGCTGTGGCAGCGTCCGCTGCCGCTGCGCTGGCGGCCGGTTTGGGCCGCGCTCACCCCCGCCGCGGCGCTTTACTCAGGTGTGCTGACGCTGCGGGAGCGCTGGTGGCGGACGCGATCGGCCAGCGCCGGAGTTCCGACCATCAGCGTCGGCAACCTCACCGTCGGGGGTAACGGCAAGACCCCGTTCACGCTCTTTCTCGCCTCGCGCATGCGTGCGCGCGGACTCGTTGTTGCAATCGTCAGCCGCGGATGGGGTCGTGCGATCGATCGCGGCAACCCCGTGCTGGTATCCGACGGCACACGCTGCCTCAAGTCACCGCGCGAGGCCGGCGACGAGCCGGTAATGATGGCGAAATCTTTCGGCGGACCAATTGCGGTGGCGCGGCGCAGAATCGACGCGATCGGACTGCTCTGCGCGCGCGGCCGCTTCGACGCCGTGATCCTCGACGACGGCTTTCAACATCTGCGCCTGCACCGCGATCTCGATCTGCTGTTGATCAATGCAGCGCGCGGCTTTGGCAACGGCTGGGTGCTGCCGGCCGGTCCGCTGCGCGAGGGGCGCGCCGCGATCGCACGTGCCGATGCGATCGTGCTGATCGATTCAGGCGGTCCCCGCGCGGCGAGGTCGAGTGCAACCGATCTCGCGCTACCCGGGCATGTGCCAATCTTTCGCGCTTGGATTCGTCCACGGGCGCTGGTTCACGCCGATGCGGCCGGATGGCATGAAAGCGCGCTGGCGCTCGGCGGACGGCGCGTGGTCGCGGTCAGCGGACTGGCCGACCCCGCAGGCTTTCACGAGATGCTGCGTGAACTCGGCGCGACGATCGCCGCCACGCTCGAATTTCCCGACCATCACGACTACACTCCCCACGACTTCGAAAACCTGCTGGCCGCGGCCCGCGCTGCGGAGCTGATCGTGACGACCGAAAAGGACCTCGTGAAGCTGGAACTGTTTCCGGCGCCGGGCGTTTCACTATACGCTCTCAGGCTGGAGGTCTGGATGGACGCGAGCGACGAAGCGCGACTTTTCGAACTGGTGGCGGCGCGAATACGGACCGGCGGCGCAGCCTCCTCGCCGCAGGTGGCCGGTGGCTCGCTAAATTGAAGCCGAAGAGGATACGCCGATGGCGATAAGCAAGGAATTGCTCGAGGTTCTCGCCTGCCCCAAGTGCAAGGGTGACCTACATCTGAATGACGCGCGAGACGGACTCATCTGCGACGCCTGCAAACTGCGCTATCCGATCAAGGAAGACATTCCGATCATGCTGATCGACGAGGCTGAAAGCTTCAACTGACACCGCGCTGGCGGGTGCCGGTGTGCGCCATGAGATCGGTCCTCCCGATTGGACGAAACCGCGGATTATTCGCGGGCCCCGGGCCCGACTTTCCGCATTTCGGGCTCGGGCGGCGCGTGCTGTATATACGGCGCGATTTCGCACCGCGGGCGCCCGCGATTTTTGCCGCGCTGGCCGAATTGAAGCTTGGCTCGGGGTCCGGTGCGGGCAATCGCGGCAGCGGCTTTCCACTAGAGCTCGCAGGAGGGCCCGAGCTCTTTGCGCGCTGTGCCCGGCGCGGCGGCTTCGCTCGCTTGATCACGCACGACATATATTTTGGCGCGAGCAAACGGCCGCTGCGCGAGCTTGCGATCGCCAACGAAGCGCGGCTGCGCGGTATCCCGATCGCCGAACCGCTGGGCGTCATGATTGAGGCGGTCGCGCCGGGCTTTTATCGCAGCGTCTTCATCACACGCGCGCTGAGCGGCATGACGCTGTGGGAATTCCTGCGCGCCGACGATGACGCGGTCGTGCGCAGGCACGTCGTCGAACTGGCGCGCCACGCGATCGACGCGATGCACAACGGTGGCGTGCTGCACGCCGACTTGAACCTGCACAATCTTTTTGTCTCGAAGGCCGGCGAACGCCTGATCGTCGTCATCCTCGATCTCGATAAGGGGCAATTGTACAGCGGTCCGGTGCCACCCGGCCGCCGGCGAGTGAATTTCGCACGCCTCGCGCGATCGGCGCGCAAGCTCGACCCCGAGCACCGCTATCTGGACAAGAACGGGTTAGCAATCCTTACCGTTTCCTGAGTAGCGCCGAACCAGACTCGGCGCTGGACGCAAGATGAAGCACAAAATCACTGGATTCCATCGGGACGAGGTGGGCGATTGGGTCGCCGACCTGGAATGCGGGCACACCCAGCACGTACGGCATCAGCCGCCCTTCCACATGCGTCCGTGGGTGATGACGCCCGAGGGCCGCCAATCGCGTCTCGGCGTCGAGCTCGAATGCGCGAAGTGTAACGAAGTAGTCGGCAATGTTTAAGCCGGCGCCGCGGCGGTGTCAGCGGCAGGCAATCGCCTCGATCTCCACCCGCGCATGGCGCGGCAAGGCGGAGACCTGCACCGTCGAACGCGCCGGATAGGGCGCGTTAAAATGTTCGCCGTAGATTCGATTCACGGTTTCAAAATCGGCGAGGCTAATCAGGAATACGGTGGTCTTGATCACATCGGTCAGTTTGAAGCCGGCCGCGCCCAGCACCTCACGGAGATTATCGAGCACGCGGCGGGTCTCGGTCTCGATGTCACCCTCGACCATCGTGCCCGACGCCGGCTCGATTCCGATTTGTCCCGAGCAGAAGACCAAATCACCGTGCGTGACCGCCTGAGAATACGGGCCAATCGCCATCGGCGCCGCGTGAGTCTCGACCGCTTTCTTCATGATGGAACGCTCGCTCTTTCGCTACAGAATAAATGGATGGAAATCTGACGGAACGGGCGCCGGTCACACCCGATGGTGGTTGGCGCCATTATGCAGGCTGAGGCGCGAAACCCGCATTACTCCGTCGATCGCCGCAATCGAATGCATCAGATTGTTGAGCTGCGCGGCGTTGGTGACCTTGAGCTCGAACAACGACAGCGCGCGACCATCGTTGCCGGTGGTCTTGACTTCGGCCGTCGATATATTCACGCCCGCCGCCGCAATCGCCTTCGACATTGCGGCGAGCAATCCCGGCTGATCCACGCACAGCACTTCGAGCCGGATCGGCCGCGGAGTTTCGTCGCCCGCCTTCCACACTACGGGCACGCGCCGCTGCGGATCGGTCGCCAGCGCATGCGGACAGCCGGCCAGATGGACGGTGACTCCGCGCCCCCGCGTGATAAATCCGGTGATCGCCTCGCCCGGCAATGGATTGCAACATCGTGCGAAGCGCACCAGCATGTCGCCCACGCCCGAGACGATGACTGCGTTGCCGATTGCGCGGCGTTGTTCCTTGACGACGCGGTGATCCTTCTCGCCAGGCGCGGCAGGCGGCAATGGCGGTGACTTTTCGCCGCGGTAGAGTTTCAGCTCGTCGGGCGTCAGCACCTTGCCGAGCACCTGCGCAACGGTCACGATTCCGTAGCCGACCGCGGCAATCAGGCTGTCGTCATCGCGATGTGAAAACTCCTTGAGCGCGGGCTCGAAGCGACCCTTGCTGCGCAGTTGCGCGACGCTTAAGCCCAGCGGCTCAAGCTCGCGATCGATCAGTGACACGCCCAGTTCCAGCGAGCGCTCAGACTGCTGCTGGCGCAGCCACTGGCGAATCCTGCTCTTGGCGCGCGCCGTGATGACGTGATTCGCCCAGTCCTTGCCCGGCGTCTGGCGCTCGGCCGTGGTCACCTCGACGGTGTCGCCGGACTTCAGCCGGTAGCGCAACGGCACCATGCGGCCGTTGACCCGCGCGCCCGCCAGATGCTGGCCGACCTGCGAATGGATGCGGTAGGCGAAATCGATGACCGTCGCACCCTGCGGAAAGTCGAGCAGGTCGCCCTTGGGCGTGAAGACGAAAACCTCTTCGGCGAAGAGATCGTCCTTGACGGTCGAGAGAAATTCCTGCGGGTCCTTGAGATTCTGCTGCCACTCGATCAGGCGCCGCAGCCAGGCGAAGCGTTCGGTATCGCGGGCTTGTGCGGGAGCGGCGCCCACTTTGTAACTCCAGTGCGCCGCGATTCCCAGTTCTGCGACCTCATGCATCTCGCGCGTGCGGATCTGCACTTCCATCCGCTGCCCGCGCGGTCCGATCACCGTCGAATGCAGCGACTGGTACATGTTGACCTTGGGCAGCGCGATGTAATCCTTGAAGCGGCCGGGGATCGGCTTCCAGTTCGCATGCACCACGCCCAGCGCCTCGTAGCATTCGCGCAGCGTCGGCACGATTATGCGAAAAGCGACGAGATCATAGATCTGGTCGAAGTTCAGCTCCTCTTGCTGCATCTTGCTGTGAATCGAAAAGAAATGCTTGGGGCGGCCGGTGACCTCCGCGGCGACGCCGGATTCCTTCAAGCGCCGCGAGAGGATCTCGATTACCGAGCGGATATATTCCTCGCGCTCGGCTCGGGTCTTCGCGACGTAGGCCTTCAGCGTCGCGTAGGCGGAAGGATTGAGATAGCGGAAGGAGAAATCCTCGAGTTCGGATTTGAGCCAGTAAATTCCCAGCCGATGCGCGATCGGTGCGTAAATCTCCAGCGTCTCGCGCGAAATCTCTTCCTGCCGATCGGGCGGCAGATGATCGAGCGTGCGCATGTTGTGCAGGCGATCGGCGAGCTTGATCAGCACCACCCGGATGTCCTGCGCCATCGCGATGATCATCTTGCGGAAATTCTCGGCCTGCTTCTCCTCGCGACTCGAGAACGTGATCTTCGAGACCTTGGTCATGCCGTCGACCAGGCGCGCGACCTCCTCGCCGAAGAGTCCCTGGAGCTCGTCGAGCGAAGCGCCAGTGTCCTCGATTACATCGTGCAGCAACCCGGTCACCACCGACGGCAGGTCCATGCGCAACTGCGCGATGATCAAGGCGACGTTCAGCGGATGAATAACGTAGGGCTCGCCCGACTTGCGCTTCTGCTGGGCATGCATCCGCGCGGAATAGTCATAGGCGCGCCGGATCAGTGCGGCGTCGGCCTGCGGATTGTAGGATTGAACCCGGGCTACCAGCTCGTCAAGCCGGCCTGATTCGTCGGCGATGGCTAGATTATCCACGGCGCGAACTCCGCGCGCAGCCGCCCGACTTTGAGCCTTTCGGCGTTGACGATGGCTTCGAGCCGGGAAATCGAGTCGCCCACTTCGGCGTTGATAATCAGGTAGTCATACTCGGGGTAGGCCGAAGCCTCCTCCCGCGCGCGCTTGAGGCGACGGGCAATTGCCGCCTCGTCCTCGGTGCCGCGCCGGCGCAGCCGCCCCTCGAGTTCTTCGAAGCTCGGCGGCAGGACAAAAATCGTCACCGCATCGTTCGCGTAATGCGCGCAAATCTGGCGCGCGCCCTGGATGTCGATATCGAGGAGGATGTCGCGGCCCGCCGCCACCGCATTATCAAGCGGGGCGCGCAGTGTCCCGTAACTCGCATCGAAGACCCGCGCCCATTCCGCCAGTTCGTCGCCCCCAAGCCTGCGATTGAATTCCTCGTCGCTCACGAAGTGATAGTCGAGTCCGTCGGCCTCATTCTCCCGCGGCGCGCGCGTAGTCAGGGAGACCGACACCCCGAGGCCCTCGATGGCCTTGAGCGCCGCGCGCGAAATAGTTGTTTTGCCCGCCCCCGAAGGCGCGGAAAGGATAAAAATAATGCCGCGCCGGGGACGCCGATCCGATTCCATCATCTAGATTATATAGGCATTTGCCGGTTTGCAAATAGCGTTTTAATGCCGCCCTTACTCGACGTTCTGCACCTGCTCGCGCATCTTTTCGACTTCGCCCTTCATCTCGATCGTGATTTGCGAGAGCGCCGCGTTCTGCGACTTCGCGCCCATCGTATTCACTTCGCGATTGATCTCCTGCAACAGGAACTCAATCGATTTGCCTACCGGACCCGCGCGATTGATCAGGTCGCGCATCGCCTTGAGATGGACCCGCAGACGCGTAAGCTCCTCGGTAATGTCGCCATGCTGCGCGGCGCTCGAGGCCTCTTCGTAAAGGCGTTTCTCGTTCACCGGCAAATCGCCGAGCAGCTCGCGCACCCGCGTTTCGAAGCTCGCATGAATCGTCGCGCGCGACTGCGCCGCGAGCTTTTCGATACGCGGCACCCCGTCGCCGATTTTCTTGACGCGGGTCTCGAAGTCGCGCTGCAACGCCGCGCCTTCGCGCCGGCGCTCAAGGTCGAGCGCCTTGACCGCACGCTTCATTGCCTGCAATGCGATCTCGATACTCGTCTTGGTATCGTTTTCTTCCTCGATCACCTGGAAAATCTCAGGCCGCTGTAAAATCGCTTCGAGCCCGAGTTTGCCGTCGAGTTCGAGCCGCTTGCCCAGCCGGCGCAACTCACTGACGTAGCTTGCGGCCAACTCATCGTTAACTCGCAGCCGCGCGCGCGGCGGTTTCAGCATGACGCAACGGATAAAGGCCTCCACGCGCCCGCGCTCGACCGCGGCCTGCACAATCTTGCGAATCTCGCCTTCGTGTTCGCCCCATCCACGCGGCAGATTGAGCTTCAGTTCGAAAAAGCGCTGGTTGAGCGCGCGCACCTCCGCCACGACCTGGGTTCCACCGCGCTCCAGTTGAATCCGTCCGAAGCCCGTCATACTGCGCATTCGTGATTACCTCCGACTGTTCGCACGATTGTGCAGACATGCGCGATAAAGCTCCAGCGTCCCGTGTGCCATCGCGTCCATTCCGTAATTTGCGCAGGCCCGCGTGCGGCCGGCGGCGCCCATCGCCGCGCGCAGCGTCTGCTCTGCCGCGGGCCGTGCGATCGCGTTCGCCAGCGCGCGCGCGTCCCCCGGCGGCACGTGGATTCCTGTGACTCCGTCCGCGACCGCCTGCGCGAGCCCGCCGATGGCGCTCGCGACCACCGGCAGTCCGCACGCCATCGCCTCCAGCGCCGCGACCCCAAGACCCTCTTGCAGCGAGGGCATCGCGAATATGTCGAGGGCCCACAGCAGTGCGCGTGAATCGTCGATCATGCCCATCATGCGCGTCGAATCGCCGAGTCGATGCCCGCGAATCTGTGCCGCTAGTTCATCCGCGAGCGTCCCGCCACCCGCGATGAAGCATCGCACCTCCCTGACCTGTGCTGCCGGGTTGACTTGAGCGGTCACGCGACGGGCCGCATCGGCGTCGCCGCGCATCAATGCCAGCGCGTCGATCAGGTAACGCTGCCCCTTGCGCGACTCGAGCATCCCGACGGTCCCGACCGCGATATCGCCCACCGCCAATCCGAGTTCGCTGCGCGCGCGTTCGCGCTCCGCGGCAATCGGTGGACGAAAGCGATCGCAATCGACTCCGCTGGGAATTATCGCGACACGATCGCGTGCGACCCCCGATCGCACGAGCGCGTCCGCCACCGCCGGAGAAATCGCCGCCACCCCGTCGACCGCCCGATTGTATAGCCACGGAGCGAAAAACCGGTTGGGCGCGTAATCCATGCGGCGCGTCACGATCAATGCGTGCGCTCGTCCTCGCGCGAACGGCGCCAGCGCGTGCGCCCGCGCAGTATGGAAATGGACGACGTCGTAATGCTTATGCGCAAGAATTTTCCTTAGCTTCAGCCCCGCCGCCACATCAACCGAATTACGAATCCGCAACGGATGGCATTCCACCCCCGCCGCTTGCGCCCGCTGCCACAGCACTCCCGCCGGATCGCAGATCAGGTCCGCTCGATGGCCCGCGCGAATCAGCGCGATCGTCAGGCCGATCACCTGCGACTCACCGCCGGCAAAACCCCGCTCCGGATCGACACCAACGATGCTGAGCGCGCGAGTGCCCAACCCTAATCAGTCCATGAAGCGATAGTAGAGTATCGCCGCAATCGCAGTGACCGCGTCGCGCCACCCGATCTTCTTGCCCTCATCGTAGGTACGCCCGGAGTAGGAGATCGGCACTTCGTAAATCCGCCAGCGCGCGCGGGCGGCCTTCGCCGTGATTTCAGGCTCGAAGGTAAAGCGGTCGGCCGAGAGCTTGAGTTGCGCCAGCTTATCGCGCCGAAACGCCTTCATGCCGGTCTCCATGTCGGTGAGATTCAGATTGTTACAGATGTTGGAGACCAGGGTCAGAAATCGGTTGCCGACGTAATGCCAGAACAACAGCACGCGATGGGGGCCGCCCAGAAAGCGCGACCCAAAGACCATGTCGGCGCGCCCGTCGATCAGCGGCTCCATCACGTGGCGAAAATCGCGCGGGTCATATTCGAGGTCGGCGTCCTGCACGATCACGAACTCATTTTTTGCGGTCGCAAAACCGAGTCGCAGCGCCGCACCCTTGCCGCGATTCACCGCGTGGTAGAAGCAATGAACTTTCGGATTCTCGAGCTGTTTGAGATATTCGCGCGTACCGTCCGACGAGGCGTCATCGACCACCACGACTTCGGTCTCGTAGCCGCAATCGAGCACGCGCCGAATCACCTCGCCGATCGTCCTGACCTCGTTGTAAACCGGAATCACTACTGAAATCGCCGCCGCCTCAGCCATTGCCATTCCCCCACCCGTGATGGTTAAGTTGCCGCCCCGGCGCCCGCCGGAATTTCCACCTGCGCGACGCCATCGCGGCGAATCCGCCGCAGCAGCATCGCATTGACCCGCCGGGTCAATCTGCGCCGGCCGCGCCGCTCGAGCAGCGCCGTGTAACCCGCCAGTATCCTCATACGATCGCGGGCGCCGAGACCGGGCAAATCGAACCGTCCCAATTGCACCAGGTTGCGCAAAGCCTGCCGGTGCCGGCCAATCAATCCCGCCCGGCGCGTCCGTTCGTGATCGATCAGAACGAAGCGCGGCGGCTCCGCCGGCACGAAGAAAATATTGAATGGGGTAAGGTCGCCATGCACGAAGCCGCATCGATGCAGCCGTGCGATTTCGGCCCCCAGCGCGCGCAGCACCGCGCGTTTGCGATCGATCGCACCGCACTGGAGGGCCTTGAGCGTTCGCAATGGACCATCTCCATCCGCGCGCGGCGTCACGATAATTTCGCGGCCGGTGGCGACCTCGCGTCCATAAACCAGGAGCGGTGGAGCGAGAAAACCCGAATCATTCAGACGCTGGGTGACGCGCGCCACGTGACGCGCGCGTCCGCCCCGCAACAATTGCTTGATCGCAGCGAACCCGCGCGATGCATCGAGCAGCTTGATAAAGATTTCGACTTCGGCGCCTGCGCCGATCCGAACCTGCCAGGTGCCGGCGTGACGCGAGCGGCGCCGGGGTGCGCCGAGTTCTCCGCGCGCCGCCGCGAGCGCACGCGCCACTACCGTCTCGCGCAATCCGGGCGTCAGCCCGCCATCGGCGAGAGTGAGCCGCCAGCCCTCGCGCACGATCGCGTGAGTCGCGGCCGGAGTCATCAGGGCCGCTCCGCATGCGGCACGACGATCATGCTCGCCGCCGGGCTGCCCGCGCCGCCCACCGGCACTTGCGCCGCGTCACCCACGCGCATCGCGAGTGCGCGACGCACCATCGCAACGACCTCCGCAGGCGCGATTCGCCGCATACATTCGCGCCCGATCGGGCACTCGCGCAGGTAGCATGGATGGCACGGGATCTCTCCGTGAATCGCCAGGTTTGCATAACCCCACGGGGCTGACCGTTGCGGTGCCGTCGCGCCCCACAACGAAACCACCGGACACCCCACGGCAGCCGCGATATGCATCGGCCCGGAGTCCGGCCCGAATGCGACCGCACATTCGCTGAAAATCCCGATCAGATCGCGCAACCGCGTCCGCCCGACCAGGTTGAGCACCTCGAGGCCGTCGAGATTGCGCATCACGGCGTCGCCGATCGCGGCCTCCTCTGCCGCGCCAATCAACACCGGGTATAGCGGCGCACTCCCGGCGGCAGGCCGCGCAAGCTCGCGGATAACTGCCGCCACCGATTCCGGAAAATAGATCCGGCTCGGCCACGAGGAGCCGAGAATCACGCCCACCAGCGGACGGCGCGCTCCCGCGACCATGGCGCGCGCACGCGCGTCCTCCTCGGGCGGCAAAGACAACCCGAACTCGATCGGCGCCGGGGGCGCCCCGAGCGCGTCGGCGAAGGCCTGGTACTGCATCAGCTTTAAGCGCATGGCCGGCTGCGGCTTGATCTGCCGGGTCGTGAAGCGATGGTTGAATTCCTTGGTATTAGCCGCGGCAAACCCGAGGCGATCGCGCGCGCCCGAAACCAGGTCGATAATTCCACTTTTCAGATGGCGCTGCAGGTCCACGACCAGGTCGAAATGACCCGCGCGCACCTGCCCCAGAAACGGCGCAAACGACCAGGGCGCATAACGGCGATCATAGACGATCAATTGATCGAGCCACCGATGGCCCTCGATCATCGGCTTGGACTTGGGCTCGACCGCCCACGCGATATGTGCCTGCGGCCACGCGCGCCGTATTCTTCCGAGCAGCGGCAACGCGCGCACCACGTCGCCGATCGCACCGAGCAGGATAATCAGAACGCGTTTCGGCGCCGCGGGCATCTTAGTTGGGATTTCGGCTGTCATCAGTCGCTAGCAAACGATGATAACGGCGCGGCCACCCAGGGCAAAGCCCGTCCGCAGTCGTGAAGTCTTTTGTCGAGGGAGAGTTCCGTGGTCGCCGAACTATGCAATCGTGTCGAATCGAAGCCCCGTGCAAACCTTCACGCGGCTCAATCCCAGTCCAGCGCGCCACGCTGCCAGGCGTAGATCAGTCCGACGACCAGGATACCGATATAGACCAGCGCCTCGACAAAGCCGAACATTCCCAGCGTGCGTAGTTGTACCGCCCACGGATAGAGGAACACTACTTCCACGTCGAACACCAGGAACAACAGCGCGGTCAGGTAGAAGCGCACCGAGAATCGGCCCCACGCGGTGCCGCTCGGCGGATTGCCGCATTCGAAAGCCTCGCCCTTGACCTTTGTATGGACCGATTTCGCCCCAATCAGCCGGTTAATCGAGACCATCGTGCCCACAACGATGCCGGCCAACGCGAGAGTCACGGCGATTGGAAACCAGATCTCTAATCCGTAGTTCATGTCAGTGCGATCATCACCCTTGGCGTTCGTCCTTATATCTATACGATCAAGCAGCCGCTTGCGAAGGTGCGCACTGCGGTTGGCAGCAGCGGTCATTAATCGAGGCTGAAAGCTCGGCCTGCGACCGGCGCAATCGGTCGCCTGAACGTGGGGACTATCGACGCCGCGGCTCTCACGGGAGCCGCGGCGTTTCCATTTGTTCGAGCAGCTTTGTGGCGGAACCTGGAGAGAATCCCACCGCCGAACTTGCGCACATGATTCAGGATCGGCCGCCCAGTCGCAAAACTCTACAGCGACGCGTAAACCGCATCCAGCAGCGCGCGAGTTCGAGGATCCACCACAATATACGGCCCCATCTTGTTCATCACGTAGCCGAATCCGATCTTCGCGTCGGGATCGGCAATGCCGAGCGATCCACCCGCCCCCGGATGACCGAACGAATGCGGATTCGGCCCGAACGGGTCGTCAGGCTTGGTCAGCATGAAGCCGGTCGTGAACCGGGTCGTGATGAGCAATACCTCGTCCTTGCCGAAGGATTCCTCGGTATAGGAACGCGTCACCCCGTCGCGGCTCAGGACCCGCACACCATCAACTTCTCCGCCGCAGGCCAACGCGCCGTAAAGCCGCGCCAGCGCGCGCGCATTCGTATGACCATTGGCGGCGGGAATCTCTGCGCCGCGCCACGCCCGCGAATTGACAGCGCCCAGCTTCATCGCGGTCGCGGGATTGTTGAAGGTGTACGCCGTGATCGATTCGGGATGCTGCTGAGCATATTCGAAGAGGTTCACTTCGCCGGGAGGCGGTGGCGGCGAGGGTAGTATCGTCGCACAGCGGCCGTCCTCGCGCGCGTCGAGTCCGATATGACAATCGAGGCCGAGCGGCTTCGCGATTTCATCGCGGAAGTAGGTGCCGAGACTTTTGCCCGTGATGCGCCGGATCACTTCGCCAACCAGAAAACCAATCGTCAGCGCGTGGTAACCGTGCTTGGTCCCCGGCACCCACCACGGCTCCTGCGCGGCCAGCGCCGAGACCATCGTGTCCCAGTTGTACATGTCGTCATCGCTGAGCTTCTTGCGAATCGCCGGAAGCCCCGCCTGATGATTCAAGAGCATGCGGACCGGCATCTTCTCCTTGCCCGCTTGCGCGAATTCCGGCCAGTAGCGCGTTACCGGCGCGTCGAGATCGAGTTTGCCCTGGTCAACCAGCCGATGCGCACAAATCGCGGTCATCCCTTTGGTGGTCGAAAACACATTGGCGATCGTGTCGCGATTCCACGGCTGAGTGCGCGCTTTATCGGTATGGCCGGCCCAAAGATCGACCACCGGCTTGCCGTCGAGCGTGACCGCCACGGCGGCGCCGTATTCGTTGCGCTTCTCGAAATTCTCCACGAATGCAGCTTTGACGCGGTCGAAACGCGGGTCGCAGTTTCCCTCAATTCGAATGTCTGCCATCGTCAGACTCCTTTGGTTAGTCGCGCTGGTCATAGCACGAGTCGCGTCTGCGAACCACGCTCCACGTGGCAGTGCGCTATGCTCGGAAAAGTGAATCGCGAAACCTTCATTCGCCTGGGTGTCTTTGCCGCGGTGCTCCTCGCGATGGCGCTGTGGGAAGCGCTTGCGCCGCGCCGGACGCGATCGTTTGCGCGCGCTGTTCGCTGGCCCGCGAACCTCGGCATCTCGATTCTCGATAGCATCGTCGTGCGCATGATGCTGCCGCTTGGAGCGGTGGGTTTCGCCAGCTTCTGTGCCGCGCACGGATGGGGCCTGCTGAACGCCGTCGCAATATCGCAACATTTCACCCTGCCGATTTCAGTCGTGATGCTCGACCTCGTCATCTACCTCCAGCATGTGATGTTCCATGCGGTTCCGGCGCTGTGGCGGGTCCATCGGATGCATCACAGCGACCTCGACTTCGATGTCACCACCGGCGTTCGGTTCCATCCGATCGAGATCGTGATTTCGATGGGGATGAAGCTCGCGGCGATTGCGGCGCTGGGAGCTCCGGCGGTTGCAGTGCTGGCGTTCGAGGTATTGCTCAACGCGACTTCAATGTTCAACCATGGCAACGTCGCGATACCATTTGCGGCCGACGCGATGGTACGCCGGCTGATAGTCACACCGGATATGCATCGGGTGCATCATTCGATAGTGGTGCGCGAGACCAATAGCAACTTCGGCTTCAATTTGAGCTGGTGGGATCGGCTGTTCGGCACGTATCGCGCGCAACCGGCCGCGGGCCATCTTGGAATGACTATTGGAATCGAGGACTTCCGCGAGCCGCGCGAACTGAAGTTGGGGCGGATGCTGGTGCAACCGTGGCGCGGCGCTCCCGGCGATTACCCAATCAACGGCTAGTGGCTAATCGCTAACGGGCAGTAACCATCGGGGGTAACAGCCGGTAGCATTCCGGCGGGGGCGGCGAATAGCTAGTAGCCCTTGGGGAGGCGCAGGAGGCGCTCGGCAATGATGCTGCGCTGAATCTCCGAGGTGCCCTCTTCAATTGTATTTCCGCGCGAACGCAATAGTGCGTATTGCCAGCGGCCGTCGTCGACTGCATGATCCGAGCCCTCGTAGAGCGCGGCGCGCGGCCCTTGCAGGACCAGTGCGAACTCATTCATGCGCTGGTTGAGTTCGCTCCACAGCAGCTTCGAGATCGAACCTTCGGGGCCGGGCGTGCCGCCGCGCGTGAGTTTGGAGAAATTGCGATAGGCGAGGTACTTCATCGATTCGACGTCGACGTAGAACTGCGCGAGGGTCTGGCGGATGACGCGGGGATCGAGCGTGCAGGTGCCGTCGCGGATGACTTGCCGGCCGAGTTCGGCGAGATCGTCAAAGACGTTGCGAAAGCGCATTACGGTGGCGAGCGCGAGGGTCGCCCGCTCGTTCATCAGGGTGGTCAGCGCGACGCCCCAGCCGCCGTTGAGCGGCCCGAGCAGGTTTTCGCGAGGCACGCGGACGTCGTCGAAGAACATCTCGTTGAACTCGGCCTCGCCGGTCATCTGGCGCAGGGGCCTGACGGTGACGCCGGGGCTGTGCATATCGACCAGCAGGTAGGAGATGCCGCGATGTTTGGGGGCGTCGGCGTCGGTGCGCACGAGCAGCATGCACCAATCAGACAGGTGGCCGAGGGAGGTCCAGACCTTCTGCCCGTTGACGATAAAGTGGTCGCCGTCGATGACTGCGCGGGTGCCGAGTCCCGCGAGGTCGGAACCGGAGATCGGCTCCGAGAAGCCCTGGCACCAGATTTCCTCGCAGGAGAGGATTTTGGGCAGGTAGCGGCGCTTTTGCTCCTCGGTGCCATGCTCGAGGATGGTCGGCCCGCCCATCGAGAGACCCAGTTCGTTCAGCGGCGCGGGGGCGCGGACGCGGGCCATCTCCTCGTTGAAGATCGCGCTCTCAATCATGGAGGCGCCCTGGCCGCCGTACTCCTTAGGCCACGAGAGGCCGAGATAGCCGGCCTCCCACAAGTGGCGCTGCCAGTCGGTAAGCACACGGACGGTCTGCTCGTCGATGGCGAGGGCGAAGCCGCGATTGGCGACGCCTTTGGGCAGGTTGTCTTCGAGCCATTTGCGCGCCTTCAGACGGAAGGCGGCTTCTTCGCGGGTATCGCTCAGGTCCATCGAAATCCTTTTAGCGCAAATCGGCGCAGAACCGATAGCCTTTCAGCGGCATTCCATGCCGACGGTGGGCTTCGAGCAGCCCAACAGTCTTGACCTGACTTTTCGGAGGATTGTTGCGGAACCCAAAACTTATAATTTACTGAAACCTCACGAGGTTTCAGACTTCCCATTTGAAAGATGCGGGCTGCGCCCTGTGAAAACCTCACCATGATTGACGAGCAGCCCAGCAGTCTCCGGTTAACTCGCCGCCCTGATTAAATCCCGCTAGAATCGCTGTTACAGGCAATTTACGCGCAGCGGGCGACGAAGGAATGACTGTGGCGACGCTGGGATTCAAGCCGACCGACTTCGAGGTTTTCGGGATCGAAGGGTTTGGCGCACGCATGGAAAAAATCTACGAGCACGTGCGTCCGAAACTGACGCGGCTGGGACAGGAGTTGGCGCCGGAGCTGTCACGAAAAATGGGGCTGGAATTCTATCCGCACGTCGCCAGACATACGCGGCGCGTTGCGCCACCGGAAACGTGGGTGGCGTTCGGGCCGTCGCCGCGCGGCTACAAACGCTACGGCTACCTGGCGCTGTGCATCTCGCGCGCGGGACTGCATGCGCGGGCGGTGGTCAAAGCCGAGGCCGACGCGCGTCCCGAGATGGCCGACCGGCTCAACGCGCGTAGCGGGCACCTGGTAATGGAGTTCGCGGGCACGAAGATCGCGCGCTATGAGCATTGGGATTTCGCGAGACTCCCGGTCGCGGCGGCGGCCGCGCCTGAATTGTTCGGCGCGCTGGCGGCGGCGCTCGGGAAAAAGACCGGGTGGATCGATCTGGGCTTCGGCTGGACCGTGCGCGAATCGATGCGGCTGGAGCGCGGCGAAGTGATCGAAGCGTTCCATGAACTCGAACCGCTCTACCGGGTGTTTCAAGCAGGCGTATGAGAGTTTGGTTGAAGAGCGCAAAACTTATAGTTTCTCCGGACACTGAAACCTCACGAGGTTTCAGACTTCCCGTTGGTAAAGATGCGGGCTGCGCCCTGTGAAAACCTCACCATGATTGACGATCAGCGTTAATCCATGAAAAAAGGCCGGGGCCGGCGAGAAGCAGAGTCGCAATTCGATGAGTAAGGTCGCAATCCTGGGTGCGGGCGCCTGGGGCACGGCGCTGGCGGTCACGCTCGCGCGCGGCGGCGGCACGATTGCGCTGGGCGTGCGACGCCGAGCATTGCTCGAAGCGATCCGGACGAGCGGCGAGAACGCGGGCTACCTGCCCGGGATCAAGCTGCCGGCGACGCTGGCGGTCACCGACGACTGGAGCGCGGCGGTGCGCGACGCCGACACGGTGGTGATGGCGGTGCCGTCGCGCTTTGCGCGTGCGGCGATGGAACCGATCGCGCGCGCGATTCCGGTTGCCGCGATGATCGTCAGCGTGACCAAGGGTATCGAGCCGGACACGCTGCTGACGATGACGGCGATGCTCAGCGAGATAACCGGGGGAGCGAAAGTGGCGCCGGCGGACGACCGCGTCGCGGTGCTATCGGGCCCGGGCTTCGCGGCCGAAGTCGCCCGAGGGAAACCCGCGGCGCTGGTGGCGGCCGCGCGCAACGAGGCGGTCGCAGCGCGGGCGCAGGCGCTGTTCGCGGTGCGGCCGCTGCGCGTCTATACCAGCAATGACGTGATTGGCGTCGAACTCGGCGGCGCGGTGAAGAACGTGATCGCGATAGCGGCCGGAATCTGCGACGGCCTGGACCTCGGCTCGAGCGCGCGGGCCGCGCTAATCACGCGGGGACTGGCGGAGATGATGCGACTGGCGGCGGCGGCGAGCGCACATACCGAGACGATGGCCGGGCTGGCCGGCCTCGGCGACCTGGTGCTGACGTGCACCGGTGAGCTCTCGCGAAATCGCGCGCTGGGGTTTAGAATCGGACGGGGCGAGAGCGAGCCCGCGCCGGCCGCTGGGGCGCCGGTGGCCGAGGGTGTGGCCAATGCACTCGCGATACGGACGCTCGCCGCGCGGCTCGGGGTTGAAATGCCGATCGTGGTGGCCGTATGCCGGGTGCTCTATGAAGCAGCGCCGGCAAAGGCTATGGTCGAGGAATTATTGAGCCGCCAGCTCAAGGCCGAATTTTAAGAATCTACGCTTCGAAGAAGGACTAATGGCGAACAAAGGAACCTGCAAGGCCGCCGACTGCAATCACGAGGTGATTGCGAAGGGCTATTGCCGCAAACATCACCGCCTCTGGAAAGCCGGCGAGATGCCGAAGCCGCGCTACAAGATCTGCACGGAAGAAAAGTGCCGTAAGCCGCGCTTTCGCGCGAGCCTGTGCGAAGAGCATTGGAACGCCGTTCACGGCAAGAAGGCCGAGGCCGCAGCTCCAGCCGCACCGGCCGCTCCCGCGGCACCCGCTGAGGGCGCGAGCGCGTAAGGAACTCCAAGAGTGGCCAGCGCGCGAACCTCCATCCCGGAGTTCGTGGCTTTGATTTGGGGAACTCGTTGGCCGCGCGCGGCGCAGAGACCTCCCCCATCCCCTTTTCTGAAAAGGAAGGGGCGTTTGAGATGCTCCTGCCGCCTTGAGGCTACGCAAAGCTCTAGTGATGGTCGTGGAGGAACGCCATGGCTAATCTGATCGTCTCAGGCGCGGCCGGCCGGATGGGCCGGTTGCTCGTCTCGATCATCGTGAACGAGGGGACGCATCGGCTGGCCGGAGCGCTCGAGGCGCCTGGCAATCCGGTGATCGGGAAGGACGCGGGCGAAGTCGCGGGCGTGGGCACGCAGGGCGTGAAAATCGTCGATGATTACGCGGCGATCGCGCGACCGGATACGGTGACGCTCGACTTCACCAACGCCGCGGCGTCGCTAGGACATCTCGAAATAGCGGCGGCCAAGGGCGCCGCGATTGTAATTGGATCGACCGGGTTCACGCCCGAACTGGAGGCGCGGGCCAAGTCGCTCGCGCAGCGGACGCGCACGGTGATCGCCCCGAACATGAGTATCGGCGTAAACGTGCTGATGAAGATAACGGGGGAGGTCGCGCGCATCCTCGACAACTTCGACGCCGAAGTGATCGAGATACATCACAACACCAAGGTGGACGCGCCGAGCGGCACGGCGATCGCGCTCGGGCGGACGATCGCGGAGGCGCGCAACCTCGATTATGCGGCCAACGCGGTGTATGGACGCGAAGGAATCACCGGGGCGCGACCGCACGACAAGATCGGCGTGTTGGCCCTGAGAGCGGGCGACGCGGTCGGCGACCATACGGTAATTTTCGGCGGACAAGGCGAGCGCCTGGAACTGATACATCGCGCGCAGAGCCGGGAGTCGCTCGCGCGTGGCGCCTTGCGGGCGGCGGCTTGGCTCGAGCATCGCCCGGCGGGCCTCTACTCGATGCGCGACGTGCTCGGACTGTGAGAGGGCGTGGATACAGTGGTTGAGGAACTCAAAACTTATAGTTTTCAGGAAACTGAAACCTCATAGAGGTTTCAGACTTCCCGTTGCTTAAAGATGCGGGCTACGCCCTGGGAAAACCTCGTAATGGTTAGCGAGCAGCCCAACGGAAGGGATGACGGGTCTTGCGGATGGTTCCGTCGAGGCCTTTCGCGGGCGCGGAAGCGAGGTTAGGGGAAACGCAGGACTGGCGTACTGGAAGAGAATCGCTGCGCAGAGATCCGGAGCCTGCCCTGAGCGGAGCCGAAGGGACTCCGGCAGCCTTCGCTCAGGATGACGGAAAGAGGGGGAGCCTGCGCGCAGGATGACGAAAGGCGACAATCAATTATGTGTTTTAAGAGGGCGCAGCCCGCATCTTTAAGCAACGGGAAGTTTGAAACCTCGTGAGGTTTCAATGAAATAAAGTTTTGAGTTCCTCGACGACTCTCCTGTTCGCGAGGTGCGGCGGTCAGCGGCTGATGCCGCCGACCGCCCGTCGATAGATTAACATTCACCCGAGAGAGCTATGCGTTAGACGTTGCGCGGAATGACGCGCGGGCGCTCGGGCGGCTGCGGACTCGCGGAAGACCCTTCGGACTTCAACTCCTGCCAGCGCTCGAGAATGCGCGGCACGACGCGCGGATGGCGATGCTCGTACCAAGCGATAATCGCGGCCAGCGCCACGATGTTACCGCCCGCAATATTCCACCAGCCGAGTTGCTGCACGGCCGCTTGATCGAGGAAGGTCAGGAAGCCGGCGAAGCAGAGTTCGAACCAGAGGAACAGCACGACGACACCCAGCGCGATTAGCGGCTCGCGCTCGGAGGCGTACATCGTGATCGATGCGGCGATGCCGAACATGATGAAGGCAAAGAAATGGAGCCCGGTGTAGCCGAGGACGAGGGCCGCGGTGACGGCGAAGCTGGATGGCTGGGTCATCCCGTTGAAGATGATCGCGCCGAGCAGAGCGGGTGTGCGGAACGGGTGACCGGCGAGGACGTCGGAGACGAGGAACCAGACCGCGACGATAACGGCGCCGATGAGGCCGGTGATAATTCCTTCGCGCGCCACGCCCATCCACGGGCCGAGCAGATTCGAGGCGAGCACGGGTTGGCGCCAGAAAAAATAGGCCAGCATCGCGGCGGTCGCCATCAGATTGCCGATCATCCCCTTCCACCAGGAAACCGCAGCCTGGGCGGCGGGTCCGAGCAGCATGACCAGGGCGATGAAGAAAACTTCGAAGCCGATGGTGAAGAGAAAGAGCGTGCCGAAGAGTTCGGAATGCTTCTCGGAGGCGGCCATCAGCATCGCGGCGACGGCGCCGATAATCGCAAAGGCGACGAAGTGGGCGAGCATGTATTCGGCGACCAGCATCCAGGCCGCGCCTGTGAGCGTCGAATGATTTGCGCCGGGCAGCAATGCGGTCGCGAGGATCGCGGGCGTTTTCAGCGGCTCGCCCTGGGCGGCGTCGAAGACGAAGAACCAGACTGCAATTACCGCTCCCCCGACCAGCCCTGCCACCGCGCCATCGATGATCAACTGGGTCCCGGAATGCTGCATAGAATCCTCCGCAAAGGCTTTTCGATGCGCTTGTACGGCGCAATCCGATTGCAGAATCAGCAGGTTCGCTGGTTTTCCTCCCGGTAATGGAGCCTGCGACGTCGTCCCATACAATTCACGAATAGGCCAATCGGCCCGCGCGGGCAAGCGCGATCTATTAGCAGAGACCGTCGCTGCGTAAGGCTACGGCTAATGCATGTTTGTCCAGAGGTAGGTGGGGAGCCGGCATCTGGTGCCAATCCGGCGCGCCCTTGGTAATAATGTTCGGGTCGCATGCCAGTATCCGCATATGTTCCGACGCGCGCGGAAATCCGCTGCGCACGAATCCCGATCGACTTCCTCGCGGTGGCGACAGTATCGTTCGCCTGCGGGACCGCGGCCGGACCCTGGGTGGTCGGCGCGCTCTCGGGCTATTTCTACCAACCGTCGGTGCTCGCGCTCACGCACACCTTTGCGCTGGGTTGGATGACGGCGGCGATGATGGGCGTGATGTATCGCTACGTGCCGGCGTTGACGCATGGGTCGTTGCCGTACCCGCGCCTGCTGATGCCGCAACTGGTGCTGTACGTTATCGGTGCAAGCGGAATGGTCTCGCACTTCGCACTGGGATCGTGGTCCGGGATATGGTCAGCGGCGCTGGTGGTGATAGCAAGCGTCGCGCTGTTCGCAGCAAATATCTACCCGCTTCTATGGCCGCGCGCCGGACGCGGAGTTGCCGAAACCGGGATGTTCCTCGCGCTCTGCTTCCTGTTGATCGCTGCGGCGCTCGGATTTCTGCTGGCGTTCGACAAGAGCTACGGGTTCCTCGGCGGCAGTGTGATTTCCAATCTTGAGAGCCACGCGCATCTGGCGGCGGTAGGATGGGTAACGCTGACCATCTGCTCGATTTCGTATCGGCTGGTACCAGCGCTGACCTTGCCGGAGATCAGGCTGCCGAAGAGCGCGGCGTGGCAACTCTACGCGCTGGCTGGGGGCGTTATCGGTCTTGCGGTCACACTATTGGCGCGCGTGCCGGGAGTCGCAGTGTGGAGCGTTGCCATCGCGACGGCGCTGATGGCCTACATAATTACGATGGCGCGACTGGTCTGGACGCATCGCAAACCAATCGACTGGAGCGTGCGACATGCGATCGGCGCAATCGCGTGGCTGATGGTAGCGATCGCGATGGGTATCACGCTCGCATTGATGGGCACGGAAAGCGAGCTCGGGGCGCGCATCGCATCCGGTTATGGAGTAGCCGGGATCCTCGGTTGGTTCGGCAATTTCATCATCGGCATTTCCTACTATCTCTTTCCCGGATTCGTAATACGGGCGCGGAGCCTGCAGCGATGGCGACCCATGGGGGCCGCGGAAATTTCGACACAGCAACTGCGCTCGATCGTATTCGGCGCATTCAATTTCGGACTGGTTCTGGTGGTGGCCGGCCTGCTCGCGTCAAGGATCGGGGTCTGCGTAATCGGGGCGATAGCTATTGCGATGGGTGGACTGATGTATTCCACCGCTACAATGTGGACGCTTAGCTTCGCATATCGGCGTGGCGAAGCCTGAGCTGTAGTCGCAATAGTGCAAGCCTCTCGCGGGAGCACTGCCAATGCGGGGCTTCGCAATGGCCGGGCGAAGCCAGACGTGCCGGTTGCGTATCGGCGGTTCAGATAGCGGGGCGTTCGTGCGGGCGCAGGACGTGGACACGCGCCGGTTGGCGGTTAATGGCAGGAATCTCGGTATCCTCGCGCTGCGCCCAGCGAAAGAAAATTCCGCTGAAGACGAACATGACGTAAACACCCTGCCCGATCCACATGATGAGGCCGCCGAGAACCTGATCGGCGATCGGCGTCAGGCCAAACGGATGCATTCCCATGGCGTAGTACATATAGAGGACGGTCTCGGCCATGGTGATCGGCGCGGCGACCGCGGTCATCGGAATCATGAGGAGGAACAGATAAAGAATCTGCATGGGATAGGACATGCGCGGATACTCGGGCAACGGACTGAGCATCGGCCACCAGAGCAGCAGTCCGACGGAAACCAGCGCGACGCGGATACCCCCATAGAATGAGCGTGCATGGCAAACCTTGTCGCACAGGGCAGGATAGTGGAGCAGCGCGAAGAACATCGAGAAGGTTAGAAACGCGAAGAGCGGCCGCGTAAGACGGCGCGCGACCGGTTCGACGAAGCGGTTCATCAAGACCGGACGCACCATCCAGTCGGGCAATCCGAGCAGGATCAGCGGCGGCACCACGAAGACCAGAAGCATCTGCTGAAAGATATAGGCAGAGAAGCTGAAGCCCCTGGCGTAAACGCCGAGCGGACCGGTCAGCGCGAGCGCCAGCGCCACGATCGCGGACCAGAAGGCGATCTGCTGGCGCGAGTTGGGGCGCCGCTTCAGGAGCAATGAAGCAGTCACATAGGCGATTGCGACGAGCGCGATCGAGAGTACTACCTGCGGATCAGCTTCCCACATATTTTTGTCCAGAACTGCGGCCCGCGGCTTCCCTCAACCTGCCAGTATATTCCTATCCAGGATGATGCTTAAGGTACAAAAAGAGCAGCATCAGCGATCCGCAGATCATCATCGCGAGCAGCAATGGAAACGCAAACAGAGTCGTGAAGACGCTGCTATCGTATTTCAAATGCATATAGAATCCCGCGACCAGAATGAACTTCAGGATCGCGAGGACGATCAGCATCGGTACCAGCCAGGCCTGGAGGAACGGCGCGTAGAAGACGCCAATCTCCATCGCGGTAAGGATGATTAGTACGACCGCGACGAGGAGGTAAACCGCCGGGCCGGGATGGTGGTCTTCAGCGATGGCGTGCGCGCCGTGCGCGTGGGCGCCGTGACCGTGATCGATGGCGTGATCGCTCATGCGCGATTAATCGTCCTCATTAGATAGATCAGAGTGAAGATGACTACCCAAACAATATCAACGAAGTGCCAGTAGAGCCCGCAGACTTCAATCGAAAGCGCGCGGCTCGAACCGATTTTGCCTCTTAATCCGGCGACCGCCATCGTGAGCAACCAGACCACACCAATGAAGACGTGGAAGCCGTGGAAGCCAACCAGGGTATAGAAGCACTGGCTGAAGAGGTTCGAATTGTACAGCATGCCCTCATGATAGAAGCTGCCAAACTCATAGACCTGGCCACCGAGAAAGATGAGACCGAAAGCCGCAGTGCCGAACAGCCAGAAGGTACCCCAGAAACGATCGTTGCGCTGAAAGCCCGCGAGCGCCAGGACCATCAGCAAGCTCGACATCAGCAGGATGAAGGTGCTGAAGGAGGTCAGGGGAATGTTGAGGATCTGAGCATCGGGCACGCCGATGCTGCGCGACTTGTAAACCATGTAGGTCGAAATCAAGCTGGCGAAAAACACGCATTCGGATCCGATGAATGACCACAGGCCCAGCTTGCGGTTGTCGAGGCCGAGGAAGCTCTCGCCGACCTGGTGCGGATTATCCTGACCCCACTCCTTGTATTCGAAGGCCATCGAGATGGCGCCCAGGGCGAGCAGGCCCAGTCCGAGGAAGACCAGCCGGTACCAGCCGATGAGCATTCCGAGCCCGCCGAGGAATACGCCACCCGCAATGATCAGCGGATAGAGCGAGGGCGCCGGTATGTGGATGCTGGCGACCTCTTCCGGCCTTGGCAGCGGCAGCAATTCGACGTTGATTTTCTTTTCGCCAAGACCCGACGCCTCGACATCGCCGTACTTCTCAACCCAGAAGGCGTCGCGCGAATGAACGGTCGGAACCGCAACGAAATTGTACTCCGACGGCGGTGAAGGTATCGACCACTCGAGCGTGCGCGCATCCCAGGGATCGGCGCCAGCGCGTTCGCCGTTGAACCAACTCCAGGCGACGTTGGCAAAGAACAGCAGGAACGAGAAGCCGAGGAAAAAGGCGCTGATGCTCTCGAATCCGTTCCAGAAGTTCCAACCTAGATCGCCGGCGTAAGTGTAGATACGGCGCGGCATCCCGAGCTCGCCGAGGAAGTGCATCGGGAAGAAGGTGGCGTTGAAGAAGATGGTGGTCATCCAGAAGTGCCACTTGCCGAGAGTTTCGTTCATGAAGCGGCCGCAGATCTTGGGAAAGTAGAAATAGAATGCGGCCAGAACCGCCATCAGCACGCCACCGAAGAGGACGTAATGGAAGTGCGCGATGACGATGTAGGAATCGGTCTGTTCGAGGTCGACCGGGGCGCTCGCATGCATGACGCCGCTCAGTCCGCCGATGGTGAATTCGAGGATGAAGCCCAGCGCGAATAGCATCGAGGTATTAAAGCGCAGGCGGCCGCCCCAGATCGTCGCGATCCAGGAGAAGACCTTGACCCCGGTAGGTATCGCGATGAGCATCGAGGTGATGGCGAAGGCCGAATCCGCCACCGGACCCATGCCGGTTGCGAACATGTGATGGCCCCACACGCCGTATGACAGAAAAGCGATCAAGATGATCGAGTAGGCCATCATCGGGTAGCCAAACAACGGCTTGCGCGAGAACACCGGCAGGATCTCGGAGATCATGCCGAAGGCCGGCAGTGCCATGATGTAAACTTCGGGATGGCCGAATATCCAAAACAGATGCTGCCACAAAATCGGCGTCGCGCCGGCGATCACTTCATAGAAATGCGAGCCGAAGTAGCGGTCGGCGAAGAGGAAAATCAGGCCGACCGTGATCGCGGGGAAAGCCAGCAGCAGCAAAATGACCGTCACGAGCAAGGCCCAGATGAACATCGGCATGCGCATGAAGGTCATGCCGGGAGCGCGCATATTGACGATGGTGACGAAGAAATTCAGCGCGCTCATTACGGAGGAGACGCCCAGGATGAGCAGTCCGACGTCGTAGTAATCGATATTGAGGCCGGGTGAGTATGCGCGCTCGGTCAGGTTGGCGTAGCCAAACCATCCGGCGTTGGGCAGCCCGCCCCAAATCCACCCGAAGTTCAGGGATATCGCTCCGAGCAGGAAGATCCAGAAACTCAAGGCGTTGAGGCGCGGAAACGCAACGTCGCGCGCCCCGATCTGAAGCGGGATCAGGAAGTTGCCGAAAAATCCGGTTTCGAGAGGCATGACGACGAGGAAGATCATCGTCAAGCCATGCATCGTGAACATCTGGTTGTAGAAGTCCGCCGACAGGAAATGATTATTCGGCACAATCAACTGCGCGCGGACGAGCATCGCTTCGGTGCCGCCGAGCGCCATGAAAAACAGCGCGCTAATGCCGTAGAGCACGGCGATACGCTTATGATCGATGGTGGTGAGCCAGCCGATTAAGCCGCCACCTTCGAGGTAATTGGCCTGTTCGAGATGAAATGGTTTTGGTTGGGCAGCCATTGGCAATTATCCTACTTCAGGCTCTCGAGGTACGTCACCAGATCGTTGAGTTGCTCGCCGTCCAATCCGAGTGTCGGCATGTTAGCGCCGGGCTTCACCGCGGCGGGATTCTTGATCCAGAGAGCGACGTTCTCGGGCGTGTTATCGAGCATACTACCGGCCAGGGTGCCGCGGCTGCCAAAATGGGTGAGGTCGGGGCCGCGAAAGCCATAGGTGTAGTCCTTCGAGAAACCGGAAATACCTTTAATGGTGTGACAAATCGCGCACGGCGCGTCGGCCCAGATCTTGGCGCCTGCCGCCGCCGGTCCTTCGGTCGGTTTGACCGGGGGTTCATTCTGATGGGCTACCCACTTGTTAAAATCTTCCGGCGTATCGACGAACACCCGGAAGCGCATGTTGGCATGCGAGGTTCCGCAGAACTCCGTACATTGCCCGTAATACTGACCCGGCGTATCGGCGGTCATCGTAATCTGATCTTCCTGGCCGGGAATAACGTCGCGTTTTCCGCCGAGAGCCGGCATGAAGAAGCTATGAATGACGTCCTTTGAAGTCATCGCGAAGTGAATCGAGCGATTGACCGGTATGTGAACTTCATCGGCGGTTTCGAGACCACCTAGCGTTGGATATTGGAATTCCCACCACCATTGATGGGCGATTACCTTGACTTCGAGCGTCTCGGCCGACCACTTGTCGGGCTGCGTGCGAATAATCGCATGGACCGTCGGAATTGTGATGGCGACCAGGATGAGCGCCGGAATCACCGTCCACAGCATCTCGAGGGTCACGTCGGAATGCATCGCCGACGGCTCGCCTGGATCCCCTTCACGGCTCGAATATATCCAGATCGCGCCGATCATCGCGATTATCACGACGACCAGCACGATCGAATCGAGGACGGTGATCTCCATGAATACGTTGTACATCGTCCGCGTCAGATCGGACTTGGGCGATAGCGTATCCAGCGGATAGGGGCCGCCGCCGCATCCCGCGAGGACGGTCGCCATCGCGGCCAGGGCGGCCATGCAACTGGCGGGCTTGAACTTAATGTTGCGCGGGGGGTTCATCACTCGTCTCCAAGCCATCGGACACCGCGACTTCCGCCAATTGCCGCAGTCCAGGAATTGCGCAGAAAATAAAGGCGCCGAGGAATCCGGCCGTAACACACAATTCGATCCATCCCAGCGGAAGCTTGTCAGGTGAAAGCGAAGGTACAATCAGGACGTAGTTGAGATCCCAGACGCCGATCAGTCCGAGCAGAGCGACGGTACCGAGAATCTTCGGGGTCTTCTTCGGCAACACGCCCATCAAGACGCTGAATGGCGTCACCCAAATCAAAACGGGTGTCATCCAGGTCAGGAACATCCAGGGATGATGCCAGCAGCGCCCGACGATGAAGAATGTCTCAGTCGGGAGGTCGCCGTACCAAATGACTATGTATTGGGCGAAGGTCAAGTACATCCAGAAGACCGAGAAGGCGAAAATCATCTTGCCGAGATCATGGAGCACTTTACCACGGGTGAAGATGTTGCCCGGGGGCAATGCGGCGCGCATCTGGACGGCGGTAAAGGACATCGCGCAGATAGCGCTCCAGAAGACGGTCGCGAAGTACCACCATCCGAACAGCGTGCTATGCCATTGCGGGGACAGCGACGAAATCAAGTCGTAGGCGAAGAGCGTGTAGGCAACGCAATAGCAAATCGCGAGGACGGGCGCCCATCGGCGAATCGGCACGGGCGGCATCTCGATCGTATCGGGCTCGTGATGCCAAGCCACGGCTTCCGCGGTCTGCGAAATGCCGACGAAGCGCCAGCTGAGCAGCACCATTATGGCGATAGCGATGAAATCGCGAGTCAGCAGGAAGGGCGCGCTCAACCATTGCCCCTTGACCTTGTTGGCGACCGGATGGGCGATCCAGGGGAATATGTAGTCGCGTCCGATGGCTACTCCGAGGAATAGCACCAGTGCGAGCGGCAAGAATCGCCAGAAGGACTCGGCCAGGCGGTAATGCGTCGAGCCGGCCCAACGACCCTGGGTGAGGTAAAAGCCCGCGGAAACGATGACGCCGCCCTGTGCGATACCCATGAAGAAGAGCAGGTCGACCAGCCAGGTAAGCCACACGCGCTGCGGCTGGCCGGTGGCGAGTCCGCCCACGACGCCGATCACGCCGACAACGATCAGGACGGTCGCGATCGTCGTCAGACGGCCCCAGTCAAGCTGAACCGATTCGCGGATCGGCCGCACGGCGGCGGCTCCTAGCGATGCGGGTTGGTTAGCGCTCATCTACCTCTAAACCTTGCATTTAATCCTTGCTCCAAGCCCTGCACAAAGCGCGGCGTCGGCGCGGGTCCGCGGTGATTCATGCGGCCTCGCGCACAACTTCTTCGGCACCAGCCTCACGCATCAATGCCTCGATTTTGGCACCGTCGCTCTCGGCTGCCCGGACCACCAATCCGAAACGATCCGCGCCGAAGCGCGTGCGGTAGCCGGTGGCCGGTTCGAAGGAAGGCAGCCCGCTCTTGAAGAAGAAGCTAGTCACCGCACCGAGCACGCCAAAGAGAATCATCATTTCGAAGATGATGACGATGTACGGGGTAATGGAGGCGATCGGACGGCCGCCGGTGTTGAGATTCCATTCCCACGACGTGCCTACCGTCATCACCAACGCGGTGATCGCGCCGGTGATACCGCCGGCGAGGACGAACTTGCGCACCGGACTGCGACCCCACTCGCGTGCTTCATCGGTCGCTTCGGCCATATGCTCACTTGGAAATGGCGCAAAGGTATGGAAGCCGCGGTTCGGCGTGTGATGCAACTGCTCGATCGCGTGCGCACATTCTAAGTCGGACGAAAATACTCCGACCACTTCAATATCGCCGCTCATGCTGCCTTCCGATAGGGATAGCTATTGCGTGCGGATTTGCGCAGCCAGCCGACCCCTTCCTTCAATTCCGTCATCGATACGATCGGGAGGAATTTCGCGAACAACGAAAAGTTCATGAGGAACCAGCCGAAGGCCCCGATCGTGATAAAGACCTCGGTGGCTTTCGGTACATAGAATTTCCACTGCGAGGGTATCGTCGCCGTCGAGAGCGAGCCCGAGATTAAAACGAAGCGCTCCAGCCACATCCCGATGTTGACGAAAATCGAGATGATAAATAGGTAGATGGTATTGGTGCGGATGCTGGGCGAGAACAGCAGCAATGGGATCAGGCAATTGCAGAGCACCATGCCCCCGAACAGATAACCCTGCAACCCGAACAAGCGCTGATGGAAGGTCATCATCTCAATGGGATCCTGCGCGTACCAGACCATAAAGAACTCGGTGCTGTACGAGTAAGTGATAACCAGCGAGGTCAGGAGAACAACTTTGGAGAGGCTATCGAGATGCCAGATAGTGACGAGATCCTGAATATGCAGCATCTTGCGCATCGGAATGATCAGCGTCAAAACCAACGCGCAGCCGGAAAATATTGCACCGGCGACGAAATATGGGGCGAAGATCGTGCTGTGCATACCCGGGGTCTGCATCGTTGCGAAATCCCAGGAAACGACGCTATGCACTGACAGGACCAGCGGGGTGGCAAAGCCTGCCAGCAGCAGGTATGCCATCGAGAAATTGCGCCACTGGCCATCGGTGCCCTGCCATCCACAAGCCAGGGTTGTGTAGAACTTCTTGCGCCATCCGGTCGAGATGTCGCGCTGATTAGCTATATCGGGAATCAGGCCCATCGCGAGGAACAGCGTACTGGTGGTCAGGTAGGTGCTGATCGCGAAGAAGTCCCAGGTCAAGGGCGAGCGGAAGTCGGGTTGCAGATAACGCTCATTGGGATACGGACATAGCCAGTAGAAAAACCACGGACGACCGAGATGGACAATCGGAAAGAGGCCGGCGGTGAGAACCGCGAACACCGTCATGGTTTCGGCACATCGATAGACCGCGGTGCGCCAACGCGTGCGGAACAGAAAGAGTACGGCGGAAATCAGCGTGCCGGAGTGCGCGATACCAACCCAGAAAACGAAGTCGGTGATATAGACCGCCCACAGGGTCGGTTGACCGTAACCGGTGACGCCCAGGCCCTCGTAAACCTGGCGCGTCCAGAATGAACCGCCGACTGCGACCAGGAAGGCGCAAAAGGCAACCCACAACCAATACTTCAGGCCCGCGGGCGCCATCACCCGCTGGGCGGTGCGGTCGACGTCGAGGTAGGTCAGTTGATGATTTCTTTGATCGACGGCGGCTGCCATTTAGGCCTTCCCCTTCTCCTGATAGAGATCCCGGAGGTACGTTACGGCGGGCAGGGCGTTGAACTCCGGAAGCATAGTATAGGTGCGACCCTTATTGTCGTTGCGCCGCTTGATCATGGCGCTGTTGGGGTCGTTGATATCGCCGAAGGTGATCGCGCGCGACGGACAGGCCTGCGCACAAGCCGTGATAATCTCACCGTCGAGCAACTTGCGATCCTCGGTGCGCGCGTTGATTTCGGCGGTGGTAATGCGCTGAATGCAGAAGGTGCATTTTTCCATGACGCCTGCGCCGCGCACGGTCACGTCGGGGTTCAACTGGTAATTCAGCGGCTCGACGAACTCGGGCGCGTACCAATTGAAGCGGCGCACTTTGTAGGGGCAATTATTCTCGCAAAAGCGCGTGCCGATGCAGCGGTTGTAGATCTGCGCGTTGAGGCCCTCGTTAGTATGACTCGACGCGAAGACCGGGCAGACCGGCTCGCACGGCGCGTGATCGCATTGCTGGCACAGCATCGGCGCGATTTGAACCAGCGGTCCCGCGCCGGGCTTATCCTCGGGCTGGATGTAACGCTCGACGCGAATCCACGACATGATGCGGCCGAGGTCGACGTTGTCCTTGCCGACCACCTGGATATTGTTCTCTGCGTAACAGGCCGCGATGCACGCGCTGCATCCGGTGCAGGAGTTGACGTCGATCGTCATGCCCCACTTGTGTCCGGGGTACTCGAACGGCGCGTACATCTCGTAAGGCCGCTCGACCTTTTCCTCGCCGTAGTCGGGTTCGACGCCCTTGGCGAGATCGCTTACGCTCATCGCCTCGATAATCGTGCGGCCGAGCATGTCGCTGTTGCCAAGCGGGGTTACCAGCTTGTAGGTCTTGTCGAGCTTGCGTGCCGTAACCGAAACGCTGCGGGTGCCCTCGGGCAGGAACGAAAACGGATTGACGCCGATTCCCTTGGCGGAGCGCCCGTATGAGGAGTGGCCCTGGCCGAACGGCACTGCGATCACGCCCGGTTTGACCAGCCGCGAGATGGTCACGGTCAGTTCGATGGGGCCGCCGGGCGTCGCAATCTCGATTACGTTGATACCCGCGTAGAGCCGCGTCTGCTCGTAATCCTGTTTGAGGCCGAGCTTGGCGGCGGTCTCGGGATGCATCTCGGCCCAGGTGTCCCAGACGATCTGGGTAACCGGGTCGGGAATTTCCTGCAGCCACGATTTGTTGGCGCCGCGGCCGTCGTACAGGAAGATATGCGGGAAGGCCCACAGCGTCAGAGCCGCGGGTGCCGCCGGCGGTTGGCTCTTCGATTGCAACGCGGCGGAGTTCAGTTTCAGCGCGCCCGCCGCCTTCGCATCCTGGAAAACCCCGCCGTGGCGGCGCGCATCGTCCCAGAATTTCTTGGGCGTCGTGCTGCCGCCAATCTTGCCCTGCAGCTCCTGCCACGACGTGTTAATCGCGTCAGCGGCGTTCTCGTAGGGAATCGCCTGCGCAGAGGTGCCGCCACCGAGATGGGCCGATGCGATGAGAATGTCGTGCAGCGGGCGACTCGGATACACCGGCTGCATAACGGGCTGGCCCAATCCGAAGATTCCGGGACGGGGCGCGGTGTCGCGCCAGCTTTCGAGCGCGTGATGAGTCGGAATCAACAGATTGGCGAGATCGGCGCTTTCGTCCGGCACCTCACCCATCCAGATGACATAGCCAACGCGTTTGGAGGCCTCCTTGAAGGCGTAGCCGGGCGGCATCGAATAAGCAGGATTTCCGCCCGCAATCACCAGGACATCGATCTGCCCGTCGCGCATGGCGTCGATAATCGCCTTGATTTCTTCGGGACGGCTGGTCGGCTGCGCGGGCGGCTCGTTAAGGAAGACCACCGTCTTGCCGACGTTGCCGGTGATCGCATTGAGGATGAGCGCGGCCAGATGGGCCTGCGGATCGGACGTGCCGGCCAGAGCGACGGCGCCGTCGGTGGCCTGCCCGAACCAGCTCGCGATTTTCTTGATTTGATCGGCAGAAACGCCGGTTTGCGTGCTGATTTTGTCGGGATCGTAATCGGCAACGAGGGTCTTGAGCGCGGCCGCGTCACCGCCCGCGTCTGACGCCACCCAGCCCTGGTTCACGACGACGTTAAGCACCGCCATCGCGACGGCGCCCTCGGTGCCGGCATTCGAGGCGACCCATTCGTCGCATTTTGCGGCGGTCGAATTGAGCCGCGGACCGACGTAGGCGGCATTGCCGATGCTGAGATTTCCCTTGCGGACCTTGGGTGCGCGGAACTGCGCAAACTGACGGGCATATTCGACCGGCGAGCCCCACGTCTCGACGAAATCGGCCCCGAACGAGATGATCGTTTCAGCCTGATCGAGCTTGTAGATCGGCAGATCGCGACGGCCGAAGCAGGCCTCCGCAGCGGCGCGCGCGGGCTCGTCGCTGAAGGCTTCCCAGAAACCGACCCGGCTGGAATTGAAGGCCTGCGCCCAAGTCCTGGTGACTTTATCGAGCGTCGGGCCTTGCGAGCTGCCGATGAAGGCAACGCGATCCTTGCCGGCCTTGGCCGCCGCCGCAAGCTTGTCGTTGATGAGCTTGGTCGCGTCGTCCCATGAAACCGCGGTGAGCGTGCCGTCGGCGACGCGGGTGTTGGGCTTGCCTAAGCGATCGGGATTGTAAAGCCCCTGCAGCGCGGCCTGGCCGCGAGCACAGATCGCGCCCTGGCTGATGGGGTCGATCGGATTTCCCTCGAGTTTGATAACCCGCCCTTCCATTACGCGCGCGACGATTCCGCATCCCGCGGAACATTCGGCGCAGGTGGTGGCATAAAAGGTCGGAACGCCCGGAATGACGTTCTCGTCGGGAACAACATAGGGAATCAGCTTTCTGGCGGCCGGTTCACAACCGGGTATGGCGGCGGCGGCAGATGCCGTGGCAGCTAATTTCAGGAACGACCGCCTGGACAGCCCATCTGACATTTCGTTTCCTCGCTCAGTGGTGGCAGACAAAACATTCCTGGGTGGCGCCACGCTTGGTGTGGCAATCCACGCAGAAACCCATGTTAATCTCGTGCACCGGCACGACGCGGTCCATGGTTTCAACCGCGCCATGACATTCCTGGCACTGCACACCAGCCCAGATATGGGGTTTGTGAACGAAGCGCACGAAATCGGGAAGCGTGTACACACGGTTCCAACGGATTTCGAACGGCGGCTGCTTTTCGTCCGTCCACGGCCGCGTGACCGGCTCGATACCGCCGAGCAGCGAGCTGCCATGGCAACCGACGCAACGCTCGACCGGCGGCACGCCCGAGTTAGCCGAGCGCCGGGCGTATTCGTGGCAATACTGGCAGGGAATCTTGTTGATTCCGGCGTGCACGCGATGGCTGAAAGGGATCGGCTGCTCGACGTCGGTGCGCGGCGCCCACGGGCGTTGCGAGACACCGACCATGTACAGGCCGGTCACGAACAGGAGCACGGAGACAGGTATTAGTATGCGGTTCATCGCTTCAAATCTGGCTCATTCCGCGACCGGCCACCGGCGCCCTGAGAACAGGGGCTTCGATTAGCCGAAATCGGTGCGCGAGCATCACTACCAAGCAAGGCCCTACGAGGTCAACCGGAAGTCGGGTCTGGTTAGGATTATTCACAGGCGAAAGCCGCTTTGGCCGACGGCAAACGAAAGATTAACTAACATCAGACGACCCCTTCCGCAAGCACAAGTTATGACCTTGGAGCAATTGCATTGGCTGACAAAGGCCTTGGCTCGGTCCCGGCGAATGCAGCATACCGATTGCGACGGAAAAGCCAAGCACCTGGCAGCGCGCCCCTGTGCATAAGCCCTGCTGCATTGCCATCGCCGATGTTAGATGTTAATAGACCGACAACTACCCGCCAGATTGGCCGGGACCCCGTTTCGGCCCTGTTCAAAGTGTGTTAATTACTGTGGCAATCCACGGACCGGAGATTGCTTCCCCAGGTGCAGATCAAGGTTGCCTCACGGCTAAGTCTCTTACCTCCCTATCTTTTTGCCGAACTCGACCGCTTGAAGCGGGAAGTGGCGCAGACGGGCGTTGACGTTATCAGCCTGGGTATCGGCGACCCTGACCTGCCGACGCCGCAGCATATCGTAGAGGCGCTCAAGCGCACGGCGGATATACCGGCTAATCATCGCTATCCCGATTACCAGGGGCTCGATCGTTTTCGGGAGGCAGCAACCGGCTGGTATAAGCGCCGTTTCAACGTCACGCTCGACAGCAACCGCGAGGCGTGCGCGCTGATCGGTTCGAAGGAAGGCATCGCGAACTTTCCGGTCGCGGTGGTGGATCCGGGCGACGTCGTCCTCATCCCCAGCCCCGGCTACCCGGTCTATTACTCGGGCTGCGTGTTCAACGGCGGCGAGCCCTACTACATGCCATTGCGTCGGGAGAACGGATTTTTGCCCGAGCTCGGGGCGATTCCCGTTGAAATCGCGCGGCGCGCCAAGGTCATGTGGCTGAATTATCCGAACAACCCGACCGCGGCGACCGCCGATCTCGCCTTTTTCAAACAGGCGGTCGAATACTGTCTCAAGCACAACATCATTCTGGCCCACGATTTCGCCTACTCAGAGATCGCGTTTGACGGCTATCGCGCGCCGAGCGTGCTGGAAATCGACGGCGCCCGCGAATGCGCGATCGAATTCCATTCGCTCTCGAAGACCTACTCGATGACCGGATGGCGCGTCGGTTTTGTCGTCGGCAACGCGACGCTGGTGGGGGCGCTGGGCACGGTCAAGACCAATGTCGATTCGGGCGTTTTCCAGGCCGTGCAGGAAGCGGCGATCGCGGGTCTGAACGGCGGGGAAGAGACCCTGCGCGAGTACTGCGCAATTTACAAGGAGCGCCGCGATTTGATGGTCGCGGGCCTGCGCGCACTCGGACTCGCCTGCGACGTGCCGCGCGCGACCTTCTACATCTGGGCGCAGGTGCCAAGCGGGTATACCTCAGTATCGTTTACGGAGCGCGTCCTGAAGGAAAGCGGCGTCGTGATAACGCCGGGCTCGGGTTTCGGCAAGGGCGGCGAGGGTTACGTTCGCTTTTCACTGACGGTACCGAGCGAACGTTTGCGTGAGGCGGTGGAACGTATAAAGGCGCTGCGGTTGTAACGGCGGGAATGCCCCATCGGGCTTTCATCGGGATAGGAACCAATCTGGGCGATAAAGCCGCCAACTACCGGGAGGCGATCGTGCGCATCGCGGGCCTGCCGGGGACTCGCGTGCTGCGGCAGTCGTCGGTTTACGAGACCGAGCCGGTAGGCGCAGTCGATCTCAAGGGACCGTTTTTCAACGGCGCGATCGAAATCGAAACCGAACTCCCAGCGGACGCGCTGATGCGCCGGATGCTCGCGATTGAGCGCACCATGGGCCGCAAGCGCGTGCCCGGACGCAAGCCCGTCGGGCGCACCCGCTACAAGGCACGCGTGATCGACCTCGACCTGCTGTTTTTCGACAAGGAGGTGCGCGATACGCGGGCGCTGACGCTGCCGCATGCGCGGCTGCACGAACGGCGCTTCGTGCTTTCCCCGATGGCGGAGCTGGCGCCGGCGCTGATCCATCCTAAACTGAATGTAACAATTTCCGATTTATTGGCGAATCTGAAATCGCCGCAGCGAGTGACCCTGGCGCGCGCCGATCTGCTGCGGCCGCATACGCCCAGGCGGGAGGCAGCTACGCGATGAAATTCTTTGTCGATTCAGCCGAGGTCAGCGAGATTCGGGAGATTGCCGAACTTGGCCTGGCCGACGGCGTCACCACCAACCCGAGCCTACTGGCCAAAAGCGGACGCCCATACGCAGAGGTCCTGCGCGAAATTTGCGCGATCATCGACGGGCCGGTAAGTGCCGAGGTGGTCGCGACCGAAGCGCCGGTGATGCTCGAGGAGGGCCAAAAGCTGGCCGCGCTGCATCGCAATATCGTGGTCAAATGCCCGATGACGCTCGAGGGGCTGAAGGCGACCAAGGCGCTTACGAGCCGCGGCATCCGGGTCAACGTCACGCTGATCTTCAGCCCGTTGCAGGCGTTGGCGGCGGCCAAATGCGGGGCGGCGTTTCTGTCGCCGTTTGTGGGCCGGCTCGACGATAGCGGCCAGGACGGACTGCTGGTGATCGACCAGATCGTACGCATCATCGAGAACTATGATTTTCCCGCCGAGGTGCTGGTGGCGTCGATTCGATCGCCGCTTCATTTGTTGCACGCGGCCGAGGCCGGCGCGCACGTTGCGACGCTGCCGCCCAGCGTTATCAAGCAGATTCTGCAACATCCGCTGACCGACGCGGGGCTGGAGAAATTCCTCGCCGACTGGCACCAAACCAAGCAGAAGATTTAAATGGTGGTTGCGGCGCCTGAACTGAATTCTTCAGTTATCGTCATCGAAAAAAATCGAATCCGCAGGCGCAGGCTGCCGATCCAACGCGCGTAAGGCTGCCGGCGATCAGTTACTCGCGGGGGAGCGCTCCGCGATCAGGCGATCGACCTCGAGGCGCAGGCGCGGCAGCACTTCGTCGTATTTGAAGTTGCCGATCTTGCGATCCTTCTTCTTGAGATTCACCGTGGTCGGACCGCACCATAGCCCCAGGTCCGCGTCGTCGGTCTCGCCCGGTCCGTTCACCCGGCAACCCATCACCGCGATCGTGATCTTGTACTTCGAGGCGTAGCCGGTCACCTCTTTGACGTGCTGCGCCAGCTCGACGAACTTCTCGTTCTCGACGCGCGAGCACGACGGACACGAGATGATATTCATGCCCGCGCCGAAGTCGGGCACCGAGATGAAGCGGCCGGCCTTGACGTCGGCGATAATCGCGTGGCCGACGACGACCTCCTCATGCTTGCGATCGTTGGGCAGCGTGAGCGATACGCGGATGGTGTCGCCGATCGCATCTGCGAGCAGCTTTTCGAAGGCCAGACGGGTCTTGGTAATGCCGTCGGGGGGCAGCCCGGCCTCGGTCACGCCCAGATGGAGCGGGACGTCGGGACGGCGCGCGGTAAAGCGGCGATTGGCGTCGAGCACCTTGGCCGGGTCGGAATCCTTCAGCGAAACGACGAAGCGATCGAAGCCGAACTCTTCCATCAATTCGCAATGATAGGCGGCCGACTCCACGATCGCGCTGAGCTGGTCTCCCGGATATTTCTCGAGGAAGGTCGGCGCGACCGATCCGCAGTTGACGCCGATGCGGATCGCGATGTCGTTATCGCGCGCGATATCGACCAGCCCTTTGACCTTCTGCGGAATCGTCCTGGCCTTCTCGATGTGATGGAGATGGCCGGGGTTGTAGCGAATCTTGTCAACGTGCGGCGCGACCTTGCCGGCGATGCGATAATTCTCCTGCAGATCGACCGACAGCGTAATTCCCGGCGTCTGCGCGCGAATCTCCTTCAGCGCGGGGACTTCTTTTTCGTTGTCAAGCGCGATGCGCACGATGCCGGCGCCCGCGCGCGCAAGCTGATGCGCCTGCGCGATGGTCTTGTCGATGTCCATCGTGCGCGTCGCGCACATCGACTGCACCACGATCGCAGCGTCACCGCCGACGTGCACGCCACCGATGCGAATCTGCCGGGTCTTGCGTTTGGATTGGTCCATCTTCTCCATCATACTTTTCGTAATCGCCGCATCAGCCGGGCGCCGTGCTCAGGCTTTGCGCTGCGCGGACTCGTTGACCTGATCCGTCACCGCCATCGCGACGCACGAATGGGCAAAGGCACCGCCCGCGCGCAACGCCATCGCGACGAACACCGCCTCCGCGATTTCCTCATCGCTCGAACCGAGCTTTTTCGCGCGCTTGACGTGATCCTCGATGCACCAGTCGCATTGCGTGACATGGGCGGCCGTCACCGCCATCAGTTCCTTGGTCTTGGCCGGCAACGCGCCGTCCTTGAAGACGGCCTGGTCGAAATCCATAAAGCTCTTGAACAGGTCGGGCTTGAGCAGCCGCAGCTTGCGCAGGCTTTTGATCGTATCCCGGGCAAATAGTTCGGCCATCTGGAAAATCCTCCCCGAGCTTCATGGAATTATAACAGAAGCCACATCCACGGCCATCACGGATCAAAAACCGGCCTGGAACCGACCGACTTCACTTGGTTCTGGTGCATTTCAGGCTTCGACGGGCTACGCATTCTTAGTTCCTCTTATCCCCTATGACGCCTCGTGACCCAAATTTCGTCATATCACTGCATAACAGAAAATTACCTATAAATCAGTGTTTACACACTTGTTTTGTTGTTTTGCTGCTGTTATAAGTGCCTTAAGATGACGTATCGTTGCACCTTAAGCGGGGGAGATTGGCTGCAGGGACGATGACAGTCTGACGAGTGCCCAAGTAGTCCTCCTTTAGGAGTACAAGCCAATGCAGCACGCAGAACGAGAGATTGAGGGATCGGATTCACTGGTTCTGAGCGACGTAATCCTGCCGAGCCAGTTCTTCGGAGCGATGGGTGGTGGTGGTCTGTGCAGCGAGCAACGTTTGATGCTCGCGGTGCTGGTCGATGCGATAAACCTCTTGCAGGGTTGGAACCGGATGGGCAGCGCGCGCAAACGTCGGGCCTTCGCCGAAGCAGCGCAATGGGTGATTACCAAGGGGACCCATTATCCGTTCTCATTCGACAGCGTATGCGACGCGCTCGGAATCGATTCCGAAGTCCTGCGCGAGCGTCTAAGTGGGCTCGCGATGGGGCATGGGGTGACCGACCGCCTGAGCGCGGGCCGTTTGCGGCTGAAGGAATCGAGCCGCGCGCAGCACATGACGGCAAATCGGGTGCGCAGCCGCCACTCGAGCCGTCTCGCAAGCTGATTGCGTCGGCGCGCATAAGGCAATTGCGGGGAGATGCCGCATGCCGCCATTGACCGGGTGCGCGGCGGCGACATTTATGGGCGTGTCGCCGCCATGGCGTATCGGTTTAGCCTACATGAGCATCTACGGGGTGTATTAGCGGCTGAAACCAGTCTAGTACCTGAATTCAGTGCTCATAATAGTTTAGACGACGCCAAATTCGTCAACCTGTTCAAATTGACTCGAACGTCGCAGATCAAAAAGGTCAAATGAGGGCTTTTTTCTAGCCTCGATTGACTGCATCGGCAAACGCTTCCTATGATCAGCAGGTCGTTACTCTGGAGGCCTCCTGCAGTGCGAATGCTTCTCCCCCCAATCGATCGACGCCGCGAGATGGATAGGAACCTGGTGGTCTTCTTTCGCGACCACAGCCTGATCGCCTTTCGCCGCACAATCGCGGACTTTTGCCGCTATTACCATCTGCGACGCCCGCGATTCGAATGGTACGAATATATCGATTGGGGCAAAACGGCCGGCAAAACTTTCGAAGACGGACGCATCCACCTGGTGCATCCGGAAAACTGGAAGCGCGGACGCATCTACAACTCGGAGCGCATGTGGGTGCAGATGGTCTATCACGAGCTGGCGCATTACCTGTTCTGGACCGACGCTGAGACCAAGGCCGAGACCTTCACTCGCCGCATGGTGCGCGGACTGCGACGCACGCCGCGGCGCACGCGGGTCGTGACAGCGAAAAGCACCGGCAGTGCCGCAAAAACTGCGCGCGCATCGTCGGCACGCAACGCCAGCACCAATCGCGGAGCAGCGCGCGGCACACGGCAGAATCGCGCGAACACTCGCGGCACCCGTGGCGGCGTCGCTACAACCATCCGCGCGAGCGCCCGCAAACCCCGCACGAGTACGCGTGGACGCCGGCGCAAAACGATCGTGCGGGCGAATCGCCGAATCGGGCGGCACGCTCACGGATAATCGTGCGGGAGGCGGTGATAGAAGTTGTTCAGGAACGCAGAACTCATAGCTTCTTAGGACGCTGAAACCTCACGAGGTTCCATACTTCCCCTTTGTCAAGACGCGGGCTACGCCCTGTGAAGACCTCATCATGATTGATGCTCGCGTGGGCGCTGCCAGCGGTTACGATGTCGCATGATCGAGCATCGCGAGCAGTCCGAAAAGTCTGGTCAAGACCGTTGGGCTGCTCGTCAATCGGTGAAAAATGCCAAATAAGCCAAACGTCGAAAATCGATGGTGGGTCGAGACCAACGTCAAACGGCCCAAGCAAGCCAAATCCGAACTGGAGATGCCAGTGCTGCCGGTCGCGATGAGCTTTTATGCGGTCGGCAAGGACTACGACCAGGACCGCGCCAAGGACGACCTTACCGACAACAACCTGCGCATCGCGCGCGAGGCCAACCCGCCGCAAGGCGATTGGGCGTACGTCGCGATGACCGAGGAACATTGTCCGCCGCGGATGCTCAAGCGGGTCAAGGAAGAGTTCCGCATCCCGCGGGAAGCGCGCGGAATCGTGCTCGACCATGGCCGCCTGATGCGGCTGCTGATTTGCGGGCCACAGATCGAGGACTGGATCATCGATGTTACGCTCAGCGATGAGCCCTCCGTAGATGTTTACGTCTGGAGTGTGATGCAGCGTGAGCGCCTGTTCGGGCGCGCCGAGGAGGCGCTCAAGCAGGCGCGCCGATGGGCGGTCAACCTGCTGCAGTATCCCCCGTCGCGCGACGAGCCATTTCGCGGCGCCCTGCTCTAAAAATAGCATTGGTACTGTATTTTTTGGCTTTGCTTACGCGTTTTCGAAGGGGCGTAAGCCGGCAGGAGACAAGCGCGATCAATTACGTCCAATTAGCCGATATTGGCCTGCCCAGACGCTACCGCCTGTACTTTCCCGCTCCCACGGGATAATCTAAGGGAACTTACCCTCGGATAATTTCATCCGAACTCATTCCCCTCCGACGGTGAGATGTTCACAGTTTCAGAGGACGGAGAGGAAAGGCGCGCATGGCCAAAGTTTACGTTGGCAATCTCGCCGGATCGGTCACGAGTGTCGATCTGGTGTCTCTGTTTGCGCGCGCCGGACAGGTGCGTGGAGCGCTCGCGGTCAGCGACAAGGCGGGTGTCTGCCGCGGTTTCGGATTCGTCGAAATGGCCGACGCCGAAGACGCGGTATTGGCGATCAGCCTGCTCAACAACACAGAGCTCAACGGTCAGAAAATCCAAATCGATCGCGGGTCTCTGGGAGGAGCGGTAGCAAATGGAGCGAAACATTCGGCGCGACGCAAGGCGCCCACGGCAACTAATTGAATAACCCGAGCGACGCGCAGGCGAGAATCGCGGAACGTCCGCCCTGGGAAAGCCACGAGTTCAGGGTCAAGACGCTCGACACTACGGCTGCGGGCGCGGGGGGTGCACGGCTCGGATTTTCGTGCCGCAACTGCGGCCGCAAGTTCGCGCAGACGCCGGCGACGCGGCGAACCTGGGCGGTGAACGACGCCGGGCTGGCGCTCGACGATGCGGTCACCGACCGCTGGCTCGACGAAAGCTGTCTGCGCCACCCGGGTGCGACCGACGACGACGATCGGAAACTTCTGCGACGGACGCTGCGCGTCTGAACCCGCAGAGCGAATCTACCCACGCACTACCGGGCGGCCGTTCGCGTTGTTGCGCGCACGGCCGCTCATCTCTCCGCGGACGGATAGTTCGTACATGAGGTCTTAGAGGTCTCATTCAGAATGACTGACTCACCTGCGATGCGCGACAAAATGTATGACGCCTACCTCGAATTCTTCCAGGTCGCGGAGCGCAAGCGGCGTTGGAACATCTTTGACGACGTGCCGTGGGATAAGCTTGACCCGTCGCTCAACAGCGAACGCAAGGCCACCCGCATCGAGACTTACTGCGCGGAGGAATTTTATCTCCCGGACTACACGGCCGGCGGTCTCGAGTTGGCGCGCCCGATCTTCGGGGCGGCGTGGTTCCAGGCCTGCTGGAGCTACGAGGAATCGAAGCACGGACTGGTCTTTCGCGAATACCTGATGCGCTCGGGGATGCGTTCGGCGAGCCAGTTTGCCCAATTCGAAGCTTCGGTTTTTGCGAGCAAGTGGAAGCTGCCATTTACGACCCGCCGGCAGATGGCGTGTTACGGTGCGCTGCAAGAAGCGGCGACCTTCCTCGCCTACAAGGCGCAGAAAGATTTGGCGATTCGCGAGGGCGACAAGGTGCTCGAAGCGATCTTCGCGTTCGTCAGCCGCGACGAGGCGGCGCACGCCGGTTTTTACCGCGCGATGGCGCGGATGGAACTCGAGGAGGATCGTGCCGGCACCATCGCCGATCTCGCATTCGTCGTGGCGCGGTTCCAAATGCCCGGCGAGGGCCTGATTCCGCGCTACCAGGAACGGTTGCGCGATTCCGGCGCGGGCATCAGCGCACGCAATTTTGTCGAGCACGCGTTGTTTCCAACGCTGAAGACGCTCGGAACCAACCGGGCCGAACTCAAGGCCGCGGCCTTGCCCCCTGTCGCCGAACCGTTATCCGCCACCGGAAAATAGTGCGTGCCAGCCGCCTGTTCGCCGGCGGTGAAGAAAAAGTTGTTCAGGAACGCAGAACTCCTGGCTTCTTAGGACACTGAAACCTCGCGAGGTTTCAGACTTCCCGTTTGTAAAGATGCGGGCGGCCTTCGCTCCGTTAGAACATCATCAAATTGATGCTCGCGATGCTCGGATAGGCCAAGTCCCGCGAGAAGGGAAAGAGCGAACGCCCCGCCCCTACTAGCGCGGGAAGTGGACGGTCGCGGTGCCGATCACGAGCCGCTCGCCGTCCTCGTTCTCCAGCCAGATATCCATCTCGGCGGTGTGATTGGTCTCGTTCTTGTCGGTGACAAAGCCGTGCAGCGTAATCGTATGGTCGGGCATCACGGGCTGCCGATAGGTCGTGCCCATCCGCGTCAGTTGAGCGCCGCTCGCGCCGATCCAGTCGGTCACCAGTTTGCTCAGGATCGCGAGGCTCATATTGCCCGGCGTGATCATGCCGGGCAGCCCTTCCTTTTTCGCTGCCTCATCGTCGGTGAAGCGCGGCACCCACATGCCGGTGGTCTTGGCGTAGGCGCGGACCTGATCCTTGCTCAGGTGAAATTCCTGTGGGCCGAGCGGGTCGCCGATTTTTACGCTCTCGAAAGTCAAATCGCTATTATTTTCTGCCATGGCACGCGCTCAGGTCCGGTTCATAAAGCGATGGTCGACATGCGCGACGACCTCGCCTTTCTGGTTGGTCAAAGTGGTGCGCACGATGACGAAGACCATCGAGCCGGTGCGTCCGGTCTTCTCGTAGATCTCTTTCACGTGCGAGCTCAGCGTGATCGCATCGCCAGGACGAATCGGGCTCACGAATTCGACATCCTTGCCGGCGTCGAAACCTTGCTTGCCATAGCGCGGCACGTGCTGGAAGAAGTGCTGGCCATTGCGAAACGTGACCGCGAACGACGGTGGCGCGGTCACCCCGCCATAGGGACCTTTTTTCGCCGCCTCGGCGTCCGTATGGATCGGATTGGACTCGCCGATCGCGGTGCAGAAATTCGTCACCATTTCGGCGGTGACGGGGAGCGGGTCGGTGGTTTCAAAGACGCGGCCGATGATTGCCGGGTCGTAATCGACTGCCATGATTATTTCACCTCAACCGCGACCGCTTGCGGAACCGGCTTGCGGCGCGGGCGGAAATCGACCGGTTTGTAGGCGCCGTTGCGCAGTTCGCGCACGAGGTCTTCCGTCGTGCGGATGTCGGCGTCGAAGCGCGTCGCGCAAAGTCCGATCAGGCTCACCAGATGGCTGTCGGAGCCGCCGACCGCGCGGTAGCCATATTGTTGCACCAGTGCCTCGCTGCGCTCGTCCTCGCCCTTGCGCGAGCCGCCGTTGAGGACCTCGACCGCGATCACGTTCTCAAGCGGCGGCTTCTTTGCATAATGCTCGCACAGGCCGACGTTGGGACGCCCCGGATGACATGGGACGGCGACTCCGCCCATCCGCGCGACCTCGTCGATCACCTCCTGCGCGGGCAGGCGAACGTTGGCGAAGTCGAAGCGCTTGGTCATCTCTTCGGTGACGCCGAAGACCAGCACGTGACCGTAATCGGTCTCGACCTCCGACGCCTTCAGCACGAGCATGCCGAACTTGTCCTCGAGTTCGCGGTAGTCGGCGTCCTGATTGAACTGGCGATGCTCGGTCAGGACGATGCCGTCGACCGGACGCTCGGCGCTTCTGAGCTTCAGCCAGTTGAGGTAGGCCTCCAACGGTGCGCGGCTATCCTCGGAGGCCTCGCTATGGCTGTGCAGGTCAAGGGTTGTGCTCACTCGCCAGGGACCTCACCTCGCCGGGCGAAATTTCACGAGCGTCACCTCGGGGGTGACGTCGTCGAAGACGGCCTCGACGGGCATGCCTATTTTAACCTGTTCCGGGGGGCAGTCGACAATGTTGGTGAGCATCTTCAAACCTTCGTCGACTTCGACCCACGCCATCACGTAGGGCAGCGCCTCGCGAAAGCCCGCGGCCTGATTCTGATTGGTGACGGTGAAGGTATAGATTTTCCCGGTGCCTTTGCAGCGAATCCATTCGGTGCGCGACGACAGGCAACTGGTGCATTGCGCGCGCGGATGAAAGCGCAGGTCGCCGCAATCGCGGCACTTCTGGACATAGAGTTCGTGGCGCTGGACCGCCTCCCACCACGGACGACTCTCCTCGTCGATATGGGGTAGCGGCTTGCGATAGGCTTTCTGGCTTTTATCCTGCGGCATATTTTTTTCCGCGCTCACTGATGATGGCAAGTCACTGATTGGAAAGGACGAGGGTCGCCCCGGAATGACGGGTGCCGAGCGCGCCGCCGGTGCCGTGGGCGAGCGCGGTTTTGCAATCCGCGACCTGGCGCGGACCGCATTCGCCGCGCAATTGCTTGACCGCCTCGATCACCAGGAACATCCCGCGCATCCCCGGATGATTCGAGGAGAGCCCACCGCCGTCGGTATTAATCGGGAAGTCGCCGTCGTAGCGCAGGCGTCCGCCGCTGACAAAGGCGCCGCCCTCGCCGCGCTTGCAGAAGCCCAGGTTCTCGAGTGTCGCCAGGACGGTGATCGTGAACGAGTCGTAGATCATCGCCATGTCGATGTCCTTGTGCGCGACGCCGGAACGCTCGAAGGCGAGGCGGCCGGATTGCGCCGCCGCAATCTCCAGGAAGTCGCGCTGGCCGCGCGCGGCGTGGCGCACCGTCTCGCCCACCCCCAGGATGTAGGCAGGCTTCTTCTTCAAATCGCGCGCGCGCTCGGCCGAGGTAATCACCAATGCGCCGCCGCCGTCGCTGATGATGCAGCAGTCGAGCAGATGCAGCGGCGACGAAATCACCCGCGAGGCCAGCACGTCTTCGACGGTGATGGGATCGCGGTACTTCGCGACCGGATTCATCGAGGCATGCAGGCGCATGGTGACGGCGATTTCGGCGAGCTGTTCGGGCGTGGTGCCGTAGTCGTGCATATGGCGCTGCGCGATCATCGCGTAGGCGCCAACGGTCGTAGGCCCGAACGGAAATTCGTACTGGTCGCAAGGATCGCCGCCGCCGCCACCGCCACCGGTGCCGATAGCGAAGCGCGAGGAGGCCGCGGTCGAGCCGTACACCACCACCGCGACTTCGCACAGGCCGGCGTTGATCGCGGCCGCCGCATGGGCGGTATGCGCGACGAAGGACGAGCCGCCGATATTGGTCGAATCAAGGAAGTTGGGCGTCAAATTCAAATAGTCGCAAAAACCTACAATCGCCATCGCACCCATGCCCATCCCGGCGGTGAGCAGGCCGTCGACGTCCTTGATCGTCAGGCCGCAGTCGTCGAGCGCGCCGCGGATGCTCTCGGCCATGATCTGGTACATGGTCTTGTCGGGCGCGAAACGGGTCGGATGTTCATAGGCGCCGACGACGGCGCATTTACGGCTTAAACTCATGCGGGCGCTCCCTATCTCAGGTCGGCAAGAAACTTTTCCACCGCGGCGTTGACCTCGGCGGGCCGCTCGGTGGTCAGGTTATGCGCGGCATCGGCGATCACTTCGAGGCGCGCGCCCTTGATGCGGCTTTTGATCAGTTCGGCATCGGCCGGCGGCGTTACCTGATCGTCTGCGCCCGCGAGAACCAGCGTTGGTGCGGCGATCTCGCCGAGCCGGTTGCGCAGATCGACCTTCGAGCAGGCGACCATATCACCCCATCGCGTGCGCGGATCGGTGCGGATTTGCTCGCCCCACCCTTCCTGGATTACCTCGCGCTTTTCGGCGATCGTTTTGGGCGAGTAACCGTCGTTGGTGAAGGGTTGTCCGCTGCGGCCCATGGTCACGGCGCGCCACAGTTCGATGCGTTCCTCGGGAATGTTGAATTTCGCTGCGGTCGCCATCAGGACCAGTGCCTGCACGCGCTTGGGGTAGCGCGCGGCAAGATTCATCGCGACCGCACCACCCATCGAGCGGCCGACGAAAACCGCGGAATCGATCTTGAGCGCGTCGGCGAAGGCGATTGCGAAATCGGCGTAATCGTCGATCGAGGGCAAACCTTCGACGCCCGACGTGCGCCCATGTCCCGGCAGGTCGGGCGCGATCGGACTGTGCGCAGCGCCGAGCCCTTCGTACTGGTAATGCCAGGCGTGGGCGTTGGAGCCGGCCGCATGGATCAGGATCAGTTTTCGTCCGCGCGAGAAATCGGGCACCACCTCGGGCAACGTGGTCTTCCCGGCGTAGTAATAATAAGTGGCATAGCCACGCACGTCGGCGTACTTGGTCGGCATCTCGGCCCAACACTCCGCATTCAATGATGCCCGTTAGGTATTCGGTTTAGCCGGCAGTTGTCAAACATGCGGCGGACAATGCGCGCCACCGCGACCGGCCGCCGTAAGCCGAGATCGGAGCGCAAGCACGCGTCGCGGTACGATCGGACAGTGATATTCGGCAGACAGGGAGTTGGCGGCTTAGGCAGCGCGAAGAAGTTTGGCGCGGGTCAGTTGCGTCAGTGCATAGAGCGCATCAATTGCCGCGGGGCTTACGCCGCCCGCGGGCGATGGGCGGTTCGAATCCGGCTACCTGCGTGCGCTCCCATTGCTCGATCGCAGCGCGGTTAAAGCGCCAGTTGCTGCCGACGCGAAAACCCGGGAGACGTCCCTGTCGCAGCAAGCGGTAGATCGTAGTTGGATGCACGCGCAGATGCTCGGAGAGTTCCTTGATAGTGAAGATGTCGTCGCGAGCGGCGGCATTCGTCTGGGGCGATTCGTTTAAATGAGCCATGCTCAAATCACCATCGAACCTGGCGCTATTCCAGTGCTAGCATCAGCGTCGGCTGCTCAACCGGCGGAGTCAAGGAAGATCCGGCGAAAAAATGCCAGAATCAGCAGGACACTATGCTATGGGATGAACTAAAGCCTTAAGAAATGAAATCAGGTAGATCTTTAAATTTTAGAATGTTTTATTATGGCTTGACAACAAATTGCCCGTCAATTACCGGCTTCAAGCACCGTCTAATGTACCGGACGGCCAGTCGGTGCTTCTCGACTCGAATCCGGTTAGCGTGCGAAGACTCATTTGGTTATGGTCTGCGGTAAGGTCGGGAGATCGCGCGATTACGAGCAGTGCGCAGAAGCCTGCGCGTTCGCGCGGGTCGCACGCGTACACTCGCAATTAAAATCAAGCAATAGAGAGGTCGGCGATGCCCTATCAGGCGTTGGACATTAATCGTGACGGTGAGATTGCGTGGCTCACGCTCAATCGCCCGCAGGCGCTGAATGCGCTCAACGCGGTAATCGTGGACGAGCTGCATGATTATCTGCGCGAGCTTTATCATGATCGGAAAACGCGGGTGGTCGTGATGCGCGGGGCGGGTCGCGCATTTTGCGCCGGGCTCGATCTCAAGGAGCAGAGCGGTGGCGGCGGCGTAGATGTTACCGCGTCGAGCACCGCGGGCGTGTTCGATATTCAGCGCAAGATGAGCGACCTGGTGGTCGCGATGAGGCGGCTGCCCCAGCCATTGATCGCAGCGGTGCGCGGGCCCGCGGCGGGCGGTGGCTTCGCGCTCGCGCTGGCCGCGGATGTGCGCATCGCGGGCGAATCCGCGCGCTTCAACGCCGCGTTTATCAAGATCGGGCTGAGCGCGTGCGACATGGGCGTAAGCTATTTTCTGCCGCGCGCGGTCGGCACGTCGATCGCGTCCGAACTGATGCTGACGGGTCGCTTCATCAACGCGAACCGCGCGCTGGCGACGGGACTCGTGTCGGAGGTCGTCGCCGACGGCGAACTCGACGCGGCCGCGGGACGGCTGGCGCAGGAGATGGTCGAGACTTCACCGCTCGGGCTGCGGCTGACCAAGGAATGCCTGGCGGCGAGCGTCGACGCGGGCAGTCTTGAGCAGGCGATTTACATGGAGGATCGCAATCAGACGCTATGCGTGCGCGCCGGCTATATCGCGGAAGGGGCGCGCGCATTCGTCGAGAAGCGCAAACCGCGCTTCACCGATCGAGAATGACGCAAACGGCAGCGCTGATTGCGGCGAAACCTGGTTTCGCCGCCCCGGAGGTCTCCAACGGGCTACGATGCGGATGACGCCTCATGGATCAGGTAATCGGTGTGGAGCGATTCACCGCGACGGACGCAGTTGTGCGGGAGCCGCACTGCGAGTTCATGCGCGCTGGAATATTGCGCGGAGTCGGCGGCGGAACCGCACCCATCGCGAGGCCGGCGAAGCGGCGGTGGGCGATAATTTAATGAACGAGAGACGTCGTTTATCGAGCTGATCGAATATTTTTTTGAGAATGGGTAGGAGAGGTAGACCCGACGCGCGATTACGCCAGGGAGGGAAAGCACAAACAGCAGAACCGCGGAGAACGCAAGGTTCATCCCAACCAGTCAACGCGAGGCATCAACGCAATAAAGGCAATAGATGACCGATCAACTGTCCGACTCGCGTGTGGCAACATTGGCGACGGAAAACTCCTCTCCGCCGATCTCCACTTTCTGCGCCTCGCCCTGCGCTACGCGAGCGCGCCGAATCGCCTCGATCAACTCGACCGCCTTCTTCGGATCATTGAGCATATCCAAGGCTTTCTTACTGATGGGCGCTCGCATAATTAACCTCTGACGTAACTATACGCTCTCTCCCTCACACTGCCAATCGGCACCTTTCTAAACCTCGCTTCCGGCGGAAGGCGGCGTTTCACAATGCGACGGCAGATCGTCGAGCGAGCAGGCCGGCGCGGCAATCCGCAGCCCGCATCGTCAAACCACCGATCGCCAGTGACGCGCCCCGCCCTCAGATCTGATCGCTGACGGCGTCCTCGCGCGTGGTCGGTTCCGTCCGCTTTTCGATCGGCGTCCACTGGCGCGTCATCTCACCGACGTAGATCTGGCGCGGGCGCGCAATCTTCTGCTCGGGATCGCGCACCATCTCGGCCCATTGCGCCATCCACCCCGAGGTCCGCGGAATTGCGAAGAGCACCGGGAACATGGTCATCGGGAAGCCCATCGCCTGGTAGGTGACGCCGGTATAGAAATCGACATTGGGATAGAGCTTGCGCGACACGAAGTAGTCGTCCTCGAGCGCGATTTTCTCGAGTTCGAGCGAAATATCGATCAGCGGGTTGCGCCCGGTGACCTCGAATACCTCATAGGCGATTTTCTTCACGATCTTGGCGCGCGGGTCGTAATTCTTGTACACGCGATGGCCGAAACCCATCAGGCGTCCTTCGCCGGCCTTGACGCGCTTGATGAATGCGGGCACGTTCTTTGGCGCTCCGATTTCCATCAACATGCGGATGACCGCTTCGTTGGCGCCGCCATGCAACGGGCCGTAAAGCGCGGCGGTCGCGGCAGCCACTGCCGAATAGGGATCGACCTGTGAACTGCCGACCGATCGCATCGCGTTGGTCGAACAATTCTGCTCGTGATCGGCGTGCAGAATGAAGAGCACGTCGAGCGCCCGCTCGAGGATCGGATTGGGCTTGTAGTCGCGTTCGGCCATCCGGAACAGCATCGAGAGGAAGTTCCCGGTGTAGCTGAGATCGTTGTCGGGATAGACGTAAGGGAGACCGCGAGTATGGCGATACGCGAACGCCGCGAGCGTCGGCACCTTGCCGATGAGCCGGCGGGTCTGCAGCCGCCGCGATTCGAGGTCGGTGATGTTGTTAGCCTCGGGATAAAAAGTCGAGAGCGCGCCGATGGTGCCCACCAGCATTCCCATCGGATGGGCGTCGTAGCGAAAGCCCTCCATGAACTTCTTGATATTTTCGTGGACCATCGTGTGGGTCTTGACGTTTCCTTCCCACGCCGCGTAGTGCTTGCGATCGGGCAGTTCACCCTTGACGATCAAGTAGGCGACCTCAAGGTAGTTGCTCTTCTCGGCGAGCTCCTCGATCGGATAACCGCGATAGCGCAGGATTCCCTGGTCGCCGTCGATAAAGGTGATGCGGCTGCGGCACGAGGCGGTATTGGTGAAGGCCGGATCATACGACATCAGGCCGAAGTCATCGGCGGAGTTCTTGATCTCGCGGAGCTGGGCGGCGCGAATGACGCCGCCATCCTCGATCGGAATTTCGTACTGCTTGCCGGTGCGGTTATCGGTAATCGTGAGCGTGTTCTTTGCCATTGGTCTCCCTCGTCTGGCCGCCTGCCAGAGGCGTCGCCGCCAACCGCGCCGTAAGGTCGTCAGGGGTGCGGCGCCATTCGGCGATCAACATATATGCAGTCTACTTCTCTCTTAAACATTTTGCGCGCAAGAAGCAAACGCGCGTCAGTGTACTGCAAGTATCCGGTGCAAGCCATTGTAATCGACGGAAATTCATCCCGCGCGAACCTCGGGGCGACGGACGGGGCCAACGACGCGACGATTTCCACCACGTCTCGCAACTTGTCCGCTCGCATGGCAAGTTTGCGCGTAACGTCGTGCGCCACCGGCGCGGGAATATCGAGACTTTCAGAATGATTGACAGAATTATCACCGGCATCTCGGGGCTGATAATCGCCGCCATCTCGACGCTCGGCTACGGCGGTATCGTCCTGATGATGGCGATCGAGAGCGCCTGCATCCCGCTGCCTTCCGAGGTCATCATGCCGTTTTCCGGCTACCTCGTGGCAACCGGACACTTGAGCCTCAACCTCGTTGCGATGGCGGGAGCGGTGGGCTGCCTGCTGGGCTCCTACGTCGCCTACTTCGTCGGCGCCAGCGGCGGACGCCTGTTCCTGGAGCGCTATGGGCGTTGGGTGTTGATCGCTCCGCACGAACTCGAAGTCGCTGATTGGTTCTTCGATCGCTGGGGTTCGGCGGCGGTCTTCTTCAGCCGGCTGCTGCCGGTGGTGCGCACGTTTATCGCGTTTCCGGCCGGCGTCGCGCGGATGCGCCTGCTGCCATTCACCATCTACACGCTGATCGGCTCGTATATCTGGTGCCTCATTCTGGCCTACGCCGGTATGAAGCTCGGACAGCATTGGAACGGACTCGGTCCTTATTTTCATAAGTTCGAGGGAGCGATCGGAGTTCTGCTCGCGGTCGGCGTGGGCTTTCTGCTTTACAATCGGATAAAGGGGCTGAATGCGGCGCACCCGCCAGGGTGACTTTCGAGAATGGACAATAATCGATGAAACGCAGCATCCAGCCAATTCTGACCACGCATACCGGCAGCCTGCCGCGTCCCTATCTATAAGAATGCAGCGCGTACCGATAAACTCGGTCGCAGATGGCGCAGGACAAGAAAAAACCGCCGAAGGCCGCGGACGGCTACGATCTGGTGGTCGAAAATCGCAAGGCGCGCTTCGACTTCTTCATTGAGGAGACGGTGGAGGCCGGCCTCGCGCTGACTGGCACCGAAGTGAAATCGCTACGCGCGCATAAGGTCAACCTGCGCGACAGCTACGCGCGCATTAAAGACGGCGAGGCGTTTTTGCAGGGCGTCCACATCGGCGCGTACGCGCCGGCTGGCCAGTTCAGCCATAAGGAGACGCGCAGCCGCAAGCTCCTGATGCATCGGCGGGAGATCGATCGCTTTTGGGGGCGCGTGCGCGAAAAAGGCTACTCGCTCGTGCCCCTGCGCATCTACTTTCTCAGAGGGCGCGCGAAGGTCGAGATCGGTCTCGCCAAGGGCAAGCATCTGTACGATAAGCGCGCCGCCGTCGCGACCAAAACCTCGCGGCGCGAGATGGAGCGGGCGCTGAAAAGCCGCAATCGTTGATCAGCCCGGCGGCGCAGCCGGCGCGCCGTCGTCGGCGGTCTCGAAGCTCAAGCGGTCGGACTTGCGGTAACCTTCGGCGCACCCTCCCCGGCAAGCGCGCGCAGTCGCGCGATACGCTTGCTGAGCGGCGGATGTGTCGAGAGCAGATTGGCAAAGAAGCCCTCGCTGTCGTTGCCGGCAGCGGCCTCGAATGGGTTGACGATGAACAGATGTGCGACCCCGCGCGAGGCGTTCTTGAGCGGCGCTTCGGTCTGCGCGATATGCTCGAGCGCGCGCAGCAGCGCACGCGGGTTGCGCGTGAATTCGACTGACGCGGCATCGGCGAGATATTCGCGCTCGCGCGAGATCGCCATCGCGAGCAGTTGCGAGAAAATTGGCGCAAGCGCCGCCAGAATGAACACCGCGATTGCGATCAGCGCACCGGCATTACCGCCCTCGCCGTCGGATCGATCGCGATTGCCGCCACGCGCGCCGAAGCCGCCGAACCACGCCCATCGGTACGCGAAATCCGCGAGCAGCGCGATGCCGCCGACCAGCACCGCGATCATCATCATGGTGCGGATATCGTAGTCGCGGACGTGGGCCATTTCGTGGCCGATCACACCCTGCAGCTCCTCGCGATCCATCTCGTCAACCAGCCCGCGCGTTACACATATTACCGAGTGCGCCGGGTCGCGCCCGGTCGCGAATGCGTTGGGCCCGGCGTCATCGATGAGGTATGCGCGCGGCACCGGCATCCGCGCCGCCAGCGCCATCTCGTCAACGACGTCGAGTACCGTCTGCTCTTTCGATGAATCCGGCAGCAGCGGCCGCGCATGCACCGAGGCGAGCACCAGCGCCGCGCCGCCAAAGTACGACAGCAGCGACTGGATCGATCCGAATATCAGGGCGATGATCGCAAGTATCGGCACGCCCGTGATCCGGCCGTCAATTACGCGCAGATTGCCGAAGACGAAATCGAGGCCGCAGCCGAGCGCCGTAAACAGAATCAGGAACACCACCACAAGGAGGACGGTCTCGCGCCGATTCTTGTGCTCGAGTTCCCGGAAGCTATCGTGCGGCTCAGCCATGCGAGGGCATCGGATGTATGCGTGCGAAGTCCGTGCCGCCGATATGGCGGCCACTTCGCCTCACGCGCGCGGCGCTCCGAGCGACAGATCGACCTTGGGCAGCGCCTGATCTTCGGGAGCGGCCTTGAAATATTCGGCCGGCTTGAAGCCGAAATTATTCGCGATGACATTCGAGGGAAAGGCCTGGATGCGGTTGTTCAGGCTCAACACTGCGTCGTTGTAAGCCTGGCGCGAGAACGCGATCTGATTCTCGGTCGTAGTCAACTGCTCCTGCAGTTGCATCACATTCTGATCGGACTTGAGCTGCGGGTAATTCTCCATCACGGCGAGCAGGCGACCGAGGCCCGCCGAAAGCTGATTCTCCGCCGCGAGCCGCGAGGCCTGATCGGGCGCCGCGACCGCACGCCCGCGCGCTTCGACCACCTGCGTCAGCGTATCGCGCTCGAACTGCATGTAGCCTTTGACCGCTTCGACCAGGTTCGGAATCAGGTCGTGCCGCCGCTTGAGCTGAACATCGATTTGCCGCCACGAATTATCGACTTCGTTGCGCACCCGCACGAGCGAGTTGTACACGCTGACGAGGTAGACCGCGATTGCGATCAGTACGATTAGAACCACCATCATTCTGCAAGTACCGCCTTGTTCCGGATTCGCATTCGGTTGCGGGAATTGGTTTCGAGCGGGGCTCCAATCGCGAGTTTCGCCGTCTCCCGGCGCGCCCGCCTGTGGCGCATTCTCATCGTATGCGACGGAGGCCTCGGAATCATCCCGCGGCCCCCGCACTGTGTCCGTTAGTTGATCTGGATCTTGACCGGCTTGGTCTCCGGACGCTTCTCGACGGTCACGTCGAGCACCCCGTCCTTGTATGCTGCGTGGATGTTGTCATGACTCGCATCCTTCGGCAGTTGGAACGCCCGCCGCATCCGCCCGTAGCTACGCTCGGCCACGTGCACCGCGGTCTCCTTCGACCACTCGGGGCGCTTGCGATCGGCCTCGACTATCAGCCGCCCCTCCTCGACCTGCACGTTAATCGATTCGGTCGTGAGGCCGGGCATCTCGAAGTAGAAATGATAGCTGTCCTGGTTCTCGATCACGTCGGCCGCCGGCACCATCTGACGGTTCGCGCGATCGATTTCGCGAAACATTCCGTTGACCCGATCGAAAAGCCATCCACCGTTCGCCAATCCGTTTTCATACCTGAGTTCCATTTTTTACCAATCCTCCTGCCGGCTCGCGCCGGAAATTTTATTGATTCGGGTCGGCGCGCCGCACTCATCGCCGAGGCGCCCCGGCTTGTGTCGCGCCGCCTCTGCAAAAAACATAAGTACGATTCGCGCTACGTCAATGGCGAGCTATGTATGAATGAGCGGCCGCAGCGTGCGCGCCGAATGGATAGACCGAGGGCGTTAGCCGGCGAGATTATTCAGCCGGCGGATTCGACGTCTTTTTGCGCACGCTCGACTTCCGCGGCAAACTGCCGCGCCATTCCGAGATCGCCCATTTCCGCCGCCAGCGCCTCGCCCTCCTTCAGGACTTCAACCGCGCGCGCTATCTTGCCCTTGGCAAGGAGATTGCCGGCCTTGCGGAAGACTTTCGAGTAACGCCGACCCTTCTCTGCCGGAGTCATGAGACCCGTAACTGAAACCATTGATTCGATCCTAGGCGGCGCCGTAACGCTCGTCCAGCCGCGCCATGGTTACCGTTTTTCGATAGATTCATTACTGCTCGGACGTTTTGTACGAGTGCGCGCACGCGATCGAGTGCTCGATCTGGGCGCGGGATGCGGAGTGATCTCGTTAATGCTCGCGGCGTTGTGGCGTCCGCGTGAGGTGATCGCGATCGAAATCCAGCCCGAGCTTGCCGCTCTGGCCGAGCGTAATGCGGCGCTCAACCATCTCGAATCGATCCGGGTGATTCAGGCGGATTTGCGCACGCGGCACATCGGCGGACTTGACTCTGCATCGTTCGACCTGGTGGTCGCCAATCCGCCGTATCGCGCACTGCGCAGCGGACGCGAGAGTCCGAATCCGGGACGCCGCATCGCCCGCGGTGAGAGCGCCGCGACGCTGGCCCAGTTCGTCGAGGCGGCGAAGCGCTACGCCGCCAATGGTGCGAAGGCGGCCTTCGTCTTCGATGCCACCCGCAGCGCGGAACTGCTCCGATGCCTCGCCGCGAATTCGCTCGAACCCAAACGCATCAGATTCGTGCATCCACGCCGCGACGCTCCGGCGACGACAATTCTCATCGAAGCGCGCAAGGGCGGCGGCATTGAGGCGCAGGTCGAGCCGCCGTTGATGCTCTATGATCGGCCGGGCGTCTATAGCGACGAGGCGCGCGAATTGATGCAAAATAGCTCGATCGACCGGGGAGAATGAGATGCCGTCAACGCCACGAACGCTCGGGGTTCTGTTGTTCGAAGGATTCGAATTGCTCGACGTCTTCGGGCCGTGCGAGGCCTATGGAATCCGCGATCTCGACGGCGCCTTTCGCATTGCGATGGTCGCGGAAAAGCCGGGGCCAATCGCCAGCGCGCAGGGTCCGCGCGCGGTCGCCGAGTTCGGCTTCAACGATTGTCCCCGGCTCGACGTGCTCCTGGTTCCCGGCGGCATCGGCACCCGGCGCGAGGTCGATAATGGGACGCTCATCTCGTGGCTGCGCACCCGCGCCGCCGAGATCGAACTCGTCACCTCCGTATGCACCGGTGCGGCTCTGCTCGCGCGCGCGGGATTGCTCGACGGCCGGCGTGCGACCACCAACAAACGATCGTTCGCATGGGTGGAGCGCCAGGGGCCAAAGGTAAATTGGATCAAGCAGGCGCGATGGGTCGAGGACGGCAAGTTTGCAACCTCGGCGGGCGTGTCGGCGGGAATCGACCTGGCGCTGGCGACCATCGCGCGGCTCGTCAGTGCTGAAATCGCCGAGCAGGCCGCGAGTGCGATGGAATACGAATGGCATCGCGACGCCGCCTGGGATCCGTTCGCGAAGATTAACGGACTCATGTAATCGACTTTGCTATCCGCCCAAAAACTCCAGCGCCATGCGCGCCGTCAGTTCCGGCTCCTCCATCGGGATGAAGTGCGTGGTCCCTGGGACGATTACAACTCGCCGATTATCCGCGGTGAGGCGCGGTGCGAGCGCCAGGCCCGGCGCATCGGAATGCTCACCGAACAGCACCAGCAGCGGCGCGTTGCAGCGCATGATGTAGCCGAGGCCGTCGAAGTTGCGCGAGGTCGCGTAGATTTCGGCCTCGACCACCGGATGACATTTGAGCGCACGCTTGCCGCTCGCATCGACGTAGGTCCCGCGCTCGCAATAGTCGCGCAGAATTTCCTTGCGCCAGGTGTTGTACGGCGGCTTGTTCTCGAAGTTCCGGAACATGGCCTCCACGTTGTCGAACGTGCGCTTGCGCTTGAGCGTCCGCGCATGCATTTCGCTCGGCCGCCGCACTTCCGTATCCTTCAGATCGAAAATTACCGGCTCAACCAGCAGCGCGCGCGAAATCAGATCCGGCCGCCCGCTCGCTACCACTCCGATCGCGGTCGCTCCCGCCGAATGGCCGATACCGCGCACATTCTCGAGACCCATCGCGAGGATGAACCCTTCAAGGTCGCTCGCCGTGATGTCCCATCCATAGATGTCGCTGCGCGGACGTTCGCTGTCGCCGTGACCGCGCTGGTCATAGCTGTAGACGTGGCCGATCGCCGTCAACGCCTGCGCGATCGGCCGATAAATCGGTCCGAGGAAACCGGTCGCATGGAGCAGGACGATCGGCGCGCCATCGCCGCCCCAGTCCAGATAATGCAGCCTGATACCGTTGACGATTACGTCGCCGTCCCTGGGTTCGCCTTGAGCTCCATGAATCGACATAGCGTTGCGCATATTAGGCAACCGGGCGCCTCAAGAAAACCCGCGCCCCCCAGGTGACGATCGCGAAACGCTTTCCAGCGGCGACTTCTTCGGCTACCTCTACACTCTCGTATTGCCGTCGGGGCGCCATCCTGGAATCGACGGCGTCGCGATCAGGCGACGGTAAATTTCTGGAGTTGTGCAGATGTTGACGATTGGTCTCACGGGCGGAATCGGTTCGGGCAAAAGCACCGTCACCAAGATCCTCACCGAGCTGGGTGCTCCGATCATCGATGCCGACCAGGTCGGTCATGCGATCTACCTGCCCGGCGGCCCCGCTTACGGCGACATGATCGCCGCCTTCGGTGAAGGCATCCTCGCCGCCGACCGCACTATCGACCGCAAAAAGCTCGGACCGATCGTCTTCGCGGATCCGGCGGCGCTCAAGCGGCTCAATGCGATCGTGCATCCAAAGATGTTCAGCCGCTTGCGCGAGCTGATCGACGCGATGCGCGCCGCCGGCGAACGCCGGCCAATCGTGATCGAAGCCGCGATTCTTATCGAGGCGAACTGGCTCCCGCTGTTCAACGAAATCTGGCTGGTCGTCGCTTCAAAGGATCGCGTCATCGATCGCGTGGAGCGCGATCGCGGATTGGCGCGGGAGCAGACCGAGGCCCGCATCAAGGCGCAACTTTCCGACGACGAACGGCGCAAGCACGCAGCCCTCGCGATCGCCAACGACGGTACGATCGAGGACCTGCGGAGTAAGGTCGCGCAAGCCTGGCGCGGCGCGCTCGAGCGCAACCGCAACTGATAGCGCAGGCGGCCGCGTCACCTCGGATCGAACGCAGTCGGTTGGCGTGAGCTTGACTCTGCGCCACCGCGGTACGACAAAGATTCATTGGCGCTATTCAACCGGCGGAAAAGGTTCATGCGATGAAAATCCTCGTGATGGGAGCAGGTGCGGTCGGCGCGTTTTACGGCGCGCGTTTACAGCAGGCCGGCGAAGAGGTGGTGTTGTGCGCGCGCGGCGAAAACTTGGCCGCGATGCGCGAGCGCGGCCTCGAGGTCAAAAGCTACAAGGGCGACCTCAAACTCGCGGTTAAGGCGACCGCTCGCCCGGCCGATTTCGCGCCATACGATCTGGTGCTTTTCGCGGTCAAATCCTACGACACCGAAGCCTCCGCGCAGCAACTAGTCGGCTGTCTCGCGCCCGACGGCATCATCATGACGATTCAGAATGGGGTCGAGAACGAAGACCTCCTGTGCCGTTGTTTTCCGCGCGCGGCGGTCATGGGCGGGAATTCGCGGGTCGGTGCGGAACTCGTCGCGCCCGGCGTCGTTCTGCACACCGCCCTCGGCATCATCGAATTCGGTGAACTCGACGGCGCCGAGACGCCGCGCGCACAGCATCTGGCGGAAATATTCAAGCGCGCGGGAATCTTCGGCGAACTCACTACCGACCTGAAGACCCTGCGCTGGTACAAGCTGATGGGCAACAACGGCACCAATACGGTATGCACGCTGTCGCGCTCGACGCTCGGCCAGGCCTTTCGCGACCCCGACGGTTACGCATTGGTGCGCACTCTGATGGAGGAGACGGTCGCAGTCGGACGCGCCGAGGGTGCGAAAATGGACCCCGCGAGAATCGAACCGTATCTGCAGATGGTGTTGAAGAATCTCAACGTTGACGCGATCAAACCATCGACCTTGCAGGACCTCGAGAAAGGCAAACGCCTGGAGTATGACGCGATTTGCGGCGCGGTCGTGCGTGCCGCTCAGCGTCACGGCATCAAGGTGCCGGCGACGCAGACCGTCAATGCCCTGCTCAAGTTGCTCGATACATCGCGCGCCAACGCTGCCAAGTAGATACTCCAGTGGACTGGACGTTCACTAATCCAGTTGTTGCGAACAGATGACGAGATCGTTCTGCGCCACGTGCGCATTAGAGGAGGCGAACGAGGATCGAGCGATCGAGCAACGCGAGCATCAAAAATTGAAACTAACGCTTTTCGAACTGCTGCTTGCCGAACAGGATATCCCACGACTTCGAATCAGGAGCCGCCGTCCGTTGCTTTTCGAGCTGCTCCTTCATCACTGCGCATCCGCGCTGCACCGCCGGCCGCGCCTCGATCGCGTCGTACCACTTTTTGAGATTCGGGAAGTCCTCGAGCTTCTGCCCCTGCCAATTGTGCGCGCGCAGCCACGGATAGGTCGCCATGTCGGCGATCGAATACTCACCCGCAAGGTACGGCACTTCGCCGACGCGCTTGTCGATCACACCGTAAATACGCTTCGCCTCGTTGGTATAGCGGTCGATCGCGTACTCCAGCTTGTCCGGCGCGTAGCGGCGGAAGTGATGCGCCTGCCCGAGCATCGGACCCACGCTCGCCATCTGGAACATCAGCCATTCGATTACCTCGTAGCGCCGGCGCATGTCCTGCGGCATGAACTTCCAGCCCGCCTTCTCCGCGATATACATCAGCATCGCGCCCGACTCGAAGATCGCGATCGGCTGGCCGCCGGGGCCTTCGTGATCGACCATCGCGGGAATCCGGTTATTCGGGCTGATCTTCAGAAACTCGGGCTTGAACTGCTCACCCTTGCCGATATTCACCGGGATGACATTGTATTTCCATCCGAGTTCCTCCAGCAGAATAGTAACTTTGTAGCCATTCGGCGTAGTCCAGAAATATAAGTCGATCATTACCTGCTCCTCAGTCGCGCGAGTGCGTGACAATTGGGTTGCTGATGTCAATCTGGCGCGGGATTGAGCCGTCATGCACGACTTCGCCCCGGCGGTTCGCTCGAATTGTGCTCGAGGCGCGGCGCGCTGCCGGCTAGGCCGCGTGACTTGCCTTTTCGCCCTTGCCGTTCGCCTGCTCGGCTGATGGGCTCGTTGCGCCCCTTGCCGCCGCCATTAATTCAATGAAGACTTCGGTCGCAAAGGCCTGCATCAGGTCAACCTCCGGCATCAGCCGCGGTTCCGCCATCATGCCGAAGACCAGCGTCTGGTTGTAGCTCACGATCGCGGCGTTGTAACCGAGGTTCGCGCCGAGCGGCACCAACCCAACCATCTCGATCATCTTGCGCCCCGCCAGATAGAGCGGCACCTGCGCCCCGGGAACGTTGGTCGCGATAAAATTGATTCCCGGAGGCGGCAGCGTCAGCATTCGCGTGAGCCCCGGCACCAGCCCGCATAGGCGCGAAGCCAAATCGATTGCGTTGGTCCCGATCAGCGAACCGAGTCCCATCACCATGGGTGCAATCAGATCGCTCCCCGCGAGCATCAACTCGAGCGCCTGCGGCTCGTTCCCCGCCTTGATGCGCTCAGTCTCACGCACGACGGCTTGCAGCCGCGCGACCACTTCCATCGGCTCGCTCGGCAGCTCCGGGAACATCATCGAGACGCGGTTACCGAGCGCACCACTCTCGCCCCTGCGCCGCACGTTGACCGGGCATCCAATCCGCAACGGCGCATGGTTGGTGCGCACCCCGTGATGTTTCATATAGCGAGCCGCCGTCTCGCTCAGAATCGCCAGCACGACGTCATTGGTGGTGCCGCCGAGCGCGTTGCGAATCGCGCGCACGTCGCCGAAGGATACCGTCAGCCACGCCAGCGATCGCGCCGGCGTCACCAACCCGGCGTTCCACGGCGCCGCGACGATCTGCCGCCCCATCATGCGCGCCGTCTTGCCGGCGTAACCCGCGAGCGTCGCGGCCTGCTTCGCGATCGTCCGCGGCGATTCGATCAACTCCGCCACCTTGCGCGCGTCGTTGAGCCGATTCTGCACCAGGTCGATCATCGCGTGGCTGAACGTGCGCAACGGACTCGGCAGCGGCGGCGGCGCCCAGGCCTGCTCGGGTGGCGCCGGCGGCGGCGCTTCCGCCCGAAAATCCAGCGTCACCGCCAACAGCTCCATCCCCGAGACGCCATCTACAAGGCAATGATGAATCTTCGACACGATTGCCGATCGGCCGCCCGCGAGTCCCTGGAACAGATGCATTTCCCACAGCGGCTTGGCGCGATCGAGCATCGGCTCGAAGGCCGCCATCGCGGCGCGCAGGAAGCCTTTGTCGCCAGTGCCATCGAGCAGGCTGTGGCATTTCAGATGATTGCGGAGATCGAACTCGGGATCGTCCTCGAGCGTCGCATGCGCGAGGTTGAACGGCACGAACACCAGCTTCTGCCGATAGCGCGGCAGCAGGTGTATCCGCTGCGCCATGTGGTCGCCCAACTCATCGTAATCGATATGCCCGTCGAACACTTGAAGCGCTCCGAGGTGGAGCGGACCCGCATGCGATTCGCCGTAAATGAACGCAGCGTCCCGACTCGACAGGCGATGGGAAAGCCTGGCTGGCGCAGCACCCGGCGTAGCCATTTTAGTCATACCCCCCATGCGTTGAGTCGAGGCCGCGAGCGCCAAGGATGCGCCGGTTGGCCGCGCGAGGCAATCGCCGCGGCGCTGCGCTCGCCCCACTCCACGCGGCTTGCGCGGCTCTACAAATGTCGCGACAGTTGCTATGCTCCGCGGCGGCTCGGCGCACCCGGCCGATCACTTGCACGGCGTGGCGCATGCTGCCACCACGGAGATCTGCATGGCCAAGGCGAACAAGGCCAACGGCGCTCACGGCTTTCCCAAGGACATCACGCTGCCCAATGGCGCCGGGATAAATCTGCGCCTGATGGAGCATGGCGATAAGGACAAACTCCTGGCCTTCGCCCGAGCGCTTCCGCAGGACGACCTGCTCTTCCTGCGCACCGACATCACTGAGCCGGCCGGCGTCGAGGAATGGATGCGCAATGTCGATCGCGGCGATACGGCTACCGTCATCGCCGAGGCCAGCGGCGAAATCGTCGGCTATGCGAGCGTGCATTCCGATCAGGCCCGCTGGACCCGGCGCGTCGGCGAAATTCGCGTGCAGGTCGGCGCGAACTATCGAGGCGTGGGTCTCGGACGGCAGCTCGCCGCGCAAATCTTTCAACTCGGGCAACTGCGTGGGCTCAAGAAGATGGCCGCGATGATGACGCCGGACCAGGCCGGCGCGCGCGCCGCCTTCGAAAAGCTGGGCTTTCAGGTCGAGGCGCTGCTGCAGGACTGGGTAGTCGATCGCGACGGCCGCCCCCGCGATCTCCTGATTATGAGCCACGACCTCGAAGGGCTCAGCGACCACGTCACGGCGTAGCCCACGCATCCTGCGTGCGCGCCGCAATCGTGAAGGCGCAACACAAAAGGCAGGATTTCACCCGGGAGGTTGAATTACAGGCTACGCGTTGACCAAAGGGCGGCCGGGCGATTTCGCAGCGCGGGCAGGTGCGGCGCAGAATGAAAGAAGCAGCATTTTGGGCATAATCGTTCCGGATTTGGCGGATTCCACGACGAATAGATAGCGAAGATGTTTCACGTGAAACATCTTTGCGTTCCGTTTGCGGGGAAATAGTTGGCGGTTATGCACCTATTGACGGATAGCTTATGCTGCGCTATGCTTGGGATATGGCAAAGAAACGCAACCGGCACGTCCCCGCATTCACGCTGCAAATGACCCTTCCGCAGTTTGAGCGGATGTTTCCCGACGAGGATTCTTGCCGCGCTTACCTCATGAATCAGCGCTGGCCGAAGGGCGTTAATTGCCCACGTTGCGGCAAGCCAGATCACGTCTACAACATCGCCCTGCCTTGGAAATGGGAGTGCTCGAATCCCGAATGTCGGAGCGGAAACGCCTACCGCTTCTCGGTGCTCGTCGGGACGATTTTCGAGGATACCAAGATTCCGCTGCGCACTTGGTTTTGGGTGTTGTTCCTGATCCTGACCAGCAAGAAAGGAATCAGTGCGCTCCAGATTCACCGGACCATCGAGACAGGTTCCTACCGGACGGCTTTCTATATGTGCCATCGGTTGCGCGCCGGACTCCAAGACCCTGACTTTCGGCAGTTGATGGGCGTCGTCGAAGTCGATGAAACCTACATCGGCGGCAAACAGGAAAACCGGCACTGGAAAGACCGCCAGAAGTATCACGGCGGGGGAGCGGCCCACACCGGCAAAACTACCGTCATCGGCGCAATCGCTCGCAAGGGCAACGTGGTCTGCCAGATCATAGAGAACACAACCGCCGAGACCTTGAGCGGATTTGTCGAACAAACCGTATCCGAGAAAGTCAGTTTGGTTGCAACGGATGAATGGGGCGGATACCGCGATTTGCGACATTTCTTCCCACACGAAGTCGTCCGCCACAGCGCGGGCGAGTACGTGCGCGGTGAGGTCCACACCAACAATATCGAATCGTTTTGGAGCCTGCTTAAACGTAGCGTCATCGGGACGTACCATCACGTCAGCAAAAAGTACCTGCCGCTCTACCTGAACGAATTTCAATTCCGGTTTAACAACCGCGAGAACCCCGACATCTTCGGGGAAGCGGTACGAGGCTGCTGAGGCGCACAGACTGGCGGGCGCTTCAGAGCAAGCAAGAGCACGCCAGCAAGCCGATTCAATTGGGGTTTCCATTTGGCTAGCGCGCCGGTTCAAAGGGAACATCCGTCCGAGTTCCGGGCGGTAAGACCAAATGAACGTTCGGATTTATTCCGCCGGCAGCTTTAAGAAAGACGTTCCAATTGCTAATTGCCGGGTTATTAGTTTTAAGGTCAAATCCGTATATGTGATTATTATCAAACCGAATCGGAGTTGTTCCTTCGTATTCAAACGTAACATCATAAAATTCACAGTTTACATAATAGTATCCATCTAAAGGTACTATTTCTTTTCTCCAGATCTGTTTGGACGGTGTTTTCCCTACATAATCTGGATTGTTGAATGCGCTCACCTGTGTGATTGGCGCGCTGTAATGACGGTTGTAAATGTCATAACCGAGGAACACCCACGTCAGAATTAGCGCTGCCAATAGGACAGAGTTCGGGATCGGGACGCTCAGGCCATGACCTATTGCGCGACGCCCCGCGTCTGCCACCCCCCCCTAGACCAGCCACGGTAAGTACTCCCCCAAAGGCATAATGCTCATCGTTAAGGGCGAATAGCCCTGTGCTGAATATGGCGAGCGCAACACCACCATAGAGCGTAACAACGACCCAAAATTTCTTCTCTGCGTCGTCCATGGAAGCTCCCTCGCGGTAAGATTGCGTATCATCCCCGAAGGAGTACGGTATTGGAAGATTGGGCTATCCGTCAATAGGTGCATAACCGCCAAATAGTTCACCCATCACACGAGTCAGCAGGGAAGAATTTCACTCTTGCGCCGGGGGGCCCGGAGGGAGAGGGGAAAAGAGTCGTGAAACCTTAGAAAGGTTTCACGGCATTCCATGCCGACGGTGGGCCACGCGCAGCCCAACAGTCTTGACCTGACTTTTCGGACTGCTCGCGTTGCTCGATCAGCGACAGGGACGGTCGAGATTGCGGATCGCGTCGATGAGGCCATGCGGGGATGAGTACGCCGGTGGAGGGGTGTGGACCAAAACCGGCTAAAAACTTGTTGGGGAAGGCCGTTCGGTCTATAAGGCGGGTTGGAATGGGAAGCTCAAAACGGAAAGTCCGGTTCACATCGTGTCGCTTACTGAACAGGGGAATCTGTCATGGCGATGTCTCCGATCGAACGGCAAAATCACTTTATCAGGCTCGCGGCCACGCACGCCGAGGACTTTAAGTCCCGGGTCGCGCGGCATGACCGTGAGAACAGCTTCCCGTTCGAGAATGTC
>JBEKJC010000016.1:0-81605 GCA_050011435.1 Binataceae bacterium (SeqCode)
CGCCACCCACAACGACCCTTGCTCACTCTGTCGGGTTCCCATCGCCATCCAACACATTGTAGTATTGTCGATCGAATCTGGCGATCCATCGCTCACTGACTTTCACCACGGGCTGTTAGACTACCCTGGGATGAATTTAATCGCGTGCCGGTCGCAGGAGTTACAAATATAGCGCGACTTTCCGAGATGCTTGATGCTGCTGTAATCGCTTTCCTGCTCGTGACCGGCGAGGACGAGCTCAAGGACGGAACCATGCAGGCACGCATGAACGTCGTACACGAGGCCGGACTTTTTCAAGGAAGGCTGGGCTTCACCAAGGCGATAATCCTGCTCGAAGAAGGCTGCGAAGAGTTCAGCAATATCCAGGGCCTCGGCCAAATTCGTTTCCCGAAAGGTAATATCCAGGCCGCCTTCGAAGAGATCAGACGCGTTCTGGAACGGGAGGAAATTCTCGGCGTTGATGCGGAGGCCCAATCATGACGGCAGCTACGCCATCGCAAGCGACCACGGTAAGGTCGCTATTGGTTGGCTGGGCAAACGAGCAGGACGCGTGGGTTCGGCATCTCGTATCTGAGGTTATCGTCAGCCGGAAAGCGATGACGGACAGCCAACTCGATGCCATTTACCAAACCTTCTTGCGGGAAAAGGCCCTCGTTTCGGGTGGCCCGGTGAACGTGCCCAAGCTGAGTGATGACGCTTCCCTGCTGGATGTGAGCTCGGGTCTGTTTCTCACGCAGCTCCACGACCTAAAAAATGTAAACGCGCTGGCAGAAGGCCAGACCATTGATTTCAATCCCAAGCTGACAATTGTCTTCGGCGAGAATGCGTGCGGAAAAACCGGATACGTGCGCGTGCTGAAGAAGGCAGCGGCGGTGCGTACCACAGAGGCGGTGCTTCCCGATGTCTCGCAGGCACAGCATGCCCAGCAGCTTCCAAGCGCGCGTATTGCGTTCCGCCTGGGACTGGAAAAGCCACAGGAACTGGAATGGAAGGACCAAGCAGGTCTCGCTCCGTTCAATCGCATCGATGTGTTTGATTCACGAGCGACCGCGCTGCATGTCGATGGTGACCTCAATTACCTGTACACGCCGGGAGAGCTTGCGCGATTTCCTCTGGTCCAACAGGGCATCGAGGGAGTGCGCAGTCGCTTGGAACAGGGTGTCAACGACAGAACGCAAACCAGCAATCCCTTTCTAGTGCAATTTGATCGGCAGAGCCGGATTTACCCGCTGATGGATTCCCTCGGAGCCGCTACCGATCTCGATCAATTAAGGGCTTTGGGCGCGGTGACCGACGCGGAGAAACAGGAAATACCAACGCTGAAAGCCGAGGTCGAAGCACTACAGACGACAAATCCGGCCGCTCAGCTGAAGCTCGCGGAGTCAGTAAAGCAGCACCTCGACGCAATCATAAAGTCGCTCTCGATCGTCGGACGCTTCGACGTGCCAAGGTACGCAAAGAGCCTTGAGCGCTTCGAGAAGGCGGAACAGCAATACGAAAAGGCAACACAGGAATCATTCGCCGGACTGCCGATACCCGGGCTGTTGAAAGAAGAGTGGCGGCGCTTTATCCAAGCGGGAGAAGAGTACCTAAAGACGCTCGACGGGTCCGATAAATATCCGGCCAACGGCGAAGAATGCCTCTACTGCCGACACCCGCTTTCGCCAGAGGCCGTTGCTCTCCTCAAGAAATACCGGGATTACTGCAACAACGATTTGCGTACCGAGCTTGACGGTGCGGGGCTAGACATTGACGCCGTACGTCACGTGCTTCAGCAGGGCGTCGATTTCGGCGATGTCGAGCGCCGGGTCGGCGAAGTGGCGGGAAATGGTGCAGGCATCACCGCCGAAAAGCTCACTGAAATCCGTGATTTTGTTAGCAAAGGCAAATTCATCCGGGATGCGATCGAGTCGCGGAAGCCTGTGGAGTGGACGGATCAGGCCACGCAAGCCGCGCGTGTGCTGAAGTATTTGGAAGACGCCCAGACGCACAACAAGACACTGCTCAAAGACCTGACGGAACGGCGGGACAAGCGCGAAGAAGCGCTGCGTGAAAGGCAGGGAAAGCTTCTCGACATCGAATCGCGTTTGAAGCTGGCAGGGTTGCTGCCGCAGATCGAGAAGGCGGTCGAGCAGGCGAAATGGGTGGACAAAGCCAAGATTCAGCAGCGGAAGTTTCAGGGATTGCTGCGCTCGCTCACAGAGACGTCCAAGGTCGCAAGTGAGCAGCTCCTCAATCGAGATTTTGAGCGGCATTTTACCGAGGAGTGCAAGACCCTGAGAGCACCGGCCGTGACGCTGCAGTTTCCCGGCAGGCAGGGCCAGGTCACCCGGAAAAAGGCCGTCGCTGGGGGCGAACATCGCCCCAGCGACGTGCTGTCGGAAGGAGAGCAGAAAGTCATCGCGCTCGCCGACTTTCTTGCCGAAGCTTCGCTGAAACCCCCTGCCCCAGTTGTTTTCGACGATCCGATCAATAGTCTGGACTACAAGCGGATGGCAGAAGTCGTGGATCGCATCGTGGCCTTAGGCGAAACGCGCCAGGTAATCGTATTCACTCACAATATCTGGTTCACTACGGAACTGCTCGCGCGGTATGAGAAACGACCGGAGGACTGTTCCTACTACGACGTGGCGCGGGACGAAACGAAAATCGGCATTGTGAGCAAAGGCAAGCATCCTCGCTCTGATACCGTCAGAGACCTGCGTACGAGGATTAATACCCTAATTCAGGCTGCGGAGAAGGCATCAGGGGAGACGCTGGCGGCGCTCATCGAGAAAGCATACGAGCTAATTCGTAACATTTGCGAGGTCATCGTTGAGCAGGAACTGCTTCAGGGTGTAACGCAGCGATATCAACCGAATGTCATGATGACAAAGCTCCCCAAGATTAATTTCAATGGCCTCGAAGAGTCGGTGTCTGCGATCTATCCGGTTTATGAGGACAGCTGTCGCTACATTGGATCGCACTCGCAGCCGCTGGAAACTCTGAACGTGCGCCCCACGCTCGCGATGCTCAAAACGGACTGGAAGAAAGTGCAAGACGCACGGGACGCGTACTCGAAGCAAAGCTGACGTTGAAGAGCCGAAGACCGCGACTGGAAACATCCTGTGGTGGTAAGGTCTGCCGCCAGCACAAATCCGCGTAACAGCGCCCCAATTGCCATCGCCCTGAATGCGCCCGTCAGTCGTCGCCGCGGGCGCGGGCGCGCTCCGCGGCTTTTATCGTTCTCGGTCGCGCCCCCGGTGTTCACGCTCGCGCTTCTGTTCTTCTTCGCGCTGCTGTTGTGTACCCGCGAGACGCGAAACCGGCTCCCGGCGCCGCCGGAACACCGTGGACCAAAACCGGCTAAAAGCTTGCTGGAAAAGGCCGTTCGGTCTACACAACGAGTTGGAACCGGAAGTCAAAATGGAAATCCCGGCTAAAAGGTGTCAAGGCGCGGTCATTCTAATCTTCGACTTGTCCTGATATTATGCAGGACTCAATAGGTCGAGAATTGTTGCTCCAACGTAGTTATTGGCGGGAAATTCCATGCTGAGAAAGATTTGCATCGCCTTCATAGCAGTCGAGGTTGTACTGTTCGGCCTCATCAGCTTTGCCAGGACGATTAGTCATTACAAGCTCGATTTCTCTCTAGCGTCGGCGAGCGAGGCTGGGAGCGGGACGTCGTACGACCATGATCTTGGCGTAGGCGATTTTTCATTAACGTTCAATTGTGACAAGTCGGGTACGTGGGAGTCCACTTTCAGCACCGGCACTCACAATTTCACAGATTCATTTAAGGGTCGCCAGTTGAAACTGAACCTCGAAAACGGCGGCCCAGGAGATGAAAAGTGTCATCTGCAGGCAATTGGCCATTTGCTTCCCTCAAATTGCAGTTGTTTCGGGACAGGCATTCCCACTTGCGATTGTCCGTATTTTGGTAGTTACACGGTGCTCAACTGCGGCGAAACTCTAAAGGCTGACTACGGCGCCTTCCTTCTCAATGTTGAAACGCATGACGGGTGTCTCTAGAAATACCCCGCACGGGGGCGGACCAAACAACAGTCAGAGCCAGTCTACTTTGAGCGCGACCGATAGGCGTCGGCGCCTTCGCGCGCTGCGCAACCTAGCAGCAACCGTGTTCAGAAACCGCATCCCCGAGGGGATAAAGGGCTGAGGTCGGGGAGGCGAGCGCGGTAGCGTGCCAGTGAGTTTTGTTATGCAGCATGGCGTTGAGGATGACGAGCAACTTGCGCATGCAGGCTTAGACGCTAGGCCTCCTCGCTTTGCCGGGCGTCTATTGAGCTCCGCATAATATAGGGACAAATCAAGGATCCGAATGACCGCATTTGGATGGGTTTTGGCCTTTGATCGCTGTCACTATAATTTGCGGGGCTCAGTAGTCGTCGCCGAGTGGTAGCGGGAGTCGCTGCACGCTCACTTCCCCACTGAGCCTTCTCTGGATCGCGCGGCGGAGGGCGTAGGACCGGGCGCGCGCAGCGCTGACGGCCGCACGCTGGGTCTCGGTGGTGGCTGCTCGGGCCAGGTCGGCGTCGTCGCGCTTTAAGTCGTCGAGAGTTTGGAGTAGGCCGGCCGCCATGCGGATGGGCTCGGTCGAGATGAGATTTCGTCGTGTCACATGTTTAAACGTGCTCGCTTGGCTTCTCGATGTCGGCGCGGGCGAAATACAGACATGATACAGGCATAACGGATTTCGTTATGCCTGTACATTTCGTACCACTCGCAGTGGGGGAAGACGATGCGGCAGGCATAAGGCAGGGTCCCCTGCAAATTCTGCTACAGAATAGATATATACTTGGATATATATTTTATACTTTATCTTACTGATCATCCTGCCTTGTGCCTGTAAATTCAAATACCCCTTGGGAGAGAAGGCAAAACGTACAGGCACAACGGAATCCGTTATGCCTGTACCTGGCTGTAATGACTGCCCGTTAATTAGATAGTTCGGTTTCACCTTCGCCGTCGTCCTCGGCCTTATTAGCATCGTCCACCACCGGTTTTTCATACCACCGGTTGATGTTGTCGGCTCGCTGCTTGGCGAACCATTCGGCCAAGTTCACACCAGAGACTTCGCTGATGATTTGGCTATCCACATGTGTAAGCTTCTCGATTCTGTTCACGTCGATCCCGCGCATCGCGGCGAGCACCGCCCATTCCAGCACCTGCGCCTTGGCTTCGGCATTCCCAGCGCCCTTCTCTTCATTGAGGCGCTTCTGCTTCGCCATGGACCATGCGTTCTTCGCGGCCTCAAACGCGCTGGCAGCGCCGTTATTCGCCGGAGCTCTTCTTCTGCCACCCCGCTTCTCACGGTGTCTGCGTCCTTCTCCAGCCAGTGCGCCTGGTTGTCGATGATCCAGACCTGCTCCTTATTTTGAAAGCCTTGGACCTGGAACGAGACCCGCCCGAATTTCATCGCCCCCGTCCTTTCAAGCGCGTTGGTAATGACCTTGTCCGCTGGTAGCTTCAGCGCGTCCGTCCGCTCCTCGATCTTAGCTTTCAGTTGGTCGAACCGAATCAGGTTCCATGAACCGATCGCCTTGCCACCGTCTGCGCCTGCCGTTTCCCGCTGCTCCTCGATCATGTCGGCGATGATGTTGTCGACGTTCGACCCGCTCGCGTAAAGCATCTCCTTGCGTCCCGGCGAGCCGTGTGAGTCGCCTTTCGGATCATAGTCCTTCAAAAGCCAGTCCAGATCGTACTCGAAGTGATAGCGCAATGCTGCGGCGCCTTCCGGCGACTCGTACCGCGTCCCAATCTCAACGCCCAGATTATGATCGATGCGACCGCTTGTGATTTTGTGAACCTCATACCTCCGATCGTCTCGATCAAAGTACACCGCATTGGAGTCGTTACTAGCAATGAAGTAGTTGCTGTGGTCTGGTAGCGTGTACTGCTTGACGTGCTTCGAGTTGATTTCAACTTCCTTACTTGTGATCCGAAGCTTCATCGTGTTGTACTCGGCGCGCCGGTCGTCTGCGATGCTGAACGCTTCGTCCAAGAACGCGAATTGGCAGCCCCTTTGCCACTCATTGTGCGGGGTGTGCAACATGCCGTGGCTAACAAGCCTCCATGCTTTACCGTAAATTCCCTTTACAACTCCCGCGAGCAGCGTTTTGCCGCTCCACGGTTCGCCATAGACCACCCATGCCTGATCGAGCTTCGCCCCTGGGTGTTTGATCGGATACGCGAGCCATGCGAGAAATTGCAGCATTCGATGGCGGTCGTTCTTGAAAACATGGTCGAGGAGTCGATAAAAGTGTGACACGTCGCCTTGTACGGAGTCACATCCCCATCCTGGCCAAAGATTGAGGTTGCCGTTCGGAAGACTTTCTTCTTGGCCCGGCGCAAACTCCCATTTCTTGTAGCTCCGCCGATTAGGCCACCCTATCCACGCCGGCGCGATCGGAATGGTCTTATACTCGGGTACTCGATCCTCCTTCTTTTTCCGCCGATCGATGAACTGTATTTGCATATCTCGGTTAGCCATGAGACCGTGCGTCCATTCGCCTCTGTCGTGCAGGATGCCTGACTCGAACTCGTAGACACCGGCCGGCTCCGATATGTAGCAGAATGTCTTGTTCACCGCCCCCAACTCTTGGAGTGATGGTATCTCGACTACTTCCAAATCGTTCATCTTGCCGCCGTTAATTATAAAATCGTCGACACCCTGATGCTGGCCGTCGGCTGCGTTCAGGAGCTTGAGTAGTTGCACCTCGGCGCCTAACGCGCTGAGCTCGTATGCGAGGGTATTCTGCGCGACGATGACGTCGGGGTTGGTCCAAGCGTTCGAGTCCAGAACGATGAGCGCCTTAAGCTTGCGCTTTTTCCACGGCAACGCCTTCAAGTCGTCCGCGATGTGGTACTGACCCGATTTCTTGCTTCGGAATCCCCAACAACCTGTCATGCCGACTACCGGCCGGCCGGGGCGATGCTTGAGGACAGCTATCGCCTTGATGATGCTCTCGGCGATAGCCACCGTCGCGCCTGCCTCTAGGTCTTGCCAGTCTATGCCGTCGATGACCGGAAAATAGATATGCGCCCCCGATCCTTTCTTCTGAATATCCTTCGGGTACTTCGGGTTAGTCGGGTTGCGTAGCCGCTCAAAGCCCGTCAACTCACTGTCGCGCCCGCGGAACGACATTATGTACCCACCCACAGCCGGGTAGCCGCGCTCCTCAGCCATCGCTGGCGTTACCGGTTTGATGTCGCCCGCCGGGAAATCCTCGATCGCGACCCCGCTCTTACCGAGATGCTCTACTGTCCCGGTCGTAGCCGCGCGCATCTCCGCTGCCGGGTCGTCGCCAGGAAGGATGAAGCCGCCGCGCTTTGTCGGCACCACGCTGTTATTACCGCCTACTTGTCCGTCACTCGAAAAATCTCTGTCCAGCACCTTGACAATCCTCACATCCGCTTCTTGTAATCCACGAGGTTAGTGCTAAACTGAATGTCAGTCCGCACCTCACATTCCTCATAGGGCCCAAGCGTTCGTAGCGTTTGGGCTTCTCTGTTTTCTAGCTGATGCCGCTGTGAGCGCGGCCGCTTGCCAACTGTTTCACGCCTACGCCCCGGCCTTCGCCGCTGGCTGCTCATCGTCCAGAAAGTCGATCGCTTTACGAACAAGATCCTTCATGCACGGCCAGCATACCGCGTCGTCTTTTCCGACTGAGTTGAGGCCGTGGCCACTTCCCAGTCCAAACCTGAGGTTGTAGCGTTTCTCACCAATCGGGCGACTGTAGTTAATCACAGCGTCCCCACTGGTGGTGGCGTTGTACGCGCGCGTCTTAATCCCGCGCCCGCACATGTCACATTTCATCGGGTAAACCATCGTCCTACGCTTACGCCGTAGCAGCCGCTTGCGCGCCAGCCTGCTCGACGAGCCAGCGGTCGATGGCTGCGCGCAAGAAGTACGCCCGCTTAGAGCCGCCAGGGTGAAAGCTGCGAGGAAACCGTCCTTCCCGCTGCCACTTATCCAAGGTTGAATCCGGTATGCCGCCGAGGATCGACTCCTTCACCGCCTGCCGCGATATCAATGCCTGAGTTGCTGTTTCTGAATCCACTTTGAGTCTCCGTTGCTTTGTTACTTTGAGCGCTCGATGCGCCCACCTACTTAGAACTTTTACCACCTACTTGAAATCGGCCAACTCAGCGGCTAGTTCTGGTGCGCCGATTCCCAAGCCAGGATGACATCTCGATGCCATCTGGCGGCGCGCCCGCCGGTCGGGTGGCTTGCGGCTGGGAATTTACCTGCCTTGATCGCGTTGAAAATTCTCGCGCGAGAAAGCTTCAATCGCGGAGGTAGGTCGGCCATCCTGAAGTAAACAGGTTCCGTCTTTTCGCCTGATTCGTAACTGAGTACCTTCACTTCGAGTCTCCTGATCGATCTTGTTGTGGGCCGTATCTCCAACGGCCGTGATCTAGAACGCAAAAAAGCCCGGCCTTGACCGAAGCTTTCACTTCAATCAAGGCCGGGCTCGCTGCGTCCCCGCTCTTGTTAGAGTTTAGGGGACGCTAACCGTATCGTAGTCTGTTGCTGCGTCGATCCCTGTTTTACGGCAGTTACGCAGGGAAAGCATGGTTAATGGCTGTGCGTAGTTACTACTTTCGCCCACCCACCCACGTTAGTCTCGGTGGCCCAGACGCGAACCAATCCGCGCACTTTGTCACGCCCGCATCGCTGGGTGCGAAGAGCTACCTCAACCTAAACAAACTGTAGTATCTTGGAGATAGTCTGTCAAGGGTGGACTCCTTCCTATTGTGATGTACCCGGCGCCTGGGGGCTACCCGTGGTGGACAACCTAAGTGCCTTCGGACTGCCCCGCGTTTACATATAGGCCGGCGTTAACCGAATTTTTAACTCTTCACCAAACGGCGAAGGCTGCGCGAGAAGCCCTCGTCGGGTCCCCGCACAGCCTTCCTGCCACCCGCGCCGGAGGGTCGTGGGATTTTATGTTTCCATCCTCAGCCGCGTCGAGCAAAGTGTCGTCGTCCCCACCCGTCTCGCGCGCGGCCGCGTCGATGCTGACGCTCGTCGAGGATGCTACGCGCTCCGCTTCATCGCCGCGAAGCGTCGATCCAGTTCCTCCATTGCTGTGCTGGTCGGAGGCCGAAGCCAGCGGCTGTAAGTTTTGAACAGCATTTCGAGACTCGTATGGCCTAGCTGTGACGCGACATATTGGGGCTGTGCTCCAGACTCCAGCATCAGCGTCGCGAACGTGTGGCGACACTGGTACAGCGGCCGATCCCGTATGTGAGCCTTCGTGCAAGTGCGCGACCACTCCCGCTCGCGCAGGTTGGTCAAGTTCATCGGAGCGCCAGCATCGGACGCGAACACCCAGGCGGCCGCCATTCCTGTCTGCATGCGCTGGTCGGCGAGCGCCGCGCGCACAGTTTCACTCATCTCGACATCGCGCTCAGAACCAGCGGTCTTTGGAAGATGCGCGGCGCCATTCCTACCGAGCGTGCGCCGAATCCGGATCAGACCCTTGTCGCGATCGATGTCTTCCCAGCGCAGGGCGAGCGCCTCGCCAGGGCGCACGCCGGTAAAGACCAGCACCGTGAGCAGATTCTTGAACCGCGGAGTGGTGGCGCTGGCTAGAATGCGATTGACCTCGTCGAGTGTGAGCGGGTCGATTTCAGGCCTCGCCTGACGAAGGTTCTCAACGAACTTCATATGGTCAACGTCGACAATCATCCGGCCGTCGGGGCCCTTGCGGCGTGCCGCAGTAGCGAAGATCGTGCGCAGGCGCGCAAGGACCATGTTGATGCGGCGAGTATTGCCTTCGTCGTACCCGTCGGCAAGGCGCTTGGCCTTGAGGTCGGCGATGAGGCGTTTGATGTCGCCGTCGTCGATACCTCGAATCGGCATCCTGGCAAGCTCGTGCCCGAAGACATGTACCCGAAGCTGATCCCCATAGTCCTTGAGGGTAGGTGCGGTGACGGTCGCAGCGATCTCCTTAAGCCAACCATCGGCGTAGTCCTTCAGCGACGGTTCGCTGAGGCTGGCTGCGACGTTTAGGCTCTTGACGTATCGGCTGTTCGGGAAGTGCTTTTCGTAGCTGAAGTTCCCGGCTCGAAGTTCTGCCTTGATCTGGTCGTTGAGTTTCTGAGCGGAACGCCGGTTCTCCCGCGTATCCTTCATTCCAAGGTACTCAGTCCGCCTCTTGCCCTCGAACGGAAAGGTCACACTCAGCCACCCATTGTCGCTGCGTACAGCCATCTAATTTGTCTCCTCGCTCCGAGGGCGACAGAGGCCAGAACAGGCCTCAACGGAGCCGGTCAAAGGGGTTGAAAGTGTCGAAGGATCGGCGGCGCCAAAATTTACGCTAGACTGGCACTCTACCTCACATCTACCACTTGGCGCCGTACCGCACGGTACCGAACTGGACCGAGCGGGACTTAAATGCTGAGACTTACTGGGGAATTGTACCGTACTGTACTGAGGGATACTGTACTGGATTACGCGGGAAGGACTTGGGAAGCTGGCATTCTACCACTGAATTACGCCCGCCCGTGCCGAAGTCTAGGGCCGCAACCTGCCGGAGTCAAATCGACGCCCGCCGCACATCATCGCCGATGCCCGCGGCGAACGCCGATTCCCAACGCTCACGGCTCAGTCTTTGTCGTGACCGTGCTGATGACCGTTGCCTTGCCCATGGTCGTGCTGTGTGTGATGCCCATCCCTTTCGCCATGATGCTCGAGCGGTTCGGCCCGGCGCCCCCAGTGTGGATGATGCTGTGCCGCCCAATCCGGGTGGTTTTGCATCCACCAATTGCGGTTGTGCCAATGGTGGGCGTCGTCATAGTCCCCATCCATCATCCAGTCGGGATGTGCGCGATTCCACTCGGGATGATGCTCAAAGACCCAGTCCGGATCGTTTCGATGCCACCAGTCGGCGTCACGCCATTGATAATTCCTGTCCCAACCGCCCATCTGCTGAGTCTCCGCGCGAATGGCGGGATGCGTCTGAAGGAAGCCGGCGTAAGCAGGATGACTGTTCAAGTAGGCAGGATCGCTTAGCAAAGACGGATTTCGCTGCAGCTCGGGATGGTTGGCTATGTACCTCTGCAAATCCGCTTGGGCCGATGGTGCTTGCGCGAAGGCCGGCGCACCGAATCCCACACACGCGAGGGCCACGCTCGCCAGAATCAATCGAAGTTTCATTCCCGTTTTTTTCTCCTTGCTGCCGATGCGAATGGGATATTCGCTTCGCAGGTTATTCCCCAGTTTGACTGGCTATAATTATCGCAGGTTAAACGAGAAACGGCCATCCTTGCCGTCGCCTCGATCACGATTCCAGCCTTCATTGTTCATACGGTCGGCACATTAGAGCGTTTCCCCGGCCCGATAGCGATGTCCGCGTCGTTCGGATAGCGTTATGCGCCGTGCGACCCCTCCGTTTTGCCACGATAATCGCCGTGCCGGTGCGATGAAGCTGCGGCCGATCGATCCCTCTCGCGCACGCACGCGCAAGCTCGACACGCTTTCACGCCTCGTCAAGCAGGACCAGCTCGCGGCGCCGGTGGCCGCGGGCGCCTCGATTCGCGAATTCCTGGGCGCGTTGCCCGACACCCTCGCCGCAAGGGATTTGCGCGACCTCGCCCGTGCGATTGCCGACGCCCACCGCGGCCGCCGCGCCTTTCTCTTGATGATGGGTGCGCATCCACTCAAGGTCGGCCTCGGCCCGCTCATCCGCGATTTGATTCGCGAGGGTACGCTCACCGCCATCGCCAGTAACGGCGCCGCGATCATCCATGACTTCGAACTCGCCTTCGCCGGCCGCACCTCGGAAGACGTCGCCGCAGAACTTGCCGACGGCAGTTTCGGCATGGCCGAGGAGACCGGCGCGTTCCTCAATGGCGCGGCCCGAATCGCCGCGAATGAGGGCAGGGGACTCGGCGAGATTGTCGGTCGCGAAATTGCGCGCTCGAAATTCAGGTTTCGCGACGCCAGCATCTTCGCTGCCGCCCACGCCGCCGGCATTCCGGCGACGGTTCACGTGACGCTCGGAGCCGACATCATTCATATGCATCCCAGCGCCGACGGTGCGGCGATTGGCGCGGGCACGTTTGCGGACTTTCATCGGTTGGTCGCCGTCGTCGGCGGCCTCGCCCGCGGCGTCGTGCTCAACCTCGGGTCCGCCGTCGTGATGCCCGAAGTCTTCCTCAAGGCGCTCAACCTTGCGCGCAATCTCGGTCGCAAGGTCGATCGCTTTACCGCGGCCGACATGGATTTCGTCCGCCATTATCGCCCGCGCATGAATGTCGTCGAGCGTCCCACGATCGGGGGTGGCCGCGGCATCATGCTGACCGGGCATCACGAGTTGATGTTTCCACTGCTGGTGGCCGCGCTTCGCGAGGCGCTCGCCGACCCGTCCCGCCCACGCAAGAGACGGTAACGTGAGGAAGCCAAATCGGGCATGACCACGGCACGCCGCGAAAAATCCGCACCGCCGATCGCGCTCCTGACGGACTTCGGCTACCGCGACCATTACGTCGGCGTGATGAAGGGGGTAATCGCGGCGATCGCTCCCGCCGCGCAGGTCATCGATGTGACCCACGGAATCCCGCCGCAAGCGATAGCTGCCGGCGCGATCGCACTCGAGCAAAGCTGGCGCTACTTTCCTGCACGCACGATTTTCATCGCGGTGGTTGACCCCGGGGTCGGTACCAGCCGCACGCCGATTGCCGTCGAGAGCAAGGCCGGTGCGCGCTTCATCGGTCCCGATAACGGACTGCTCCGGGGCGCCGCCGAACAGGCTGGTATCCGCCGGATCGTAGAGCTGCGATCCCCGCGCTACCGTCTTCCCGAGGTCAGCGCGACCTTCCACGGCCGCGACATTTTCGCGCCGGCCGCCGCCCATCTATGGTCTGGGGTGCGCCTAGCGTCCTTGGGCCCGGAACTTCCAGCCATCGTGAAGCCCGCCGAAATCTTCCCCGGCGTCAGCGAAAAGCGGAACGAAATCACCGGCTCAATCGTTTACATAGACGGATTTGGCAATCTGATTACGAATATCGATCGCTCCTGTTTCGAACGATTTGCCACCCGCTTTCGTGGGTTCTGGCTTTCCGTTAGGATCGGACGTAGTGCGCCCATCGAGATACGAAAGACCTATGGCGAAGCCGATGCGGGCGGTTCTCTCGCAACGTTCGGCAGCTTTGAAAGGTTGGAAATAGCGGTTCGTGACGGCAGTGCGGCGGAAAGATTTGCCGCGCGGCCCGGTGCTCTCGTAACTGTTCGAGCGGTTCGGCGGTCCTTTGATGGATGAATCAAGCGCATACAAAGAAGTCTCACCAATTCTGAGCGACATCCCGCGCTTCGAGGGAGCCGCCGAACCGGTCGACACCTGGCGGCCCGCGCCACAGCCGTTGAGCATTCCACGCACCAATTTGATTCTCTTCCTGCTGACGTTGCTGACCACCACGATGGCCGGGGCCGACGCCTCGGGTGCATTCGTCACGCTGCGCGCGCCGCTGCAAAGTTTGCTTAATCTCGGCGCCGGGCTTTCATATTCGATCCCGCTAATGGCGATATTGCTGGCGCATGAGCTGGGTCATTACTTTGCCGCCCGCCGCCATGGCGTGGAAGCGACGCCGCCGTACTTCATCCCGGCGCCGTTTCCGTCGCTATTTATAATCGGCACTTTTGGTGCTTTCATCCGCATGAAAACGTCGCCGCGCACACGCCGCGCGATGTTCGAAATCGGCGCCGCGGGGCCGTGGGCCGGCTTTGCGGTCGCGCTACTGGCGGTAATACTCGGCCTCGAGCTCTCCAAGGTTACGCCGCTGGATGCCTCCGCCGGTGGGATCAATCTCGGTAATTCGCTGCTCTTCTGGAGCGTCTCGCGAGTGATCCTTGGCGTCGATCCGAACACGGTCAACGTTGACCTCCATCCGATCGCCTTCGCCGGATGGCTCGGCTTGTTCGTCACCACGCTCAACCTGCTGCCAGTCGGCCAGCTCGATGGCGGCCACGTGGTTTACTCGCTGCTCGGCGGCCGCGTCCACCGCATGGTGTCGCGCCTGTGCTGGGCCGGATGTGCCCTGATGGTCGTGGTGCCGTATGCACTTGGCTACGACTTCTGGCTCGGATGGCTGCTTTGGTTTGTCCTGGTCTTTTTCCTCGGGCTGGGTCATCCCTCGACCGTCGATGCGCATACGCCGCTGACTGGTAATCGCCGGACCATGGCTTGGGCAACTGTCGCGCTTTTCATCCTGACCTTCAGCCCGGTGCCGTTTTCATTTGTTCCGCCGGGACCGGCTCAGTCGCAGCCGCAGATAGAACAGCAGGCGCCGTCGCAAACACCCGGCATCAGTGTGATGCTGCGCCTGCCCGCCGCCAGCCCCGGCGCCACCATGACGCGCGGGTTGATCTTCCGGTCGTGACGCCAGTGGATCGGCCAAGCTGGGACCAATATTTCATGACGATTACTCGGCAGGTCGCCGAGCGATCAACCTGCCTGCGCGCGAAAGTCGGCGCCGTCATCGTCCGCGAACGCAGCATCCTCGCGACCGGTTATAACGGATCACCCGCGGGCTTGCCGCATTGCACCGACGTGGGCTGCTTGATCTACGAATCGCGCACGCCCGACGGCGACCTCGAGCAGAATTGCTACCGCACCATCCACGCCGAGATCAACGCGATCACGCAGGCGGCGAAGAACGGCAGCGCCATCAACGACGCCGACATCTACGTCACCCACACTCCCTGCATCCATTGCATGAAGGTTCTGATCAACACCGGCGTGCGCACGGTCTATTACGACCGGCCGTATAAGTTGCAGACCATCGACGATTTGCTCAAGCACGCGAATCTCAAACTCGTGCAGGTTAAGGCTGAGGGCGTCGATGGTTCCGGATGAAGCTGCGGGCGCGGTGCGCGCCTGCGGCATCTGCGCCGTTATTGCACGCATTGAGGGACGCATCGTATCTGGGGGCTTTGCCGATCTCGTCGCGGAACTGCCGCGAAGCTGGTTAATACTCGGAGACGCTCAATTCTACCGCGGGTACTGCGTGCTGTTCGCCAAGCGCCACGTCACCGAGATGCACCAGATGCCACGCGGCGAGGCGCACGAACTGCTCGACGAGCTGATGGCGGTCGGCAAGACGCTCGAGCGCGTGGTCAAGCCGCTCAAGCTCAACTACGAATGCCTCGGCAATCAGGAACCGCACGTTCATTGGCACGTCTTTCCGCGTTACGCCGAAGACCCGATGCGCCTGGCACCGGTCTGGGTCCGGCCCGAACACGAACGTAAAGTGACGCTTCAAGATGACGACCGTCGCGGCCTCATCCGCGCGCTGCGAACCGACCTCGTCCGCGTCCTGCCCACCGCGCGTTTCACGTGAAACATCTTTGCCGCTCCTTCGCTTGATGCGGTCGAAACTTGACGCGCTGCTACCCATAGGCATGAAATATCGGCGCGCTGTCTCCCTCGTGGTCGCGGCGGTGCTTTTGTTGCTCGGGTCTGCCGGATGCGCCCCCAAACCGCTGCCCGAGTTGGGTAGTTCCGCTGAGCAGCTTTATGCGCGGCGTTGCGGCGGCTGCCATCGCCCCTATCTTCCCTCCACCATGACTTCCGCGATGTGGGCCGAGCAGGTCGCCGCGATGCAATTAAAGATGGCGCAGGCGGGCGTCGCGCCATTGTCCAATTCGGAACGTCGCGAAATTCTGGATTACCTCCAACGCAACGCCGGCAATGATTAGGTGCGCGCGGGCCGCTGCGACCAATTCTTACTGCAACTTGAGCGATCGCTGTCCGCCGTCGTAAACGATTCGACCATCGGTGACGGTCGCAAATTCCGGCAGCGCGTGCGTTGTGAGTTTGCCCTCGGGCAATAGGTGTATGACTTCCCATCCGTGCGTCGTCAGGTGGTCCGAAATTATCCGCCGATGGCATCGCCACCACAGCCCCTCCGAGCACATGATCGCCGTGCGGACCTCGCGCGCCGCCAGCATCAGTTCCTTCAGACCGGTTTCGAATTCGGGCGTTTCCGTATAGTCGGCGTAAGCGCGGAAAGCCGGATGCTCCCACGCGCTGTGCGGTGAATCGACCCGCTTGGAAGTTCGTCGCCCGCCCAGCGCCGGACACCATCGATAGCCGATTCCCGCTGCCTCCAGTGACCGTTGAAGTTCAGTCTGATTGAACTGCGGCCATCGGCGCGACGACGGATACGATCGCACATCGATGAGCAGCGCGATTTTATGCGCGGTCAACAGCGCGAGGAAGGTCGCGATCGGATGGGTGGAATGGCCGATGGTGAAAAGCGTGGGACCCTGACTCATCGGCGAAGCGCGATCGCAATCGCGCATGCGATCAACGCAATCCCTGAAACGTTCGCGATCGCGCGGCCCCACGAAGTCGCTTTTTCAAGTAGAACGAAGACGCTGATCGCGGCGACCCAGGCCAGGTTCATCACGCCAGCGACGAACAGCAACGCCATCAGCATCCAGCAGCAGCCGGCGCAGAACGCGCCATGCATCAGGCCCATCCGCAATGCGCCCGCGGCGCCGTCGCGCCAATGGGTCATCAGGAATCCGATCGGCGACTGGCAGCGCCCGAGGCAAACTTGCTTGAGCGGGGTGAGTTGGTAGATGCCGGTCGCGGCGAGAATTGCGGCGCTGGCCAGCGGAGTGGTGATAAGCGCGTTTGAGATCAGCGACCAGTGCAGAAGTGCGAACTGGATCGCCGTGGCGGCGGCGCTGAAGAGCGTCCATATCGCGATGTACCCCGACGCGAAGAGCCAAACGCGAAGGGCAGGGTGGCCACCGCGAGCGCTCGCGATGCGCGCATAAGCCATCACCATTGGGCTCGCGCTCGGCACCATCATCGCGACCATCATTACGGCCCACATCATGAAGGTGAGCCACAGATCGGCCAATCGCGGGGGCAGCGCCGAGAGCATCCGCGCGCCAAGTCCACCGAGATCCTGCGGCGTCATCGGCATGCGCACGAGATAAAGCCACGCGAGCGCGGTCAGCGCAGCGAGTCCGGCGTACAGGAGAATCCGCTCGCCGATCGGTAACGTCGGCGCAGCCATGATCGTCTTCGGCGCCGCGTTATTAATCGGCGAGGCTGCGATCGGCTCAGCCGTTGGACCAGTTGATGGCCGAGAAATGTCCGTTGCGGCCGGAGTTGTCGAACGCAAGCGAGTGATCCTTGTAATGACTCGACGTAGCTTTCGCGGCGGCCAGTCGGCGCGAGAACGGATGCCCGACGTTGTCCAGCCAGACGTTCTGATTGGCGGCACCGGTCACGCCTTCGACCGTGACGTCGGTAATTCCCGGGATCGAAAGGCGCCAGGTCTTGCCGTCGGATTTGAACTCGATGGGCGCAGTTTTGGTCGGCAGCCTGGTCGAAATCATCGGCCCGAAGAGTGACGGCGGGCCACCGGCGGCGCCCGTGAAAATCGCTTCGAGCGCACCGCGCTGCGCCTCGTTGGCGCGACTGTCAACATAGACGGCGAGTGTGCCGTTGCCCTTGGACATCGCGCCGGGCGTCATCAGGGCCTGCACCGCATTGAGCCCTGAAATATCAACTTTGCCGTAGTTGCCCTGTTTGATGTGGATGCCGAGGACGACGTCGCAATGGCCCTCGGTCGGACGCGCCTGCGCATGCGACAGCAGGCACGGGCAGAGTAATTCGCAGTTGCAGGATTCGAAGTATTCGCCGTCGATACGCCAGTTTTCGTTGCTCATTCGATCTATCGATCCTCCCGTCCGCGTGACGACCTGCCCGCTATTGAAGCGTTGAGCGTCTGCAGCCGGAACTATACAACCATCGCACTTGAAATTGCACGGATCGATTTTCCGCGGCGCAAGCCCGCGCAGGGCCCGCGACCGCTCGAGGGCCTCAGTGATTCGCCGCCGCCGTTTGCCCCGAGGGTTCGGCGCCCGCGATGCTGATTTTCGCCTCACTCTGATTGGCGACGGCAACGAGGTCCATCGCATCGGGATGCAGATACTTCTGCGCGACCGCCTGCACGTCGGCTGCGGTAATCGCCCCGATGATCTTCGGATAGTGTTCGGCGTAGTCGAGGCCCAGACCGTAGATTTCGGTCTCGAGCATGAAGCCGACAATTTCGCCCTGACGATCGAGTTTCAGCGGGAAGCTCCCGATCAGATAACGCTTGGCGGAGTCGAGTTCGGCCGCCGCGACCGGCTTCTGCTGAATCTCGTGCAATTGCTGCAGGATCAGCTTGATTGCCTCGTTCGCATTCGTGTTTTTGGTCTGGAGCGCGATCACAAAGGCCCCTGGGAATTTGCCCGCCTGAAATCCGCTGCCAATCCCATAGGCGAGTCCCGCCTTGCTTCGCACAACCTTCATCAGCCGCGAGGCGAAGCCGCCGCCGCCCAAAATATAGTTCATCACCTGCAGTTTGTAGTAGTCGGGATTGGAGCGCGCGATACCATTGGAGCCCATGTACAGATTGGCCTGGGCCACGTTGCGATCGATCAGTTGCGTGTGGATGCCGGGCGCCACCGTTTTCGATTCTGGCGCGGACTGCAGTTCCACCTTGCCCTGCAGTCCGGTGAGTTCCTTTTCGAGCGCGGCTCTGATCTCCTCGGCGTTGACGTCGCCCGCCACCCCGATAATGGCGCTGCCGAGCTTGTAGTACCGATGATAGAACTCGCGCACATCATCGGGTTTGAGCTTGGCGACCGCTTCGGACGATCCGGTGGTCGGATGGCCATAGGGCGTATTGCCGAAAATCATCCGCGTGAAGGCGACGTTCGCCGTGTAGCCGGGCTCTTCCTCGCTCGACTTGATGGAAGCGATCTGCTCCGCCTGTTTGCGCTGGATATCGGCGTCGCGCAGGCCCGGGTCCTCCAGAATTTGCGCGAGCAAATGTAAAGTGTCGCCCTGGTATTTTTTGAGTGAGGTGAAGGCGGCGACCGCGAAGTCGCGGCTGGGGCTGATCGCGATCGAGCTGCCCATGAAATCGACTTTTTCGTTGAAGTCCTTGGCGCTCAGCGTCTTGGTGCCTTCTACCAGGGATTCGGCGGTGAGCGCGGCGAGGCCTTCCTTGCCGTCGGGGTCGCGGCGCGACCCGGCGTCGAAGGCGATCGACGTCGTGACCATCGGCAGTTGATGCTGCTCGGAGACCAGCAGGACAGCGCCGTTACTGAGTTGCATCCGCTTGATTTCGAGCGCCGATGCACTCGGCGCGGTCAGCCCCAGAATAATCGTCACGGCGATTGCGGTTGTGGCGATACGATGAATCGCGGCCCTCATCGAATCACCTCCGCCGCGTCGAGGTAGCGCGCGGGCGTCATAACGGCGCGCTCGCGCTGATCGAAACGCGCCGGTCGTACCCGCCGCGCGATCAGTGGCGAAGGATCGTTGACGCCGAGTCCCGCGGCGTGATGGACCGGGCCACCCGCACCGCCGCCGGCCATCTCGTGTCGCAGGACGCCGGTCGGTACCAGCACGCCGACCGTGCGATTGCTGTCTACCAGATATTTTTTGGCGACGCGCTGAACGTCCGCGGCTGTGATCTTGTCGATCTGTGAAAGGTAGTCGTCGATCATGTGGTAGTCGCCGAGCATCTGGTAAACGCCGAGCAGTTCGGCTTCGCGGAAAATCGAGTCCTGCCCGTAAACGAAGCCCGACTGTTCCAGGTTCTTGGCCCGCTGCAACTCCTCCGGTGTAACCGGAGTGTCGCGTAGCGCAGCGATTTGCTTGTCGATTTCAGCGGTCACATCCTCGGTCTTGACCCCGGGACGGACTTGCGCGGAAACCCAGAACAGATCCGGGTCGAAGGAGGTCATGTCGTATTCGGCGCCCACGTCAACCACCGACTGCTTGTCCACCACGAGATCCTTATAGAGCCGCGAACTCTTGCCGTCTGACAATATTTCGCTTGCCACTTCGAGCGCGAACGCATCCGCGAGGTCGCGGTAGTTGGGCACGTGATAGGCCTCGTTGAAGGCCGGCAAATTGGCGGCGTGACGCATCACCACGCGCCGCTCACCCTCCTGCGGCGGCTCGACCTCGGTCACCGGCGGCGGCTTCGCGTTGTTTTTGATCCCGCCGAAAGCCTGGGTTACGAGCTTGATCACCTGGTCGCCGTCGAAATCGCCGACCGCGACTATGATCGCGTTTTGCGGCGAATAGTAAATCGCGTGATAGTCGAGCGCGTCCTGCAGGGTGATGCCCTCGATTTCGTTCATCCATCCGATCACCGGCCAGTGGTAGGGATGGGCGACAAAGGCCGCCGCCTGCGTCATTTCCTGCAATGCGTCCTCAGGGCTGTCCTCGGTGCGCAGGCGCCGTTCCTCCATCACTACCGCCTTCTCCGAATCGAAACCTTTTGGCGCAAAATTCGCCATACGGTCGGCTTCGAGTGAAATTGGCACGTCCAGATGGTCGCGGTTAATGATCTCGAAATAGTCGGTGAAGTCGCTGCTGGTGAACGCGTTATCGTCGCCGCCGTTTTCCTGGATGATGTTCGAGAATTCCTCGGGGGCGAGCTTCTTGGTCCCCCGAAACATCAGATGCTCGCACAAATGCGAGATTCCGGTCTTGCCGAAATGCTCGTTGCGCGATCCGACATGGTAGAACACGTTGAAGGTCGCGACCGGGGACTTGTGGTTCTCGAGCACGATTACCTGCAGGCCGTTGGCGAGCTTGGTGTACTTCACGGCGTCTGCTATGCCGGCCCCCGCGCGCGACGCCGCGCAGAGCGCAAGCATCACGGCGAGAAGGGAAATCGACAACCACGAGCGGCGATGGGGGAAGCTCTTGATACGCATGAGTGTTGCTCCAGTTAAGTCAGCCGCCTTGCATAGAGTCAAGCTGCTTTCGCGCCCCCGCATCCGCGGGATCAAATTGCGCTGCGGGCACGCGATTTGCCACAATGAGGCCAATGGCAACCGAAATCCCGCTGAATGACGACCATGCGCTGTACCAGGTCAAGGGCATGCTGACGAAGTTCATGCGGATGCTCTTTCCGCTTGAATTTCGCATCGATTCATTACCGCACTCCGGCGCCACGCTGCCGTTTCATTACCCGCTGACCGGCGGCGAAATGATCTACCTGCCCGAAACGGTGGCGGGCATTGGCGGCGTCGAGATGGCGCGCGATTACTTTGTGCTGACGGCTGCCCATCTGGCGGGTCGTCACGAGTTCGGCACCTTCGATTTTCGGCTGGCCGACATGCCCGGCTTCGAGGAGCACGCCGAGCTTGGGGTCGAGGCCATCGACGGCTACGTTTCATCGTTCGACGATCCGGCGCTGGCGGGTGCCCTGATGCGGCTGTGCGAATCCGCGCGCGTGGATGCGGAACTCTGCCGGCGGTATCGCGGACTGACGCCGCGGGTCGCGCGGATGCATGCGGCGCTGGCCGAGACCCTGCGGCCCGACGCGCTCAGCACGATGCTGGTGAAGGCGGCGTTGGATGTCACCTTGGGCGAAGACGATCCGGCGGGCGGCTTTATTCAGCGGGCCGAAGCGTTTTTCGCACCGCTGCGCATGGCCGCCGCGACCGTGACGCAAAGCGCGCTGCAGACTGGCGCGCTCTTTCAATGGTTGCAGGCCCTGATGGCCGCGGCGCGCGCGGCGGGCGAGGGCGATCCGATGTCCAGGGGCGCGAGCGACATGCGCGAGGATCTGCTCAGTCAGATGCGCGGGCCCGGACAACCTGGTGATGGCCTCGGTGACGGTGAGGGCGACGACGACGGTGATGACGGCGAGACCGACGATCAGATCACGATGGAGTCTGCCGGTTCCAAGTCCAAGGGCAAGGGCGGCCGGCCGCTGACGCCGGCGCAAATCCGTAAGCTGCTCGAAGCCGGCGGTCAGATCAAGCCCGCGCAGGCCAACGGCGGCGCCGAAGGCGAGGGCATGTACCTGACCAACCTGCTCGGCAAGGATTCGCAGGAGCTCGATCAATTGCGCGAGCAGCTCGGCGAAATCGGAACCATCCCGGGCGCCGGTCGCCTGATGCTCGGGCGCAACCGCAGCCAGGATTCCTACTACGCCTATGACGAGTGGGATTATGTGGCGGCGGACTATCGGCGCAACTGGTGCCGGCTGCGTGAGATTTTGCTCGACGGCGACAACGGCGATTTCTTCGCCGCGACCCTCGAACGCTATTCCGAGGTGCTGCCGCAGGTGCGGCGTCATTTCCAGAAGATTCGCCCGGCCTCGTATCGCATGGTGCGTGGGCTGGAAGACGGCGACGAAATCGACGTCGATCGCACGATCGAGGCGCGCGTCGCGCGGCGCATGGGCGAGATTCCTGACGGCCGCGTTTACAAGGCCCGCAAGAAGGAAGCGCGCGACGTCGCGACGCTGTTCCTGCTCGACATGTCGGCCTCGACCGACGAGCCGATTCATCGCGAGACCAAAAAGTATTCGGAAAACGACGAGAACACCGACGACTGGATGAAGGCTTGGCAGCGCCGGCCGCAGGTCGCGCAACGGCCGCGCCGGATCATCGATGTCAACAAGGAAGCGCTGGTGATCATGGCGCAGGCGCTCGAGGAGATCGGCGACTCATACGCGATCATGGGGTTTTCGGGGCACGGGCGCGACAACGTCGAATTTTACGTCATCAAGGAGTTCGAAGCCGAATTATCGGACGAGGTCAAGGCGCGGGTCGGCGCGATTGAGCCCAAGCGCTCCACCCGCATGGGTGCGGCGATTCGCCACATCCGCGAGAAGTTCAAAGACGTCTCGTCGCGTTCGCGCCACGCGATCCTGCTGAGCGACGGCTTTCCGCAGGATTTCGACTACGGCCACGACCGGCGCTCAAACGCCTACGGCATCCAGGACACGATGGTTGCGCTGAAGGAACTTGAGTTGGCGGGAGTGTTGCCGTTTTGCATCACCGTCGATCGCACCGGGCATGACTACCTGAGGCAAATGTGCGCGCCGTCGCGCTATCTCGTTATCGACGACATCATGTCGCTGCCGCGGCAGTTACCGAAAATCTACGAACAGGTCGTGCGCTGGTAAGCGCCCGGGGGGATTAAGCATGGCGAAAGTGATCATCGAAGCCGCGATCAACGGTAACGCGATGAAGAAGCTCAACCCGCACATCCCTTACAGCCCCGAGGAGATTGCGCTGGACGCGATCGCGACGTGCCACGCGGGCGCCGCGATTATCCATTTTCATGTGCGTCATACCGATAGCGGCAAGTGGGTGCATGACGTTCCCTACTATGCTGAGGTCTATCGGCGCGCACGCGCCGGATGCAAGGCGCTGCTATGGCCGACGTTTCCGCTCGATGGCGATGCAGAAAAGCGCTTCAGCCATTTCGTCGAGCTGGCGAAAGACCCGGCGACCAAGCCCGACCTGGGCGCGGGCGACATGGGATCGGTAAATCTGATCGCGTACAATCCCGCAACGAAGCAGATTCGCGACGAGTCCATGATTTATTGCAATTCGTATGCGACGATTCGCTACTTTCTGGAAAAATCGCGCGACTTAGGGCTCAGGCCGACGTTGCAGATCTTCGACGGGAGTTTCCTGCGCGCGGCGCTGGTATTCCTCGAACAGGGCGTCCTGACCGAGCCGCTGCTGCTCAAATTCTATCTCGGTGGGCCTGAGTTGCCGTTTGGGTTGCCGCCGACCCTCAAAAGCCTCGAGGCCTATATCGACATGATCAAGGGCGTGCGCGCGAACTGGTTCGCCGCGACGCTCGGCGGCGACAACCTGCCGCTGGTGCCGCTGATCGTGAGCCTCGGCGGGCACGTCCGTATCGGCCTCGAGGATTATCAGTACGCGCGCGAAGGTCAGCCGACCAATGCGCAACTCGCCGAGCGGGCGGCAACGATGATTCGGTCGATGGGCCACGAAGTCGCGACGCCGCAAGAGACCCGCGCAATCCTCGAAGCCTGATCGCCCCGCCGCGGATCGACGGCTATTGCGACGCCGCCTTCGAGTCAGACGCGAGGCGGTCTAGCCGGGGATGCGCAGGTCGTGACCGGTCATCGCGGAAGGCTGAGCGAGCTCCAACATCCCAATCAACGTCGGGGCAACGTCACCCAGCGTTCCGTTATCCTTCATGCGGCCCTTGAATGAAGGATCGTAGAGAATCAGCGGCACCGGGTTTGTGGTATGCGCGGTATGCGGCTGCCCGGTCGCCGGGTCGGCCATGAACTCCGCATTGCCGTGGTCGGAGGTAATCAGCGCGACGCCCCCGACACGCTCGAGCGCGTCGATCACGATGCCGAGCGCCATGTCGGAGGTTTCAACCGCCTTGACCGTCGCCTCCATGTTGCCGGTATGGCCAACCATGTCGGGATTCGCAAAGTTCATCACGACCACACCGAAGCGGCCGCTCGCGATTTCCTCGGCTGCGCGCTTTGCGATCGCGACCGCCTGCATCTCGGGCTCGAGGTCATAGGTCGCCACCTTCGATGACGGAATCAGCACGCGTTCCTCGAGTGTGAACGGTTTTTCGACGCCGCCGTTGAGGAAGTAGGTGACGTGCGCATACTTCTCGGTCTCTGCGATGCGCAAGTTGCGGATGCCGGCGCGCGCGAGTACCTCGGCCAGCGTATCGCGAACGTCGTCGCGCCCGAACGCCAGTGGGAGATTCAGCGAGCGTTCATATTCCGTCATGCAGACGTAGCCGATCTTCGGAATGCGCGGGCGCTCAAAGCCGCTAAAGTCACTCTGCGTGAGGGCAGTCGTCATTTCGCGGGCGCGATCGGCGCGAAAGTTGTAGCAAATCACCTGATCGCCGTCGGCCATCGGAAGAGCCGTGCCGATAATCGTCGGCTCGACGAATTCGTCATTCTTGCCCGCGGCGTACGACGCTTCGACCGCGGCCCGCGCAGTCGGCGCTGATTTGCCTTCAGCCATCACGAATGCCCGCCACGCGTGCTCGACCCTTTCCCAGCGCTTGTCGCGATCCATCGCGAAGTAGCGCCCTGTGACGGTCGCGATGCGGCCGCGCCCGACTTCCTTGAGCTTGGCCTCGACGCGATCGATGAAGGGCAGGGCGGATTGCGGCGGCTTGTCGCGTCCGTCGAGCACCGCGTGGACGGCGATCTGTTCGACGCGTTCGCGCGCGGCAAGCTCAAGCAGCGCGATCAGATGATCGATGTGACTATGGACACTGCCGTCCGAGAGCAAGCCCCACAGATGGAGCGTGCGGCCGTTGCGCGCGGCGGTGCGTATTGCGCTGAGCAGCACCTCGTTGCGAAAGAAGTCGCCAGTTTCGATCGCCTTCGCGATGCGCATCACGTCCTGGTAGATCACGCGGCCGGCGCCAATCGTGAGATGGCCGACCTCGGAGTTACCCATTACGCCGGGAGCGAGTCCGACGGCTTCGCCCGAAGCGTCAAGTTCGGTATGCGCCTGCGTCGCCCATAGACGCTGCATCACGGGTGTGCGCGCCTTCAGGATCGCGTTGGCCTCACGCGCATCGCGCAAGCCCCAACCGTCGAAAATTATCAGCGCGGCGACCGGCGGACGACTCATCGCGCGGCTCGCGCGCGCGCCTTGAATACGCTCGCGCCGGGATAAACCGCGGCCGCGCCGAGTTCCTCGGCGATCCGAATCAGACGGTTGTACTTGGCCGTGCGCTCGCCGCGGCTCATCGAGCCGGTCTTGATTTGGCCGGCGCCGGTGGCGACCGCGAAATCCGCGATAGTGGTGTCCTCGGTCTCGCCCGATCGATGAGAAATCACCGAGGTGTAACCGGCCGCGCGTGCGACCTCGATCGCTTCGAGGGTCTCGGTCAGCGTGCCGATCTGGTTGAGCTTGATCAGGATTGAATTGCCCACGCCTTCCGCGATCCCGCGTGCGAGACGCTTGGGATTGGTGACGAAGAGGTCGTCGCCGACCAACTGGATTTTGGAGCCAAGCTCGCGCGTCAGCAGTTTCCACCCGGCCCAGTCGTCCTCGGCGAGTCCGTCCTCGATCGAGACGATTGGATATAGATCGATCAGCCGCGCATAGAACGCGACCATCTCCTCCGAGGTGCGCGCGCGCTTGTCCGACCGCGCGAAGACGTAGACGCCGTTCTCAAAGAACTCGCTCGAGGCCGGGTCGAGCGCGATCGAGACCTGATCTCCCGGCTTGTAGCCCGCGCGCACGACCGCTTCGAGGATCACTTCGATCGGTTCCTCGTTATTGCGCAGGTTAGGCGCGAAGCCGCCCTCATCGCCGACGTTAGTCGATTGTCCATGTTGCTTGAGCACCGCCGCCAGCGCATGAAAAACCTCGGCGCCCATGCGCAACGCTTCGGCCATCGTGCTCGCTCCGTGTGGCACGATCATGAATTCCTGCATATCGACGCTGGAGTCGGCGTGCTTGCCGCCGTTGACCACATTCATCATCGGCACCGGCATCACGTGCGCGCCGGAATTCAGGTAGCGATACAGCGGCAAGCCATTTGCGCTCGCGGCCGCATGCGCTGCCGCGAGCGATACGCCGAGCATCGCGTTGGCACCGAGCTTCGATTTGTTCTCGGTCCCGTCGAGGTCAAGCAATGCCCGATCGAGGGTCGGCTGGTTGGCGGCGTCGAAACCCGCGAGTTTTTGCGCGATCGGCCCGTTGACGTTGGCGACCGCCTTCAACACGCCTTTGCCGCCGAAGCGTTTGGCATCGCCGTCGCGTAACTCGAGCGCCTCGTGCACGCCGGTCGAAGCGCCGGAGGGCACCGCCGCGCGGCCGAGCGCGCCACCGCCGAGGCGAACGTCGACTTCGATCGTAGGATTGCCGCGCGAATCGATTATCTCGCGGCCGTGAATTGCCGAAATAGTTGTCAGACTCATCGATTAGATACCGCTATCAGGAAAGCAGGAATGACCGAGCGGTTAAAGCGGAAACCACGAATTTCTCGCGAGGTTCCACCGGCGCATCGGGCCTGACGAAAGCACACCACGCGGATTCGGCGGAGATAGTACGCCGGACGCGGTTCAGATGCCGCGTCCGGCGCGATTTGACTAATTGTCAGGCCGCGCGGCGCGGACGCAGCACGTCTTTGGCCTGCACCTTCTCGGCGACCGGCGTGAAGATATGGGTGCCGACGCCCTTCAAATCGATAGCATCGCTCATCACCATGTCGGCGGTGCCAACGCGCGCCGTCAGCTCCTTGAGGGCGCCTGCGAGATCGGCGGTCTCGATCTCATAAAGCGCCAGATACCGATGGGGATTCTCGTCGCCCATCTGTGCGTCGGCGAGGCGGAACCGTTGCGCGGCGACAAAACCCGGAACGTTGAGGACGTCCGGAATGTGCTGCTCGTTATACCATTTGTTGTATTCGGCTTCCTTGCCGGACGTGGGATTGGTGAGAACTACGAAAGTGTATTTCGCCATAACCGTATGCCTCCCCGTGAGTGTGCGGGCCGTTCGGGCTGCCGCCAATGGAATCATGCTGCGAGCAGGATTCTAGTACCGCCCGTCGCGCTCTGTCCAATGAGACCGGAGTCCCGCAAAAAAAGACGGCCTCCCCTCGATTCGGGAGACCGCCTTTCACACTATGGTCAGTGGTTTATTTGATGCCGAACATTTTCTTGTCGCCCTCGATCAGGGGCTTGAACGACGGGCGTGAATGAATCCGTCCGATATAAGCGGCGAGCTTCGGCCATTTGCCGGCGTCGGGCGTCACTCCGCTCAGAAGCAGGTTCACGAACTGCGAGCCGACGCCGATGTCGCCGATCGTCAGGCTGTTGCCGACCAGGAAATCACCCTTAAGCTCGCCTTCGAGGTAGCTGAACATCGGAGGCAGTTCCTCCTGCTCGGCCTTGCGAAACAACGCCTCGTCGAAGGTCGTCTTCATCAGCAGCGGTCCCACAACCTTGTTGAAGAACATCTTCGATCCGATGATTGGCGCGAGGCCGCCGTCAGCGTACTCCTCGAACCACAGCGCACGCGCGTATTGGTAAGGGTCCGAAGGATACAGCGCCGGTTGCGGATGAGTGCGCTCGAGGTAGGCGGAAATGATCGATGAATCCGCGAGAAATTTGTCGCCATCTTGAAAGGCGGGGATGCGCCCGAGCGGGCTGATCTTCCTGAATTCCGCGCTCGGCGGAAACGGCGAGGTCTGCTCCTGCTCGAACGGCAGATTTTTCTCGGCCAGAACGACCTTGACCTTTCTGACGAACGGGGACGGATTGGCTCCATATAGTTTCAACATCGAATTTTCCTCCGGAAGGTTGGGCGCGACGGGCGCAGATGGTTGCATGGTGAAACTGGCACCTTTGCCGTGTTCATTGCAAGCTCGAAATTTTTTTCGATGGCCGCACAAGTCATACTCGACTGCGCGCCCTCAAAACGCCGGGTACCTCCAAGGCGCGGGATGCGCGATATGGAGGCGGGTCTGCGACTCCGCTTATTGGTGATTGGATACGCTGCCGTGCGCGGTGTCGCCCTCTTGCAGCATCTCCGCGTGACGGCGCTCGGCCTCGGGGCGCGCGTAGGTCAGCGTTTCGATCATCGGCTGATGCAGCCGGCCGTTGCTCGCGACAATGTTCGCGGCTGCGATATCGAGTCGCGATCCGTCCATATTGCTGACGTGTCCGCCGGCCTCCTCCACCATCAGAGCACCGGCTGCGACGTCCCATTGCTTGAGACCGAACTCCCAGAATCCGTCGGTGCGTCCGCAGGCGACGTAGGCGAGGTCGAGTGCGGCCGAACCGGTGCGGCGCACACCCTGGGTGCGCATCATGAAGGCCTCCCAGAAGGCCAGGTAGAAACGGCGGCGCTCGCGCCGGTCATAGGGGAAGCCGGTTGCGAGCAGCGATAAGTCGAGCGTCGGAACCCGGCTGACATGCGCGGGTTTGCCGTTGAGCCTCGTCCCGCGATTGCGCTGCGCGACGAAGCATTCCTTCTTGAACGCGTCGTACACGATCGCCAATTGCACCCGCCCGCGCCGTTCGTACGCGATCGAGACGCAGAACTGCGGGAAGCCGTGCGCGAAGTTGGTGGTGCCGTCGAGCGGATCGATGATCCATCGATGCTCGCTGGTATGCGCGTTGGCGCCGCTCTCCTCTGCCAGTACCGCATGGGCCGGAAAGCTGCGCTGCAGGATTTCGATTACCGTCGCTTCGGATTCCTGGTCTGCCTCGGTCACCAGGTCGATCGCGTTGCTTTTGCGCGTGACGGTCGTCCGGCTCAGCCACTTTAGATGTACGCGACCGGCCGCACGCGCCGCACGCATCGCAACTTTTTCGATTTCTCCGATTTCAGCCACGGCTAGTCTAATTATTCCAGCGCGTCCGCTCATGCCAGCGCGCCAGGTCAGGATATTCACAGATTTCTGAAATTGTTGCGCGCGGGCCGGAGGCGAATGCCGCTCGATAGGCGCCGCGTGGGTATTGAGTCTAACCGCCGGCGGGGTCGTCGGTGGCTGCGGGTGCGGCTTGCGCGGCAATCAGCGCCTGCGTGTACGGCATTAGCGTGGTGAACAGGTTGACCTGCGAATCGAGCGTCTTGCCGATGCCGCTCATCAAGCCCATCACACGGTTGACCAGGAGCACGTCGGCGGGCACCTCGACGATCGGGTTCGCGCGCAGCGTGCGCGGCAATTCGTCGGAGAACTCTTCGATCAATTCGCGATCGGCGTACGCGCGATTGCGCTTCACGCTGTTGCCCAGAAAGACGTCGGCGAGCATCAGCAGCGTCTCGGGTGATCCGTCGCGGGTGCGGAAGCCGAGGTCATGGAAGGCGCTCACGATCGCGTCGCGGTTCGAGCTCAGGATCGCAAAGGTGAGCCGCACGAACGCGTCGCGGAAGGCCGGCGGAAAATCCTTGGCGAGGCCGAAATCCAGCAGCACGATGCGCGGTCCGGGCTGCACCAGGATGTTCCCCGGATGCGGGTCGGCGTGAAAAAAACCGTCGCGCAGAATTTGCTGCGTGAACATCTCGATAAGCTTCTGCGCGACTGCATGCTTGTCGATTCCCGCGCGCTCCAGCGCCTCCAGATCCGTCACCTTGATACCTTCGACCAGCTCCATCGTGAGCACCCGCCGCGCCGTCAGATCGCGATACACCCGCGGAATCATCACGTCCGCGCGATCCGCGAAGTTGCCGGCGATAATCTCGCTGTTGCGCGCTTCGTTGATGAAATCGAGTTCCATCGGGATGTACTTCAAGATTTCGCGCGCTATCGCACGAAAGTCGAAGTCGGGCTCGAGCCATGCCAGCAGCCGCAGCGTGAAGCCCAGGTTGCGCAAATCGGCGTCAACCACCGCTTCGATCCGCGGGTACTGTACTTTGACCGCGCAGCGGCGACCGTCGATCGTGCGCGCCGCATGAACCTGTGCAAGCGAAGCGGCCGCGATCGGCGTCGGGTTGAACTCACTGAAGATCGCTTCAAGCGGACGGCCCAGCGCACGCTCGATTTGCCCGCGGATTATTTCGAACGGCCGCGGCGGCACGCGGTCGTGCAGTCCGGCCAGCGTCGAAACCCATTGGTCGGGCAGAATGTCCGCGCGCGTTGCGATAAACTGGCTCGCCTTGATCAACAGACCCTCGAGCCGAATCGACGTGCGATAGAGGGCGCGGGCGGCGCGTAAATCCTGGCGGCGATAGCGAGCCTCCTTCTGGCCGTCGCCCCTGATACGCGACCATAGCTGGATCACTTTGTATGGAACGTAGATCCGCACCGCGAGGCTGAGGACGCTGACGAAGCGATAGGCACGAACGGCAAACCCCAAGCGCTCAGACGCGGCCGAATCTTGAACCGGTCCGCCGGAAAATCCGGATGAACCGTCCGTATCTGCGGCTGTCGGATTCGTACGCGGAAATGAGCCGCTCGTGCCTGGCGGCGAAGCCTTCGTCTTTGAGTTTGTCGCGGGGGATGCCAAAACGGTTTTGCGCGTGGCGTGGTCGAGCGGACTCGCGCTGCGATGAACTGATCACGTGAAAGTGTAATCGATGGCGGGCACGCAGAGAACAGGTAGCGATCAACTCGTGACGGTCGGCGCAACCGGCGCCTTGCCGCCGCCGCTGGCGCATCCCGTCGGCCGTATCCTGCGCCGCTACTATACGGTTTGGGCCATCTATGCCCTCGCCAATGGATTCCTCTACGGCGTGTATCCGCTCTTTCTGCGCGCGCGTGGCTTGAACCAGTTCCAGATGAACAGCGTGCTCGCGACCTATTTCGCGGTCACCTTCCTCACCGACGTCCCCACCGGCGCGTTTGCCGACGCCCTCGGCCGCCGCCGTTCATTCGTCCTCGGATGCATGATCAGGCTGTCCGCCTTCATGGTCTATTTCTTCGCCCATGCCTATCCGGTCTTTCTCGTGGCCGAAGCGATCGACGGCATCGGCACGACCTTCTGCAACGGCGCGATCGACGCATGGGGCGTCGATGCGCTTGACGACGCGGGCTTCGCCGGGATCAAGGACCGTCTCTTCTCGCGCATCTCACAGCTCATGAACGTCGGCTTCATGGTCTCCGCGCTGATCGGGACCTACGTCGCCGACGTCAATATCGCATGGCCGTGGCTGATGAGCGCGGCGGGCTACGGTATCAGCGCGATCGTCGGAGCGGTGCTGATGCGTGAGCGCACCGGCCAGCGCGCGCATGTGGAGTTCGCCCATATACCCGCGCAGGTGATCGATCGCGTCGTCAACGGATTCCGCCACGGCTTTCGCAGCCGCACGATCCTGATGCTCAGTCTGGCCAACGGGATCTTCTTCGCCGCGTCCGCGCCGTATTGGCTCGAATGGCCGCAATACGTCAACGACAGCTACGGCCTGGGCATCTGGGTAGTAGGGTGGGTCTATTGCCTGCTGACGATCGGCCGGCTGGTCGGCGCGGAAGCCGTAATGCGGATGCGCATGGACGAATCCGTGCGCTCGACTCGCCTCATCATTCTGATCGCGGCGGCCAGCGTCACTTTCTATGCGGGTGGCGCCGCCGCCCATCGGCCGAACCTCGTGGTCGCACTCTTCTTCCTGATGAATATCCTGGTCGGCGCGATGATGCCGCTGATGCAGAGCTGGTTCAACGAACAGATCGCATCCGATCAGCGCGCGACGCTGCTGTCGTTCAACAGCACCTTCGCGACGATGGGCGCGGCGACGGGATTACTGTCCGTCGGCGCCTATGCGGATGTCGCCGGCATCCCGGCGACGTGGAAGGTCTGCGCGGCGATCTTCGTCGCCGCGATCCCCTGCTACTGGCTGATTCGGCCGCGCCCCGCGACCCCGGGCGCGGCCGAATCAGCCTCGTCGTGAACGAGCGGCGGGCGGGGTTCGCGATCCATCGCGACCCCCGCCCGAGTGCGCTAAAAAGAAGTTGCCGATGGCAGCCGGGGAATCCGTTCGGCTAAAATCCTACGCACGATGCCTCGGCGGCATTTACCAGCCAGCGTGGCGGTGGGAGCGTGAAGGAGATGAATCTGGCAGTAAAACCCAATCAAGCTAACCTCCCGCAAGCCTCTCCGAACGGCGCATCGACCTACGAACCAATCAGCAGTGTCTGGGAGGGGAGCGACGCAGACTTACTTGAAGCGATGTTCAAGTTTTACGCCACCATCCCGCCTGAACCGATCCTGGATTCGACCTACAACGCGGGGCGATTTTGGAAGGGGTCGAAACGACACGTTGTATCCATGGACATCGACCCGCAACATCAGCCGACCATCGTTGGGGACAATCGGAAAATGACGGGCGTACCGTCTGCCAACTTCGGCGTCGTGGTGTACGACCCCCCTCACGTCGGACCGCAGGGGCGCGATAAGAGCAAGAAGCGATTCGATGTGGATTTCGGCGCGACGGTCGAGTGCGGCAAAGCGCAGGACTGGAATCTGAGCTATCTGTATCCGCCATTTTTGAAACAGGCCAAGCGGGTACTAAAACCCGGCGGCCTGCTGTTGGCGAAGATCACGGATATGGTGAACAACCACAAATCGAAGTGGCCGCATTGCGAATTCATGCGAATGGCCGAAGCGGCCGGATTTACTGTGTGCGACCTTATTATCAAAATTCGCAACGGTCCAATGGTTTCGACCAAGTGGAAAGAGGCTCATCACGCCAGAAAGCGCCACTGTTTTTGGATCGTGTGCCGCAACGGGAACGACTGCGAGCGGCAGTAATCAGGAGTTCTTCGGGAACAGCTCATTCCAGCGGCTCCCGCCCGAAATTTAAATTAAGCAGGACCACCACTGGCGGTAACCCCCCGCGTCGGTTAAAAATTAATGATTCAATCGGCGCCCCGCGCGCGGGTTGGGGATGGGTTCGCGACGAAGATGGATTTCCCCCGTATCAAACGACTACCGCCCTACGTGTTCAACGCGATCGGCGACCTCTGCCTCAAGGCGCGCCGCGCCGGCGAGGACATCATCGACTTCGGCATGGGTAATCCCGACGACGCGACGCCTCCGCATATTGTCGCCAAGCTGATCGAGGCCGCCTCGAAGCCCGCCAATCATCGCTACTCGGTCTCGCGTGGCGTCTTTAAGCTCCGCCTCGCCATCTGCGACTGGTACAAGCGCCGCTACGGCGTCGATCTCGATCCCGACTCCGAGGCGATCGTCACGATTGGCTCGAAAGAAGGTATCGCGCATCTCGCGCTCGCGATGCTCGACCAGGGCGACGTCGTCCTCGCGCCCACTCCGACCTATCCGATCCATCAGTACGGATGCGTTATCGCGGGCGCGCAGGTGCAGGGCGTACCGATACGCAACGGCGAGGAATTCTTCGACGAGATGATGAACGTCGTCAGCCGCTGCTGGCCGCGCCCGAAACTGCTCATCATCAACTTCCCGCACAATCCGACCACCGCGATCGTCAACCTCGCCTTCATGCAGCGCATCGTCGATTTCGCGCGCGACAACGACATCCTCGTGGTCCACGACTTTGCCTACGCCGATATCTGCTTCGACGGCTACCGCGCCCCCTCGATCATGGAAGTGCCGGGCGCGCGCGATGTCGCGGTCGAATTCTTCACGCTCTCCAAGAGCTACAACATGCCTGGATGGCGGGTCGGCTTCGCTGTCGGCAATCGCGAAATGATCGCGGCGCTCGGCCGGCTCAAATCGTACTTCGATTACGGCATGTTCGCCCCGGTGCAGGTCGCCGCGATCGCCGCGCTCAACGGGCCGCAGGAATGCGTCGGCGAAATCGTCGAAATGTATCGGCAGCGCCGCAACGTTCTGGTCGAGGGGCTCAATCGCTCGGGCTGGCCGGTCGAGAAGCCCAAGGCCACCATGTTCGTATGGGCGCCGATTCCGGAGCCGTTCCGTGAAATGGGCTCGCTCGAATTTTCCAAGTTCCTGCTGAGCGAGGCCAAGGTCGCGGTCTCGCCCGGAGTAGGTTTCGGTGCCGATGGCGACGGCTTCGTCCGCTTCGCGCTGATCGAGAACGAACATCGCTCGCGCCAGGCGATTCGCGGCATCCGGCACGCCCTCTCGCGTGCCGAAGTACCCGGCCGCCACAAGCGCGCCGCGATTGCGAACTCCTGAGCCCCGCCGCATGCACCGTCACCGTGCACCCGCGCACCCAGAGAAGGGGAGAGTGGTCGGGGAACTCGAAACCTTTATTTCATTGAAACCTTGCGAGGTTTCAAACTTCCCATCATGTATAGACGCTCGCGATACTCGGGTGGGCGGCTAAGTCATGCTGAAAATGGGTCATGATCGCTTCGGCTGCATCGCAGCCGCGCGACTCGGCGGCTTATCCGAACAACCTGGTCACAACCCATGATGAGGTTTTTTCAGGGCGCAGCCCGCATCTTCCAAACGGGAAGTCTGAAACCTCGCGAGGTTTCAGTTTCCGAGAAAGTTAAAGTTTTGTGCTACTCAACCATTGGATTGTGTCTGGTGACGCCCTCTTGAAGCCTGTGCGGCTGGCCCTGCTCGGCTGCGGCACTGTCGGCGAAGGCGTCGTGCGGCTGCTCCGCCAGAATGCTGCGATGTTCGAGCGCAAGCTCGGCGTGCCGCTGGAACTGGCGGGCGTCGCCGATCGCAGCCTCAAACCGATTCCCGCACTCGGTATCGATAGAAAGCTGATTACCCGCGACGCCGCCGCGCTGGTCGGGCGCGACGACATCGATATCGTCGTCGAGCTGTTCGGCGGCTATGAGCCTGCCCGCACTCTCATTTTGCAGGCGCTCGCGGCCGGCAAGGATGTCGTCACCGCGAACAAGGCGCTGCTTGCGGGCCACGGCGGCGAAATCTTCCGCGCCGCCGTCAAGGCCGGTCTTGCGGTCGGCTTCGAAGCGAGTGTCGGCGGTGGCGTCCCGATTATCCGCACTCTGCGCGAGGCGCTGGCCGGCGATCGTCAACGTGCGGTTTACGGCATCGTCAACGGCACCTGCAATTCGATTCTCAGCATGATGACCGACGGCGGTACGGAGTTCGCCGACGCTCTCAAGCAGGCGCAGCGTGACGGATTGGCTGAGGCCGACCCCACCGTCGATATCGAAGGATACGACGCCGCGCACAAACTCTGTCTGCTGGTCACGCTCGCCTTCGGCGTGCTGCTCGAGCCGCCGCAGGTTCATACCGAGGGCATCAGTCGAATCGCACTCGCCGACATCAATTACGCGCGCGAACTCGGCTACACCATCAAGCTCCTCGCGATCGCGAAGGATGACAGCGGCGCGATCGAGGCGCGCGTGCATCCGACGATGATCCCGTCGCGCCATCTGCTGGCTGGCGTCGCCGGCGCCTTCAACGCAATTTACATCCACGGCGAGGCCCTCGGTTCGAGCATGTACTTCGGCCAGGGCGCCGGTCAGATGCCGACCGCTACCGCCGTGATGGCGGACATTCTCGAAATCGCGCGGCATCGGCTCTCGGGTGCCCGCGGCGGAGCACATGCGCTGGGTTATCCGGTCGCGCATCTGAAGCGCGCGCGTGTCAAGCCGATGGACGACGTGATATGCGAATACTATCTGCGCTTCAACGCGCGCGATAAGCCCGGCGTTCTCGGTGCCATCGCATCGGTGCTCGGGCGCAACGGGATTTCGATCGTGTCGGTGATTCAAAAGGGGCGCGGAGTCGAGACCACCGTGCCGGTCATCATGCGTACGCACGAGGCGCGCGAGAAAAACTTGAAGCGTGCGCTCGCGGCAATCGGCCGGCTCAAAATGGTCGAGGGGCCGCCGGTCTTCATCCGGATCGAGGAGCGTCTTTAAGCGCGATGGCTGAGAGTACACATGCGGGCGCGGCGTCGGACGCGCGGCTCACTCGATGGCCGGGGCTGATCGAGCACTACCGGCGTTTCCTGCCCGTCACCGATAAGACCCCCGTCGTCACGCTCAACGAGGGCAACACTCCGCTGATCGAGAGTCCTGTACTCGCCGAACGTGTCGGCCGCGGCGTGAAGGTTTACTTAAAGTTCGAGGGTGCCAACCCAACCGGCTCCTTCAAAGATCGCGGGATGACGGTCGCGATGAGCAAGGCGCTGGGCGAAGGTGTCCGCGCCGTAATCTGCGCCTCGACCGGCAATACCTCCGCTTCCGCCGCGGCTTATGCGGGCCGCGCCGGACTTCAAGCATATGTTTTGATTCCGAAAGGCGCCGTCGCACTCGGCAAACTGTCGCAGAGCCTGATGCATGGGGCGCGGGTGGTCGAGGTCATCGGCAACTTCGACATCTGCTTGAAGGTTGTGCGCGACGTTGCCGAGCGCGATCCCCTGCGCATCCGGCTGGTCAACAGCGTCAATCCCGATCGTATCGCAGGCCAGAAGACCGCCGCTTTCGAAATCTGCGATCAGTTGGGCGAGGCTCCGACGCATCAATTTCTGCCGGTCGGCAACGCCGGCAATATAACCGCCTATTGGGCCGGCTACCGCGAATACAAAGCGGTCGGGCTTTCGCAGCGATTGCCGAAAATGATGGGCTATCAGGCGGCCGAGTCCGCGCCGATCGTGCTCGGCCATCCGATCGACGATCCGCGCACCGTCGCGACCGCCATCAAAATCGGCAATCCGGCGAGTTGGACCAGCGCCACCGCCGCGCGTGACGAGTCGGGCGGCCTGATCGATATGGTCACCGATTCCGAAATTTTGACCGCTTATCGGCTAATCGCAGCGCACGGTGTCTTTGCCGAGCCGGCCTCCGCCGCCTCCGTCGCCGGTCTGCTCAAGTTCAGCGCCGGCGGCGCGCTCAAACCCGGCTCCATCGTGGTCTGCACGCTGACCGGACACGGCCTGAAGGACCCCGACACCGCGATGAAAAACCTGAGCAATACGATTGTCGTCGAGCCCGACATCGCGAAGGTCCTGAAAATATTGGACAGCTAACGGCGCGCGGCTCGATCTCTCGTCTAGTCCGAGTAGATGAGGAAAGTATCCGAACGATCCTCAAGTATGAGTTTAACTTAGGCCGGAGAGTCCAACCTTGAAGTATGTCATTATCCACGGCGACGGCATGGCCGATTGGCCCTGCGACGAACTCGGCGGCAAGACCCCGCTCGAAGCCGCGCGCAAGCCCAACATGGACCTTATCGCCTCGCGCGGCGAACTCGGCTTGGTCGCCACGATTCCCGAGGGCATGCCGCCCGGCAGCGACGTCGGCACCATGACGATGCTCGGCTACGACCCCGCCCGTTACCACACCGGCCGCGCCCCGATCGAAGCGGCGAGTCAGGGTATCGCGCTCGCTCCCGACGACGTCGTCTTCCGCATGAACCTGGTTTCGCTCGAGCCGGACGCCAACGGCGCGTTGATCATGAGCGACTTCACCTCCGGCCATATCACCAGCGAGGAGGCGGCCCGCATTGTCGATGACCTCCGGCGCGAGCTGGCGGGCGACGGCATCGAATTTTTCAACGGCGTCAGCTACCGCCATCTGATGGTCTGGCGCCACGGCCTCACCGGCACTCAACTAACGCCGCCGCACGACATCACCGGCAAACCGATCGCGCCGCATCTGCCCCAGGGTGAGGGTGCCGACCGCCTGTCCACCCTGATGAAACGTGCGGGTGAAATATTGAGTAACCATCCAGTGAACCAGTCGCGCCGCGCCGCGGGCAAGACCGCCGCCACGGCCGTATGGTTCTGGGGGCAGGGCAAGCGTCCCGCGGTGCCGACGCTCAAGCATCGCTTTGGTGTCGAGGGCTCGGTGATCTCGGCGGTCGATCTCGTCAACGGTCTCGGACGGCTCGCCGGCCTCGACGTGATTACGGTTCCCGGCGCGACCGGCTTTCTCGATACCGACTATGCCGCCAAGGCCCGCTACGGGCTCGACTCGCTCAAGCGCCGCGACTTCCTGCTCCTCCATATCGAAGCGCCCGACGAGGCCGGCCACATGGGCCGCGCCGATTACAAGGTCGAAGCGCTCGAGCGGATCGACCAATTGATTCTCGGCCCGATGCTCGCGGAATTGCCCTCGTTCGGCGAATGGGCGCTGTTGCTGATGCCCGATCATGCGACGCCGTCGAAACTCAAGACGCACTCGAATGAAGCGGTGCCATTCGCTATGCTCAAAGGCGGCCCATCCGGCCTCACGGGTGGAGGCGCCACACGACGATATACCGAAGCGGAGGGTGGCCGCACCGGCCTGCTGCTGAGGCAGGGATATCGGCTGATCGAGTCGCTCTTCGGCGCGGAACTGGCTTCCAACTGAAGCGGACGCGATCGGTTTTCTGGCTCTACCGGTTCCGGTTTTTGGCCTGAACGACAACCTCTAAGGAGTGCCGCGATGGAGCGAAATCTTGCCCTCGAAGTGGTTCGCGCGACCGAAGCCGCGGCACTCGCCGCCGCCCGTTTTATCGGCAAGGGCGACGAGCGGATGGCCGACCGCGTGGCCGCCGAAGCGATGCGCAACACGCTCAACTCGATCGCGATGGACGGCAAGATCGTGGTGGGCGAGGGCGACCAGGGTGCGACCGACCTGCTCTATGCGGGTGAAATCGTCGGCACCGGCGCCGGCACCGAAGTCGATGTCGCGCTCGACGGCCTCGAAGGCTCGCTGATCTGCGCGACCGGCGGTCCCAACGCGCTCTCCTGCGTGGCGCTGGCCGAGCGCGGCAAGATGCTGCGCTGCCCCGACACCTACATGGACAAAATTGCCTGCGGTCCGCAGGGCCGGGGGATTATCGATCTCGACAAATCGCCGTCAGACAACCTCAAGGCGCTGGCCGAAGCGAAGAAGGTTTACGTCGAGGACTTGAAGGTGGCGATCCTCGACCGTCCGCGCCATGAAAAGCTCATCGCGGAGGTCAGGCGCGCGGGCGCCGGGATCAAGCTGCTCACCGCCGGCGACCTTTCCGCCGGCATCGCAACGACTCGTCCCGAAGGCGAAGTGGACCTGCTGATCGGTATCGGCGGGGCGCATCAGGGCGTGCTCGCCGCGGCTGCGATTCGCGCGGCCGGCGGCGACATGCAATGCCGTTTCGCGCCACGCAATGAGCGCGAGTCCGAAGCCTGTCTGGCGGCCGGGATTCTCGACCTGCGGCGCAAGTTCATGCTCGAAGAGATGGCCGGCGACAACGTGATGTTCGCGGCGACCGGCGTGACCACCGGCGACTATCTGCGCGGCGTGCGCTTTTTCTCGGGCGGCGCGATGACCAACAGCGTCGTGATGCGCTCGAAGACCCGCACGATTCGCTTCATCGAAGCGATCCACCACTTCGACTTCAAACCCGAATATTAGAGCGAGCTGAAAGGCTTTGGGAGCGATAGGGAGAGTTGTTGAGGAGACTCAAAACTATAGTTTTCCACTGAAACCTCACAAGGTTTCAGACTTCCCGTTTGCAAGATGCGGGCTGCGTCCCACTAAAAGCGTCGACCTGTGAAGAACGCGCTTCCCATCAGTTCAGAACCTTGCTTACGCGCTCGCAAAAGGTCTCATCGCCGCTATCCGCATGACCGACTCGGTTCTATTACTTGGGAAGTGCAGTCCTGAAAGTCAGGTCAAGACTGTTGGGCTGCTTGAAACCTTTCAAAGGTTTCACGAGATTCCCTTCCGCTAAGTTGCAAGTGTAGGAGGGGATTCGTAAGCTCCGCACATGGCGGCGAAAGATCTGCGTTTCTATATCGATTACAAAAGCCCCTACGCCTATCTCGCGAAAGATCCGGTTTACGATCTCGAGCGCGAATTCGGCGTGAGCTTCACCTGGCTCCCGATCAATCTGCACATCCCGGATTTCCTTGGAACCGTCGAGGGCCGCAATGCCCATCAGTGGCGCCGCGTGCGCTACAGCTACATGGACGCGCGCCGGCTGGCGAATCGCCGCGGCCTGACCGTGCGCGGCCCGCAAAAGTTGTTCGACACCGCGCTGGCTTCGATCGGAATGATCTATGCGCAGCGGCGCGGCACCTTCCGCAAGTACAACGACCTCACGTTCGAGCGCTTTTGGAAGCGCGAACTCGATATCGAGGATCGCGAGGTCATCCGTCGCGTGCTCGAGGAGAGCGGTGCCGAGACTGCCGCATTTTTCGATTTCGCCGAGGGCGAGGGCTGCCGCGAACTCGAGCGCATCACGCACGAGGCTGAGCAGTTGGGCGTGTTTGGCGTGCCGACCTTTGTCATCGACGACGAAATTTTCTGGGGTGGCGACCGCCTCTGGATGGTGCGCGAGAAACTCGCCGCCGCTTAAGTGTAGTTCCCCGCGCCGGTTTGCTTTCGACTCTGTTATTCTCCGGGTGAAGCGGGAGTTAAAGGATTTCCGGAAAAAAGGAGACGTGTGTCGATGAGCACCGATTCGGAATCGGCAAAAACCCTTTACGCGCGGCTTAACGGCTACGATGGGCTCGCCGCGATCGTTGATGAATTCCTGCAAACGCTAGCGTCCGAGCCGCAGATGGCGCGCTTTGCGGCGGCGATGAATCTGGATTCGCGCAGGCGCAACCGTCAGCTCACCCTCGACTACCTGTGTGCGGCGACGGGCGGTCCGGCGTTTTATCTCGGCAAGGACATGAAGACTTCGCACGCGGGTCTGGGAATCAGCGCGAGCGACTGGAAGATTGCGATGGACCATGTTGAGCGTGCGCTCAAGAAGCTGAAAGTGCCCGAGCGCGAGGGCAAAGATCTGCTCGCTTTGGTTGACGGTCTCGCCCGCGAGATCGTCGAAAACTAGCGGCGAAAGCCGTGCGCTTGCGCGCAGGTGACGTGAAGTGATGCATGGTGGCGGGTTGGTGTAACTAACGCCGTGCGAGGGCGCACGCAGGAGGAGAAATTGGAAGACCTGATTTTTGACAACGGCGCGATTGCGACGATTACGATCAATCGGCCCAAGGCGCTCAATGCGCTGAATCGCGCAGTGCTCGAGGAGATTACGCGGGTGCTGCGCGACGTGCGCCACGATCCCTCCGTGCGCGTGCTGATCGTCACGGGTGCGGGCGACCGCGCCTTTGTTGCCGGCGCCGATATCGCCGCGATGGCTGACATGGAGATCGTCGATGGGCTCGAATTCACCCGCCTCGGCCATCGCGTGATGCAGACGTTCGAGGAACTGCCGATACCGGTGATCGCGGCGGTCAACGGCTTCGCATTAGGCGGCGGTCTCGAATTGGCGCTCGCCTGCGATCTGATTATCGCGAGCGAAAAGGCGCGCTTCGGCCAGCCCGAGATCAACCTCGGTATCATCCCGGGCTTTGGCGGGACCCAGCGCCTGCCCCATCGGATTGGCCATGCGCGCGCTCGCGAACTGATCATGACGGGCGAGATGTTCGACGCCAAAAGCGGCTACGAATGGGGCCTCGTCAACAAGCTCGTTGCGCCCGACCAATTGATGGCCGAGACCCGCAAGCTGGCCGAGAAGATCGCCTCGAAGTCGGGTTTCGCGCTGCGCCAGGCCAAGGCCGCGTTGCGCGCCGCCGCCACCATGGAAGAGGATGCCGGTCTGCGCTTTGAGCAGAACGCCTTCGGCGGCCTGTTCGCCAGCGTGGACAAGAGCGAGGGGATGAAGGCGTTCCTGGAGAAACGCGAGCCCAAGTGGCAGCACAAATAGCGACACGGCAGAAAAATACGAGAAGGGGAGAGTTGTTGAGGAACCCGGAACTATAGTTTTCTGAGACTGAAACCTCGCGAGGTTTCAGACTTCCCATTTGGAGGATGCGGGCTTCGCCCTGTGAAAACCTCCGCTGGGGATGGTCGCACGAATTGGTAGTTCGAGTGGCCTCGTCAGGCGTGCGTCAATTAAAACGAGCGCCGCCGCAACACTTCAGTAAGACCGCACCAAGATCCGGGATTCTTCGCAAGCTCTGAATGACAGTGGGGGAGATGCCCCACCTGAGCTTTGTGCCTGCGCTCCACGAACGTCGCTTACGCGCCCATGAGAGGTCCAACGGAATCATCCGCAAGACCCCTGGTGCCTTTTCACCATTGGAAGTGTGAAACCTTTTAAAGGTTTCACTGGTTTCCTGCCTGCCCCCCGTCTTTTGCTCGCTTCCGCTCTTCTGGCGCGAGTCAAAATAAATCAATACGATTCACGGCGGCACCGCCCCGTCCTTATCGACGGGAGAAAGCGGCTGGGGTAGAAGTTGATATCTACGCTCGCAGCAATCATGCGAGCGACCAGGGAAACCGGCATCGGCAGCCATGATGGACCTCGAACTTACCGAAGCTCAACGCGGCGCTCGCGACACGGCGCGCCGCTTCGCCCGTGAGCGGCTGGAGCGCGTCGGCGTCGAAATTGATCGAACTCATCAGTTTCCGACCGCGGCGGTCGCCGAACTGGGCAAGCTCGGCATGCTCGGCGTATTCATTCCGGAGCAGTACGGCGGCGCCGGGCTGGATAACGTCGCGTATGCGCTGGTAGTCGAGGAGTTGTCGGTCGAGTGCGCATCGACCGGCGTGATCGTCTCGGCGCATTCGTCGCTCGGTTCGTGGCCGATCCTGGGCACCGGCACGGCGGAGCAAAAAGACCGCTTCCTGCCGAAGATGGCGACCGGCGAATGGCTCGGATGTTTCGCGCTGACCGAGCCGCAGGCCGGTTCCGACGCCGCCGGGCAGAAGACCCGTGCGGTACGCGACGGCGACAGTTACATCCTCAACGGCACTAAGAACTTCATCACGAACGGCCCGGAAGCCGCTATCGCGATCGTGTTCGCGATGACGGCGGCCGAGAAAGGCAATCACGGGATCAGCGCGTTTATCGTCGAGACCTCGACCCCGGGATTCGCGGTGACGAGGATCGAGGAGAAGATGGGAATCAACGGTTCCCATAGCGCGCAACTCGCCTTCTCGGACCTCCGAGTGCCGCGCGAAAACTTGCTGACCAAAGAAGGCGAGGGCTTCAAGGTCGCGATGAAGACGCTCGACGGCGGGCGTATCGGAATCGCGGCGCAGGCGATTGGAATCGCGCGCGCGTCGCTCGAAGCGTCGCTCAAGTATGCGCAGCAGCGCCAGGCGTTCGGGCGGCCGATCGCGAGCAACCAGGCGATCCAGTGGAAGCTCGCCGACATGGCGGTGGAGATCGACGCGGCGCGCCTGCTCGCATTGCAGGCGGCGACGCTGAAGGATGCGGGCAAGCCGTGCACCAAGCAGTCCGCGATGGCGAAGCTGTTTGCGGCTGAGACTGCGATGAAGGCCGCGACCGAGGCGGTGCAGATTCACGGCGGTTACGGCTATACGAAGGAGTTCAAGGTGGAGCGGTATTTCCGCGACGCCAAGATCACGGAGATTTACGAAGGCACCTCGGAAATCCAGCGGCTCGTAATTTCGAGCCAGGTGCTGCAGAACCGATGAGGTCATGGCTGTGAGTACGAAGCAGGAATGGCTGGAGAAGGTCTATAACCGCGGCAAGGAGCGGCCCGTGCGCTTCTCGACGCTGTCGGACATGGAAGTCGAACCGCTGTACACGCCCGAGGATGTGACGGGCGATTACGATTCGGCGCTGGGACATCCGGGCGAGTATCCGTACACCCGCGGGGTTTACGAATCGATGTACCGCGGACGGCTCTGGACGATGCGCCAGTTCGCCGGCTTCGGGCTCGCCGAGGACACCAACGAGCGCTTCCGCTTTCTGCTCGCGCAGGGACAGGACGGCCTCTCGACGGCGTTCGACATGCCGACCTTGATGGGCTACGACGCCGACCACGAACGCTCGATGGGCGAGGTCGGTCGCGAGGGCGTCAACGTCACCTCGATCCACGACGTCGCGCGGCTGTTCGATCGGATTCCGATGGGCAAGGTCTCCACCTCGATGACGGTGAACTGCTCGGCGTCGGCGCTGCTCGCGATGTACCTGGTGCAAGCCGAACGCACGGGCGTGCCGTGGGATCAGGTCAGCGGCACGATTCAGAACGACATGCTCAAGGAGTTCACGGCGCAGAAGGAATGGATCTGCCCGCCGGCGCCGTCGTTGAGAATCGTCACCGATATGGTCGAGTTTTGCGCGAAGAAGGCGCCGCGCTTTCACCCCGTGTCGATTTCCGGCTACCACATTCGTGAGGCCGGCTCGAACGCCGTGCAGGAACTCGCATTCACGATCGCCGATGGCCTTTGCTACGTGCAGGACGCCGTTGATCGCGGGATCGACGTCGATGACTTCGCGCCGCGGCTGTCATTCTTCTGGGACCTGCACAGCGATTTTCTCGAAGAGATCGCCAAGCTCCGCGCGGGACGCCGCATGTGGGCGCGATATTTGAAAGAACGCTTCGGCGCGAAGAACCCGCGCTCGATGATGCTACGTACACATGCGCAGACCGCCGGCGTATCGCTGACCGCACAGCAGCCGATGAACAACATCGTGCGCGTCGCGATTCAGGCGCTGGCCGGTGTGCTCGGCGGCGTCCAGTCGCTGCACACCAATTCGATGGACGAGACGCTCGCGCTGCCGACCGAACAATCGGTGATGGTCGCGCTCCGCACGCAGCAGATCATCGCCGAAGAGACCGGCATCACCAATACCATCGACCCGCTTGGCGGCAGCTACGCGGTCGAGGCGCTCACCGATCGCATGGAGCGCGAGGCGACGGATTACATCAACAAGATCGACGAGATGGGCGGCATGCTCAAGGCGATCGAGGTCGGCTATCCGCAGCGCGAAATCGCCGAGTCCGCGTTCCTCTATCAGCGTCAACTCGAGCAGGGAATCAAGACCGTGGTCGGCGTCAACAAGTATTCAATCCCCGAGGAAATCCCGATCGACGTGCTCAAAATCGATCCGGCGATGGAGGAGCGCCAGATTCAGCGCGTGCGCAAGATGAAGCGCGAGCGCAATTCGAGCGCGCTCAAGGAGGCGCTCAAGCGCGTCGCCGAGGCCTGCCGCTCGGGCGAGAACCTGATGGAACCGATTTGCGAGGCGGTGCGCCGCGACGCGACCGTGGGCGAGATCAGCGATATCTATCGCGCCGAATTCGGCGTGTACAAAGACCCGGGCTGGATTTAGCAGGTGGCAGAAAAGCGACTACGGATTCTGGTGGCGAAGCCTGGCCTCGACGGCCACGACCGCGGTGCGAAAATCATCGCGCGGGCGCTGCGCGACGGCGGCTTCGAAGTTATCTACACGGGGCTGCATCAGACGCCCGAGATGATCGCGGAGGCCGCGGTGCAGGAGGACGTCGACGCGGTCGGCCTGAGCATTTTGTCGGGCGCGCACATGACGCTGTTCCCCGAAGTGATTCGCCTGTTGACCGAGCGCGGTGCGGGCGACGTCGCGGTCTTCGGCGGCGGCATCATCCCGGATGAGGACTCGAAGAAGCTCAAGACCCTCGGCGTGCGACAGGTTTTCACGCCCGGCGCGTCCACCGAAGACATCGTGAAGTGGGTGCGCGAAAACGTGCAACCGCGCGACTGAGTAAGCGGCGATGAATTTTGAGCTGAGCGATGAGCAGCGGCAGATTCGCGAGACGCTGGCGGATTTCGCCGAGCGCGAGATCAAGCCAAACTCATCGGCCTGGGACAAGGACGCGACTTTTCCACGTCACGTCGTCGAACAATTGGGCGAGTTGGGTTTCCTCGGCGTCGCCTTCCCCGAAAAATACGGCGGTGGCGGCGCCGACACGCTCTCGCAGGTGCTGGTGGTCGAGGGTATCTCGCGCTATGACGCCGGCGTTGGCCTCTCATGCGCGGCGCACATGTCGCTGTCCTCGGGCCATATCGGCATGTTCGCCTCGGATGCGCAGCGAACGCATTACCTGCCCGAGATGCTGTCTGCGAAAAAGCTCGGCGCATGGTGCCTGACCGAACCGGGCTCCGGTTCCGACGCCGCCGCGATGCGCACCAAGGCGGTTCGTTCCGGCGATAGTTATCGCATCGACGGCGCCAAGATGTTCATCACCAACGGCAGCGTCGCCGACGTTTACGTCGTGATGGCGGTGACCGACAGCGGCGCTGGCCGCACCGGCGTCTCCGCCTTCATCGTCGATCGCGGTACACCCGGCCTCAGCAACGGCCGCAAAATCGAAAAGCTCGGACTGCATTCCTCCGATACCGCCGAAGTGGTGTTCGACAACGTAACCGTGCCGGCGCGAAACCTCATCGGCGAGCCCGGCGCCGGCTATCAGCAGACCCTCAAAGTACTCGAGGGCGGACGCATCGGAATTGCGGGCTTCGCGATCGGCATCGCTCGCGGCGCCATGGAAGACGCCGCCGCCTATGCGAAGGAACGGCGCCAGTTCGACCAGGTGATCGCGGACTTCCAGGCCATCCAATGGATGTTCGCCGACATGGCGACGCGAATCGAAGCCTCGTGGCTGCTGATGTTGCGGGCCGCGGCGCTGAAAGATCGCGGCCAGCCGTTTGCGCGCGAAGCCTCGATGGCGAAGCTCTTCGCCTCGGAGACCGCGATGTGGACCACCACCAAGGCCGTGCAGATCTTCGGCGGTTACGGCTACGTCAAGGAATTTCCGGTCGAACGCTACATGCGTGACGCGAAGCTCACCGAAATCGGCGAGGGTACCAGCGAAGTGCAGCGCATGATCATCGCCAAGTCGCTGCTGCGCGACGGCTACACCCCCGCCTAAGCGATGCTCTCGGAGTTCGGCGCACTTCAGAATGCTATAGGTGGGTGAGCTCGACAGCTATGCAAAACTCCCCTTCAAAAGGGAAGTCTGAAGCCTCGTGAGGTTTCAGTAAATTTATAGTTTTGCGTTCCTTGACAAGTTTCCCCCGCCAGTCTGTCGCCTTCTTAGTCGCTTGCCGTTTCTAGCAGGTCTTCCCGGATCGCTTCCATATCGGACGGTTCGAGCAGCAGCACCTCGTGCATGAAACCGTCGATACCGCCGTGCTCGTCGATCAGCTCAAAAATCGGCTCGAGCTGTCCGGTCTTGAGCGGCATCTGGGGAAAAGTGACGTTGCTCACGAGGAAATCTTCGAGAATTCGCGCGCGGTCCACGCCAAGCATTTCGAGCAACATCGCGGCGCCCACGCCGGTGCGATCGCGGCCGGCCGAACAATGGAAGAGCAGGGGGTACACGTCGCGCTCGGCAAGTATTCTGAAAAACGATTGCCAGTCCTCGAGGAACTCGGTGAGGATCACCAGGTGTTCGTGGCCGGGCTTGGTCTCGATTTTGTAGAAGCCGTCTTCGCGGAACCACGGGTCGCCGATCGGGATATGCTCCCAGCGCACGCCTGATTCCAGGAACTCCGGCTTGGGTGGGCCGAGGTGCTGCACTTCGAGCCGGCTCTGCAGAGTGATCAGCGTCCGCAGAGTCAACTCCTGCAGCGGGTGCGGCTCATCGCCGACGTTTGCGAGATGGGCCGATCGATAGATTCTGCCCATGCGCACCCGCCGCCCATCGCCGGCCGGATGTCCGCCGAGGTCGCGAAAATTGCGCCCGCCGATGCGCCGCAGCAGATCGAAATCGACTACGACGCGCGGCTGCTCGCCGGCAACTTTTTTAATTTTGAAATCTTTCTCGCGCGACAAGAGACTCAACCGTTAGCACCCGGGAGGGCGCCCGAACGAGGGCGCAATGGTCATTCTACCGCTCGCTCCGCTGGCGCGAAAGTCCCGCGCGTTTACGATTATGCCGCACTCGTATGTCCTTCCGATTACGCCGGCGCGCCTGCAACGCAAATTCTTCGACGCAGATTGTCGCGATGCGCTTGGATATCAGGAGGCGGCGCGGCGACGCGATGGTTCGGGGGGTGGCGCGGGAATCGCGACCACCGGCGGATGCTCGCTCTGCGCGGCTGCCTCGTGCCGCATCCGGGTCTTCACCCTCTCCTGGAATGCATCCATGTAAGTGTAAACGACCGGGGTGATGTAGAGCGTCAGCAGTTGGGAGAACACCAGGCCACCAACCACCGCGGCGCCCAACGGACGGCGCGCATCGGCACCCTCGCCGAAGCCGAGCGCGATCGGCAACGTGCCCATGAACGCGGCCATCGTCGTCATCATAATCGGGCGAAAACGGACCATGCATCCTTCGAAAATCGCGTCGGCCGCGTTCTTGCCCTCGGTGCGCTGCGCGTCGAGTGCGAAGTCGATCATCATGATTGCGTTTTTCTTCACCAGTCCGACCAGCATGATGATGCCGACGAAAGCGAGCAGGTCGAGTTCCATCCCGAACATCATCAGCGTGACCAGCGCGCCGAAGCCGGCCGCGGGCAATCCCGACAGAATCGTTATCGGATGGATGAAGCTCTCGTAGAGAATTCCGAGCACCAGGTAAATGACGAGAATCGCCATCACCAGCAGCATCCCGAGATTCCCCATCGAATTTTCGAAGGCCTGCGCCGCACCCGAATACTGTGCCGTGATCGCCGACGGCAGCGTGTTGTCGGCGAGCGTCTTCACTTCGTTGAGGGCCTTGCCCAGCGATACGTTGGGCGCGACGTCGAACGAAATGGTCACCGCCGGCAATTGCCCCGAATGGTTGATCGAGAGCGGGCCGAGCGTTCGCGTCAACTTCGCGACGGTGTTGAGCGGTACCAACTGCCCGCCCGCCGCTCGTACATAGAGCAGGTTGAGCGCAGCGGGATCGTTCTGAAACTCGGGCTCGAGTTCGAGTTCCACCCAGTATTCGTTGTTGGGCGCGTAAATCGTCGATACCTGCCTTGATCCGTAAGCGTCCGACAGCGCACTTTCGATCGCCTGCGCCGTCAGGCCGAGCGCGTGCGCCTTGTCGCGATCGATCTCGACGTTGACCTGCGGATTCTTGACTTCGAGGTCGCTGTTGACGTCGCGCAGATCGGGCAACGCGCGCAGCTTGCTCTCGAGGATAGTCGAAGATTTGTAGAGGTCATCGGTATTCGGACTCTGCAAGGTCATCTGGTAGGTGCTCTTGGTGAAATGCGCGCCGATCTGAATCGGCGGCGGATTCTGCAGAAACACCATCATGCCCGGAATCGACGAGAACTGGCCGCGCCAGCGATTGATGATCTGATCGATGCCTTCTTTGCGCTGCGATCGCGGCACCAGGTGCGCGAATACGATACTCGAATTCAGCGAGCCGCCCGGTCCGCCCGCACCCACGCTCGAGAAAAAGGTCTCCACATTCGGATCGCCTGCCACCATCGCGTTGAGAACTTTCTGATGCGCCATCATCGCGTCGTACGAAATGCCCTGCGCGGCTTGCGTGAACATCAGCACCTGACCGGTATCCTCGGAGGGCAGGAAGCCTTTCGGAACGGCATGAAAGCCCCAGGCCGTGCCGGCGATCAGCAGCATCAGCGTCGCCATCGTGAGCCGCCGATGACGCATGACCCAGCGCAGGCTGCGCTCATAGCCGGCGAGTAAATCGTCGAACCAGCGTTCCGTGATCTGGTAGAAGCGTCCATGGCGTTCGCTCGAAGGCGGGCGCAAAAACCTGCTGCAAAGCATCGGCGTCAGCGTCAGCGAGACGAAACCCGAGACCAGGATTGCGGCTCCGATAGTCACCGCGAACTCGTGCAGCAGGCGCCCCAGGATTCCGCCCATGAACAGCACCGGAATGAAAACCGCGGCGAGCGAGAGCGTCATCGACAGGATGGTAAAAGCGATCTCGCTCGAGCCGTCGAACGCCGCTTCCATCACGCCCTTGCCCATCTCCATGTGGCGCACGACGTTTTCGAGCATCACGATCGCGTCATCGACGACGAAGCCGACCGACAGCGTAATCGCGAGCAGAGAAAGATTGTCGAGGCTGTAGTCGAGCATCGCCATCACGCCGAACGTGCCGATGATCGACATCGGCAGCGCGAGGCTCGGGATGATGGTCGCGGAGAGATTGCGCAGGAACAGGAAGATGACCATCACCACCAGAAAGACCGTCAGCAGCAGCGTCGATTGCACGTCGTTGACCGAGGCGCGAATACTCTCGGAGCGATCGTACAACGTCGAGATCTCGACCGACGCCGGCAGTTCGTCGCGGAACGCCGGCAACAATTTCTTGATGTTGTCGACGACCTCGACGGTGTTGGTCCCCGGTTGGCGCTCGATCGCGAGCACCACTGCGCGCTTGCCCATCACCCAGCCCGCGACCTTGTCGTCCTGCACGCTGTCGAGCGCGCGGCCGACGTCCTGGAGCCGCACCGGCGAGCCGTTGCGGTAGGCCACGATCAGCGGACGATAGGCCGCCGCGTTGAGCAACTGGCCGCTGGCCTGGACGGTGAAGGCCTGGTTGGAACCGTAGAGCGTGCCGGTCGGCAGATCGACGTTGGCGTTGGCGATCGCGTCGGCGACCTCGTTGATTCCAATCCCGCGCGATGCCAGCGCCTGCGGATCGACCTGCACGCGCACGGCATACTTCTGCGCGCCATAAACCTGCACCTGCGCGACCCCGCTGATCATCGAGATGCGCTCGCCGAGGTAGGTCTCGGCATATTCGTCAACCTGGGACAGCGGCAGCGTCGTCGAGCTCAGGCCGAGGTATAGGATCGCTTTGTCGGCGGGATTGACCTTCTGGTACGAGGGCGGTGACGGCATCCCCTGCGGCAATTGGGATTGCGCTGCCGCGATCTTCGACTGCACATCCTGCGCCGCCGCGTCGATATCGCGCGTCAGATCGAATTGCAGCGTGATGCTCGTGATGCCCTGGGTGTTGGCCGAAGTCATCTGCGCGAGGCCGGCGACGGTCGAGAACTCGCGCTCCAGCGGCGTTGCCACCGAAGACGCCATGGTCTCCGGATTCGCGCCGGGCAACGACGCGGTGACGAGAATCGTCGGGAAATCGACGTTCGGCAGGTCGCTCACCGGCAATCCGCGATAGGCGGCCAGTCCGAATATCACGATCGCCAGCGACAGCAGTGTCGTCATGATCGGCCGGCGAATGAAGATTTCAGCGAGATTCATGGAGTCGCGCCGCCGTTGCCGAGAGTGCTCTTGATTCTGACCGTGGCGCCGGGCATCAGCCGCAATTGCCCGTCCGTGACCACGGTTTCGCCGGCTTTGAGCCCGCGATCGATTATGGTCTCCGTGTCGACCACTGCACCTGCCATCACCGGGCGCGCTGCGACTTTCATATCGTGTCCGACCACATAGACAAAAGGGCCTTCCTGCCCGGTCTGAATCGCCTGCGAGGGCACCAGCACCGCCTGCGGAATCACCGCGAGTGTCAGCGTCGCGTTGACGAACTGCCCCGGCCACAGCCGCCGATTCTCGTTCTGAAAGAGCCCTTTCAGCGAAATCATTCCGGTGGTCTTGTCCACCGAATTATCGACGAACGAGAGCACGCCATGTTCCGGCGGCCCCTGGTCGCCTGGAATAGTCGCATCGACTTCGAGCGGGCGCTGCGCCATGCTCTGACGGACCTGCGCGAGGTCCTTTTCAGGAATCGAAAAGACCGCATAGATCGGTTCGACCTGCGCGATCGTTATGATCGGGTTGTCGGCGTCGGCCTTAATCAGATCCCCGGCGTGCGCTTGCAGATTGCCGGTACGCCCGTCGATCGGCGAACGAATTTCCGCATACTCCAGATTGAGGCGCGCGCTCTCGACCGCCGCGCGATCCGCCGCTACCGTCGCCGCCATGCTCGCAGCCTTGGCGAATGCCTGGTCGTATTGCTGACGTGAGCCGACGCCCTCCTTCAGCAGGAAGGCGAAGCGCTGCTCGTCAGTGCGGGCCTGGTTGGCGTCGGCCTGGTCGCGGGCCTGATTGGCTTCGGCCTGCCTCAGCGCTGCCGCGAACGGCCGCGAATCGATCATCAGGAGCAGTTGGCCCTTGCTGACGAAGTCGCCTTCCTTGAACTTGACGGCTTCGAGATTACCCTCGACCCGGGCCTTGATCGCAACCGATTCGAAGGCCTCGACCGTGCCGATCTCGTGTAGTTGATTCGGCACGTCGCGCTGCACCACTTTCGCCGCCAGTACCGGCACCGGCGGCATCATCGCAGGGTTCGCACCGCCCTTGTTGCCACATCCCGCGACGACTGACGCGAGCGCAATCGCGACGGCGCCGACCGCGCGGCGAATCGCTCCATAAGAACGCTGGTGGCAACGATATGCCGGCCGTCTCGATTTGCTTAACACGGCCGGCACGCTGCGCTCCCTGAAATTAAACTCACTCGCGACTCCGCAGATCTTCGATCGCCACGCGGCGGTATGGTCCGCGCAGCGCCACCATCATACTAAACCATTTTAGCATTGGATTGAGGCGCGAAAAGCCGGCAAGGCGTCAGCAGCGGCTGCCGTGGAAAATCGTCTGCCGCGCTGTCACATCCGCATCGACGCCAAAGTCATGATCAGTGTTTGGGTTGCGTTGACCGCGAGACTTAGCCGCGTATTGAGCATCGCGAGCGTCAAGCACTGAAAAAAGCACCGGAAATTTGCCGCTCGCATCTGGCCGATATACGTCAGCGTACAGGTTGACGCCGTCGCGCGTGCGCATCGCGACGTTCTTTTCGACGAGAATCTTGTGGACCGGTTCACTGTCCCTGGATGCGGCCATGGCGGTGCTCCCTTCGACGGCTCGCGCCACCACCTCGTGGCGCAATTACTCGTTTCTCCTAAACCAATTCACCGCGAAATTACCAGCGGCGCGCCGCTGCCGGTGCTGAAAAAGCGATCACTCGAATTACATCGCGGAGAACGCCATTCCTCTCGAGTGTCGCAAATCCGTAAGTCGCGGTGTGTCAATGACGCCGTCGTCTCTTGGCGCGATTAGTCAGTCCGGACCGCGAACGCCGTCATCCAGCGGCTGGTACTCGTATTGCTCTTTATCATTGCGAATGACTACGCGGCGGTTCGCCGGATTGTATCGGCGACGCTTTGCTGTAGCGGGAGAAATACTGGTTGGAGCCGCTTGCACGAGTTGAGTTGAGCAGCGATGCGCCCGCGGAGGTGATTCGCCTGCTGCCGCTGGTCGGCCTCGAACCAACCGGCTGCCTCGGCACAACTCCGCCATCCGGGTCGAAGCGCGGGGACACCTCCCTCATCGCGATGCGCGTCGCCTTCGGTGCGGATCGCGCACATGCCGTTGAGATGGCGGATGCAGCGAAAAAAACCGACGCGCCCGCGAAGATCGCGATCGCATTCGGTTCTGCCTCGCTGGCAGAGCACGCGACCGCCGACCTGGTCACCGACAGCGCAGTCGCCGCCGTCTGCTTCATCCTTTCGCGCATACTCGGTCTCGCTTCGCCGTTTCTGACTGCCGACGCCAACCTGTTCGACGTCATTTGCGCCGCGACCGCGGTCGCGCGGGGGCCGGCGCGGATTCTCGTCGAGGGCGAACTCGGGGTGGGCAAGGAGTCGTTGGTCAAACTGATTCATGCGGCGAGCTGTGGTCCGTTGGGATTGGCCACCGGTCGCGATCCGGCGGCATTGGTGCACGCGGAATGCGCCGGGCTCGAGGCGGATGCGATCGACGCCGAAATTGCACCGCTGCTGGCGCAGGCAGCCACCGCATCGCGTATCGGCAACGGCGGCAGCACGATCTTTTTCAATCGTATCGGAGAACTGTCGTCGCCCGCGCAGCGCAACCTGCTCGACCTGCTGTGCGGGTTCACCGCCACTGCGCCCGCTCATCGCGGTGTGCCCGGCAATGTGCGCATCCTCGCCGCCTCGACCCGGCCATCTGGCGCGATGGTCACCGCCGGCGAACTGCTCCCCGAGCTCCACGACCTCTTCGACGCGACGCTGACGATTTCGCCGCTGCGCGCCCGTCGTGGCGATCTGCCATTACTCGTGAGGCATTATCTGCGCGGCCTCAATTCCGCGCTCACTCTCAACGCGGCCGCGCTGCGCGCCCTGTCGGTGTATCCGTTTCCCGGCAATGTGCTCGAGCTGATCAATTTCGTTACACGGGTCGCGATCATCCCGCCCAAAGCGGCGCCGAGACGCTCTCCCATCGGCGCTTGCGCGATCGGTATCGTCGGGCGCGCCGAGGTCATCAGCCAGTTGGATCGTGGAAGCCTCAATACGGCCTGGCGTTCGCGCCCACCACGCGATTCCCGGCAATTTCGCGCGCGGCGAAATATATCGGCGCCGATAGTTGAACCTCGCGACGACCAGGCGATGCCAACGCGGCCGTCGCTGTTGGAGGTTCCGGCGCTCGCGGTGCCGGCTGCACTGCGCCTGACCACCGCTCCCGTGCCGCGGCTGCGTATACCGCGCGGTGGCCATCATCGCCCGCCCGCTTAAGCGACGCGGAGCGGGGTGGGTGGGGTGGCAATGTCCTCGAAGAGTCCCGTGCAATGGTTTGCTTATGCGCTCCCGCCGAGCTCGTGTTTCAGACCTTCGGCGTCAAAATGTATGGCGTGATTTGAGCCGCTCGATAATCTGCTGCGCCTCCGCTTCGTCGAGCCCCATCCCGAAGCGATAAGTCTTTGCCCCGTAATCGAAGGCGATCGTTCCACTGTTCATCATCTGGAAAGGCGCCGTCCGGTTGTTGAAATTAAATGGGCTCGCGCTGATGCGCAGGTCGCTCACACTTTGCAGCTCGTATTCTTTCAGCGGGCCGATTCCCAGGATTTCCCGCTTGGTCGCCAACATTGAAGGGCCTAGCAGGATTCGCTCGACGCCGGCTAAATTCCACAACCAGACAAGCGCTGCGAAGCCGCCACCTGCCGTCCATCCGACCAGCCAAACCATCATAAAGAGGTTTGTGCCGACTTGTGTATTTGCGCTCATGGGCGCGCCGCTCGACGTATGCACCCGAAGGAGTTCATGGATTGCGCTCCCTTCGCCGACCAACCACCCTGTCATCCAGAATCCGAGAAAGAGAATCACCAGCCAATTCTTCTTTGCCGGGATCGTAATCAGCAGTCCCTCGGGCGACTCGCTGATGGTCGCGCGCGCGACCGGAACCTTTACCATCGCCATCCTCTCCCCCCAGCGCAACGGCAGCTGAATCCCAACTTTCTATATAATGCGACGGCCCGGTTGTGCATACTTCGCGATTGTCGGCGTCGAACGAGCCGCTTTCGCCCGGAAATTGCGCCGACCCCGCGAAAGCCGTTGCCGAGTGCCTCGTCAAGGCGCTATATGAAAGCTTGATTCGCCTCCGCTTGGGGGGCTCCCATGAGCCGGCGGAAGCCGAAATATGCGCGCGGACAAACAAATCGAGGAGATTGATCGATGAAAGCAGCAGTAATGGAGGCGGTGCGCAAGCCGCTCGTTGTCAAAGACGTCAAGGATCCAACCTGTCCCGCCAACGGCGTTATCATCCGCTCCGAAGCCGAAGGCGTTTGCCGTTCCGATTGGCACGCCTGGTCGGGCGACTGGTCGTGGATCGGACTGGTGCCGCCGATGCCGCTGGTGATGGGCCATGAGTTCTGCGGCGTGGTCGAGGAAGTCGGCAAGGAGTCCCGCAACTTCAAGAAGGGCGACCGCGTACTGGTACCCTTCAGTCAGGGCGACGGGATCTGCGACTTTTGCCGCAGTGGCCAATCGCATGTCTGCTCCAATCCGATGTTGCCCGGCTTCTCCTACTGGGGCGGCTATGGCCACTACGTCGGTGTTCCCAATGCGGACGCCAACCTCGTGCCGATGCCCGACGATGTCGGCTTCGAAGAGGGCGCCTCGATGGGCTGCCGCTTCATGACCTCCTATCACGGCGTGGTTGACCGCGCGCAGGTGCGCCCCGGCGAATGGGTCGCCGTCCACGGATGCGGCGGTATCGGCCTCTCCGCAATTCACATCGCCGCCGCGATCGGCGCCAACGTCATCGCGGTTGACCTCGACGACGCCAAGCTCGAACTGGCCAAGAAGGTCGGCGCACAGCACATTGTCAACGGCAAGAAGACCGACGCCGTTATGGCGATCATGGACATCACCAAGGGTGGCGCGCACGTCGGCGTCGATGCGCTTGGCGTCAAGGCTACCTGCCAGAACTCGATCCTGTCTCTGCGCAAGCAGGGCCGCTCACTCCAGATTGGTCTAACCACCGCGGCCGAAAAGGGCGAGGTCGCGCTCCCGATCGATCGCATGGTCACGATGGAGCTGTCGCTCATCGCATCGCTCGGCATGCCGGCGAATCGCTATCCCTCGATGTTGCAGATGGTCAACGCCAAGAAGCTCAATCCGAAGTCGATGATCACCGAGACCATCAGCCTAGGGGGCGCCTCGGCCGTGCTCGAACAGATGACCACGTTCCAGAACGTCGGCGTCTCGATCATTAACAAGTACACCGCGTAAGCAACCGACCGGTTTCATCGCGTCTCTCGCCGAGGGCCCGTTCTTACGGGCCCTCTTTTTTTCCATTTCTCTTTCGCCGATGGTTAGTTAGGGTGAGTCGGCCCCCACCTCACTGTGGCGGACGCAGTCCGGAGACCTTATGAAAGCGATCCTGATCGAAAAACCCGGCGACGAGGCGGTCCTCAAACTCGGCAACGCGCCCGACCCGGTGCCCGGGCCCGCCGATCTGCTCATCAAGGTGAAATGTGCGGCGCTCAACCGCGCCGACCTCATGCAGCGCCAGGGATTTTACCCGCCGCCGCCCGGCGCCTCGCCCATCCTCGGCCTCGAATGTGCCGGCGAAGTCGCGGCCGTCGGCGCCGACGTTACCGGCTGGCGCGTCGGCGATCGCGCGATGGCGCTGCTGCCCGGTGGCGGCTATGCCGAGCGCGCTGTCGTCGATCACGGCTCCGCCATGCACGTACCGGCCGCGCTTAGTGACGCGGAAGCCGCCGCGCTCCCCGAAGTCTTCCTGACGGCTTTTCTCAACCTGTTCATGTTGGCTGGCGTCAAAGCCGGCGATTCGGTGCTGATTCACGGCGGCGGCAGCGGCGTCGGCACGGCGTCGATCCAACTACTTGGACTAGCAGAGGTCCGCTCGATTGTGACCGCCGGTTCCGACCCCAAGTGTGAGCAATGCCTGCGCTTCGGCGCCGATGTCGCGATCAATTACAACTCCGGCCCTTTCGCGCCCAAGGTCCGAGCAGCCACCAACGACCGCGGTGCCGATGTCATCCTCGACAGTATTGGCGGCGCCTACCTCGCCCAGAATCTCGAAGCGCTGGCCAACGGCGGCCGCCTCGTCTTGATTGGCCTGATGAAGGGCGCGAAGGCCGAACTCGACCTCGCGACCGTGCTGCGGCGCCATCTGCGGATCCTCGGCTCAACCCTGCGTACGCGTCCGGCGGCTGAAAAGGCCGAAATCGTTACGGCATTTCTCGCCCGATTCGGCGATGCGCTCGAAGCTGGCAAGCTGCGTCCGCCCATCTATAAGACGCTCCCACTCGTAGAGGCTGCCCAAGGCCATCGGATGATGCAGGCAAGCGAGCACTTCGGCAAAATCGTGCTCCAAGTCGCCTGAGGGCGGAAAAGTCGCCTCTCGCCAGTGAACGCTAAACCGATCTAGCTCAAGCATTACATTAGGCGTAATTTCTTGTGCTGGCGCCTCGGTTTTCCATGGGGGGCGTGCTGGCTGGCGAGGGGGGTCGGGTAATGGCGAGGCTCAGGTCATGGCTGCCCTGGGGCATTCTTGTTCATATTGCGATGCTGTTCGTGCTCGCGTGGTGGATTTTGGATTGTCTCATCTACTACATCGCTTGGAGCCAGATCGGCGTCGTTCAGACCGGCGCGACCGTTCTCGGCATGACCCATATCGCGGATTTCTTTCAGTTTTTCTCGCAATTCGTCGCCGACATTTGCCACGGAATAGCAGCCCTGCTCGGCAAAGCCTGTTCGCTCATCCAGATTTCCTTTGACGCTCTCCCCGAGACCTGGCGCGCTCGCGCTCCGCTGCGTTTCCTCGCCTGGTGCGGCGTCTCGATCGTAGCGACGTTTGGATCGGGTCCCGCAATCGAATTCTGGCATGGGTGTGCATGGGTCGCCGGAAAATTGCTGAAGGCCGTTATCGCGCTCAACGGTGGATTCTGGATCCATAATTCCATGCGGCGCCTGACTCGCGGACTGGAGTCGGTCATCAAATATCCTGTGCGCTTCTATTCGGAGCGCGGCGAGGACGAACCGGAAGAGCCGGCGGCGCCCCCCGCCCAAGACCCGGATGAGGTCGCGCCGGCACGGACCAGGGGCGACGCGCGCACGCGCCGCCGCGAGTATGCCCAGTTCATGCAGGGACACGTCGAGCGTATCGGGATCATCCTTGCGGGCGGTGGTGCGAAGGGCGCTTACCAGGCCGGCGCACTCAAGGCGATCCACGAATTCCTGCGCGATTACAACGTGCTGCATAAAGTCAAAATGATCGCTGGTACTTCGATTGGCGCCTGGAACGCGATGTTCTGGCTAGGCGGTATGATCGATACCAAGGACAAGCTCAGCCTCGAGAGTTGGTGGAAGAACCTGAACTATCGGAGCCTGATCGAATTTCCCTGGTTCTACATTCCGTTCTGGAGCGGTTCGCTGCTGCGCGCAACGCCGTGGCGCGACAGTTTTCAGCGCATCTTTGGACGCAAATTACACGAGTCTTTCGGCGACTCGCCGCCCACGCATTTCTACCTCACCCGTACCGACGTCAGCGAAGCTGAGTTGAAGTACGCGACCAACTGGCCCGGCATTGGCGATCGGCTCGACAAATTGGGCAAGGACAAGGACGACGACTTTCGCTTCTTCGACCTGATTGAAAAGGGCGACGATGCGGTCAAGCGTACTGCGGATGCGGTCTTTGCCTCGATGGACCTGCCGCCACTATTTCCCTACTCCAAAATTGGCGGCAGCCTGTTTGAAGATGGCGGCGTGATCGAAAATATCCCGTTTCGCTTTGGCGCTCCGATCGAGGATTGCGATCTGCTCTTCGTCTTGCCGCTCAACGCGACCTTCCAGGTGCACGACGCGGCCAACCAGACCCTGATCAAGCGCGTCCTGCGTGTCGCCGATATCCGCCAGGGCGTGCTCGAAGCCCAGGCGCTCAAGACCGCCGATACCATCAACCGCTTTGTCCAGCGTATCGAACGGCTCGAGTTCGGCGTCAACACCATGGCCAGCGCGGCGCCCCCGGCCGAGGGCGTTGCGGCCGAAGCGCTCAGCGGCTTGCGCGAAGAAATCGCGGAATTCAACGCCGAATACAAACTGCTCTACGTCTTCACCGCGTGTCCGTCGGGCAAGCTCGAACTTGGCACTTTCGATTTCTGGAACCGGCGCGGCGCTCGCGATGCCTTCGACCTGATGTATCTGCAGACCAGGCGTGAGTTGATCAATCGGCTCTTCGAGGATATCGAACCCGAGGATCCGCACGTCGTGTTCGTCGATGGCGAGGTGCCGGACATCAACGCGTTGCCCAAGCCGATGCATAAGCGGCCGTCCGACCTGTAATCGCCGCCCACCGCTCCCACATGATCTGGCCGCCTACCCGGGCAACGCGAGCGTCAATCATGATGACGTTCTAACAGGGCGAAGCCCGCATCTTTACCAACGGGAAGTCTGAAACCTCGTGAGGTTTCAGTGAAACTAAAGTTTTGCGTTCCTTGACAACTCTCCCGCTCTCTTTCCCGCTTGAGAGGCCCGCGCGAGCATTGCCGATCGACCCCACTTATATTCGCCGCCTCCGCGATGATACGTTAGCGCGGTCGCGGCGTTGATTTTTCGCCGGGAAATTTTCATCCTGACGGTTATCGAAGCCCGCCGAAGCAACCCCCATCGATGCGCCTCAATGAGCTCGACTACGACCTGCCCGAGGAGCTGATCGCCCAGGAGCCAATCGCCGACCGCGCCGACGCCCGCATGCTCGTGCTGAATCGGCGCAGCGGCGAGATCAACCATTCGCGATTCTACAAGCTCGCCCGCCATCTGCGCGACGGCGACTTGCTGGTGCTCAACGATACCCGCGTCTTCCCGGCCCGCCTCAAGGCGCGCAAGGAGTCCGGCGGCGCCGTGGAACTTTTGCTGGTGCGGCCCGCCGACGAACCCGCCGGCGCCTGGATCGCGCTCGCGCGGACTCATCGGCCGTTGCGCGAGGGTCTTCGCCTGATGCTCGATAATGGCCGTGCATTGCGAGTGGTTGGGCATAGCCGCCCGGGCCGTCCGCTGGTGATCAGCGACGACGGCACTCCGATCGAGACGATGCTCGCGGAGTCCGGCGTAACTGCACTGCCGCATTATATTCGCCGGCCGCCCGGTCCCGAAGATTTGACCGAGTACCAGACGGTCTATGCCGAAAAGCCTGGTGCCGTGGCCGCGCCGACCGCCGGACTCCATTTCACTGACGACCTGCTGAAAGAACTCGACGCCGCCGGAATTCGCAATGCGCGCCTGACCCTGCACATTGGACCGGGCACCTTCATCCCCGTGCGCGCAGCCGAGGTCGAAGGCCATTCGATGGAGGGCGAGTGGTACACGATTCCACCGGCAACGATCGCTGCGATCGAATTCACGCGGCGTATCGGTGGCCGCGTAATCGCGGTCGGTACCAGCAGCACCCGCGCGCTCGAATCCTACGCCATCACGCACGATCCCGAGAGCTTCACCGGCCTGTTCATCTTCCCCGGCTTCCGCTTCAAGCTCGTCGATGCGATGGTCACGAATTTCCACATGCCGCGCACGACCGTCCTCGCCCTTGCGATGGCCTTCGCGGGCCGCGATCACATCCTGGCCGCCTATCGCGACGCGATCCGCCATCGCTATCGTTTTCTCAGCTACGGCGACGCTATGCTGATCATCTAATGGCTGCGCCCATCAGCTTCGAGATTCGTGCGGTTGACGGGGACGCCCGCATGGGTCGCCTGATCACGCCGCACGGTGAGATCGCGACACCGTGTTTCATGCCGGTGGGTACGCGCGCCGCCGTCAAGGCGATGGCGCCCGATGAATTGTGGGGGATGGGTTACCGCCTCGTCCTCGCCAACGCCTACCATCTGGCGGTGCGTCCCGGTCCTGAGCTGGTGCACGAAATGGGCGGGGTCGCGCGTTTCATGGGCTTTCGCGGCGCGATTCTCACCGACTCGGGCGGCTTCCAGGCGATGAGTCTCGCCAAGATCAACTCAATCGGCGAAAACGGTATCAAATTCCGATCGCATCTCGATGGCGCTCCGGTCCTCCTCACTCCCGAGAGCGCAGTTGAACTTCAGCAGACCCTCGGCACCGACATCATGATGGCGCTGGACGAATGCACGCCGTATCCAGCCGACCATGCCCGCGCACTCGCCTCACTGGACCTGACCGCGCGCTGGGCCGAGCGCTGTATTCATGCACGCACGAGTCCGACGCAGGCCCTGTTCGGGATCGTGCAGGGCAGCGTCTATGCCGACCTGCGCCGCACGAGCGCCGCCCAGATTACCGCGTTGCCGTTCGACGGCTTTGCCACCGGCGGCCTCTCGGTCGGCGAGCCCAAACCCGCCATGCGCGAGATGGCGGCACTGTCAGCGTCGATCTTGCCGCGCGACCGCCCCCATTACCTGATGGGCGTCGGCACGCCGCAGGATCTGCTCGCCTGCGTCGGCATGGGTTACGATATGTTCGACTGCGTGCTGCCGACGCGCAACGCGCGCAACGGCGGCGCCTTTACGAGCGAGGGTCGCCTCGCGATCAAGCGCGCCACTTATGCCCGCGACGAACGCCCGCTCGATCCGCGCTGCGACTGTCGCTGCTGCACGACCTTCTCGCGCGCCTACTTGCGCCACCTCCATCTGTCGGGCGAAATACTGGCGGCGCGTGCGCTCACCGAGCACAATCTCTATTTCTATGCTCACTTGATGCGTGAGGCTCAAGCTGCTATCGCATCCGGGACTTACGGGGCATTCGCCGCATACGTTACGAATATGATCGACGACGGCGAAAACGCCGTGAACGGGAACAAAATCGATGTGGTTTGAAGGTATCGCCTGGGCCGACGCCGCGGCTTCTGCCGCCGCGCCCGCCGCGAGTTCGCAGGGCTTCCTCGACCAGATGCTGGGTAATCCGATTATCCCGCTGGTGATGGTGGTCGCGGTTTTCTACTTCATCATTATAAGGCCGCAGTCACAGCGCCAGTCCGAGCACCAAAAGGTGGTCAAGGGGCTCAAGAAAAACGACGAAGTCGTGACCAACGGCGGGCTGATCGGCCGCGTCGCCGATCTGGGCGACATTCTCGTTACGCTCGAAATCGCGCCGAATGTTCGCGTGCGCATCGAGCGCACTGAAATCAAGGGGATGTCCACCTACGGCAAACCCCAAGCCAAAAAAGACAAGGGCGAATAGCCGCGCCGATCGATCGGGCGCAGGGCGGTTGACAGGGGTAATCGTGGAAGCTGCAAGTCAAAATCCGATTCCGATTGCGGTGCTGCTGACGCTCGCCGCTTTTTTTCTCTATCTCCATTTCACCAGCGGCAGCGGCTTCCTCCGCCTGCTGCTGGCGGGAGCGCTGGTGGTGGCGGGCCTGCTCCTGCTGCTGCCCAGTTTCCCGCTGAACTTGCCGGCCTTCCTCGATAACATGCCCAAAATCCAGCTCGGGCTGGATTTGCAGGGTGGCACCCATCTGCTGCTCGAGGTGAAGCTGCAGGAGGCCATCAACACCGCGCTCAAGCGCCGCGGCGATGATTTGAAGCGCGCCCTGGTCGAAAACAAGCTCGACCCCGGCGACATCACGCAGAACCCCGACGGCTCGGTCCTGGTCAAGCTCAAGAATGCCGGCGAGCGCACGCCCTTTCTCAATCTGATCGACAAATCGTTCCCGGATATCGTGCTCGCGACCGCTGAAAGCGGCGGTGACAGTCCCGCCTATACGATGACCTTCAAGCCGCGCGACGCCCTCCAACTCGGCAACAGTGCGATGGATCAGGCGCTGGAGACGATTCGCAACCGCATCGATCAGCTCGGCGTGCGCGAAACCACGGTGCAGAAAGAGGGCGACAACCGCATCCTGGTGCAGTTGCCGGGTATTCAGGATCCCGAACGCGCCAAGGAACTGATCGGCAAGACCGCGGTCCTCCAGTTCAAGTTCCTCGACGACAAAACCAGTGTCGCCGATGCGATTAAAAATGGCCCGCCACCCGGCGATGAGCTGCTCTCCGGACCCGCGCAGGCCGGTGGCGCGCAGCCCTACCTGGTCGAATCCAACCTCCTGATGACCGGCGACGTCGTGACCGATGCGCGCGTGCGGCCCGGTACCCGCCTCGAGGGTCCCTACGTCGAAGTCAAGCTCGATCGACGCGGCACCGATATCTTCGCCGCGCTCACGGCCGACAACGTCGGACGCCATCTCGCAATCGTGCTCGACAATACGGTTTACTCGGCACCTGTGATCAAGGAGCCGATTCCGGGCGGCGACGTGCAGATTACTGGCAGCTTCTCCTTCGCGGATGCCCACGAACTCGCGATCGTGCTGCGCTCGGGCGCGCTGCCCGCGCCGGTCGAGATTATCGAGGAGCGCACCGTCGGCCCGTCGCTCGGCCGAGATTCGATTCGCCAGGGCGAGATGTCCTTCGTGGTCGGCGCGATTGCGGTGCTGGTCTTCATGGCGCTTTACTACAACGGCGCCGGTCTCCTCGCCGATTTCGGCCTGACCCTCAACATCCTGCTGCTGGTCTGCGTGATGGCGGCGCTGCAGGCGACCCTGACCCTGCCCGGCATCGCGGGTATCGTGCTTACGCTGGGCATGTCGGTCGATGCCAACGTGCTGGTCAACGAACGTATGCGCGAGGAGTTGCGCTCCGGTAAGTCGCCGCGCGAAGCGGTCAAAATCGGCTACGAGCGCGCATGGTCGGCGATTCGTGACTCGAATATCTCGACCTTCGTCGCGGGGTTGATTCTCTTCCAGTTCGGTACTGGTCCGGTTAAGGGCTTTGCCGTTACGCTATGCGTCGGCGTGCTCACCGGCGTGTTCTCATGCTTCGTCGTTACGCGGGCATGGTACGACTATAGGATCGCGACGCGGCGGCTGAACGCAATCAGTGTTTAGGTCCATATTAAATTGAAAAAGGGCTATCTCGAGGCTTGGCGCGGGGGTTGCCGTCGCTAATCCTGGTGCGCCCATCCCGTGTTCACATATATTCGTTAGCTTCATGGCGCTTTTCACCTGGATTTGCCAGAATGGCCCGACGCGCCCCGAGTGGCGGTATTAGAAAGACGCGTTTCCGGCTCGCATAAAATCTTGCGCGATGACGATGGCCGACGAGGATGATGGCCGATAAGGACGATATACTGCTTAACTCCCGCGAGGTCGCATTCCTGCTCGACCTCAGTCCGGATACGGTCAACGAATTTGCGCGGCGCAATATCCTCCCCGCATTCAAAAAAGGGCGGCAATGGCGCTTTCGCAAACGCGATATCGCCTCATTCAAAAGACAGATGCGCGGCGTAAATGCGGCGGCCTGAAACGGCAGGTGAGGCGGTTAAGGACCCTGTTCGTCGCGACGGGCCTTGTGGTTGTGCGGTGAGCGCTGTCCGATCCGAAGGAATTGGTGTGATTTGATGGCTGAACCGCACGAAAGCCGCGTCTACTCCGACCTTGCGCACTTATACGACCATGTCTTCGGTCGCGTCTTCGTCGATCGCGAGCACGAGGTGATCGAGGGACTAGGGTTTCGTCCGGGGCAGTCCGCGCTTGAAGTCGGCGTCGGCACCGGAATATCCCTAGACGCCTATCCGCCATACGTACACGTCACCGGTATCGATCCCTCCTCGAGCATGCTCGATCATGCGGTAGCCAAAATCCGCGCGAATAAACTGGGCCATATCGAACTGCGCAGCGGCGACGCGCAGGCGCTGGAATTTCCCGACAACAGTTTCGATTGGGTGCTGACCTTTCACGTGATGACGGTCGTACCCGATCCGCGGCGGATGATGTGCGAGATGATTCGGGTGTGCAAACCGGGCGGCCGCATCGTCGTTGTCAGCCATTTCGCCAGCCCCAATCCGCTGCTGTATATGCTCGGGCGCGCGATCAACCCGCTGACCAAGATGCTCGGATGGACCACGCGTTTACGCGCGCGCGACGTGCTCGACGGTCAGCCGATCACGGTCGAGCGCAATCGTCGCTTCTCCCCGATCTCGGTTCACTATTGTATCGTCGCCCGCAAGGAGCCGTGAGCGCTCCGTACTTTTCCTTGTCCGGATGTCGTTCTTGTTTTTGGCGATGAGGAAGCTCACGTTCGCAGCCGCGCTCGGTGCAGTCCTACTCGGGGCTACCACTGCCTTTGCCTACGAAGCAACGCCGGTCGCCAACGGTGGATCGATCGCCGGCACCGTCAATTTCGACGGCATCGCGCCCAAGCCGAGAGCTCTGGAGATTGGCAAGGACAAGGACGTCTGCGGCGCACATCCGCTGCTCGATCAATCGCTCGTTGTCGGCCGCGGCGGCGGAATCGCCAACGCGGTCGTGACCATAACCGATATCGCGCGCGGCGAACCGATGAAGCCCGAGAGCGCCGTGCTCTTCGATCAGAAAGGATGCGAGTACGTGCCGCACGTGATCGCGTTTCCGGCGGGCAGCACCGTAAAGGTGCTCAACTCCGACGGCATCCTCCACAGCGTACACACCGAGTCGTCGATCAACCCGATCGTCGATATGGCGCAGCCCGGCTTCAAGAAAACGCTCAGCGTGGTAATCGCGAAGCCCGAAGTGATCAGGGTGACCTGCGACGCGCACAACTGGATGGAAGGATGGTGGTACGCCGTCGGCAATCCGTATTACGCGGTGACCGACGCGAAGGGCCATTTCACGATCGCGAACGTCCCGCCGGGCACGTACACGATGCGGGTGTGGCAGGAAAAGCTTGGCGAGATTTCGCGCAAGGTCACCGTTGTCTCAGGCGCGCCGGTCACCGCGGACTTCACCATGAAGGCGCTCAAGGAGTAGAGCTTGATTTCATTTGAAACCTCAGAGAGGTTTCAAAAAGAAACCAAAGTTTTGCGTTCCTCAACAACTCTCCTTCCGGATCACTCTTATGATTAAACGCTTCGACCGACTCGACGTTGCGACCTCCGACCTCGACGGCGCCGTTGCAATCTACGAGCGCAATTTCGGCTTCGCGGTGCGCCGCGAGGTCGGCTCAGATGACGCGATAGTCAGGGTTGGTGACGCCGAGATTCGCCTGCGGGCCGGCGCCGCCGCGGCCGACTTTATCGCGGCTAACGGCGAAGGACTCGCCGCCGTGTGGCTCGAAGCCGACGACGTTGACACGGTCGCCACCGCACTCGATAGCGCCGGCCTGGCGCGGCGTCCCGTTCGCCGTGAAGCCGACCGGCGCGTCCTCGAAGTCGATCCCGAGGCGGCCAACATGGTGCCCCTCTTCATCTTCGACCGCCGTCCCGCTTGATAGGTACTTGAATGATTGGTTCACGCTGCTGCCTCGGCCAAGAAGTCCGCCCCGCAGGAACAGTCCGACCGACCCGGAATGGGTGAGTGGACGCAATCGTGAAGGACCGCCTTCATCCCCATATCCAGAAGGTTTGAACTCGGGGCGGACGGCGCAGTCTAAGCCCGCAACTTCTGCTTTTGCTTGAATAATCGGGCCCAGTTGATTATTGCTCGATCAAGTAACTGGACATTTACTTGGGAGTACCCAAACGATTTGCGCGTGCTGCCGCCACGCCAAGGAGTCTGCCTCAATGAGTGAAGCTGAAAACGTTTCGTCCACCGTCAACGGTAATGGCGGGATCGATTTCGACCCCGATGCGTTGCGCGCCAAGTACGAGGAGGAACGCAACAAGCGCGTCCGCTCCGACCACAATGACCAGTACGTCGAAGTGAAAGGCGACTTCAGTCGTTTCGAACGCGACCCGTATGCCGATCCCATCACCCGGGAACCGCTCAATGACGACGTGGGCGTGTTAATCATCGGTGGTGGCTTCGGCGGTCTGCTGGCGGCCGCGCGTCTGCGCGAGGCAGGTATCGACGACATCCGCATTATCGAGAAGGGCGGCGACTTCGGCGGCACCTGGTACTGGAATCGCTATCCGGGTGCGCAATGCGATATCGAGGCGTACATCTATCTGCCGCTGCTCGAAGAGACCGGATACATCCCGAAGGAGAAGTACTCCTTCGCGCCGGAAATTCTGGAGCATTCGCGCCGCATCGGTCGAAAATTCGATCTGTATCGCAACGCGTGCTTTCAGACTCAGATCAAAGAGATCAAATGGAGCGAGGAAGACTCCAGGTGGATCGTCACCACCGATCGCAATGACCGCATGCGGGCGCGCTTCGTGGTCATGTCCAACGGGCCGTTGAACCGGCCGAAGCTGCCCGGCATTCCCGGCCTCGACAGCTACAAGGGACACACCTTCCACACCAGTCGCTGGGACTATGCGTACACCGGCGGCGACACCACCGGTAATTTGCATAAGCTGGCAGACAAGCGCGTAGCGATTATTGGCACCGGCGCGACCGCCGTCCAATGCGTGTCGCACCTCGCGAGGGACTCACAGCATCTGTACGTCTTCCAGCGCACGCCGTCGTCGGTCGATGAACGCAGGAACAGTCCGACCGATCCGGAATGGGTGAAGACGTTGACGCCGGGTTGGCAGAAGCGGCGGATGGATAACTTTTGCGTACTGGTCTCGGGCGGCCATCAGGACGAGGACCTCGTCGGCGATGGATGGACCGACATCTTCCGGAATCTCGGCGGACTCCTCCCAACCTCAACTGGCGCCGAGCTTTCGCCGGAAGAGCGCGGGCGCGCGATGGAACTGGCGGATTTCAAAAAGATGAACCAGGTTCGCGCGCGAGTGGACGCAATCGTGAAGGACAAGCGGACGGCAGAGGCGCTGAAGCCGTGGTACCGTCAGTTCTGCAAGCGCCCGACCTTCAATGACGAATATCTGCCGGCGTTCAATCGTCCGAACGTGACGCTGGTGGACACCAAGGGCCGCGGCGTCGATCGCATCACGGAGAAGGGCCTGGTGGTCGATGGGGTGGAGTACGAGGTGGACTGCATCATCTTCGGCACCGGCTTCGAAGTGGGCACCGCCTACACCCGGCGTGCGGGCCTGGAGATTTACGGACGCGGCGGCAAGTCACTGACCGAATACTGGACCGGTGGTCTCAAGACGCTGCACGGTTTCTACAGCAACGGATTCCCGAACTGCTTCCACATGGGAATCACGCAAAACGGTTTGACCGCGAACTTTCCGCACATGCTCCAGGAGCAAGCACGCCACATCACCGAGCTCATCGGGCGTGCGAAATCGCTCGAAGCGCGAGTCGTGGAGCCCACGGCCGAGGCGGAAGCCGCGTGGGTCGCAACAATCCGCGAGAAGGCGATGTACAATCGGGACTTTCTGATGGAGTGCACGCCGGGTTACTACAACAATGAAGGCGGATCGCTCGACAGCGGCGGGGGCTTTTTGACGGAGCAATACGGCGGCGGCCCGGTGGAATTCCACAATCTCATTCGCGAGTGGCTCGCGGACGGGGAGATGAGGGGTCTTAAACTTAGCTGAACGATAGCGGCGGGCGGCGGCCGACGCCGCCCGCCATCCTCCAAATACCTGGTTCCATTGCGGCGAGAGCCCCATCGCGGGGCGGCCCGCCGTTAAACCCAATTAGACTTCGACCGTGACCGGCTAGACTTCGGTGGTGAAGTCGGCGCGGACGGCCGCTTCGAGCCGGCGAGTGAGGTCGGCGCGGTCGGCGCTCCTGAGCCCCACCGTCGGGATTGGTGTGCCGAACTTCATGCGCATGCGGCGGCCGGGCACGACGAATTTCGCGCCGCGCGGCATCATCGTGGAGGTTCCGCTGATCGCCATCGGCACACACGGCAGCTTGTTCATGATCGCGAGCCACGCGGCGCCGTCGCTGAATTCATGGACGCGGTTGTCGCTAAAGCGATGGCCCTCGGCAAAGACGCAGATCGAGTAGCCATGACGCACGACTTCGCGCGCGCGGCGAATAGCTTTGCCGCCGGCTTCACGATCGATCACGATATTTTCCGACTTGTGCAGGATGAAGCCGAGGATCGGCAGTTTTAGAATCTCCTTCTTGGCGACGAAGCGCACCTCGCCCGGCAGCATCAGGATCGACGCCAGTATGTCGAACAGGCTCTGATGGTTGCAGACGATCACGCATTGGCCCGCGGCGCGCAGATTTTCCAGCCCGTCCATCTCGATGCGGATGCCGCAAGTGCGGATGATGCACCAGCTCCAGGCGCGGATAATCGGCGTGGCCGCGTGGCCGTGGTCAAAGAACGACGCGAGCGCCGAGGGAATCGAGAAAATGACGGTGTAGAGCAGCGACAGGATGGTCGCAACGACGCCCCACAACCATCGCATCGGGCCGATCTTTGGAATCGCGAACTCAGTGGCGGAAGCATTTTCTTTCATCGTCGAGTTTCGGCGCAGAGCGTAGTCTGAAAGCGCGGGATGAGCCCGGCACGGTCTAGCTACTGGTTCCGGCGCGCGTGCGCAAGGTCAAGCAAATAATCTATATCGGGCAAGCTCTATCGGGAAAACTCGCGGTAACTCCGGCTGTGCAAAAAATGTTTCACGTGAAACATTTTCGCCGTCCGTTTGCGGTGAAACCTTCACCGGGGAAAGGTTTCATCCACGGCCATTCGGGAGAAATACTTCACCCGTTTGGGGAACTATTTCATCCATTTGCAGAGAAGTTTTTCACCCTTGCGCAAGCGGGCCTACGGAAGGTGCTGCGCAACGGCTCAGTTCGTGTGCGGATGAGGGCGCGGGCTGTTCGACCCAACCGGCGCGGCGGACGGAGCTTGGGGCTTGCGCGCCATCGGCACGAATGCGGCTGCCGCAGCCAGCAGGATGAGAATCGCCTGCGCCGCGATCGTCTGGATGGTCGGGAAGAAGCCGATCATCGGGAGCGTCGGCAGATGATTGATGAAGGTCGCGCCGATCACACCGGATTCCTGGAAGCTCGCGATTCCCTGTCCGACGAAAATCACCGCCAGAGCATAGAGCAGAACCGAAGTCGCCGAGAAGAATGCGCCAATCGGGATGCGGCTGACGAGGCTGCGCAGGCATAGGAAGATGACGGTCAGCGCGATCGCACCGGCGATTACGCCGAGAAACACTGCGTGCCTTTCGGCCCGTTCGGTCGCGCCCGCAACCAGCGCCTGGAAAAATACGATGGTCTCGGCGCCCTCGCGCATCACGGCCAGAAACGCGGTGAGGCCGAGCGCGAACGAGGGTCCCTTGCTGCGCTTGGCGGCATCGACCTGCGCCTGAATGAAGGTGTTCCACTTGTGCGCCTGGCTCTTTGAGGTGAGCCACGAGCTGACATAGAAGAGCGTCGCGGCGGCGGTGAGCTGAAAGATGCCTTCGAGGGTATCGCTGGTGTTATCGGCGATAAGATGATTGACCGCCCATGCGAGCGCGATACTGACGCCGATAGCCAAGAGGGCGCCCGCGTAAACGTCGCGCGCTCGCGATTCCTGTCCGACCTCGCGCGTACCGGCGACCAGCGCGATGATGACGAGCAGGGCCTCGAGACCCTCGCGCAGGAGAATGCCGCTGGAATAGAGGAAGTAGGGGATAACTGTGGAGGTCGTTTCCATGGCCGTCGAAGTGAGAATGATTCTCAGTCTTGAAAGTAGGTCGGGTATCCCGAGATGTCAAGGCCGGCGAACTGCGGTAACGGATGTGGCCGATCATTTGAAATTGGCAATTCGATCACTTGAGACTGGTAAAAGCGATTGCCGGGGCTAGTTTTGATTGTGGATAACTAGGCGACACTGGGGCCTTTGCGCTCGATTTGAAGGGGCCTGAACTGGCCGACATAGATTAGCAGGGCTTATTATGCAGCGGAGTTCAACTAGCCCGCTTCCACGGCGGCAGACAGAATCGGAACCATAATAACGACGCCCGCCATCGTGTGATTTCAGGGTCGCTCGCGATAGCGCGCGCTCCCCGTAATTTTTAGTGGCAGCTTCGAGCGTCCCGTTAGAAGCCCGAACCGAATCAGCACGTGTATTTGCAGGTTGAGCCAAGCGATCATATTAGCAAAGTGCGGCAGTCCGCCAGGGACAATAATTATCGAGCGCTTCTTGCTCAAACCGGGCAGCATCCGCCCTCGCCTTGGACGCTTTATACAGAAGCTCGAAAGCATGAGAATCTAGCGGCGCCAGTGCAGACTTCTTGGCGATTTCAATCATATCGCGCGACATGCGCAGGACATCTTCCAACGCTTGCATCTCTGCGATCTCGCCATACGCAGGGTCGCCGAGCGGCTTTTCGTAGACCTCCCGATGATGATTCACCAACCGTCGAAGCGTAGAAAGTTCGCCTTCCTCAATCAGGTGGTGATTCTCCAATTCTGAGGCCACCTCATCGAACTCATCAAATATGTCCCGATTGTTCTCCACCCAAAGTATCCTCACGCCGTGTGCGGTCTGGTACTGACATTATCGTCGTAAACCGAAGCCGCGCCACCATCCGAAAGGATAAAGAAATCGACACCTGCAATGGGGCAGTTATAGAATCCCCGAGGAGCAGCTTTCACCGCCGCCCCCTTTGAAGTGAGCATCTTCAGCAAACCTTCGAGATGCCTTTCTGCGAAACGATGGCCGATGGGTTTGAGGGGATTGCCCCTCGCGATCTCACCTTCCCATTCCCCGACAATAAGTATGCATTCAAGACTGCCGCCGTCTGGCGTAAACTCTCGGGTCGGGAGAACATGCGTGCCGAGAGTCCGCGTGCATAGTTCCAGCGCGGTCTGATCGTTGGGACTAAATGAAATGCGATAGCTCTTCATTTTTCCTCAAAACTCCGTGCGCGAGCGCTTGCTCATCGCGCCGTCTATGATTCGGAGCAGCTCGTCGCGGTCGGCCCTCAGCGCCTTCATCACCGCGCGCCGCGTCGCGGCCTCATCGCCGCCGCCGTTCACCGTAACGGTCGGCGCGTAGTTCACGACGACTGCTCCGCCTGCTCTTCCCGCGCCGGCCGCCATCGCCGGTGCGCCCGTCTCGACCATCATCGGCGCCGCCAGCGCGGTCACCATCGCGACGCGCCGAATCGCCGTTAGCATCGGCGCGGGCTGAATCGTCCGCGCGAGTTCTACCCCCATGTTCAGATTGCGCAGCGGCCCTTCCGGTATCGGCGAATGCCCGCGAAGGAACCGCGCTATCTTGCCTGCGACATTCTCAATCGCATGGACCGGCCACATCGCTGCGCTCGCGATCCCCTCGCCAAACTTCTTGAGCAAGTTGGCGCCCCAATCGTAGGCTTCGTTCCACAGCTTCACGAACTCCGCGCCCACGGCCTTGAACACTGCTTTGATCGCATCCCAATGCTTGTAAATCTCGTACCCAGCCACTGCGAGCGCCGCAGCGGCGGCAACGAACAATACGATGGGATTCGCGTCCATCGCGGCATTGAGTAGCCACTGCGCGCGTGCCCATACCTTCGTTGCCAGACTGACTATTTTGAAGGGATTGACCAACGCCAGGGCGACCGGGGCGTAAGAAGCGATAAAGGCCAGACCCGCGCCGACCAGCGCGAGTCCGCCCCCGACGCCCAAAACCACCGCCGTTAACGCCGCTGCGTCGGCGATGAACTTTACCCAGGCCGGATGCGCGGAGGCGATTGGTGCAAGCCGTTCGACAAAGGCCTTTAGGCGATTGGTCACGCCTTCGACCATCGGCGCGAGCGCACCGCCCACATCATCTTTCAAGACGCCGACGGCCGCGTGAAATTGTTTGAAGCCCAAGGTGCCGCGCTTTGTAAACTCTGAAAATGCCCGATCTGTCGCGCCAGCCGAGTTCGCGGCAATATCGGTCGCCTGTTTGAACTGATCCATCTTGTCGATCAGATCGACCAGGCGCGGCCCAGCGCGCAGACCGAATCCCTCCACCATCATTTTCCCAAAATCCGCGCGCGACATATTTCCGAACTTCTGCTTAATTTCCTCGACCGTCGCCATCAGATCGACGCCGCCCGCTGAATTGTTGATCACCTTGAACCCGAGCTTTTCAGACGCCTTGTTGAGTTGCCCCATCGTCTCGAGAAACGCGGCGCCTGCGTTGGAACTGTCGAGGCCGGCTGCGCTCCACGCCGAGAGTGCGCCAAGCCCTTGATTTAAGCTGACGCCGAACGCATTCATCGCCGGCGCGGATTCCTTGAGTGCATATTGCAGGTCGGTGATCGTCGTCCACTTGCCCTGCGTCTGAATCGCCGTGAGCTTGTCCGAGAGGATCTGCGCGTTCTGAATCGGCGTTTTGGTTTTGTCGCCAAAATTCAACATCATAGTGGCAAGTGTGTTGGCGGTGGCCGCGAGATCGCCCTGCGTCGAGCGCGCCACCTTGGCCGCCTGTGCAGAAACCGCGATCGCCTGATCCATTTTCAAGAAGCCAGAAATTCCTTGATACAAGGACTCAGTGAGGTCATCGAGCGAATAGCCGGTGGCCATTGACTGTGCCTTGACGAACTCTTGCGCCTGTCCGAGCAGCTTGATCTTATCGGGTGTTGTACCGAGCGCGGCGCCCAGCCGCGCAACGTGATCTTGCAGTTCTTCATAGCCCTCGACGGCGCTCTTCAACGGCAACGCGATCGCTGCCGCTGCCGCGAGCGCACCGCCGCCGATCATCCCGAGCGTCCCCGATAACTCGCGCAACGGTACGGTCATCTTCGCGGTGCTGTTGAGGGCTTCGATTTGCGCGCCAGCTTGTTTCATGGCGGCGCTAAACCCGGTAGTGATCGCCTTAAGGACGAAGCCGAGTTCGAAAAGTTTAATTGCCATCAGCCCGCCCCTCCATGCTCCGCTCGGATCATCGCGCGGAGCCAATTCACTTCTGCACCGAGCACATCGGCTGCGTCCTTGAATGTGAAGGTCGCACGGCGCTCATCGCTAAATAGCCAGTCGGCCGCCTCCGCCGACAACCGCCCGCGCGGCGACCACTCCGGCCTCCCGAATCCGACGCGCCAATCCGCGATCGCCTGCTCGAGCATGGCCTGCGCGAGCAGCAACAGTCCAAACTCCATTTCATAGCCATTGGCTATCTGATCTGCCGGGCGTGTTCGCCCGAGGATTCACCCGGTCGGCATACGCCGGCGCGACTCGATCGAGCGCGCCCACCAACAGCGCCGCCGCACGCGCCAAAACTTTCCAACCATCCGGGCCGCCCGACTTCGCCAAAAACTCATCGATCGATTTCCGCGCCTCCATCACCAGTCGGCGACTGTCGATGGACGTATCCTCTATCTCGTCGCGATGTTCCTGGAAGGCCTCGGCAACAATCGGCGGCCCGATGATTCCACTTGGCCCGTTTTCCCCCTGTGTTTGCGACGAAAGGATCAGCAGTTTGCCGGCCAGACGATCCTTCAGCCGCGCGGCGAAAACCGCCGGGTCGGTGCCCATCGATCGGCAGATCGCGAGTTGATCATCTGTGAGAGCTACGCCGGCAAAGATTCGTTGGGTCATGTGTTTTGTCCCCCCTCTCAGACGATCTGCCTTCGCTGCCAAATAATTGCTCTCCGACGTGCCGAACGCGGCGCATATTTTCTTCTCGTCCGCCGACAGCGCGACCTGCCGCGTCCCGCGCAGACGCCGTTCTTCTGCGACTTCGCGGACGATCTGCTCGATGCGCTGCGCCACAGTGATGCTGCTCGCGCCGGCGACACTCTGTCGCCGCGCCTTCGCCGCCGCATAGTCGCTTTTCGGACGTACCCATGTCGGCGCAGATTTTCCTTTCCATCGCCGTCAGCTCGACGCGCGACGCGGCTATCGCCGGCAACTGGGACAACGCCGGATTGTTCGTCAGCGCCGCGCGCCGAATCCGTATCACACGCCCGCTATCGACGCCGGCGGTGGTCCCGGCGGCCGGATCGAACTCGAATACCGGCGAGACGAACCGATACTCTTTCCCCTTGAGCGCGGCGCCGCCGCGCGGGGTCCATTCGACGCGACCCTGGATCGCACCTGCGACGATGCGGAACTCGCGAATCCATCCGGCCGCCGGCGCCGGCAATCCCTGTGGCGCCGCGCGATCGGTCGCATGGTCAAAATCGATCGGGAGGCCGCCCGCGAGTAATTCCCGGCTCAATTGAATCACCTGCTGAGGCTTGTCGTTCCAGAAGGGGCCGCGCCCGTCATTGGTGCTGAAGGTGCCCGCTGGGATTAATTCGATCCACTCAGTATTTGCGGAAATCATTTTTAAGACTCCTTCGCCGCCGCTCGCGCGATCTCTTCGCTTCTGCGGAACTGCGCGGCGATGTCGCTGAGGTTGTATTTTTTGGCGAACGGCGCCAGCACTTCGATCGCCTCGCGCACCTGCGCGGCTGCTTCCCGCTCCCTGATAGGCGACCGGAAGCGCAATCGGCGCATTCGTTCCAACGTCGCGATCGAATCGCGGATCGGCTGCTCAACTTTTTCCATCAGCGCGAGCAGCTCCTCGACAGCGAGGACGTACTCACTTTTAGCCATCGTTAAAACCTCTTCAAAAAGGCGAGATACCGGCCATCTCACTCGCCATCGCCGGGACGTACAACTCAGTCAGTGCCAACGCCACGTCGCCGGAATCCGCGCCGCCTGCTATCAGCACTTGGCCGTTGGGCGTGAGCACGGCGTGATGGCCGGCGCGCGCCGACGTTAATCCGGTAAGCGCCGACACGAATCGGCCGACCGCCGCGGGCGGGAAGGGCACGCCAGTCGGAGGGTAGTAGTATTCGGCAGTCGCGACGTAGCCGCCGCCGCTCGTCTGGCCGCCGACGATTAGCACGCGGCCGTCAGTCAAGAGCGTTGCACTATGCCCGTAGCGCGGCGTATTCATCGAGCCGGTCGCGATGCACTGGCCGGTGCCCACCACATAGAGTTCGGCGGTTGCGAGCACGTTGCCGCTGGCGTCTTTGCCGCCACAAATCAGGATGAGGCCCATCCCGGTCGGCGCCATCGCATGACTCACCCGCGCGCCCGTCATTGCACCAGTCGCAATCGCCATTCCGCCTAACTGCATTTTGTTACCTCACCGCCCGTTCAAAATTGTGGTCGATCCCGTTTTCAAAGAACTCGATCGAGTGCTGCATGATCGAAAGCCCGCAGCCGCGACACCGTTCCTGTTTCCTTGCTTCCAAGTGTTCGAGCACCAGGTCGATCAAAAGGTCGGGAAACGCCCACTCGCCGCGCTGCGCGACGATGTAGCGCGCCATCGCGCTGATGAGCCTTTCCACGTCATCGGCCATCGGCGCCGCTCGACTCGGAACCATCACTTTCGCCATCACGCACGCTCCGGCCGAATGTATCGCCGCGACATTTGACCGAGGCGCACCTCAAAGCCGAGCAGCGTATTCCCGAGCCTCGCGATCGCCTGGGTGTCCGACGCCAATTTTCGATCGAGAGCTTCCGCGAGTTCCCGGAGCTGGTCGATGGCGTGCTCGGCAACATCGGGCGCGTAGGTATCGGCCCGGATACGTTCGAGCGTCGCGACGGCCACCTCGCCCGGTGCGACCACGATCGTGCGGATCGCGCCGGTGAGCTTTCCGCAAACCTCGTCGAGCGCCTCGCGCTGCTCAGCCGGCGTCATCATATTGCGACCTTCAAAAAATCATGCCGCCGAACACGGCTTTCGCCATCGCGGACCATCCCGGTCGTCGCGCCCGCACCGGTCGCTTGCGATGCGGATGGACACGTCGCCAGTCCTTTTGACGGCAACTTCGCTTGCAGAATTTTTGCCCGACCCGTGGATTGTCGATTGTAGCCCCGCAACTTCCGCACCCCATCCCACACCCTCAGTTTGGCGTAACGTGACGCCTTGCCGGGCGCCCCATGCGCCCCGGCGGCCATCCCTGACGGCACCGACTACAGACTTCCCGTCCCGACAAACACGATATCGCCGCCGTCCACGATTGCGCGTTTCATCTGCGGGAAACGGTTAAGCCAGGCGGCGTCTGAATCGCTGGAACGTCGCGGCTTCAGTCCGAGCCGGACCGATTCGCGGCTGACGGTCCGGTCGCCAACCGTGAAACGATCCCAATCCACCTTCACCCGCGCTCCGGGCTTGATACGCACGATCGCGGCGTCGAGTTCCTCACCCGACCAACCCCAGCGAGCAAAGATTCTCGCGTACAGCTCGCGCGGCGTCGGCTCGACGGCCGGCGTGGCTAATCCGGCGTACCGGTACTTCTGATCGAACCGATCGAGCAGTTGCCCGAGCGCGCTGTAATCGCCGCGCCGCAGAGCGTCGAGAATGGGTTTCTCAGCTTCTTCGATCATCGCTAGCGCCTGCGTCTCTTTGCTCGGATGCGCGCGCACCGAGCCGACGATCGCGCGGACCCTCGACTCAGTGGCGACCTGTGGATCCAACTCAGGCGCCAAGATCGCTGCTGAAAGGGCTGCGATCTTCTGCGCCAGCGCGAGGCACGGCGCTTCACCCTCGACAACCTTCACGCGCTTCATTTCTTTTTCCGTCATCACCCTCACCTCACCCCCAACCTAGTCCTTGTCTGTTTCGTCGTACTCAGTTCGTCTCCGGGCGGACCCGAAAAGGAATTACATTGTTCGCGCTTTTCCGCCGTGGCGGGAGCTTATCTTCACCCTCCCCGTTCAGGATTCGGATGACCTTCGACTCCGCGTCGGCGCCGTATCGGCGCGCAAAGGCGGACGAATCTAAATGCGGATTTGCGACCGGCGTGCTCGGATCGTCCTTCGAGCGAGCGAGATCATCCGCCTTGTCGCGTATTGCAGAATATACAGCCTCGAACACAGCGCCGGGGCTGCGAAAGACAACTTCCGCCTTCATCGGATGTACGTTAACGTCCACGTCCTCACACGGCAGATCGACGAAGAGAACCGCTGCCGGATATCGTCCGGGCGGGATAAATGACGCGCACGCTTGCTCGATTGCATGAGTCACAAGCCGGTCGCGAATCGGGCGGCCGTTGATGAACGTGAATATCCTCTGGGGAGTGGGAAATGACTTGCCGCCGACAGTGAGCAGCCCTCGCGCGTGGATACCGGCGGCGTCAAGGTCAAAGGCAGCCATCTTTGCCGCCAGTGCCGGCCCGAATATCTGACGGAATCGTTCGAGTACCGAAATCGCGCGCGGCAGTTCGAACACGGTGCGACCCTCGGCTATGAGCGTGAAACCTACATGATGATTGGCGAGCGCCGCGCGCTTAAAGGTATCGTCGATCGCGCCCTGCTCGGTGGCAGGCTTCTTGAGGAATTTGCGCCACGTTTCGAGGAAACGGACTTCGACTCGCGTCCCCGCCGCCATCGCACACGCACGCGAATGCACTGCTACATTGCCAGCCTCAACCGCGATCTCGATCCCTTCCGGATCGGGCTCCAGCCGGGTCTGCATCCGCATATTTGCCAAGCTGGCGATCGAGGCGAGCGCCTGGCCGCGGAAGCCCAGCGTCCGTATCGCAGTCAGATCGGCAGCACTTCGTATTTTTGAAGTCGCGTGACCGCGCAACGAAAGGATCGCGTCCTCGCGCGCCATTCCGCATCCGTCGTCGGCAACCGCGACAAGCCCTGAGCCGCCACGGACTATTTCGACCAATATCGAGCGCGCGCCGGCGTCCAGCGAGTTTTCCATCAGCTCCTTGACGGCCGAAGCTGGCCTCACGATGACTTCACTCGCGGCAATCCGCCGCGCGACCTGCTCCGGTAATTCGTGAACGGCCTGTCGGCGTTCGGGCTTGATTCTCACTTTCGGTGTAGCGGCCATTTTGCGAAATCCTCCTCGCGATTGACGCGACCTGATTTGACTGACTATTGAAGTGCTAGTTTCCGCCGTTTATGCGCAGCTTCCAATTCCGCAGCCATGCTGGTGCGCGCCAGCTCTAATAGCTCCGCTTTCCGCTCGCGTTGAAGCTTCCTCGCGTACCGGAGCATCGCGCGATCGCCAACATCGTCGAAGCCGCGCGCCCGTATATCCGCCGCGAGCTTGTGCGAATTGTGAAAATCGCGCGTGATTAGCCCCTTGTCTATTTCCTCGCGCACTGCCGGCGGCAACAATTCGACCTTGAATTTCGTCTGAGTACCCAAAGAATCATGCGTCCTGGCGATAGATGCTCTCGATGCGTCCGTCGCGCCGACGGACCTGCACGAACCCCACGCCGATCCAAATGAGCCTGTCGCCGATGCTCAGCGCGACGCGCATCCGCGCCACGAACACATCGGTCGGCCAGCCCGCCCCGCCCGCGCCTTGCGCTGCCGCTTCGATATGCTTTTCGAGATCGCTTTGCGTCGGATTCTGCGACTGGCCACAGTACCAGCAGGGCTTCGGGTCGGTCTCGCCCTCGGCTTGCACCATCCGCTCAAGCCGCTCCGCGCTGGCCGCTATCAATTCGACCAGAGGAAATAGCTCGTTGGCGGCCCGCTCTTTCGCCACGCGGGTCAGGCTCTCACTGTGGATGTTTTCGTTCAGCTCGCGCGCCCGCCGGGCTTGCTCTGCTACGCAGGCGATCTCTTGGTTCAAGCTCTGTGACATCGCGACATCTCTGCCAATCATTTGTGCATTGCCCTCATTTTCATCACCTTCAGGCCTTTGATCACCTTGTTCGCCTCGACCGCCGAGAGCCATCGAAGGGAATCTACTTTCGTGCTGCGCTGAACGAATCGCCGCAGCGCCTTTTCCGATGAATCGCGGATCGCGCCGGCGGCGTGACAGTCCGACCACAACGCGCGGATGAGCCGCATCTGAGGCTCGGAATCAGAGAAATCGGAGAGCTTCGTCGTATAGGAGTCTCCCTCGCGAAAACCAAGCCGCTTGAACTCATCGAGCAGTGTCCCGAGTTCAGTCTCGTCGAGGTCGCCCGCGGAAGTCTTGCCTTTGCAAACACGAGAGATCACGCTCTTATAGGTGTCATCGTCCAAGCCGAGCAGCGTCTTGCCGATATGCACTTTCGCCAAGGCCGCTCGTCGGCGCGCCCCAGCATGATCGCTTTTCCGGTACGCGTTCATGCGACCTTTGAGGCACCTATAATCGGTGTATTAAGCGCAACTTCGGATCGGCCGGCCGTGATCGTCTTGGAGGATTTCGGCGCGGTCATTTTCCGCTGCTCAGCAGTTTCCGATTCGCCCGACAATTCGAGCCAGTGGGGCAGACCAATACGATCGAGCTTCAGCACTGCCGCAACCTCTTCGACGGCCCGAAATTGGGTCAAGAGCGCACGTACCGACGTGCCGGATTTTTAAAATAGATACTCCACGAGGTCGGCGCCGATCTGGATAGTCGCCAGTTCCTCCGCCAGTAGCAGCGCGTCCTGGAGCGACGGACCCGGCAAATCAACATCGAGCACGATTCGCGATTTTGCTTTTTCCAAGAGACTGCCGGGCGGTGCCGACATGATCAGTTGACGCAGGCGACGACTGCCGCAAAGGACGATCGGGAAGCCGGTCAAATCACCGATATCGAGCAATTGGTCAAGAATCTTTGGCGTGACACGATCTGCGTTATGTACGAGAAGCGGTCCGCTCAAGCCCCCCTGACGAAGTTTGCGAAGTTCACGAATAGCCGCGTCGATGGTGTGCGAGCTGCCGAACAAAACGCAGTCGGTAGCAAAGGCGGCACGATAGAGAGAATTTGCGAATGACCGCGCGTTCGGATCGGCGGGTATCTCCACGAGCAACCATCCATGGATCGAAACGGCCTGATATATCGTCACAGTCAGGCCAGCGCCGAGCGGCGCCGTAATTACGACGAACGCGGACGAACCAATTTCGCAATGAAGCTGAGAGGCGCGTTGAACTGCCTTGGCGATCCCCGCGGCGACGCTGTTCAGCACAAATCGACCGGGCGTCATAGTGCTACCTTTCCGAGCGGGACGCCAACGGCATCAAAGTTCTCATAAATGGCGAGCCAATCCCGCTGCGAACCGGTCAGTTCGGATTCCGGTATGCGTCGGAGCCGCTCATAGTCGGCACGGCGGCGCGCCGGCAGATCATCCTCGCGCATTACCACGGGCATCTGGATTACATTACGCCGTCGCGATTCTGGCGATACGTCGATCGCGGCGGCGGCCTCATTCGCGCGCGCGGACGCCTGTAGTGCTGGCGTCACGAACGGGATCGCGGCGACTTCGACGCGGCCGTCGTGACTCGCGGCGCTCAGCAAAATCTCGGCGGGAGATCCGCCCGCATTTTTGATCAGGCGGCGTGCCGTCTTACGCACATTGGAGGTAAACTCTTTGTAGATTTTTCCGGCTTCGAGGGCGCGCACCTGTCTTTCGACGGACCCCAACAACTCATCGTTGATGGCGATGCCGATCAGATCGTCGGGCCTCTCCGTTGAGAAGATTGCGAGCTTGCCGGCGTCGGGCGTGCGGCGGTATTCGACCTCTTCACCGGGATAGGCCGCGAGAGCCGGCAACGTGAAATTAAAGCCATCAACCTTAATTGCCTTCTTCCCAACACGGCGAATCCCACGCTCCATCAATAATCCGTAAAGCGAGGATTCATCCTCGACCCGGTTAGCCTTGCCGCCTTTAGCCTGCCACTCGGCGAGCTTCTCGAATGGTGTCAGGCCGCGTAGTCCCGCGTGCGAACGATGTGCATAAATCGTGTAAATCCACTTATCGATCAGCGCCTCAAGCTCATCCGCAGTGTACGTCGCGGGGAATGTCCGTTGCGCTGTTGGAATTGAGTAGCGGCTGCATAGTCAGTTAGGCGGCATTCTGCTTCGTGTCAAGTTTTCCTTCGGCGCGATCGAGTTGCGCATCGTGGGCACGCAA
>JBEKJC010000017.1:0-76571 GCA_050011435.1 Binataceae bacterium (SeqCode)
AGCTCCGTCAGCTTCTGATCGGTGACGACGGAATAGCCCTTGCCGGCAATCTTTTCGGATGCCTTGGCGGCGCGCGTGTTGAAGACTTTCAGGCCTGTCTCAGGGTCGATACGGACTGCCGCGTTCATTTAAGTTCCTTGTGAGTTCCTTGTTGGTGAGAAGGGTTCTAGCGAAGATCACGTACCTCGTATGGCACTGTGCGTCAAGACGGGTGTGTTGCAACTTTGGCGGGGCTACCTGGTAGGCTGAAAACGACCGTGAAGAACGCGACCCGACCGGCAATCTTCAAGTGGCGGCAGACGGCGCCAGAGCTGATTCTGTGTGCCGTGCGCTGGTATCTTCGCTACTCGCTGTCGCTGCGCGATGTCGAAGAGTTATTCGCCGAGCGCGGTCTGGAAGCGGATCACACGACCATCTGGCGTTTGGTGCAACGTTACGCCGAACTGGATCAGCCCTCCGTCACCGTTTTCAAAGTTGCAACACTTCCGATTTCCCACAAATCAAGAGGTCCCCGCGATTCTCGCGACGAGCTTGTCCTGCGTTTTAGTATCGAAATCGCTGCTATCGTGGCGCTCGTGCAACTGACTCGACGGCTCGCCGTAGACGCGATTGACCATGGTTCCCCGCTTTACGGCCGGCCGCTTGAGGAGCGCGTCAGCCCAGCGCTGGACGTTCTTGTAGTCTTGAACGTCCAAGAACTCAGCGGCTCCATAGAGCCAGCCTTTCGCCAGCCAGCCATACCAGGGGAAGATGGCCATGTCGGCGATCGTGTAGGCGCCGCCTGCGATGTACTCACTCTGCGCCAGGCAACGGTCGAGCACGTCGAGCTGGCGTTTCACCTCCATGGCAAACCGATCGATTGCGTATTCGATCTTCTCCGGAGCGTACGCGTAGAAGTGACCAAACCCGCCACCAAGATAAGGCGCGCTTCCCATTTGCCAGAACAGCCACGACAGGCATTCAGCGCGTGCGCCCACCTCCGTTGGCAGGAACTCGCCGAACTTCTCGGCGAGATACAGCAGGATCGCGCCGGACTCGAAGACGCGGATCGGCGAGGGGCCACTCCGGTCCACTAGAGCGGGGATCTTGGAGTTCGGGTTCACGGCGACGAAGCCGGTGCCGAACTGCTCGCCGTCGCCGATCTTGATCAGCCAAGCATCGTACTCCGCGCCGCCATGCCCGAGGGCCAGGAGTTCCTCCAACATGACCGTCACTTTCACACCGTTTGGTGTGCCAAGCGAATAGAGCTGGAGGGGATGGCCGCCCACCGGCAGTTCCTTGTCGTGAGTCGGCCCTGAGATCGGACGGTTGATGTTTGCGAACCGGCCGCCGCTCGACTTGTTCCAAGTCCAAACTTTCGGGGGAACATATTCAGATGAACTGGCCATCGTCTACACCCGCCTTTGTTGTCGTAGTATAAACAATTGCGGTTCCTCTGCTAGTGCGGAGAATGATCGTGCCCAAGCGCGCGTGAAAGGGCTGCATCGAAATGTAGCTCACTGCATGCTTCCTCATCGGAGCCCTTCTCCATCAACTCAAGCCGACGTAGCGGCCTCGAAATCTACCGGTTTGAGCTGGAAACAAGCAACTAACCGGAATTTCTTCGAGATCCTCACGCATCAACGCTAGGGGTCGCCATCGCGACGGTGTCATTCGGCTCGACATAGAGCGGAGAGCGGATGCCCGGTCGGCGTCAGCGAAGTCTTATAGCCAGGGAGTTGGCAAAACACCCGCACCGAAGACAGTGAATCGTCAATCGAGACCATCGCGCACGGGGACTTCGGCGACCCCAAGCAAAGGTGGTCCGTGCCGCAGACGGATATATATTTAGCGATTCAGCGCGCCCCAGGTGGGAAGGGATTCGTTGCGGGCGATCGCGTTTGCCAACAGCTCGCCGGCTCGGACACTCAGTGCGACGCCATGTCCTGCATAGGCGCCGGCGACCAGGATCCGTTCACAGCCAGGGACAACGCCTAACAGCGGCACCGCATCTTCGGTAAAGGCGATCGGACCTGCCCACGAATTCGAGAACTCGATCTTGGCGAGCGCCGGATGAAGGTTGCGTACGCGAATCTGAAGTCGATCGATCTCGAGCTTGAAATCGCGAGATCGAGTGCCGATCCCTTCCAGCTCACTTGATGAGGCGAATACGAGGCCGGTGCCGAAAATGATTCGGCGATCATCGGTCACGCGTCCCCACAGGTAAGGACGGTCGCGCGTATAGAACGGAATTCGCTCGGCCAGTCCCAGCTCGAGTAACGCGGGTTCTGAAAGGGGCTCGGTTGCGCAGGCGAACGTGAGAGAACTCGTGATAGATGGCGCGTTCTCCAACAGCGAGTCGATCCAGGCGTTGCAAGCAACCACCACCCATCGTGGATGAAGCCGATCCTGATCGATTTCCAATACGGGATCGCGAGTAGCAATGACCTTTGTAACGCGAGCATGATCGCAGATCACGGCACCGGCGGCCGCGGCGGCATGAGCCAGCCCGATACTCAGCCGCGCTGGCTCGACCGTTCCACCGCCGACCACCTTGGCAATCGCGATACGTGCCCCGGCATCGGACCATGGGAGCATGGATGCCGAATCGTCGCGGCGATGCTCGATCTCCCAGCAACCCGGAAGATGTAAGCCACAGTCAATCTGCTCGACCTCAACCAATTTGCGGAGGCCGGCGACACATGAATCGACCCGCTGCAGGATGCCGGCTGCCGTGCCCTCCAGAACCAACCCGCCAGTTCTGCCGCTCGCTCCGTCGGCGATCAGACCGCATTCGAGAACGACGCTTCGTACACCCAGCTTCGCCAGATGATAGGCCGTCGAGAGGCCGGTCAGTCCGGCGCCGATTATGACGACGTCCGGATCCTTTCCGACGTTGCGAAAATCGGTCACCGCAATCGGACTCGTGCGATTCCAGGGCGACACGCCCCATTGGTTTCGCAGGCCGCGCACTTCAAGTCTCATTCTTAAGGTCTATTGCCAACCGAATTGGTACGCAACGCCGATCTTGCATCCGCGAAAGAGCCACGAAACTCACCCAGCCGTTAATACCGCGTATGCGGACGGTGGCGGCGTGGCCCAATCCTTGGGGCCGCCGACGTCGGCACAGGTGAGTGCGATCCGCTATACGAAACGCGCCATACAGTACCGTGCGCGTCTTCGGTGACGAAGAGCGAGCCGTCATGGCCAACTGCGACACCCACTGGGCGTGCCCACACGTCGCTGTCGTCGGCAACGAATCCGGTCATGAAATCGTCGTATTCGCCGACCGCTCTTCCGTCACGGATGATCACGCGAATCACCTTGTAGCCAGTGCGGCGCGATCGGTTCCACGAGCCGTGCTCGGCCGCAGAGACGTCGCCAGAATAGTCGGGCGGAAACTGCCTGCCATTGTAGAAAGTCATCTCGAGTGTGCGCTTTCCCTATCGCAACGGCGACCTCATCGCGCGCGGCCCACGACAAACGATAGTCGCCGCCATTCCAGCCGGTGGCCGTCTCCGCGGGGGCGGCCATTGGACGCGCGATATCGTCTTCTCCAAAGACGGCTCGCGGATGTTCGTATCGGTCGGTTCCCGGACCAATGATGCGGAAAATCTTACCGCGCGCGATCAGCCTGAAATTCCGGACGAACAGAGGCGCCCAATGGGCTATTGGGACTCGATCGTCGCCTTTGGTCAGCGCAATGGTCGTTGAGTTTTTGCGGAGCACAGAAGTAGCGCGGACGAGTTTCTTCGCCTTTGAGCCGCATCGTGTTGCGCGACACCTTCAGCATTCGCGCGATGTCGCGAATGCTATCACGGAATCGTCTGCATACCGTCGGTGCGCGGCGAGGAACCTGCAGTCGAGCTGCTGAAGGCGCCGCTGGCCGGAGCGAAAAATCAAGCTGGCAAAGGTTGCGCGAGCTGGCCCGGTGGGATGGATCTCGACGACTGGCTCCGCAGAGGTTGCGAAACCCTGAGATGCCCGGTTCTCAACGGTCTCGTAACGCGGCTCTGACCAAGCGGAGGCTATCAGCCAGACGATTGCGGACGGTCATCGCCCAGCCGACGAAGCGAAGGGTGCCTCCACGAATTGATCAGACTGGCACAGTTGTGACACAGAAGATTACTCGACGAGTCATGTACCGCGAAAAAAGGGCTTGAATCACCAAGCTTTTTTGGTGGACGCACCAGGACTTGAACCTGGGACCCCTTGCATGTGAGTAGTGGGATAGCCGTTTGCAACGGTATCGCTTGGTAGCGTTCGGCATGCATCAACATCAACGGAGACACTGGTTTTCGAGTGTTCCGGCCGTGCCCACGCTGCTATCGAGCGATGCCGATATTTGTCTAGGGTCCCCACAAAAGTCCCCACAGCGAAACCCCGCCGTGGGGCAGGGGCGGCCCCCCGCGCGGGTCGGCGATTGGTTATGATAAGTTGCGATCAACGCGAAAAAAATTCCGCAAGCGGGACGCCCGGTGGCGCGGCAGGCTAAATGGCGTGCTTCGGGCCGGGAAGGCCCGCCCTAGAGGTTCCTGACGCAAGCGCAGGGGCATTTCTGCGGCATCGCCCGATGACGGGTGCTTTCCTTTAAATTTGCCCGGCCAGGTCCTCAGTTCAGGTAGGAGTGGCTTACTTTGCTAGACGTGAATCATCACTCTGGATGCAAGCCGACAATATGGCAGCTTGAGTAAAAGTTTTGTCGTCGTAACGCCCGCGCTGAATGGCGATGCGCGCCTGCTCGCATTCCGTCGCGGAGTCGAACGACTTGTACACATGCCACTTGGCTAGGGGTGCAGAAGAATTAATCGCCTCTCCGCCGCCTGAATATGGCGGCACCATTAAGTACCAGCCCACAAGCGCGAGCGCAGCGGCGTGCCGCAATGGACGTGCGACCATGCTATCGAGGTTCCCTTCGGCGCAAAAGCAGAATGCCGGTTGTGAGGAGTCCGAGTGCGATTCCGACCACGGCAGAGGCTACCGCCGATTCGATATAATCTGCAACGAGAAAAGCCAGCGCCACGGCGACCGGGTATCGTAACCACACCTGCTATTATTAGAACCTCGCCGGTCTTCACGGCCGAGGGGTCCCTCGAATCGCGGCACTCAGCTCGCCGATCCTGCCAAGCAGAAAATACCAAACACGCGGCAGTGACAGGGCGACCGCAAGAATCAGCGCCCAAAAAGAAGTGTTCTCCCAATTCTGTTGGCGGCGGTTGAACGTCTGTTCGATTTCATCCTGGATGCCGGAAAGCGGCTCAATGCCGGAAAGCGGATGTTCGTCCGCGAGCCGATGGAGTTCTTCACCGTCGCACACGAAGTCCCAGTCAGTAATTCGTTTCGCGTCGGCCAGAGGGTCGATGGTTGCCCCGACCGGAATGGGAAGATCGACGCCACGCGCCTGGAGAATTTTCGTGCTGGCATTCAACTGATCGGCAGGAGATAGCTTTGCGAAATCCTTGTCTCTCGTAGCAAGGATTCGCTGAACCGCTATTACCTTATCTTGCGGCGAGAGCTTGCCGAAGTCGGGGTCTTTGAGCGGCGCGGCGAGAATGTCATTTTCGGACGGACGCGAACGTTCCGCCGTACCCTTTAGCGACATAACCGGCTTGTCAACCTTGAAGCCCGGGGGTGGAGACGGCACAAACTTAACGCCCGGAGGGGGCGGCGGCAAACCTTGCGCTTTGCACGTGGTCTCAAGCGCTTCAAGTCGGCCCCCTGCTCGCCACCACTCGAAACGGCCCACCGCGAGCACCACGCCGGCGCAAAGCAGACCAAGGACCATCGCGTATGTGGAAATCCGCCTTCTCCGTTCCATTGCCGTTTCTTTCCCCCGCAATCGCCAGCACTGTCCCAATGGGCTGAGATATAGCAGAGGGCGTGCGAAAACCCACGTTCGGTTCCGGGTGCTCAAGGAAAAGTCGAGCGTGGGCTTGACCCTGACGCGGAATATGGCGCGCACATGTGCTAACTGTTCAATATGCCACCGTTTACGTCAAAGACGGCCCGGCGGGCGCGGTGTCGCAAGGCAGGGCTCAAGTCTGCGAGTTACTGGCGGCCACGGGGTTTCGCGAACTTGGTACGCGCTCGGGAAGCGCGAAGCCGCAACGCGGCGCGGCGTCGGGAAGAGAGGCGCCAGCATGAGGCGGCAAAGCAACCGCCACTCGTGGTCATTCTCAAGTGCCCGTGCGAGCGCATCCATCGCGTCGAAAACTTGAGCGAGTTGAGCCCCGCCGAACTGCGCATCGTCCGCGGCTTGGCGCGGGGTCAAAGCCAGAAGTGAAGCTCATCACCCAAAGGAGGACGCGGGCAGTCTTGCGAGAATTCCGCGAGTTCGCAATCCGGGGCGATCGTCGAGCGGGTCCAGTAGAGCGGGCTAGTTTCTGCTGCCTGACCTTCGCCGCGTCCACGAAACGCTGTGCTGCACGCCCTCGATGGCGCTCGGCGCAACCGATCACATTTAGACGATCGGGGAGCTTATCGAGGCGTCGCTAGAGCCGTCAGATGTGCCGCCAATGCCACGCCCAACGTTGCCGACAGCGCTTCGCCCCGGCTATCGCCGATTCAGGCCGATCGTGATTCGGGGCGGGAAGATGGGACCGCGTTAATAAAGATTCTTTCGCTGGCTTGTATGGGGGCTTACAATGGAATACAGAGATTGTTTAGAGGGCGATTCCATGCCTACAGAAGAAGATATCCGCGCCTATGATCAAAGAAAATCCGCATTAGAGCAGGACTACGCGGGCAAATTCGTGGTCTTTCATGGCGGTCAGCTTGTGGGCGCTTATGACGATTTTGATTCAGCAGGAAAAGCGGCCCTTCATTTCGGAGATAGCCCATCCCTCATCCGCAGAGTCGGCGAGTCTATTCCAAGGTACAACTCCATCTCCACGGTTCATTCGCAGTAGAACGAGGAGCGCCCGAAATTGGCCAGCGTGGATTGTGGCCACCGGACCTTTGATCTACTGATCCTAAAAGGGCCCGCCCTTGAAGTAATTATCAACAATCAGCAGTCGTCAAATCCTGTAAATCGTCAACTAGACTCGATCCTCGATACTGGCTCGGAATGGAACTTGATCGAGGATACACTCGCGGTTGCTGTCCTTTACCTGCCAGTCATTGATTGGCAGGTAATTCGAACTGCGACCGGATCGGCAAGGCGCCCCGTATATATGGCACAGATCACCATTCCACAACTCACCTATTCGAAATTACATCGCTTTATCGGGGTCAATTTGGGATCGGACCTTGCCATAGTGGGGCGCGAAATGTTGGCTGATTTCCGGCTCGTTTATTCAGGTCGAACTGGTAGCGTAACGCTTGAATACTGATCAATTGTCCTAAGTGTCCCGCAAGTGTCCTAGCTCCCATCACCTAGGACAATACCGATTAGCGCTTGTTAGCTTGCATAGGCCGACTGTTGGGTGAATACCCGCGTGTTCTTCCCGTCTAACTTACGCGACGGACTTGCGCGGCATGTCGGCCTTCAGCGTCCAGCCCGCATGAACCAGTGCCGCCACAGGCTCAAGGTGAGCCTCTAGCGCGATAATTAAACTGCGCCATGGTTGTGTCGGTTCGTGTGCCGTGGCGCCCGCCTTGCCGATTACTAGATCACCTGTCGCCGAATCCAGGCGCATTGCCACGCCGTAGCGCTCGCAGGTTTCGAGAATGCTGTAGGCCGCATGCCCAGGCTCGGGCGGAGATTGCCAGCCGTCAGCGCTAAGGTAGGCAAGCAGGACGGTTTTAGCCGCGCGGACGCGCTCAATCAGTGCGGGCGTTAAGCGGGCCTTAGGCGCAAGGTACAGGTTCCCGTTTGGCCGGGGTTCAATAACCCTAATACCGGCCGCGCGAAGCTCGGTTACTAGAGCTTCAGCTTTCATAGCTCGGTCCCTTCGTCGCCGTCGTCGGCCAGCCGGTCAATTTCGGCCTCATTGGCGCTCGAAAATGTCCGATCAGCATCCATCATGCCGCTCCGGTCCGCCACACCGCCACAGTCCTTCTCTCCGTTAGGGAAACTGCCATTTTTGGAAGCGCCACAAGCATCCTTTGTTGCGCTTTGAAAATCGGCACTTCCCCCTTGTACGCGTTGGGTTGTGGCGTTGTGGCGGTTGGAATTGCCAGAAATGGGGGCCTCAGGGTTTTTTGAGTCGGGCAGGTAGCGGGTAAAATCGTCCTCGAAATCGCTGCGCGTGTAGCCCTTCGGGGTCGATCCGTCCGGAAGCCGGATCGTGTGCGAGACGATCAGGAAGGACTTGAGCAGGCGTGCGAGTTGGTTCTGCGTGACGGGCTTTTGCGCCTTGCCGTACTCGCCCCACGGCCGGCCTTCGAGCGCGGCAAGCGCCTCGCAAAGTGCCTTCGACGAAAATCTGTCGGTAGCCATTTCGTCGAACAGCCCGCTAATGTCCGCGAGGAGCGCAATGCCGAGGGGAGCGCTGTCGTCTTCGCGGGCACCCGAGAGCTTAACCGCAGCCGCGCGGGCACGTTCGCCCCAGTCCGGCCCGATCGCATCTGCGATTGCGACGAGTGGCTCCCACTTGTCTTGTTCACGGCCGCTCATCTGATCTGGCAGTGTCGGGCGAGCAACATTGTTCAGCGTGTCCAGATTATCGGCTGCCCACCGCGCGCATTTCCCCGCCAGCGGTTCCAGTACCGCCTTCAGCTCGCGGCGCCGGCCCTTTGCAAGTTGCTTTAGTTCCGTAGGCGTCGCTCGTTTCAGATGAAGCGCGATGCTGCGGTCCTCGACCGTGTGCATTTTGCGCAGACGGCCGATGCTCGCGATGGCGATGGGCACGTATACGTTGAATTGAACCGGAGCCCAATCGTCGCCCGACTTGACTGACAAGGAGTGATTCGCCGTGTCCGGATCGCTGGCCGCGTCCAGCACGTTGCGCATCAGTTCGTTCTCGTGCAGGAACGCATCGCCTTCATCGAGGAAGAGGGTGTGCCGCTCGCGGTCCATGGTCCTGGTGAACGCGCTGGGCGTGATACTCGCCACGATCCAGCCGCAGCGGGCAAGCCGTGAGAGCACCTTAAACAAAGTGCTCTTACCGCACTGCGGCGTAGGCGAGATCACTCTTAGAAACGGATTGGTCTCCGCCGTGTGCTCGAACACCCAAGTAAACAAGACCCAGAGTGACGCCACAAGGGCCGCAGTCTCATCGAGCATCACGAAGCGCCGGATCGTTGCGATCATGTCTGCAATCAGCCCCGCGCCGTCAACTGGTTCGAGCGACACTTGGGGCGGCGGTGCCCACTGCGGCAATGGCTTAGGCTCAGGGTGCTCGGCCTGATGCCGCTTGCGCTCCTTCTCGACCTCCGCATCGAGCGTATCGACACGCACGCTCAAGCGCTTGGCTTCCTGCTTGCGGATCGTGTCGTATTCCAGCGCAGGCAGCGCTGCCAGTCGCTCGACATCGGGGTTGCCTGAGGGTGCTTTGAAGTCCGCGCGGTCTCCCTGCTGATACGCATTCGTGGCGATCTTCTGAACCTCAGAGGAATCGAGAGGGGGTCTACACCGCTGTTGGTTCACCGCGATGAGGAGAGGGAGAAGCTCGTTGTAACTTAGCTTGTGACGCGCGTGCTGCGAGCGGGCGAATCGATAAAGATAGTCGTTGCGCGTGCCGTCCTCGAATGTAGCGGGAGCGTCGACGCGCTCCACTGACTTGCCGCTTGGCTTATGCCGCGTTAGCAGTTCGAGCAGCCATGCGGGCAGTTCGGGGAGCGGTACTTCGTCGATGCGCGACGAAACTTCCCAAAGATATTCTTTCCCGTTCGGGTGAATTGATGGAGGAGCGATTACATAACCGCCATCGCCCCGGATATCGAGTCCGGGCCCGAGTGCTGTGCCAGCGCTGTTATGGATCACGTCGCCGGGATGCTTGAAGTACTGATGCAGCCCGCCGCCGCCGGTTAGTACCGTGGGAGCGTCGGGGAGCTTGCCGTGTCCTGCTTCGAGCGCCGCGAGCGTTTCATCGCCGCCGTGCCGGGGGTCCACGTCGAGCACCACAACACCTGATGCTGCTCCGGTAGCGATGCTGACATTTGCGCTTGGCCAGCGTTTCCACGATGCATCGATCTGTGCGGGACCGTTCGTCGCGTCTTTGAATCCGTGTGGTGTAAGCGGTTCTTTTCCGCACGGCTTGCAAGGGAAGACTGCGAAGCCGAAGCGCTCGGCATAGGCCAGCGCCGCGCGGAGCATGCGGCCGTCAGTGCTCATCTCGCGTCGCGCGACGGCAGAGCGGGGATCGTAGATGATTCGATGAGCCGTTCAACTTCGCTTGCCGGTATGAGTACTCGCCGACCGAGTTTCACTCGGGCCACTTTGCGGGCGTTCGCCCATTGGCGGATTGTGACCGCTTTGAGCCCGAGCCGGGCCGCCACATCCGCAATTGACAACAGTTCAACGTTATTCTTAGCCATACATGTAACTCCGTTACACTTGATATATTCAGGCATCTCGATTAACATCCAGTATTATGCGGACTGTTCGAGCGCAAACCAAGCGTCCAAGTGGGACTTTATCGACGGCAGTAGCAGATTCCTCCAAACACATCTATGACGAAAGTAGCAGTCGAAATGCAACTACCGTAAAGGAGGTTACAGTTTCAGAGCGAGATTCGCCGCTAAAATGCAACGAACGGCTCAAGCCATGGCTGTCGGTTGCAAATTTGGCGAGCGAGGGTTCGCCCTTGCGCCGGCTTGATGGCCGCCTGAAAGCACCCGAGGCCGCTGACGATGAAGACCGCTTAGCGGTGAGCACATCGCTTACCTTGGAAGTCCAGCCGGGCCGTCAATGGGGCAACGTACTGGCCGACGTTTATGAAGTTGTTGAGCTTCCGTCCAAACGCTTCGGTGCCGATCCAGAAAAAGTTGACGAATGGGCGTACTGCTTTGTCTACAGCGTTGCTGCCGGCTTCGAGTTTTTTACGAGCGGGACTGGCGTTAGGACGATTGAGATTCCTGGTTCATTTGTCGAATTCGCCGAACAAGACGGCCGAATCGCAATAACGACTCGCGATCCGTACCACAATTTTATCGCCGCGCTTGAAAGAGCCGAGATTGATCGGATCCGCAAATGTGAAATCTGCGGCGCCTTCTTTTATGCCGTCCGCAAGGACAAAAGGGCTTGCTCCAAGTCCTGCAATGATGTGCGGCGTATGCGGAAATCGCGCGCTAAACAAACCGAGTACGAATACAACCGCTACCTCAAGTTGGAAGGGAGAACAAAGAAATGAGCGTGTTTCGACGCGGCAAGGTGTGGTGGTACGAATTCAACTTCAACGGCGCGCGCATCCGCGAGTCCGCGCGCACAACCTCGAAGACGATCGCGAAGCAAGCAGAGATGCAGCGTCGGCGCGAATTGGAGATTGGTATCAATCGCATCTCGCAGCCGAAGCGAATACCCCTGTTCAAGGTCGCGGCTGAACGATTGCTCGAAGACAAGCGCGCCCGCCGCGCCAGGAACACGGCAGAGCTATACCGCTTCGCGCTCAAGCCCGTAACGGAGGAATTTGGGGGGAGGCTGGTCTCTGATATCACTCCCGAAGATATCGCAGCGTACCAAGCCAAGCGCCTTCGCGAAGGCATGGCGGCTCGCACAATCAATCTCGAAGTCGGAGCGCTCCGCGTAACCCTAAAAGCGTACCGGCTATGGGGGACGATTGCCGATGGCGTCGAAATGCTCAGGGAGCGGAAGGACGTAGGCCGCGCGCTCAGTCGCGAGGATGAAGAAAAGCTTACAGACGCGATTCGACAAAGTCGTTCACCCGCACTCTTCCCTCTCTTCGCGATCACGCTCGACTCTGGCTTGCGTGCTGCGGAGGTGCGCGCGCTTCGCCGCCGCGATCTAAACCTCACGTGGCGCGATGGCGTGGTCGAAAGAGGATTTCTCACCGTTCCGAAGTCGAAGACGGAAGCCGGGACCGGCCGAAGTATCCCGCTCACGCGGCGGGCATGCGCAGCGTTGACGCTTTGGCTCTCGCGCTTTCCCGATGCTGACCCTGACGCCTACGTATTCCCGCGTCATGCGATAGGCATGCTTGGGAATAAACGCAAGCCCCACCTTTACAATGTCGATCCTGCTCAACCGATAGGCGAGTGGAAAAAAGCTTGGAAGGATGCCTGCCGCTTAGCGGCGGTTACCTATCGATGGCACGATCTCAGGCACACCTTCATCACGCGGCTGGCGGAAAATTCGACCGTGAGTGAGCAGACGATTATGAGCCTCGCAGGCCACGTTTCGCGTTCGATGCTGCAACGCTACTCGCATATACGGAATCAGGCCAAGCAGGCGGCAATTGCGACACTCGAACAGTCGCCCAATGGGAGCGTTTTTGATGGAGACTCCCCACAAAAGTCCCCACAGTCGGACACCGATACAAAGGCTGCTCTCAACTAAAGTACAAAAAACTCTTATCTTTCGCGGGGTTTATCTGGTGGACGCACCAGGACTTGAACCTGGGACCCCTTGCATGTGAGGCAAGTGCTCTAACCGGGCTGAGCTATGCGTCCGCCGAGGCTGAAATTATTGCGCCGACGGCGAGTCTCCGCAAGAGTGTCGGGCAAGGGAGGTCGTGGCGATGCGGGCAGAAACGAGCCGGCGACGCGGCGCGCAATCGGTCGCGCGCGAGTCGCGGGATTCGTGCGGACCGCAGGCGCATAGCGGTCTCAGCGGATGGCCGCGCATGACCACGGCGGAAACCGGGGAAACAATTGACGCTCAACCGGCATACTGATAGCTCGATTCTCGAAAAAGTAGAGCGTCGCTTGAAGCCCCTGGTTAGAATCAATCGCCGGCCGCGTAATCGTGGGTGCGCGAGGCCGCGGTCGAAGAGCGCGATGAAAGCCGCATGAGCACGTTTATCACCAACCACCACCCCGACGGCCAATCAATCGTTCATCACGACGTTCTTCAGTACCGCGAATACAAGCTACTGCTGCGTGCGGATCAGTTCAGCCATTCGCAGCAGTTTCACAAGTTCTGGAAGGTGACGCGGCGCGCCGCGAAGTCATTGGGGATTGCGATCCGCAAGCGCGGCAAGCCGATGGAGACGCACCTGCGCGAAGTGATCTTCTTCGACACGCCGAAGTTCCGGCTCTACAACAACGGCTTCATCCTGCGCCGGCGGACATTTTACGGCGATGGAGTGCCGCAACCAGAATACGAGTTGACGCTTAAATTTCGCGGTCCCGATTTCAAGGCGGTGGCCGAGGTCGATGTGCGGCCGCTGCTGCCGTGCCTCAACGTGGTCAAGCTCAAGGAAGAGATCCTGCTACCGTACGACAAGCTCGGCGGCATGCGCACTATCTACTCGCACGGCTGCGAACTCGACACGCCGAACACGATGATCACGCAGAGCTTCGAGACCATCTGCGAGGTCTTTCCGGCGCTGCTGCGCACGGGCGCGAAGGCCAGGACCGCGCTCTCGGTGGTCAATGGAATCGCAATCGAAGAGGTGCTGGTCAACTTCGGCGAAATCGATTTCGGCGGTAACCTGACGGCCAAGGCCACGCTGGCGATCTGGCGCAACCGCATGACGCAGGAATACTTCATCGGCGAGTATGGCTATCAGCTGAAGTTCCATTCGCCGGAGGATTTTCGAGGCAAGCCCAAGGAATTGTCGGAGGCCTTCTACCTGGGATTACAAAGCCAGGCGCCCGAATGGATAGAGCTCGGGACGACCAAGACTGCGATGATATATCGCATGGGAAAGACGCCGGTCGTCAGCCATGAATGACGCGGGTGCAATGGATGATGCCGGCGCGACAGTGCGGAGCCGTCCGCAACTCGGCGAACTCTTCAAAGTGTTCCTGACCGCGGGCGCAATCAGTTTCGGCGGTGGCGTGCTCGCGTATCTGCGCGAATACCTGGTGCGGGACCGCGGCTGGCTCGACGACGACGATTTCCTCGATGCGCTGGAGGTGAGCGAGACGCTGCCGGGCCTGAACTCTGTCAACATGAGCGTGATCGTGGGCGATCGGATGCGCGGCGCCGTCGGCGCGACGGTCGCGGTGATCGGGCTGATGCTGCCGGGGATGGTGGTGATGATGACGCTCGGCGTGCTGTGGGAACAGCAGCGCCACAATCTCAGCCTCGATCATTTTCTGGTGGGCGTTGCGGCATCGGCGGTGGGTCTGCTGCTGACGGTGACGCTGCAATTGGGGCATAAGCAATTCGTGCGGCCGGTCGATCTGATCATCATCGCGGCGACATTCATCGCGGTGAGCGTTTATGGGATTTCGCTCGGCTGGGTGCTGTTGGCACTGGGGCCGCTGGCGATCTGGCTTTATCGGCCGCGCGGCGCGGTCGAAACCGCCGACCGCTTTTCGCATCTGCGCGATCGGTTTCTTTCGCATCGATCGCACTGGCGGCATTGAGGGGCGATGCACAAGCTGATCAGCCTGGCATGGGTGTTTGCACTGCTCTCGATCCTCGCGGTCGGCGGCGGCACCGCGGTGCTGCCCGAAATGCAGCGGATGACGGTGAGCCAGTATCATTGGGTTACCGACAAGCAATTTCGCGACATCTATAGTTTGGGCCAGGTGGCGCCCGGGCCCAACATGCTGATGGTGATGGTGATCGGGTACCGGGTGGCTGGATACCTGGGATCGGCGATTGTCGCCTTCGCCTTCTTCGTGCCGGATTGCATCCTGACGTTGTTCGCCAACCGGATGTGGTTGCGCTATTCGGGTTCGCCGTGGCGCCAGTCGATTCAGCGCGCGATGGCGCCGATCGCGATCGGGCTGATGCTCTCCGGGACCTACGCGATCGCGCGTCTTTCGATCCACAATATTATGAGCTTTGCGATCGCGGTGGCCACCCTGAGCGTGCTGATGTGGCGGCGGGTGAATCCCTTGCTGCTGATATCGGTCGGCGGCCTCGCTTATCTGATCTACTTCAGCGCGACCGCACAGCCGGTAAGCTCAGTGATCCCACATTAGCGATTCTCGCGCCGCGCCTACGGAGAGCGGCGATCGTCGATGGTGACGAGTGCGGCGCTCACGCCATCGTGTGAGGTCCCGGACATCAGGCCGACCGCGTAATGCGGGTGTGCGCGCGCGCACCTCAGGCTAATCTTTTTCGTCATCGTCGATTTCGTCCGTTTCATCTCCACGGTCCCGCGCGTGCGAGTGCTCGTCATCGCCATCGCGGCGGCTCAGGCGAAAATATTGCATCGAAGCGAGCACGAGGCGCCAGCCCGACGGAAACTCGATCGCACCCGCATTGGGGTCGGGCTCGGCGTCGATTAGCACTTTGCGCCCGCGATGCCATTGCACGAGCAACATCTTGTGACCGACCTGGCGGCCGGAAACCGGGTCAATCGCGAAATCGCCAAACAGTGTCGTTGTGCGCAGGTTCGACAGGGCGCTGCGCAGGAGTGCGTGGTCGAGTGAGCCGGTCGCGCGCAGGGCGGCCAGAGTGACCAGTCCCGCAGCATACGCTTGTGCGGCGGGATAGTCACAATCGCGGGCGCCGAGCGTGCGCATCCGGTGGGCGAAGTCACGGCTGGACTGTCCTATCTGAGGAATGATTTCGGCGTCCGCTTCCCATTGGCTGGGGCCGACGATGCCCTCGGCGTCGTCCCCGAGATCGGCGCCGAAGCGCGCAACGCCCGCGGCCACGCATCCGAGCACGGGTATGTTGGCCTCGTGCGCGGCGCACAGCCGCATTATCGCGAGGTCATGTTCGTAGCTGCCGGCGCTGATAACCGCATTGATGCGATTGCGGCGCAATGCGCTTCTGAGCGCGCCGGGGGTGTGGTCGGAATCGAAACTCGTCGAGTATTTGAGACGCAGTCGCACGCCGTGCAGCCACATGCGTCGCTGCCTGGATTCGCGCTCGGCGCCGGTCGCGACCGCACGCGCGAAGGGGGTTTTTGCCGTGACAATGGCGAGGCGCTTGCGCCAGAACTTGAGCGTCGAGAGCAGGCGCACAAAGCCCATCATGTAATCGCTTGCGGAGCTCAGGATGCCGACGATCATACGTCGATGCGCGCCTGCGCGAACGCCGTTGTAGAGGTCGTCATTGTAGAGATCGTCGACGGCGCCGCCATGGTTGATGAGGAGCATCCCGGCTTCGTCGGCGACCTTCGCGGCGACCCGGGTGAGAGCGGTCGAGTAGGGACCGAAGATGAGATCGACGCGGCGCTCGAAGCAGAGCCAGCGGTAGATTTCGCGCGTCCGATCGCGGCGGCTGGCATCGTCGCGATACTCGAACTCGAGGTCGCAGCGTTCACCCGCCAAGTCGATACCGCCGGCCGCGTTGATGTCGTTCGCGAACAGTCGCAGCGCCGCCTCGATTTGCAAACCGGTCGCGGAAAATTCGCCGCTTAACGGGAGCGAGAGGCCGATGACGATTTTTCGCATCGCGGAGTGCGCGGCTGTAATGGCTAGGGTGTGACTTCGGCGACGCCGCCGCGAATCACCGCGAGACCGTCGGAATTGCTGGTTTCGTAGGCAAACAATTGCCGCCCGTCGCGATCGCCGGCGGCCCAGACCCGGGTGGTGATGGTGTCGCCGGGCAGGACCGGGCGCGAGAAGCGCACGGCCAGCCGCTTGAGGCGCGTGGGGTCGCCGCCGCAAAGCGCGTCAACCATGACCCGCGCGGTGAAGGCCATAGTGCACAGCCCGTGCACGATGATTCGGGGCAAGCCCGCCATTTTGGCTATATTTGCGTTAACATGAATCGGATTGCGGTCGCCGGAAGCTTCCGCATAGCGCATGGTCTGATCCGAGTCGATGGTTTGCGCGACGGTCACGAGCGGGGCGCCGCGATCGCCGCCATGGTCCGGGCTTGCTTCGTCCACTTTTGCTTCGGCTGCCGGGCCGGCAGTGCGCCGCCCGCGAATGAAGACCGTGAAGACGATGCGGGTGACCGCTTGGCCACGAGTGTCGCGCGCTTCGAGTTCGAGCGCCATCGTCTCGCCGTTCTGATGCGTTTCGATCGACGCGATCTTGCCGGTTGAAGCGATCGAGTCGCCCGCGCGAATCGGCGCGAGAAATTCGATGTCCTGGGCGACGTGCAGCAGGCGGAGCAGGTCGGCATGCAACTCGGTATCGGTCATTGCGGTGATGACGGAGAGCCAGGTGACGACCACGGCGAACATCGGCGGCGCGACGATTCCGCCGGGCACGCTCGCATCGAAGTAGCGTGGGTTGTCGTCGTTGCAGGCGCGCGCGTAATTTTGCAGCGCGTCGAGCGTGACCTCGGTGGTGATGGGCGGATAAATTTTGCCGAGGCATGCCTGGTTGAGCGCCATGGGGACTCCGGTCGATTCGGTGAAAGGGATTGGAGTGCGCGCTGTTGCGGCGCGCGCCGAAACTCAGTCGAGTTCGCGGCCTCCGACGAACACGGCCTTTAAATTCAGATCGCGGTCGAGAACAATCAAATCAGCGCGCCAGCCGGACTCGATGCGGCCGCGGTCGGCAAGGCCGAGGATCGCGGACGGCCCGAACGCCGACATTTCGCCATATTCCGCGAGCACGCCGTTGAGCGACCAGCCTTTGCCGAGCAACCGCTTTGACGTGAGATGCAGGCCGTCGAGCATCGTGATCACGCTGCCGGCGAGGGTGCCGTCGGGAAGTCGTGCGGCGCCGCCGGCAGTATGCGCTTCTTTAATCAGTCCTCCGAACAGCGGCATGGGGGCGCCGTCGGTGCCGGCGAGAGCAACCCGGTCGGTGGTGATAACGGGATTGAGGTTCGGCGTGTCGAACAATGCCGGATGAAGGTGCACGCCGTCCGGAATAATCGCCGCACGCGCCGTGGGCATCGAGAGCGCCGCGCCCACCGCGCCGGGTCTGCGATGGTGCAGCGGCGGCATCGCGTTGAAGAGATGGGTAAACATGCGGGCGCCTGCGTCGATCGCGGCCAGGGTTTGTTCATAGGTCGCGTCGGTGTGGCCGATGGAGACCACGATTCCATTGGCGGTCAGAGCACGGATCGCGTCGAGCGCGCCGTCAAGTTCGGGGGCGAGCGTGATCAGCTTCAGGGTCTGGAGGCGACTGACGCGCTCGAGCGCCTCGCCCTGCGGCAGCAGATTAAGCGGCGGATGGATGCCGCGCCGCGCGGGTGAGATGAAGGGCCCTTCGAGATGCATCCCGAGGATGGTCGCGCCGGGAAGATTCCGGACGCCACGCTGGGCGGCGTGCTCGGTCTCGGCTTGCACGGCCATTGCGGCAGCGATGATCCCATCGATTCGTTCAATGGTTTCGAGCGGCGACGTGATCACTGTCGGCAGCCATCCGGTGGTGCCTTCATGCGCCAGGCAATGCGAAAGTTCGAGCAGATCGTCAACGCTGGCGGACATTACATCGATGCCGCAGCCGCCGTTGACCTGCAGATCGATAAAACCGGGAATGATGTAGTCGTCGATCGCATGTGTCCGCTTTTTGATGCGCACGATGCGATCGTCGAAGCTCAAATCGCCGTGATAGGCCGCGCTGCCGAATTTCGTGCGGGCCAGGATGAGGCCCGTAAGCTGGCTGATGGCGACGCGCTTGCGGCGCTGCGGTGTCGCTCTTACAAGCCTGAGCGTGGGCGGTTTCCTAGTTGGCACGGAAGCGTTCGGCCAGCAGTCGGGAGAAACGCGGCAGGTAGAGCAGGTCGAAAGTGTCGTCCTTGCCGGGGAACATCGCGACCGCCGCGCCCTTGAGTGCGTGGACGTGATCCCACGCTTGATCCAGGGTCATCGACTGGTCTTGAGCAATCGTAGCGAAGGTCAATTCGACCAGAAAGCGCAGCCGCCGAATCAGCTTGTTTTCGTGCTCAATGCGAGCCGCCCGTTCGTTGTCGGTCATGGCGTCCCTGTCCCGCATGCGGAAGTCGCCGGAGCGCGGCGCATTCGAAACTATAGCGCATCCGCGCACAGCTTGCCGCATCGGGCGAGCGGCGGCATCGGCGCCTTGTGTTAGCCGCTGCGCGATGGCAACCTCGATGCGTTCGTTCAATGCCGACGCGGATCAAGAGCAGTTTCATTTATCTCGCCAACGCGGTTAACGATCTGCGCGGCAACTGGGCGACGCTCGCGTTGGCGATGGCGCCGCTGGTGCTGCTCTCGGCGCTGTGCGTACTGCCCGACGCGCTGACTCTGCAGCATGAGCTGGTGCATAGGTTCGAGCCCGGCGTGCACTCGATCGGATGGATTCCCGCTCAAACGCCCTACGCGCCTGCGCCGCCACCGGTCGTGAATTGGGTGATTCGTGTGCACCTGCTTCGTATCGTGCTCACCCTGATCGCGTCTCTCGTAATCCTGGTGACGCTGTGCACGATCAAGCGGATCGAGTCGGGTCAGCGCAAGGCGCGCATCCTCAACGAGGCGATCGAAATCTACCGGGATGCGATTGCGCTCGCGCCGGCGTTCCTCTGGATTCTGCTCCTGCAACTGATCGCGGTCGTGGTCGGATTCATGCTGCTGCTGATACCGGGGTTGCTGGCGATCGTCTGGCTCTACTTCGCGCAGTACGCGCTGGTCTTCGACAATCGGCGCAGTTGGCCGGCGCTGTTCTACAGCCGCGACCTGATGCGCGGGCGGTTCTTCAAGGTCGCCGTACGCATCGGAGTTTTCCTCGCGGTCTGGTCGGGTTTCAATTCATGGGTCGGCGGCGCCTTCTTCGGTATCAGCCTGTTGATCGGACCGATCGGCATCTGGACGGGCGCGCTATGGGCGACGATCTTCGTCTTTGCTCTGATCGGCTCGACCGTGGCGTACGCAACGATCGCGTTTTTTATCACGGCGGGCGCACGGCTCTATCAGGATCTCAAGGCGATCGCGGCTGAAGAGCGCGCCAGCGTTGCGGCATCGTCGCTGCCGGCGACGGCACCCCTGGCTAATCTCAACGCGACCGCCACCGACTGAGGGACACCCCAAAGCAACTCGCGTTCAGGTGCGCGATGGCGGCGAGTTTCGTGCCGGTGGCGCGCCGTCGGCAACGCCGCTCGCCAGTCGCGAGAGCGCGCGCACGGTGACCTGCAGAGGCGGCAATCCGATCGACGTCAGCGTGCGCAAATCGCGCATCAGGCGATCAACCTCGGCCACGCGGCGTTCGCGTCCCGGCGGATCCAGCTTGTTCGGCGCCAGCGCCCCGTCGCCGGCGCTATCGAGTACCTGGCGGCAGAGTTGGAGGCGCGCCCAAGCGAGTTCGGCGGCGAGATCGCGGGCGGCACGGCGCTCCCAGCGATCGTCGCTGCTGATCGCGTCGATGGCCCCTTCGAGAGCCGCGAATTCGATGCGTTCACTGAGGCCGAAATAGATGCGGGCGACCGCGGATGGATCGCTGCCGCGGGCGAAAGCGAGACTGAGCACGTTGAGCAGATGATCCGCGAAGGCGAGCCGCGCGAGTTCATGAGCGAGCTGCTCGTGATGGACCGCGGCGCGCAGCTCCCGATAGGAGCGTTCAAAGCGTTCGTGTTCGCCGCCGGCGAGAAACGCTTCGAATTCGCCCGCCAGTTGGCGCAGCGCAGGCTCGAAGCGGGCGATGATCGCGTCGAGCGGCTCGGCCGGGTCGGCGTGTGCGATCGCCCAGGTGCAGGCGCGGCGCGCGGCGCGCTCCAAGCCGAGAAACGCGCCGGTCTCGGCTTCGGCGGTGAGCTCGGCGGCGTTGATTTTGAGCTCGGCGGCGCGTCCCGGAAGTTCCAGCACACCCGCTGCAATCAGCCATGCACGCAGCGCCTCATCCGCCTCGATTCCAGTATCGCGTTGGAGATTGAAGACGAACACCGAACCCATCAGGTCGACCATCTCGTTGACGACGCGCGTGGCGACGATTTCGCGCCTCAGGCCGTGCTGCGGAATCTCGCCGGCAAACGCGTGGGCAATCGACGGCGGAAAGTAGGGACGCAAGACGCGATCGACGAGGTAAGGATCGTCGACCAGCAGCGACCGTTGGAGGCGCGCGGTCAGGTCGATCTTGGTGTACGCGGTAAGCATCGCGAGCTCCGGGCGCGTGAGCCCTGGGAAGCGCGCGCGGCGGTCGCGCAACTCCTCATAGGTCGGCAGCAGCGCGTCGTCACGGCGCACGATACCGGCCTGCTCGATCGCGGTCAGATGGTCGCGGTAGGCGCTCAAATGGACGCGGCTGCGCAGTTGCTCGAGGCTCAGCGAGAGCACCTGGTCGCGGTTGTCGTGGAGCACGCTCTCGGCGACCTCCTCGGCGGCGGCGGCGAGCCGGCGATTGCGCTCACCAGAGCTGAGTCCGCCGCTCGCGACCATCGGTGCCAGCAGGATTTTGAGGTTGACCTCATGGTCGGACATATCGACGCCGGCGGAATTGTCGATCGCGTCGTTATTGATGCGTCCGCCGCCGAGCGCATATTCAATTCGCGCGCGCTGGGTGAAGCCGAGGTTGCCGCCCTCGACGACGACTTTGCAGCGCAGTTCGGTTGCCACCACGCGGACGTTGTCGTTGGCGTGATCGCCGACTTCGCCATCGCTCTCGTTGCCCGCGCGAACGTAGGTGCCGATGCCGCCGTTGTACAGCAGATCGACGCCGGCGCGGAGAATCGCCTGCACCAGGCTGTCGGCGTCCAGCTCAGCGGCATCGCAGCCGAGTGCCGCTCGGGCCTCCGGCGACAGCGCGATGCGCTTCTGACCGCGGCGGAAGACGCCGCCGCCCTGGCTGATGATTTCCGGACGATAGTCGGCCCAGCTCGACGCCGAAAACTGATAGAGCCGTTTGCGCTCGGCGAAGCTCACCTTCGGATCGGGATCCGGGTCGATGAAAATATGCCGATGGTCGAAGGCCGCGATGAGCTTGAGGTTCTCGGAGCGCAACAGCCCGTTACCGAAGACGTCGCCCGACATGTCGCCGATGCCAACCATGGTGATGGGCACGCCGCGATCGATTTCGCGGCCCATCTCGCGCAGGTGGCGGCGAGCGGATTCCCACGCCCCGCGTGCCGTGATGCCCATCTCCTTGTGGTCGTAACCGTGCTTGCCGCCCGAGGCGAAGGCGTCTCCCAGCCAGTAGCCGCGGCTTTCGGCGATCTCGTTGGCGATATCGGAAAAAGTCGCGGTGCCCTTGTCGGCGGCTACGACCAGATAAGGATCGTCGCTATCGAGCACGCGCACTCGCGCCGGGTGGACGATGGTGCCGTCGGCGACATTGTCGGTAAGGTCGAGCATCGCGTTGATGAGGATCGTATAGGCCGCCACCACCGTGTCGCGATCGGGCGCGCGCACGCCGCGCGCTTTGATCACGAAGCCGCCTTTGGAGCCAACCGGCACGATGATCGCGTTCTTGACCGTCTGGGTCTTCATCAAATCGAGAATCTCGGTGCGGTAGTCGTCGGGCCGGTCGCTGTGACGGATGCCGCCGCGCGCGATTTTACCGCCGCGCAGATGGCACCCTTCCATGCGCGGGCCGCTGACATGAATTTCGTAGAGCGGTGCAGTGTCGGGCAGATTCGGAATCCGTGAGCTCTCGAATTTAAGTGCGAGGTACGGCAGCGGCCCGGCCTGCGCCTGGAAGTAATTGGTGCGCACCGTCGCCTCGACCATCGCAAGCAACGTGCGCGCGAAGCGGTCGTCGGCGATATTTTCGACGGCGCCGCATTGGTCGTGATAGGCGGCGCGCAGCCCGGCGATTTTCTCGGGCGCAGTCTCCAGCTCGGGATCAAAGCGGACCATGAAGAAGTCGGTCAGGATGCGCGCGAGCTGCGGATAGAGCAGCAGCGGGCGGTTCGCGGCGATGCGCGCAGGCACCAACTTCATCTGAACGGCGGCGCCGAGATAGGCACGCATTAGTGCGACCTCGCGCCATGAGAGTCCCGCGTTCAGCGTAAGCACGTTGAGCGCGTCATCCTCCGCGTGTCCGTCGCGCACGGCGGTCAGGGCCGCGGCCACCAGTCCAGCGCCCGGCAATTTTTCGAGCGCGGTGCCCGCCAGGCTGCGCACGAGAAAGGATTGGACGTAAGCGGAGCGCCGTTCCCCACCGATCACTGGATGCAGCTCGTGGGCCTCTTCGCTGACGACCGAGATGCCGAAGTTCTGCAGCGTCGGCACCAACTCGGAAAGTACCGGGGCCTCGCGCAGCTCATACATGCGCAGTTCACTTTCATCGCGAGTGGCGCGCGGCGCAGGCGTGTGGATATCCACGCTGAAGGTGCCGGCCGCGCCGAGCAAGGCCTCCAGCCGTTCGATATCGTGCAGCGCGATTTCAACCGGGGTGCCCGAACGGTAGGCGGCACTGAAGGCGTCGCACCAACGCGCCGCGAGCTCATGGCCGCGCGCCAGGCCGTGGCGCCCGAGCAGGTGATCGCGCAGAAAATCATCCCAGGTGCGCGCCAGCCGGACGACCTCGGATTCCATCGCGGCGACCGCTGCCGGGCTCGGTCGCGGCGCCGAAAAACAGAAGTGCAGGCGCGCCGTATAGCCCTCCCCCAGCGCCAGGTAGTAATAAACCAGCTTGCCGCCGAGATGATGCGCCAGCGCCTCCTGAATGCTCATGCGCACGCTCGCCGAGAAGTGCTCGCGCGGCATGATTACGAGCGCGATGACGTTGCCGCGCACCGGATCAGATTGCAGGCTCAGGCGCACCTCGCCGGCGTTTTTGAGATCGAGCACGAGGCGCATCTGCGCGCGCAATTCGGCCACCCGCGCACGGAACAGCTCCTCCTTGGGGAAGCTGTTGAAGACCCCGACGAATTCTCTGTAGTCGTGCGTCCCGGGCAGCGCGTGTTCGGCCTCGAGCACTTCGGTGAGCTTGGCCCGCAGTACCGGAACGTGCTGCGCCTCTTCGGCGTATGCGCGCGCGCTAAACAAGCCCAGGAAGCGGTCGAACCCAACCGCCTCGCCATTGGGCGCGCAGCGGCGTAGCGTGATGTCGTCGAGCGGGGCGCGCCGATGAACGCGCGCCTCGGCGCGGCTCTTGCCCACGATTAACGGCGGCTCGTCGAACAGCAGCGTGCGATGGTCCGCGTCCATCGAGTCGACCGTCACCGGATCGGCGTAACGCGAGCCCGCTACATCGCGCAAGATCCCGAGTCCCGATTCCTTGTCCGCCACCAGTGCGCGCCGGCCGTTATGGTCGACGACGCGATACCGCCGATAGCCCAGAAAAACGAAATTATCCTGCACCAGCCAGCGCAGGAAATCGCGAATCTCGACCAGTCCGCGCGCGGCTGCGGTCTCGTCGCAGATTTCAAGCGCGCGCCGCGTCATCGCGGCGAAGTCGCTGGTGACCGCCCGCACTTCGTGGAGGACCTCGGCGATCTCGCGCTCCAGTGCCGCGGCTTTGAGAGCGCTGGGAACGAAATCGATTTCGATGTGTGTGAACGATTCGGAGTGCTCGCCCGCGGTGGCTTGTTCGAAGGCCACGATGGCGCCGTCGCTGGTCCGCGCGACCTGGAACAGCGGATGCAACAGCAGGCGAACGTGCAGTTCGCTCTTGTGCAGCAATTCGAGAATCGAATCGACGATGAATGGGCGGTCATCCATCGCGGTCTCCACAACCAGCGTGCCTTCAGTGGCGCCCGTGCGCACGCGAATGCTCAGGGGCTCCGCGCGAACCTGAAAGAACTCGAAAGCACTCTCGGCGATCGCGCGCCGCCGATCGACGGGATAGCTATCGCTCAGATCGGAGGGCAGCCGCTCGAAGAGCCGTTCGGTGAAAATATCGAGGCGCCGCTGCCGTTCGCGCTGCTCGCTGGATTCCTGCGGAATGCTTTCGCTGGCCAAGGGAGATCACCTGTTGAAATCGAGGTCGGAAAGATCGGGCTGACGCATTCACCCCAATCGCCCAGTATAGTTTGCCACCGGCTTCAGTCGCCACCCTCGCCAATACCCACACGCACCGGCTCGCGCGTTCGGCTATAATAGATTCGATGCGTGCGCGAGACCGTGGCCGCACCAGCGCTCTCGATGCCGGAAATTGAAATCAACGCGATGACCTTCGGGCCCTACGGGGTCGGCAGAATCGACGGCAAGTCCGTGATGGTTCCGCAGGCGGTGCCCGGCGACCTGCTCGAGGTCGCGGTGACGTCGGAGCGCCGCGACTACGCGATCGCGCGCATCGATCGGATAGTCCGTTCGGGGGCGAACCGGCGCGAGACGCCATGCGAATATCTGCCGCGCTGCGGTGGGTGCGACTGGCAGCAGATCGACTATCCCGCGCAGGTCGTGCTCAAGGCGCAATTGATTGCCGCGGAGTTCCGTCACGTGCTCGGACTTGAGCTCGATCCAGCCGGTCTGGTCGAAGCGGCGCCGGCCGAGTTCGCCTACCGCTCGCGCACGCGATTCAAAACGACGGCCGGCGGCCGCGTCGGATTCCATGAAGCCGGCAGCAACTCCATCGTCGAAGTCGATCGATGCATGGTCGCCGCGATGCCCGGCCGGATGCCGACGGCGCTGGCTGCGGCGCTAGGCCGGCGCTGTGCGGAAATCGAGGTCGTGAGCGATCGCGACGGCGAAGTGCAGGTGGCGAATCTCACCAAAGCGCCGGGCAATGCGGAAGTTTCGCGCGCGCGTCAGGTGATAAGTGCGGACGGCGTGATTCGCGGCATCGTGTTGCGCGGTGGCGGCGCCCGCGAGGTCGTAGGCGACGCGAAGATTTCGTTCGAGCTCGAACCCGAATGCGTAATCGAGATCGACGCCGACCTGTTCAGCCAGGTCAACCGGGCGCAAAATCTGCGCCTGGTCGCGGCTGTGATCGCGATGGCCGACGTGCGCGACGGCGCCGCGGTGCTCGACCTCTTTTGCGGTGCGGGTAACTTCAGCCTTCCGCTCGCCCGCCGCGGTGCGCGCGTGACCGGGGTTGATGCCGACGCACTGGCGATCGCCGGGGCCCATCAAAACGCCGCGCGCATGGGATTCACGCAGGCGCAGTTCATCGCCATGAAAGCGGCGGAGACCGCGCGCTTCTTCGAGCGGGCGCATTATCGGCCCGACCTCGTGATTATCGATCCGCCGCGCAGCGGCGCCCTTGAGCTGATGGCCGTGGTGGCGCGGCTGCGTCCGCCCGCGGTCATTTATGTATCGTGCGATACGACGACGCTCGTGCGCGACTTGCAAAGTCTGTGTGCAAGCGGATACCAAATTGGCAGGGTACGCGCGTTCGATTTCTTTCCAAACACGCATCACGCGGAGGTCGCCGTCCACGCGCTATTGACTTAGGTCAGATGGCGTTCCTAATCTAGGCGAAGGTGATCCAACTGCACCTTCCCGCCAGGGGTGTTTACCAGAGCAATGCCGAAGCAGGAAAAACTAGCTCGTCCCAAAATCACGATTATCCCGGGCCGTGGCGTTGCCCAAACCATCAACTACTTGCTCGAAGACCGCGATGATCTCGAATGGATTATCGCGGTCGGCCGCACCAAGAACGGTGAGCTTTTTTTCTATGACACCGGCGGCGATATTGTCGAAGACCTGGGCACGCTGGAATATCTGAAGGCGCGGATCATCCGCGCTCATTTCGGCGACGAATATGAATAAGGGCCCGGTCAGTAATCGCGGGTGCGGGCTAAGCGCGGGCGCGCGCCAAGCCAGCTAATCCGACGGTTCCCGTCGGTTACGTCCGCGCCAGGTCCGTCCGCGTGAGTCGCTTCTCGAGACACTTCGCGCTGCGCCAGGGGCGCATGCGGCGATACCGGTCGGCCGTCGCCGATCAGTCTTCGAATTCTTCCTGCGGCGGCCGCGCGTAAATAGTTCCGTCCTCGATTTCCAACGGCACCCGATAGAGCATCTTGCCGCAAGTCTCCGGCGGACCCGCGATGCATTCGCCGTTGGACGGCTCGTAATACGCGTTGTGGGTCTGGCACATCAGGTAGCGGCCTTCTTCGGCAAAGAATTGATTATCAACCCAGTCCATCGCCATCGGCACGTGCCGGCAGCGGTTGACGTAAGCATGCAGGTGGCCGCGGAAATTGATGACGAAGCATTCCTCCTCGGCGCCGCGCACCGGCATCAGGAACTTCATCGATTCGCCGCGCTTGACGTCCGCGACCCGGCCCACCAGATAGCGGACGCCCTTTGGTGTATGCTCGCCGCGATCGCCGCGCGGCGAGATGCGCCGCCTCAGCGGGGCGCCGCGATCGTGTTTTTCAGACATCCGATTTGCTCGATCTCAACCTCGACCACGTCGCCGACTTTCATCGGACCGACGCCCGCTGGCGTGCCGGTCGAAATCACGTCGCCCGGCAGCAGCGTCATCACCTGCGAGATGAAGCTCACCAGGTAATCGCAATTGAAGATGAGCTGCGAAGTCCGGCTCTTCTGGCGCACCTCGCCGTTGACGCGCGTCTCGAGCGCGAGGTCGGAGGGGTCGAGTCCGGTGACGATCCATGGTCCGAGCGGGGCGAACGTATCGAAGCCCTTGCCGCGTGTGAACTGAACGTCGCGGCGCTGGAGATCGCGCGCGGTGACGTCGTTGGCGCAGGTATAACCGAGCACGTAGCCACGCGCGTCCTGTTGCGCGACATTGCGCGCGATTTTGCCGATGACGATCGCCAGTTCGCCCTCGTGATGCAGGTTGGCGGTTTGCGGCGGATAGACGATCTCGTCGCCGGGCCCGATAACCGCGGTTGACGGCTTGATGAAGAGCATCGGCTCCTTCGGCAGCTCGCGATTTCCCTCGGCGGCGTGGTCGGCGTAGTTCAGCCCAATCGCGACGATCTTGCTGGGGGTGGTCGGCGCCAGCAACCGCACCGCGCTCAGCGCTACGGGCGCCGCGCCCACGGCCGGCGTCAGCGCCTCAATCGCGCCGTCGAGCGGCACGATGCGATCGCCTTCGAGCGCGCCGTAGCGGTCGCGTCCCTCATGTCGATAACGCACGATCTTCATCGGTGATCTCCTAGCCCGACAACAACTTCCGCTGGCAAGTCTTTCGCGTCCGCACCCGCGCTGTCCAGAGCCCCGCCCGAGGTGTTAACCCGGTGACGTAGCTTGCCGCCGTTCGGCAAAGCCCTTAGCATCGAATGTGCAGGTCGTGCCGCGTTCGCGGTTGGCGACTCTCGCGAAGGAGCACGCGCATTTTCGATGGATAAACCGAAGATCCGGCCGGTCGAGGCCTTCCCTGTCGATCAGGACGGCCAGACCTACATCTGCCTGCGCGACCCCACCGGTATTGCACCGACTCCGATTATGATCGGGATGGGCGCGTACTTTCTGGTGACGCTGTTCGATGGCAGTTATTCGAAAATCGATCTGCAGGCGGCGTTCACCAAGCGCTTCGGCGATCTGCTGCCGAGCGAGCATCTGGACGGATTGATCGGCGCGCTCGACCAGGGTTTTTTCCTCGATTCGCCGGCGTATGCTGTGCGGATGGACCAGGTGCGCGACGAATTCGGGCGCAATCCGCAGCGCCCGGCCGCGCTTGCCGGTCTGTGTTACGAGCAGGAACCGGCGAGGTTGCGGCGCGAGATCGAGGCATTTTTCCAGGTCCCGGGCGGACCGGGACAAATTCCGCAGCCGAGTAGCGAGGGCGCGCCGCTCAGCGGCCTGATCGCGCCTCATATCGATCCGCGCCGCGGCGGTCCGGCATACGCGCATGCATACGGCGAGTTGCTTACGCGCGAGCGGCCCGACCTCGTGATCATCCTCGGCACGTCGCATTACGGCACCGGCCCACAATTGTTCAGCGCCACGCGTAAGGACTACATGACGCCACTCGGCGCGGTCGCTACCGATCGCGACTTCATCGACCGCGTGGCTGGGCGCTATCGCGAGGGCGACCTCTTCGCCGACGAGTTGCTCCATCGGAACGAACATTCGATTGAGTTTCAGGCGCTGTTCCTGGCGTGGGCGCTCGGCACCGCCGGCTACAAGGTCGTGCCGATTCTGGTCGGCTCGTTCCACCAGATGGTGGCCCGCGGCGCGACCCCCCAGTCAGAACCGCGTGTGAGCGGCTTCATCGACGCGATCCGCGCCGAACTCGCCGACGAGAAACGGCAGGTGCTGATCGTCGCGGGCGTCGATTTCGCGCACGTCGGCAAGAAGTTCGGCGATTCCTTCAGTGCCGACGCGAAGATTGCCGAGTGGGTCAAGGCGGAGGACCTCGCCTTGATCGAGAACATCAAGCGCGGCGACCCGGACGGCTTCTTTGCCGAGGTCGCCAAGGATCAGGACCAGCGCAAGATCTGCGGCTTGTCCCCGATGTACACTCAGCTCGAACTGTTACGAGGGCATAGCGCAAGCCTGCTGATGCATGACATCGCGATGGAGCCGCAGACCGAATCCGCGGTCTCCTTCGCGAGTCTCGCGATCGATTGACGCGCTGTCGTTGTTGAGAAGCGCTTCCCTTCGTCATGCTGAGCTTGCGAAGAATCACGGCCTCCTCTCATCCTGGATAGTACGAGCCTCCGCGTACACGCCCGCGAAAGGTCTAATAGACGCGATCCGCATGACCTACGTCTATTCATTGTGGGAAGTTTGAAACCTTTCAAAGGTTTCAATGTCCAGAAGAAGCTAAAGTTCTGCGCTCCTCAACAACTCTGGATCTAATGCGCCTTCAGGAACTCGCGGACGCGAGCCACTGCGGCGGCCACCGTATCAGGCGTCTTCCAATGCTCGACCAGCTTCGCCGCCGGCGCCAGCGCCGCAATTTCGCGTGAGATCGGCGCCGGATGGTAGAGATCGTCACCCGCCAGCACCATCAGCGGCGTCGCACATGAGCGGACGAAATCGCGCGGCACCGAAAATACGAAGTCGCCCCCATACATGCGCTCGCGAAAGCTGGCGAGTGCGGCGTCAGTCAGGCTGGCGTCATCGCGCTGCAGGGCCTTGGCCCAGCCGTCGAACATCTCGCGAAAGGCCTCGCGGTTTTCGTGCAATCCGATCGGATTTTGCAGGATGGCGGCGCTCACCCGGTCCGGCGCTTCCTTGATCAGGCTGAGGCAGTAGGTCGAGCCGATGCACCCGCCCATCGTATGGCAGCGTGCGATGCCGAGATGGTCAAGCAGCGCGATATGGTCGGCGGTGTACGTATGCCATCCGTCGGCGGCGCTGACCGGAGCATGCGAACGGCCGGCATTGCGCTGATCCATCGCGATCACTCGAAAATCGGCGGCGAATTCCTTGGTCGGATCGAACGGGCTCTTATGCCAGAACTCGATACTCGAGCGCATACCGCCGGGTGCGAACAGCAGCAGCGGATAGCCCGAACCGAACTCTTCGTAATAGAGCGAAATGCCTGCGCGTTCGAAAATTGGCATGACGATTACCTCCGCGTCGGCGCGGCACAAACGGCTAGCGCGCCTTGGGCAAGCCGAGCACCCGCTCGGCAATAATGTTGCGCTGAATCTCCGAGGTGCCGCCTTCAATCGTATTCGCACGCGAACGCAGAAAATGATGCTGCCAACGGCCGCCTTGCACCGCGTACGGCGAACCCTTGACCAACTGGCTGGCCGGACCTTCGAGCTCGATCACGAATTCCTGCATCCGCTGGTTGAGCTCCGACCATGCGAGCTTTGAAATCGATCCCTCGGGGCCCGGATTTCCACCCCTCAGAATCTGCGAGAAGGCGCGGTAGGAGGTGAACCGAAGCATCTCGAGTTCGACGTAAAATTGCGCTAGGCGCTGGCGAATCACCGGATCGCCGGTCGCGGGCGCGCCGTTATGCGTCATCGATCGCACGAGATCGAGGATCTCGTCGAAGACGATACGGTAGCGCATCACGCTCGCGAGCGCGGTCGTCCCGCGCTCATTCATCAGTGTGGTGGTCGCGACGCGCCAACCTTCGTTCAGGCCGCCGAGCAAATTCTGGCGCGGTACGCGGACGTCCTCGAAAAACATTTCGTTGAACTCGGATTCGCCGGTCATCTGCCGCAGCGGCCGCACGGTGATACCGGGGCTTTTCATATCGACCAGCAGGTAACTGAGGCCGCGATGTTTCGGGGCGTCGGGATCGGTCCGCACGACCAGCATGCACCAGTCGGCAAGGTGGCCCAGCGTGGTCCAGACCTTCTGCCCGTTGACGACGAACTCATCGCCCTGCAGTTCGGCGCGGGTCCGCGCGGCGGCCAGGTCGGAACCCGAGTCGGGCTCCGAAAAGCCCTGACACCAAATCTCCTCGCAGCTCAGAATCTTCGGTAGATAGCGCTTTTTCTGATCGTCGGTGCCGTACGTGATGATCGTCGGCGCGGCCATCGTCAGGCCGAGTACGTTCAGGGGCGCCGGCGCCCGCACGCGCGCGACTTCCTCATTAAATATCGCCATCTCGATCTGCGAAGCACCCTGCCCGCCAAACTCCCGCGGCCACGCCATGCCGAGGAAGCCGCCCTCGTACAGGCGCCGCTGCCAATCGCGCATGAACTCGATCATGGACATGCCGTCCGGGCGAAAGCCGGCCTTGCCCCACCCGGGCGGTAAATTCTCGACCAGGAATTTCTGCACCTTGGCGCGAAATTGCTCCTGTTCGGCGGTGAAAGTCAGGTCCATCGATTCATCTCCGCGGCACGCGGTTTATCTCCGCTACTGGCGACCTCTCGCGAAACAGCCCTGTGGATTTGCCTATCGACCTGTCTCAAGTTCACCCGAGCGTGTTCATCAGGCGAATCAGTTCCGCGCGGCCCCATTCGACTTCGAAGCGATGACGGTTGGCCATCTTTTGCAGATGGTCGTGAACGGGGCCGGTCGCGGGCGCCAATGCGATCGCCTCCTCGACCTTTCGCGCGACCCATTCCTCGCCGTGAATCAGCAATTTGAGACGGTCTTGCAGCGAGCCGGCCGCGGCCACCTTAGCCGCGAACTCACCCACTTTTGCCGAGGGGGTTTCGCCGCCAGATCGGATCAACCTCTCAAGGTGACCGGCAGTCGCCGCTTCGTCCTCGCGCGAGGTCGTGAGCAGCTTCCGCAACTCATCCTGCGTCACTTCGTTGAGCAGAGCATCGAGGGCGGCAACGCCGGCGCGTTCGGATTCGAGCAGCAGATTCAGGATTTGTGCGAGAGCCTGATCCACGGCGCGAATCTATCCTTTGCTGCCGATCATGCGCAAGGCGCGGAAAACATCGGCGAGATCGGCGTCGGTTCGCGCGTCAGGAGTCGCGTTCGAGGCGGTCGCCGAGGATTTCGGCGAGCCGCTCGGCGGGTGCGCGCTTGGCGTCGGCAACCGCGAATCCGGCCGCGGCCGCATGGCCACCGCCGCCAAACTGATGCGCCAGGACCGACAGGTCAACTTCGCAATCGGTGCTGCGCCGCAGACTGACGCCCAAACTGCGCAGGTCGAACAGTGCGATGACCGTGTGCGACTGGCCTTCGTAAAGCTTCGAGGCAACCTCGCTGCTGTAGCCCATGCAGCAGGCGGTGCGAATTCGCAGGCCATTGCCCAGCGGCCGCTCGACCATCGTGGCGTGGGCCAGCTCGAGGCTCTTGTCCATCGCCTTTTTCCCCGCTTCGAACGCGAGCCGCAGCCGCCGGCTCATGACCGGCTCGCTCAGACGCATAATCTCGCGAAAGGAATCGATACCGCCCAGCGTCTGCACCGCCAGCGCCCAATCCGCGGATTCGGGGACCTGATGGATCCAGCGGTCGTGGTCGTCGGCGATCGCGACGAAGGGAAAGAATTTCTCGAACTGGGGCAACCGCGCCTGTTCGCCGTGCTCCTCCGCCAGATCCTTGAGGTAACTGAACGTGAGCCGCGCGGCCGAAAACTCCTCCGAGAGCAGGCGGCCGGTATACGGCACGTCGAACTCGGGAGCATCGGCGCGCGATACCGCCGTGCGATGGTGATCGATCCAGTACAGGCGCGCGCCATTGCGCACCAGGTTGGTCAGATGCTCAGCGGTTTTGGTCGAAGTCCACGAGAGATCGGTAATCCAGATCTCGTCGTCGCCGCCCTTGGCCCGGATACCCTGGATGATGCGGTCGCTGTCGCCATTGGCCGCCAGTGTCGTGATCACGCGCTCCGCGAGGTAGAAGCGCTTGATCGCGGCCGCCGCCATCACTCCGTCGAGGCACGACGGTCCGTGGCTGACGACCTGTATAGTACGCCGATCGGGTCGAGACATAGCCTCCCGATTGTATTGAATTGCGGGACTCCAAGCGATGCGTCGATTGCAGATTCCCCCGCCCTCGCCGAATGCTCGTGGCCCGTTCATCTCATTGCCTGTTCAGCGCGGGCGTTCGCACGATGGAGATTTTTCCATCCCGTGCTAGAGTCACTGCGAATGAGGTAAGGGGCGCCGGGGGATTTTTTTGGCGTCCAACGGCCCGACGGACACGACACCAAGTGCAACCCTCGATTCTGGAGCGTTCGCAGCATCCGATCTCGCGGCGCGATATCGATCCGAATGTGCTCAAGGTTCTCTACCGCCTGATCGCCGCTGATTATGCCGGCTACCTCGTGGGCGGCGGTGTGCGCGATCTGATGATGGGGCGGCGGCCCAAGGACTTCGACCTCGCCACCTCGGCGCATCCGCAGCAGGTGCGCGATTTGTTCCGCAACTCGCGCCTGATCGGCCGCCGCTTCCGCCTCGTTCACGTCTTCTTCGGCCAGCAGAACATTGAGGTCGCGACCTTTCGCCGGCGCGCGGAGGACGTTGCCGAGGGCGACGATCCGATGATTCGGCACGACAACACCTTCGGCACTCCGGAGGAAGATGCGTTCCGCCGCGATTTCACCATCAACGCGCTCTTCTACGATCCACGCTCCTTCGAGGTGATCGATTACGTTGGCGGTGTGCCCGATCTTCATGCGCGGCTAATCCGTACGGTCGGCGATCCCGAGGTCCGCATGCGCGAGGATCCGGTCCGGATGATTCGCGCCGTGCGCTTTGCGACCAAGCTCGATTTCGAGATCGAACCGGCGACGCGCGCCGCTATCGTTCGCCATAGCGGCGATCTCGCCAAAGCCTCGGTGCCGCGCCTGGTCGAGGAGATTTTCCGCACGCTCAGCTTCAAGGGTGCCGAGCGCGCATTGTTCCTGATGGAAGAACTCGGCGTGCTAGAGGTGTTGCTGCCAAAGCTTTCCGCACATATGCGCTCCACTGCGTCCGCTGAAGGCATTGCGGAAAGTACCGCCACCGCGCGAAATCTGGCCGCTGTCGGCCGCTTAATCGACGCTGGCCACGAGCCCTCGCGTCCGCTGGTGCTGGCCTGCCTCTTTGCCGATATGCATCGAACGACCGTCGCCGACGCCGGCGAGGCACATCGCCAGGCTCTGGTCGAATTTTTGCGCGAGCGGGGCTTTTCGCGCGCCGATACCGATCACATGCGTCTGCTGCTCGAGGCGGCAACGCACATGGTGACGCAATCGCGTCTGGCGCGGCGGATTGTGCGGCGTCCCTATTACCCCGAGGCGCGCCGGTTCTTTGAATTGATCGCGCCGACCTATGATCTCGAGGTCGCAGCGTTCGATCGCTTCCTCGCTCAAGCCAGCGACCATCCCCCGCGCCATCGTCGCGCGCAATCGGCGGAGATGGCCCATGCACGCGCCCCTGTACCACATGACGTTGCGCCGCCCGACAACGCATCCTCGGCAACCGTGGCGCCAAGCCGCCGCCGCAGACGAAATCGCGGGGGACGCCGCCGCCGCTCCGGGAGAGGCTCCACGGCGATCGTCCTCACCGAGGCGATGTCGTCGCCGAACGGCGAAAGCGACGCCGACGCCAGCGTTACCGTTGAGACTTTGGTTGAGGAGCCCAAAACTTCCGGTTTCTTTCTCAAACCTCATCAGGATTGACGCTCACGATGAACAGCCCAACAGTCTTTACCTGATTTTTCGGGCTGCTCAGGTTGACCGCGCCAGAGTCCGCGATCCTTCGTTCCCCTCAACGCCGCGTACGCGCCCACCAAAGGTCTCAAGGACGCGGGCCGCATGACCTACTCATGCCGATTCATTGTGGGAAGTTTGAAACCTTTCAAAGGTTTCAAGGTAACTATAAGTTTTCGGTTCCTCAACAACTTCTCCAGCGATTAACGCTCCCACTGCTCGGGGCGGCCACCGGTCGATTGCGCGGCTTGTCCATTCGGGCGTCATCGACTACTTTTGAAGCCCTGTAGGGTAAGCACAGCGCAGTCACTCGCGCTGTACCCCGTGATGACGGCCCCGGCGGGCTCAATTCTCTCAGGCGAGGTTCCGTTTTGGCAGCAAACAACGTGCGCTCGGACAGCATCTGGATGGACGGCGCGATGGTCCCCTATGAGCAGGCCAACGTCCACGTCCTCACCCACAGCCTGCATTACGGGCTGGCGGTCTTCGAAGGGATGCGCTGCTACAAGTCCGAGAATGGGCGGTCGGCGATTTTCCGCGCTCAGGAGCATATCCGCCGCCTCTTCGATTCCGCGCATATCCTCGAGATGCAAATTCCGTTCAGCCGGGAAGAGGTCGTGAAGGCCTGCGCCGACGTCGTGCGCATCAACAAGTTCGACGAATGCTACTTGCGTCCGATCGCGTTTTACGGCGCCGGCGAGATGGGCGTGGTCGCGCGCAACAACCAGGTTCGCCTCGCGATCGCGGCGTGGCCGTGGGGCGCGTATCTCGGCGACGACGGCATCACCAAGGGCGTGCGCCTCAAGACCTCCTCGTTCGTGCGCTTTCATCACAATTCGATGATGGCGATGGCCAAGACCTCGGCCAACTACGTCAACTCCGCCTTGGCCGGCTACGAGGCCCGCCGCAACGGTTACGACGAGGCGCTCCTGCTCGACGTCAACGGTTACGTCTCCGAAGGCAGCGGCGAGAATTTCTTCATCGTGCGCGACGGCGTCGTGCGGACACCGCCGCTGATGTCGTGCCTGGCCGGTATCACGCGCGACTCGGTGATCAAGATTCTCGCCGACGCCGGCATCCACGTGATCGAGCAACAATTCCCGCGCGACCTGGTTTACATTTCCGACGAAGCTTTTATGACCGGCACCGCCGCCGAAGTCACGCCGGTGCGCGAACTCGACGACCGCCAGATTGGTGAGGGCAAGCCCGGGCCGATCACGCGCAAAGTGATCGAGGTCTTTCACGGCGCGCTGCGCGGCCGCGAACCGCGTTACGGCACGTGGCTCCATTACGTTTAGGGTTGTGTCCCATTAAAAAGTTGCAGCCGAGCATCGCGAGCGGCTTTCCGAGAATTTGTTCGCGCTCGGGGTTCTCGCTGGACTTGGCCACCTTAGCCGAGCAACGCGAGCGTCAATCGCGATAATGAGGTTCCTCACGACCGCAACCGGAGTCGTCTTTATGGGAGCCCTCTTTAATCTCCTTTTCCCGTGGCTGGCGCATGGCGAGATGCTCAAGGTCGGCGACCCCGCGCCCGAGTTCTCAACCGACGCCGTCATCGGCGAACAATCGACACCGGTCAAGCTCAGCGATTATCGCGGCCGCAAGGTCGTGCTCTATTTCTACCCCAAGGACAATACGCCCGGATGCACCAAGGAGGCGTGTACCTTTCGCGACGGCTACGCCGATTTTCAGCGCTGGGGTATCGTCCTGCTCGGATGCAGTATCGATAGCGCCGACAGTCATCGCGCCTTCGCCCGCAAATACAGCCTGCCCTTTCCGCTGCTGCTCGACCCCGGCAACAAGATCGCCAAGGCCTATGGCGGCGACAATGGCATCCCGATTCTCGGCCTCGACCGCCGCGTCACCTACGTCATCGGCGAGGACGGCCATATCCTGAAGGTCTATCCGAACGTTGACCCCGCCACTCACGCCAAGCAGATCGTGGCTGACCTCGGCGCCGACAAACCGACGCCAACGCCGGTCGCGACGCCATCGCCCACGCCGTCCGCACAGCCGACCACTACACCGAAGAAACGCAACGGTGGTGATTCGGATTCCGACGCCGAACCCGACTAGACCCGGCCGCTCGTCTTGGTTGGCACCACCCCGCCGCTTACGCGCCCGCGAAAGGTCTCATCGACGTGCTCCGCAAGGCCGACTTAGGTGTATTTCACGGTGGGAAGTGTGAAACCTCTTTTCTCGATGCTTGACGCGCGCGTTGCTCGATTCCGTCTATCCGCTCCGTGTGCCTTCTGGAAAGCGCGCCCGCCGCTTACGCGAAAGGTTTCAACGCAATCGCTCGCAAGACCGATCATACCTGGTCACCGTGGGAAGTGTGAAACCTTTCAAAGGTTTCACCGGTTCTTTCCCGCTCCCCACCCGTAAAAAATCGCTTCCGCCGGCGAATAGCCCAAGCTGACCGCCAAAAGCACCGCCGCCACTGCGATTTTCGTCGCATCAGTCTCGCGATCTACGATTCCAGTCAGCGCGGCCAGGTGCGCCGCGACCGTCGCTGCGACCGAATCGCGAGCGCATTTTGCGCCATCCGCATCGAAAATCGTCTCGATTATTCGGTTTTTGGCGTCGAAATCGGCCTCCCGCAACGCTTCCGCGACCGCCCGCCGCCAGAATTCGCGCGGCTCGACGACCTCGAAATCCACCAATCTCCCGATGCGCTTGCGCATCGTCCCGAGCAGCGGGCGGTAACGCTCATTCAACGCGAGATCTTCGTCGATGTCCTGGCCGCCGAGAAATTCGTCGATGGTGCCGTTGGCGCCGAAAACTCCTGCCGATTCGCGCGCCCCCTCAAGCTGTATGAAGCGCTCGCGCCCACCGTCGCGCTCCAATCCCAGCGGATAGAGCCGGCACGCCAGCGGCCGTCCGCGATGAATCGAGCAGCGCACGCCGTCGAGCGCGACGCATCCGCCGTTCGCGCTGAACCGGAGCAGCGATCCGCGCCGTATCGTGTAGCGCGCGACCGTCTCGCCCGTGCTGATTTCGCTAGTGCGCGCAATTGCGATCACGTCCACCGGCGAGAGCGTTATCGTCTGATTATGGCAACAGCGCCCGCATTGATTGCACTGATATGAAAATGCGCTTTGCCGATCCATCGAACTTTTGCGAATTTTAGCGAAAACTGCTAACGCCGCTCACGCACTCCACCGCTAGCTGGGTACATATATGCCTCGATACGCTGAGGGGAGTCATGCAAAAGATAAAGGAATCGATTATAGCGATAATCGTTATAGCCGGAGTACTCGGAGTGTACTACGCAGCTCCGATTGCCGCCCAGGAACACACGGAGTGCAGCGGACCGGGGTGCGGAGAGCAGGCTCCACCAGGCATTGACCAAGAAGAGTACGAGCGGTATTGGGCTCAGCAACGAGTTGAGTGCCATGAATTCTGGGAAGAAGCGGAAAGACGTGTGAGGCTCCCAGCCGATCAGCGCCAAAGCCTGCCCCCGCTCTCTAATGCAAGAAGAAAGAATTGCATGGACGAGTTCGCCGTCCACCACTTTCCGAAGCTGCCGCCGAGGCCCACCAGTCCTTCTCAAACGATGCCCAGGCCAGTCGCCATGCCAACTGCAACCCCTCCGTCAGGCGGGTCGGATTCTTCCGATAGCATTCAGCCTGCCACTCCGCCCCGTCCATCCTCGTCACAGGATAGCGGCCCTCTCCTTTCGCCGCTACATGGATTCGTACGCTTCAGTAAAACACCCCTCAATTACGAGCCAGACAGTTGCCGATCCATTTTACTGGCGCGAATTTACAAAATCGCCTCCAAGCCGGTTCCGGCCCAGCCGCGTAACGCTACCTAATTCGTGTGAGCTTCGGTACGATCATCGCACCAGCGCCCGCGATTCGCATCGAAGGGGACCATAGATGGATTTCAACTATTCGCCCGAGCAGGAAGCCTATCGACAGGAGGTTCGCACGTGGCTGGAGGCCAATCAGCCGCCGCCGCTAACCCCTGAGGAGAAGGAGCGCATCGACGAGGACCTGCTATGGGATCGCAACAAGCGCTGGCATAAGAAGCTCTACGAAAACGGATGGGTGGGGCTCAACTGGCCCAAACAATACGGCGGTCGCGGCGCCACCTTTATCGAGCAGGTCATCTTCCAGCAGGAGCTCGGCCGCCTCGGCCTCCCGATGGGCATCAACATGCTCGGCATCATCATGACCGGGCCCGCCCTGATGCAATGGGGCACCGCCGAGCAGAAGCAGCGCTACCTCAAGCCGATCATCATGGCCGACGAAATCTGGTGCGAGGGCATGTCCGAGCCCGGCGCCGGCTCCGATCTGGCGTCGATTCAGACCCGCGCGGAACTCCATGGCGACGAGTTTATCGTCAACGGGCAGAAGGTCTGGACCACCCACGCCCAGCGCTCGGATTTCTGCCAACTCTTCGTCCGCACCGATCCCGACGTGCCCAAGCACAAAGGGATGAGCGCGTTGCTGGTCGATATGCGCAGCCCCGGCGTGGTCGTGAAGCCGCTCAAGCAGATCACCGGCGATTCCGAGTTCAACGAGATCTTTTTCGAGGACGTTCGCGTGCCCAAGGAGAATCTGCTCGGGCCGCTCAACGCAGGATGGCAGGTGCTGGTCAACACGCTGATGCATGAGCGCTTCGGGATCAGTGAAACGATCGGCGGCACCGAGGTCATCCTCGCGCAACTGGTCGAGATGGCGCAGACGATTCCGCTGGGTGGTCATAGTGCGGCCCACGACGACGAAATCCGGCAGCAAATCGCGCAGTTCGCGATCGAAGTAACGGCGAAAAAATACAACGGGCTGCGCGCGCTTTCCAAGCGGCTCAAGGGCCAGCAGCCGGGTGCGGAATCATCGATCGGCAAGCTGATTTCGACCGATCTGTCACAGCGCATGACCAAATTCGCGACGCGCCTGCTCGGCGGCTACGCCATGATCGAACGGAAATCGCCGTTCGCGCCCGACGGCGACTGGATGCGCCGAATTCTAAACGTCGAAATGTTGACTATCGCGGGCGGTACCTCGGCGGTGCAAAAGAACATGATCGGCGAGCGCATTCTCCAACTGCCGAAAGGTTGATCGCGCATCGCCCGCGGCCTTCGCGTCGCACCGCAGCCGTTTGATTTCCCGCCTGCGCTTGGGCCGGGCTCAATGACCATCGGTATGCATCCATCCGTGATCGCGAAATCGCCGCGCTCATCCGACCGGCCATTCTCGCCACCGGCCTTTCTTGTGGGCGGCCTCAACTTCTGTCACAAGCATTGCCCTGATGCGCTCGCTTTGTGAGCGGGTTGGCCGACCCGCACGCACGAGACGGTCCCGCCTTGCTTGCCTGGCGCCGCGCTCTACCGTTCTTTCGATGGAGGATTCGGGATGCACCTGATGCGGCTCCGTGGGCTCGTACCGAAAATTGCTCTCTCAAGCTTCGCGCTACTGGTCTGCGCCGCGCCCGCGATAGCGGCCGACGATGCGAAAATCAGTGCCGGGGACACTGCCTGGGTGCTGACTTCCTCGGCCCTCGTGCTGCTGATGACGGCGCCCGGCCTCGCGCTCTTTTACGCGGGTATGGTGCGGCGCAAAAACGTGCTGGCCACCCTCATGCAGAGCTTTTTCATGGTCGCGATCATTTCGGTGCAATGGGCCTTGTTTGGTTACAGCCTGGCCTTCTCGCCCTGGACTTCGATCGTCGGCGGATTGAGCTGGATCGGGTTGCACGGCGTCAGCGCGACGCAGGCCTACCCCGACTACGCCGCGACCATCCCGCATCAAGCCTACATGGTCTTTCAATGCATGTTCGCGGTGATCACGCCCGCGCTGATCACGGGTGCGTTCGCCGAACGGATTTCATTTCGCGGCTTCCTCGTCTTCAGCCTGCTCTGGACGACCCTGATCTATGACCCGCTGGCCCATTGGGTGTGGGGCATCGACGGCTGGATTCACAAGATGGGTGCGCTCGATTTCGCCGGCGGCACCGTCGTTCACATCTCCTCGGGAGTCTCCGCACTGGCTGCGGTACTGATTATCGGGCGCAGGCGCGGTTATCCGCGCGAGCCAATGATCCCGCACAACCTCACGCTCACGGTCACGGGCGCGGGCCTGCTCTGGTTCGGATGGTTCGGCTTCAACGCCGGCAGTGCGCTGGCCGCCAATGGACTCGCGGTCTCGGCCTTCGTTGCGACGCACCTGGGCGCTTGCGCGGCAACCATTTCGTGGGTGGCCGCCGAATGGTGGAAGACCGGCAAGCCGACCGTGCTCGGCGCGGCCAGCGGCGCCGTCGCCGGCCTCGTCGCGATCACCCCGGCGTCAGGCTACGTCGGACCAGGGTCAGCGATTGCGATCGGCGGGGTTGCCGGAATCTTGTGCTATATGGCGGTGCGGATGAAGTCGCGCTTCGGCTACGACGACGCCCTCGACGTGGTCGGCGTCCATGGCGTCGGCGGAATCTGGGGGGCGCTTGCGACCGGGCTCTTCGCCACTGTGGCGGTAAATCCGGGTGGCGCCAACGGTTTGCTTTACGGGAATCCTCGGCAATTACTGGTGCAAGCGATCGCGGTCGGCGCGAGTATCGGGTTTGCCTTCGTCGGCAGCCTCATCCTGTTGAAAGTGACCGACGCGATCGTCGGCCTGCGCGTTGACGCCGAATCCGAATCGATAGGCCTCGACCTCAGCGAGCACGACGAGAACGGTTACGCCCTCGAAGCCTGACGACTCGGGGATTTAGACGCCCGGTGAAAACTTCGCCAACGATCCAAGCGCCGGGGCGGTCAGCGCTGCATTGCCTGGAATAGCAGCGGGGCCGCCTCCGCCATCATCTCGCCCACGACTTCCGACAGCGGCTTACCCGGCACGGCGAGTTTTTCGGTCAGCGTGCTGAGCACGCGCAGGTAATGCGTTTTGGTCTCGTCGCTGATCGAACTAAGTCGATCGCTTTCCATCACCTCGATATAGCGCAGATGGATTTCGTGAATTTCCTGGTCCTTGGGATTGGTGAATTTGGGCGTGCGCGCCATGAGGTCTCCTTATTAGAACAGGTAACGGCGCGTATTGATGCTGATCAGTACGCCCATCGCGGCCATCATCGCGATTAACGACGAGCCGCCATAGCTCACCAACGGCAGCGTGATTCCGACCACCGGCAGCATCCCGGTCGCCATCCCAATGTTGATCGCGACCTGCCAAAAGACGACGCCGGTGAAGCCGATCGCGAGCAGGGCGCCAAAGCGATCGCGCGCGTGACGCGCAATCCATGCGCCGCGCGCAATCAGCGCCGAGTATAGGCCGAGCAGCACGATCGAACCGAAAAAGCCGAACTCCTCAGCGAACACCGCGAAGATAAAGTCAGTCGTCTGCTCGGGCAGGAAATTAAGCCGCGCCTGTGTGCCATTGAGGAAGCCCTTGCCCCACGCGCCGCCCGAGCCGATCGCGATTTCGGACTGGATAATGTGGTAGCCGGAGCCCAGCGGGTCGGACTGCGGGTTCAGAAAACTCACCAGTCGGCCGCGCTGATAGGGCTTCAGAAAATGCCATCCGACCGGCGCCGCCAGTACCGCGCCCAGCATCAGCACCATCAACATTCGCCAGTTGAGTCCGCCGACGAAAATCAGCGTCCCGGTTATCAGTATCAGGATGAGCGCAGTGCCGAGGTCGGGCTGCTTCAGTACCAAAACCGCCGGCACCGCGAGCAGCAGCGCCGGCACGATCATATGCAGCAGGTTCCATCCGCCCTTGGGCGGATCCTCGCGCAGGTATCGCACCATCACCAGCACGACCGCGATTTTCGCGATTTCGGACGGCTCGAGGTTGAGTATGCCAAGGTTAATCCAGCGGCGCGATCCGCCAGTGCTGTGACCGGCCACCGCGACCACGATCAGCAGTGCCACGGCGAGAGCGTAAAACGCGTATGCATAGGTTCCGAGCGCGCGATAATCGATTAAAGCCGCAGTCGTCATCAGCGCGGCGCCGACGCCGACCCAAACCAGTTGGCGCATCACCAGCGGGTCGATCCCGTGATGTTTGCCGCCCCAGGTCGCGCTGATCACGCTCAGGACGCCGACGCCGCAAAGCGCGAGTGCGAGGCTGAACAGTGTCCAATCGAAGTGGTAAATAATTCGCCGGTCTAGTGCCGCCATTCGCGCTTATCCGTAGATTCCGACTGAAATCGGCCCCAATTCAGTCCGCCAGTGGGTCAACCGGTGCCGATTCGCCAGCCGCGGCGGGCGCCGGCAGCGGCGCGCCTTGGGGTGGATTGAGTTCGAAGTACCGCTGCATCACCGCCTTAACGACCGGCGCGGCGGAACTGCCGCCGTGACCGGAGTGCTCGATGATGCAGGCGATGGCTATTTTCGGATGGTCCAGCGGCGCGAAGGCCATGAACCAGCCGTGGTCGCGATACCTGTTCGGCAACGCGGTCTCTTTGGTGCGCGCGCCTTGCGCCTCTTTCACCACCTGCGCTGTGCCGGTCTTGCCGGCCACGACGATGCCGTCGATTCTGGCCGCGTGACCGGTGCCGTTCGGCGCATTAACCACGTCACCCATCGCACTGCGGAGTTCTTCCAGCGCCTGCGGATCGATGTGTGTCTGGTTCGCTACGATCGGCGGAAAGGTCTTGACCACGCTGCCGTCGAGCGCGTCTATCTGTCTGACGAACTGCGGCTTGTAGAGCGTGCCGCCATTGGCGACCTCGGCCGCGAGTACGGCCAACTGGATCGGGGTCACGGCCACATATCCCTGACCGATCGCGACGGACAACGTCTCCGCCGGATACCAGCGCTCATGGAACCGACGCTCTTTCCATTGGGAGGACGGAATGGTACCGGCCTTTTCGTTTTCGAGATCGATGCCGGTCTTCTTGCCGAGTCCGAGCGCATGGGCCCACGCCGCAATCCGGTCAACCCCGAGCCGTTGGCCGACGTCATAAAAGAAGACGTCGCAGGATTCGACGATTGCGCGATGAAAGGCGATGTTGCCGTGGCCCTGCTTGCGCCAACAGCGATATTCGCGATTGCCGAACCAGATTCCGCCGGAGCAGTAGTATGAAGTTCCCGGCGTGAGGGTGTGGTCCATCAGCCCCGCTATACTGTCCACCACCTTGAACGTGGAACCCGGCGGATAGATGCCCTGGGTCGCGCGGTTTTCCAGCGGGTGGCTCGGATCCGTGATCAGCTCATGCCAGGCCGACCCCGCGATGCCGCCGGCGAAGATGTTCGGGTTGAAGGCCGGATGGCTGGCCATCGCGAGGATGTAACCGGTATTGGGATCGATCGCGACCAGCGCTCCCGCGCGCTCACCGATCGCGTCTTCGGCGACGCGCTGCAAATCCAGATCGATCGTCATCACCACGCTGTTGCCGGGTCGCTCAGGAATCTCGCGCAACAAGCGAAGGCGCCGCCCAATCGAATCGACTTCGATCTCCTGTCCGCCGCTGTCCCCGCGCAGCGTGCCCTCCCAGCTCCGCTCGAGGCCGAACTTCCCGATGTCGTCGCCCATCCGATAGTCGGGCAGGTGGTTCAGGTCCTTGACCGTTACCTCGCCGACATAACCCAGCAAATGGGCCGCGAGCGAATCGTACAGGTAATGGCGTCGCGGGGTGACCTGCAGGCTCACACCCGGCAACTCCATTTGATGGGTCTCGAGCGCGACCACCTGCGACCAGTCCAGGTGCTCGTCGACCATCACCGGTTCGTATTCCGGGCGCCCCTCGTCGTCCGCGTCTTCGATCTTCTTGGAAAAGTTATTCTGCCCGCCGAGCAACTTCTCGAGTCGGGCGATGGTCGCGTCCACATTCGGCGTATCCTCCGGCACGATCACCGCGTCGAAGGAGGGCCGCGTGTCTACCAGCGCGCGATGGCGCCGGTCGAAAACCAGTCCGCGCAGAGCCGGCAACCGCTGGATCCGAATCCGGTTACGGTCGGCCAATTCCGCCAGCTCATGATGTTTGATGACCTGAAGGTAGTATAGGCGCAGCGCCGCGGTGATCAACACCAGCACGATCATCGCCATCAGTGCGGCGATGCGCGGCGCCAGCTTCGGCACGGAGCGGTTCTTTTCGGGGCGCTTAAACCTGGCCATGGTGGGTATCTAAAATCTACTCGCGCACACTGCGTGCACGCAATCCGACCATGCGCCTGCCCGATCCCATGATGGAAAAAACCAGCGGCGTGACCAGCGCGCTGACAGCGCCGTGCAGCGCCAGCCGCGGGAAGATGCCGACGGTTGCCGGCGTCGCCTCGAGGCCCACGCTGCCGACCGAGTTGGCGAGCCCCGTCAGAATCGCGCCGATGAATACCAGGATCACCCCGATCGCGGTACTGGTCGAGATCAGATAACGCGAGATGCCATACGCAATTACGTAGATGAGCGTCAGCATGAATGCGTTCAGCCCCAGGTGCGTGCCTGAAAACGAATCGATCGCGTAACCCATCCCGAACGCCAGCATCGCCCCGAGCGCCCCGTGATGTTTCATCCCCAAATCGACCGCAAGGATCAGAACCAGATTCGGCGCCAGCATCCCGAGCGGCAGCCAGTGCGGGACAGTGGTTTCAAGAGCGAGCGCCATCAGTGTGGCAATCGCGTAAAGGGCTACTAATCGCACGCCGCGTCAGCCCTTGAAATCGGGCGCGATCTCGGGTGGTTGCTGCGTCAGTATCAATACTTGCTCGAGTTTTCGGAAATTCGCTGCCGGCCGGATATCGACATTGAGAAAAAGCCCGGGACCCTCCTGCGAGACTCGCGTGACCTGCCCCACCAGTAATCCGCGCGGGAAAATCCCGTCCATTCCCGAGGTCACCACCGCGTCTCCGGGCTTTACGTCCTCGCTGCGATCGACGTACTTCATCGTCAGCTCGCCGTTGAGCAGGCCCGCGATGATTCCGCGCGCACGACTGCGTTGATCGAAGGCATCGAGTCCGGAGTTGTGATCGTTGATCAGCAACACCCGCGAGACGTTGGGCGCCACCGCGATCAATTTGCCGACCACGCCCTCGGTCGAAACTACCGGCAAGTCGCGCCGCAGACCGCCGCGGGAACCCGCTGACAATATCAGTGTGCGCGACTGTTCGGTCGCGTCGGCGCCAATCACCCGCGCCGCCACCGCCCGCATTGCGAGCGCGTCGCGCAACTCCAGCAGGTCGCTCAGATGGCGGTTTTCAACTTCCAACTCGGCCAGCCGCGTGCGCTGGCCCTCGAGCACGGCCACCTGTTTCCGGAGCTCCGCGTTCTCGCCGCGAACGTTGACCAAGTCGAAATAATCGTGAAAAAAACCGCTGGTGTCGTCAGCGATATTCGCTTCGAGGTTCTGCACCGGCTTGAGCATCCACATCAGCGCCAGACTCGGCTTTTCGGCGCGCGCGCCCGGGGCGACCCCGGCCGAAAGCAGGTGCAGCGCCAGCAGGAGCAAAAGCCCGCTGGTCAAGACCACTCGATGGCGCCACAGGAATGTTCCTCTCACCTTAAGCGGCCTGTGGATTAAACAAGTTTGTAAATTTGGCGGCTAAGATGGTCAATGCGGCCTGGGCGTAAGTTCCCCCTGCTCAATCCACCGTGACGTCCCGCAGCAGCGTAAGTTCGTCCAGCACCTTTCCGGCGCCCATCACCACCGCCGTCAGCGGATCATCGGCCAATGTCACCGGCAGTCCAGTCTCCTCGCGCAGCAGAACGTCCAGGTTGCGCAGCAGCGCCCCTCCGCCCGCGAGCACGATACCTTTTTCGACGATGTCCGAAGCCAGTTCCGGCGGCGTGCGCTCCAGCGCGATGCGCACCGACTCGACCACCTGATGCACCGGCTCCATCAGCGCTTCGCGAATCTCTTCGTCGGTGATTTCGATGATCTTCGGCACCCCCGCTACCAGGTCGCGACCCTTGATTTCCATGGTCTGGATCTCGTTGCCGGGATAGGCCGATCCGATCGTTATCTTGATCAGCTCGGCCGTGCGCTCGCCAATCAGCAAATTGTACTTGCGCTTGATGTGATGAATGATGGCTTCGTCCATCTTATCGCCGGCCACCCGCACCGATCGCGAAAAGACCACGCCCGCTAAAGAAATCACCGCGACCTCGGTGGTGCCGCCGCCGATATCGACGATCATGTTGCCGGCTGGTTCCGTGATCGGCAGTCCGGCCCCGATCGCCGCCGCCATCGGCTCCTCGATCAGATAGACCTCGCGTGCGCCCGCCGATTCCGCCGACTCGCGCACCGCGCGCTTTTCCACCGCGGTGATGCCGAACGGCACGCAGATCACGATGCGCGGATGCACCAGCCATTTGCGCTGATGGGTCTTCTGAATGAAATGTTTGAGCATGCTCTCGGTGATCTCGAAGTCGGCGATGACGCCGTCCTTCAAGGGCCGAATCGCCACGATCGATCCCGGTGTGCGCCCGAGCATCTTCTTCGCTTCGGCGCCGATCGCCAGGACGCGCCGCCCGCCGCGCGAGTCTTTTTGCACCGCTACGACCGAAGGTTCGTTGCAGACGATGCCCTCGCCCTTAGCGTAAATCAGCGTATTGGCGGTCCCGAGATCAATCGCGAGATCGTGCGAAAACCATCCGAAAATCGAATTGAAGCCCACCGGAATTTAGCCTCTTGAGTTGCCCGAGACGGGCCTTGATCCGCCACCCCGCGTCCCCACCCTTTAGCCCCCGAAAGCGAGTCGTCTGCGCGGAAATTATACGTGCGGAATACGTGTGGACTCGCGATGGATTTGAAGCTAACGAGATTCCCCGCGCGACGCAAGCAACTATACCCAATTGCACTATCAAAATCGGGTCAACTATGATGTCGATGCCATGTTCGAAGCAATCCGCAAGCACCAATACACCTTCGCAACCCGTTTGTTGCTGCTCCTGCTGATCGGGTTGATGACCATCTTCTTCGGTACCCTCAGCGCCTACTTTGCCCGCGTCAAGCCGATCGCCACCGTCAATTGCCATTCGATCCTGTTCGTCCAGCTTCCCGGATGCCAGCAGATTCTCGCCGACGACGTTGATCGCGAAGCCAACAACATTCGCAACACGGTTGCCAACGTCTACGGCAAAAACGCGCCCGCCGTGCTCCAGGGCATGAACCTGCGCGAGACCGCGGTAGAGCAGCTTGTGCAGACCCGGTTGATCGAGAATGAGGCGCGGCGCTTGGGCTTGAGCATCGGCGACGACGAACTCGAAAAGACCATCGGTACGCAAGCCGCCTTTCAAACCGACGGCCAGTTCGACGTTCGCCGCTATCGCGCAATCCTGGCTCAAAATGACCTCGAACCGTCGGTCTACGAGAGCGAAACGCGCACCGCGATGCTCTCCGAAGCGATGCGCCAGATGGTTACGGCTACCGTACAGGTGAGCACCGAGGAAGCGCGTCGCACCTACGATAACTTTGCCGGCAAAATAAATCTCGCCTACATCAAGGTGCCCTACTCGGCCTTCGAAGGCGCCATCAACCCCTCGGAACAGGAAATCGCGAAGTTCTACCACGACCACATGGAGGTCTTTCGCGAACCCGAACGCGTCAAGATCTGGTTGGTGCGTTATGACCCGATCGCGCTGGCAGGTTCCGCGATGCCCACCGATCAGCAGATTCAGGACTATTACGAGCAGAACCTGAAGACCGCGTTTACCCATCCGGCGCAGGTCCGCGCGCGCCACATCCTGCTCAGCGTTGGGCCCGGCGCCAGCTCGGCTGAAAAGGCCGCGGCCCGAGCGAAGGCCGATGACATCTTGAAGAAGCTCAAGGCGGGCGGCGATTTCCCGGCGCTGGCAAAACAGTACTCGGAGGACCCCGGGACCAAGGACAAGGGCGGTGAACTTGGATTCTTCGGCCGCGGCGAGTTGGTCAAACCGTTCGAAGAGGTCGCCTTCACGCTCAAGCCGGGCGCGTACGGTATCGCGGAGAGTCAGTTCGGCGTTCATGTGATTCAGGTCGAGGAGGCGAAGCCTGCCCGCGTCGATACGCCCGAGGAGGCGCACTCGAAGATCGTCGCGGACCTTCGGCGCAAGAGTGGTGAAGACTCCGCGAAACAGTATCTGCAGCAGGACCTGACCGCTGCCCTGACCGGACACGCGATCGATGAAGTCGCCAAAAAGCGCGGACTCACCGCGGTCGAAACCCCCTTCTTTGCCCTCAACGAGCCGATTAGCGGGGCCGAGGATTATCCGCAGCTAGGCGCCGAGGCCCTCAAGCTCAAGGACGGCGAGGTGCGCGCACTGACCGAAGGCCCCGAGCCCTACCTGGTCAAGCTGATCGCGCGTAATCCGGCGCATATACCGCAGTTGGCCGAGATTAAGGATCTCGTGCGCAAGGCCTACATTCGGGTCGAGGCTGAAAGCAAAGCGCAGCAGGCGGCTCGGGAGATGCTCAAGCAGGTGAAGTCGCCGGGCGACCTCGATACAGTCGCCGCGAAAAATCACCTGACCGTTGTCAGCACCGGCGATTTTCCGCGCAACAGCTCCGAGGTTCCGGGTATCGGCGCGGTGCCCGGCCTGATGGCCTCTGCGGTCGCACTGCCCAAGCTCCCCGGGGTGATAGACCACGTGCTGGAAAACGACGGCAATTCCTACCTGTTCGCGGTCAGCAGCCGCACGGCGCCCGATCCCGACCAGTGGAAAATCCAGGGGCCGGCCTTCACCGATCGGATACTCGAACAACGGCGCGCATCCACTTGGATCAGTTTCATTAACGGCTTGAAGAGCCAGGCCGATATAGTCATCCACACGGATTTGGTGGGCACCACCCCGAGTTAACCGGGTGGCCACGACACAGCGCGAGCAGCAACCGATTATGCAGCAATCCGACGACGATCCTCACCCGCCGAGTCCCGACACCAGCGAATTCTTTCTGCCTGGGTCGGGCCTCAGTGTCCTGTTGATTCACGGCCTCAGCGGCACCCCCTACGAGATGCGCTACCTCGGCGAGCGACTGGCGGCCGCCGGCATGCGGGTGCTGGGCGTTCGCCTCAACGGGCACGTCGGAGCGCCCGAGGAGTTGGGTGCGAGCGACCATTCGAGCTGGTACGAGAGCGTGATCGACGGCTTTGAGCGTCTGCGCCAGTACGGCGATAACAACGTCGTCGTCGGCCTCTCGATGGGCGCGATACTGGCGGCGCGCCTCGCCGCCGATCAGCGCGAGGCGGTCGCGGGTCTCGTGATGCTCGCGCCTGCATTCTTCCTGCCCACCGCGACGCGGATGGCGCTGCGCCTGATGCGCCCGGCGCGTCCGTGGGGCGACAAGGTGTATTTCCGCAGCGGCGCCGGCTCCGATATTCATGACGACGACGCCCGCAGCGTCCATCCGGGGACGCGCCTGATGCCGCTCGGGGCGGCGCTCAGCCTGGTCGAATTATCCGATCGGATGCGACCCCGGCTTGCCGAGGTGGTCCAGCCGACGCTCCTCATCCACAGCCGCCGCGATCACACCTGCCCGTTCGAGCGCAACGTGGACTTCGTGATGCGCCATCTGGGCAGTGCCGACAAGCGCGCGGTAGCGCTCGAGGAAAGCTATCACGTGATCGCGGTGGACAGCGAAAAGCAGCGCGTTGCCGATGAGACGCTCGATTTCGCCGCGCAATTCCGCACGCCGGTCCGCGCCCGCGCCAACGGCTAACCGACTTCCGAGTTCCCGCGGCTTCAGACTGTGATCTGGGTGCCGTCGAACTTGGTAAAGGTGAAGCCGCCAAAATTTTCGTTGTACATATCGCGCTGATCGCGCAGTACGCTGATTGCGATGGTTTCGCCGAGTAGCAGCGACTCCGCATAATCCGAGCGCCAATGTACGCCCGCATGATTGCGGCCGATCGCGACGTTCGCCGCAATCTTGTTCATCTCGCCGCCCAGTGTGATCTCACCCGCATCCGAACCGGTATACGGCAGCAACGACAGGCCGTCGTCGCTCGCCACGACGGGATTCGGAATCACCCAGGTCTCGTCGAAAAACGCCTTCAAGATTGTGGTGCAAGCGCCCGCGACCGTCGCGTGGCCGGCACCGTATGACGGATGCTGCGGGCAGCCTTCCGGAAACGCCATCGGCAGCAGGTAGGTGCCGTGGAGGTTGAAGACCTGCTGCACGGCGTCGGAATTCAGTACGTCGGCGTGAACCGGATAGGTCTTCGTGCCCGCCAGCGTCAGATGTGCCAAGCCGCCGTAAGCCTCGGGGCGCAGCGCGCGATGGACGATCCATTTCTGGTACCAAACCGCCTTGAGCGCGCGGGTCGCAACTTCCGCCACCAGCGTTTTGACATGCGGTGCGCCGAAGGTGCCGAAGCCTGTCTGGTTGGGGGAGTGCTTGTATGGATTTCCCGGATTGAAGGGCGCACCGGCATCGATCAAGAAGATGCAGGCGTTGAAATAAGCCTCGAAGAGGACGTCGACATGGACCCAAGCCGCGAGGTCCCGGCCATTTCGGAGATAGCGCCGCTGACTATCGAGCAGATTGGAACCAAACGGCCCCTCACCATTCTGCACCTTCAGCCATGAAGTGAAATCCATCAGATAATCGGTCCCGCCGCCGCTCACCGGCAGATAGGTGAGGAACTGCTGTACGATTTCGGCGGCGCCGTATTGGAGCGTGGGGAAGAAGAATTGCGAGACGTACGGGCCAATCAGGTCGCCGCTCGTAAAGCCGCGAAACAGGGTGCCCGGCGTGACCAGGCCGCCCGCGCGTGGGCCGCGAAAATCGGAGAGCTTATTCAAGTCGGAGATCGCGGCAGCGGCCAGCGGACTCGTGCCGTATTGCGAGAAGGGAACGTCGCGCAGCAGCGCCTGCCAATACACTTCGACCGCTTCGCCCGCGCGTTCAGCGCTCGCCAACGCCGGGGCCGGCGGGATATCCATCTGATGGGAATCTGTACCCTCAAGGTCAAATGCGAGCCCAGCTTGCGGATCGATAAGGAGCACCGTTCCGCCTATCGGAATCGCGTCGAAATCGGCTGGGTTGCCGGTGGTGGCCGCCTTGACCAGCGCGGCGTAGGCCGTCGGATCGACCTCGCCGAGACCGTTGTGCGGCAAGCCTTTCGAATAACTTCCGATCCGATTCGGATAGAGCGCCTCGTCGCCATTGGTCAGATGTGGCGGCATCGGGACGCGCTTCTCTGTAATCGCCGCACGCATCCGGTGCTGGAAGGCGCGATTGCGCCGATTGACCGCCCGATTGCGGCCATTGCCCAGTCCTGCGGCCACCTCGGAGTTGAAATCCACCGCAGGATCGAATTGCTCACCCGCGGCTTCGCGTGGGCGCAACCAATCGATGCCGGTGGCGGCTATCGCGATCGTGGCAGCACCCGCCGCGCCGATTCCGCGCAGAAATCGGCGCCGTGCCGGCGATTTGGGACTCTCAGGATTTTCGGGTTTTGCCATCTCCGACCTCGCCCGCCCGTAAGTCTTTAGTAATCGCGGACTTACGGCAAGTCTTGGTCTCAATAAATCTCTATATCAGTGACTGACGCTCGCGTTGTTCGGGTGCGCGGCCAAGTCTGGCAATAATCGAGATTGCGAGCAGGGTTTTCACAGGGCGCAGCCCGCATCTTCCAAACGGGAAGTCTGAAACCTCACCGAGGTTTCAGAAAGAAACCAGAGGTTTTGTGTTCCTTGACAACTCCTCTTCCTTCTTACGCACGCTCCCGCTCCCGCGGGACTTAGCGACCCACCCGAGCATCGCGGGCGGCCAGCATCGAAATACACTGTACAATGCGAGTGGACCGTTCTAACTTCATCAAATCACGCGGGAGGCTGAATCATGGGTACACTGTCCGGTTATAAAATCGTCGAGTTCGCGGGAATCGGCCCGGCGCCGATGTGCGCGATGTTGTTGGCGGACATGGGCGCCGAGGTGCTGCGAATCGACCGGGCGGAGGATGCCGCACTCGGAATTTCCCTCGATGCGAAGTACAGCCTGCTCAGCCGCGGGCGCAAATCGGTCGCAATCGATCTCAAGCGGCCCGAAGGCGTTGCCGCCGCGATGAAGCTAATCGAGAAGGCCGACGCGCTGCTCGAAGGTTTTCGTCCCAAGGTTATGGAGCGGCTCGGGCTGGGGCCCGACGAATGTCTCAAGCGCAATCCGCGCCTCATCTACGGGCGCATGACCGGATGGGGCCAGGAGGGTCCGCTCGCTCATGCCGCCGGCCATGATATCAACTACATCGCGCTGAGCGGTGTGCTCGCGTCGATCGGGCGCAAGGGCCAGGCCCCGGTGCCGCCGCTCAACCTGGTCGGCGACTTCGGCGGTGGCGGCCTGTATCTCGCGCTCGGCGTCGTGGCCGGTCTGCTCGAAGCCCAGAAGTCGGGCAAGGGTCAGGTGGTGGACGCCGCGATGGTGGACGGTGCAGCCTCGCTGCTGACGGCGATTTACGGGATGCACGCCTCGGGCATGTGGTCGGATAAGCGCGGCGACAACATCCTCGATACGGGCGCGCATTTCTATGACGTTTACGAAACCAAGGACGGCGAGTTCGTTTCGATCGGCTCGATCGAGGCCAAGTTCTACGCCGAATTGCTGAAGCTCTCGGGCCTCGAAGGGCAGGAGATGCCGCGCCAGATGGATCGCAAGGCGTGGCCGGACCTGAAGGAAAAATTCGCGGCGCTATTCAAGACCAAGACCCGCGCCGAGTGGTGCAAGATCATGGAGGGCAGCGACATCTGCTTCGCGCCCGTGTTGAGCATGGCGGAGGCGCCCAAGCATCCGCATAACCAGTTGCGCGGAACCTTCGTCGAGGTCGAAGGCGTGGTGCAGCCCGGACCGGCGCCGCGTTTCAGCCGCACGCCGAGCAAGATTCAACGGCCGCCGGCCAAGCCGGGGGAACATACCGAGGAAGCGTTGCGCGAATGGGGTTTTAGCGCGGGAGAATTGGAAAAGCTGCGCGGCGCAGGCGCGATCGGCGTCCGCGACAAGTAAGCGGCGGCGATACCCTCGCCAATGCGACTGACTATCCAACTGGCAAATTGTGTTCAATTAGTCAGTCGCTTCCACGAGCTAGTCATTCTGAGCGCAACGAAGAATCCCGGATCTTTTTCTTCTGATCCGGGACCCATTCGCTGCGCTCAGGGTGACAGTATCGATCTCCCCTTCCGACTTTTGTCACTCCCACGACTTGGCTACCACCCGAGCAACGCGAGCGTCAATCCATGACCTCATTCAAAAGGGAAGTCTGAAACCTCGTGAGGTTTCAGTGAATCTAAAAGTTTTGCGTTCCTCGACCAAGCTCTGCGTCCCTTCAGAGCTTGCCCTTGCGATGCGCGCGATACCGCCGAATCAGTGCGTTCGTCGAGCTATCGTGCTTCAGCTCCGGCGACGCATTTTCGAGTTCCGGTATGATTTTCTGCGCGAGTGCCTTGCCCAGTTCGACCCCCCATTGATCGAACGAATTGATCTGCCAGATCGCCCCCTGCGTGAAAACGCTATGCTCGTATAATGCGACCAGCTTGCCGAGCGTCTCCGGCGTCAGGCGCTCCGCCAGGATTGTCGTCGATGGACGATTGCCCTCGAACGTCCGATGCGGCACCAGCCAGTCCGGCGTGCCCTCCGCTTTGACCTGCTCTGCGGTCTTGCCGAACGCGAGCGCCTCGCCCTGCGCGAAGACGTTCGCGATCAGCATGTCGTGATGCCGCCCGAGCGGATTCAGCGTCTGGTAAAATCCGATGAAGTCGCACGGGATGATTTTCGTCCCCTGATGAATCATCTGGTAGAATGAATGCTGCCCGTTGGTCCCCGGCTCGCCCCAGTAAATCGGTCCCGTCTGATAATTCACGACCGCGCCGTCGAGCGTCACGTGCTTGCCGTTGGACTCCATCGTGAGCTGCTGCAGATACGCGGGGAAGCGCTTCAGATACTGCTCGTAGGGAAATACTCCGACTGTCTGCGCGCCGAAAAAGTTGTTGTACCAGAGCGCCAGCAACCCCATCAGCACCGGCAGATTGCGCTCGAAGGGCGTCGTGCGGAAATGCTCGTCGATCGCGTGGAACCCGCCGAGCATCGCGCGGAAATTGTCCGCCCCGATCGCGATCATGGTCGATAACCCAATCGCGGAATCCATCGAATAGCGCCCGCCGACCCAGTCCCAGAAGCCGAACATGTTGGCGGTGTCGATGCCGAACTTCGTGACCTCCGCCGCGTTGGTCGAGACCGCGACGAAATGTTTCGCGACCGCCTTTTCGTCGCCGAGCGCGCGCAGGCTCCATTCGCGCGCCGTATGCGCGTTGGTCATGGTCTCGAGCGTGGTGAAGGTCTTCGACGAAATGATGAACAGGGTCTCGGCCGGGTCGAGGTCGCGCGTCGCTTCGGCGAAATCGGTGCCGTCCACATTGGAGACGAAGCGCATCGTGAGATTGCGATCGCTGTAATAGCGCAGCGCCTCGTACGCCATCACCGGCCCGAGGTCGGAACCACCTATCCCTATATTGACGACCGCGCGGATGCGCTTGCCGGTGTGCCCCTGCCAAGCGCCGCCGCGCACGCGATTGGAAAAGTCCGTCATGCGGTCGAGCACCTGATGCACTTCGGGCACCACGTTTTGGGCATCGACCATGATCGTCGCGTCGCGCGGCGCGCGCAGCGCAACGTGGAGCACGGCGCGCTTTTCCGTGACGTTGATCTTGTCGCCGCGAAACATCGCGTCGATGCGCTCGCGCAGCCCCGCTTCATCCGCCAGCGCGATCAGCAGGCGGATCGTTTCCGCCGTCACGCGATGCTTCGAATAATCGAAATAGAGGCCCTCCGCCTCGACCGCCATGCGCTCGCCGCGTTGCGGATCGTCGCCGAAGATCTTTCGCAGATGGGTGCCGCGAATTGCCTCGTAATGCGCTTGCAGTGCCTTCCACGCGGGACGTTCGGTGAGCGCGGCATTCGATGACGGTGATTGTGCTGACGGCATTGGCGGCTCCTGAGCGCAAAGATTCGGCGGCGAGATACGTCGCGGCAATTTTAACAAGGCGTGCGTCGCCGTTCGATGACGCTGCCGTCAATTAAAAAGGGCGCCCTCGACGGGCGCCCTTGGTCTCGCATCCAACTGTTTGCGAATGCGATTCAGATCGGTTCGCGCTGGGTGATCCGAAGTTAGAGCTTCATCCAAACCGACTTTATCTGCGTGTAAAGATCGATCGCGTATCGGCCGAGCTCGCGGCCGAAGCCGGATTGCTTGTAGCCGCCGAAGGGCGAGATCGGATCGAGCTGATTATAACAGTTGACCCAGACCGTGCCGGCCTTGAGCGCGCGGGCAACCTTGTGGGCGCGGCTGAGGTCGCGGGTCCAGACCGCGGCGGAAAGGCCATATTCCGTATTATTGCCCTGAAAAACCGCATCGCTTTCATCGGTGAACGAGATCGCCGTCCCAACCGGACCAAAAATCTCCTCACGCGCGATTTGCATGTCATTCTTGACGTCGGAGAACAGCGTCGGGTTGACGAAGTAACCCTTGCCGGTTCCCGCCGCGCCACCGGCCGACACCTTGGCGCCTTCTTTCTTGCCCACCTCGAGATAACCCTTGACCCGATCGAACTGCTCACGCGAAACCAGCGGCCCGATCGTGCTCTTCTGATCGAAGGGATCGCCCATCGTGACGCCCTTGCTGAAATTCGCCAGCTTCCCCACCACTTCGTCGTAGCGGTCGCGTTGCACAAAAATCCGCGTGCCCGCGCAGCAGACCTGCCCCGAGTTGAAGAACACGCCCATCATCGCAGTCGGCACGGCCTGATCGAGATCGGCGTCCGGGAAGATGATGTTCGGCGCCTTGCCGCCGAGTTCCAGCGAAACCTTCTTCAGGTTACCGGCCGAGGCCTTCAGGATGATCTTGCCGACCTCGGTCGAGCCGGTGAAGGCAACCTTGTCGATATCGGGGTGCTCGGCGATCGAGCTGCCGGCGCCCGGTCCCATGCCGGTGATGATATTGACGACGCCGTCGGGCAAGCCCGCTTCCGTGATCAATTCACCGAGGCGAAGGGCCGTCAGCGGAGTCTGCTCCGCGGGTTTCAGAATCACCGTGTTGCCGCAGGCCAGCGCGGGTCCCAGCTTCCACGCGGCCATCAATAGCGGGAAATTCCACGGGATGATCTGCCCGCAAACGCCGACCGGCTCGCGCAGCGTGTAGTTGAAGAAAGCGGGGTCGGACGGGTTGGTCTCGCCGTAGATTTTCGTCACCCATCCGCCGTAGTAACGAAAGGTTTCGGCGGCCGCCGGAATATCAAATGCGCTTGAGAAAGTGAGTGGCTTGCCGTTATCGAGGGTTTCGAGTTGCGCGAGTTCGTCGGCATGCGCATCGATCAGTTCCGCGATCCTGAACAGGTAGCGCGCGCGCTGATGCGGTCCGATCTGCGACCATTGGCCCTCTAACGCCTTGCGCGCGGCCTTCACCGCCTCGTCAACGTCGGCCTTGTCGCCCTCCGCAATCAGCGCGAGGACTTCCTCATTGGACGGGTTGACGGTCTCGAAGGTCTTGCCGGATTTTGCGGCGACCCATTTTCCGCCGATCAAAAGCTGTTTGGGCTTTCGCAGAAAATCCAACGCCGCGGTGTTGCGGGCGCCGGATGCGGCCCGTTCGACTGATACTGTAGCTGCTGCCATGATGGTCACTTCCTCCGTGGATAATGGTGATTTTGAACGTCATCCGTTGCGAGCGCTGACTTGGCCCATCTGCTTGGTGTCATACGCGCAGAATTGGCTGACTTCAAGCGCGAAACGCCGCGAATTGAGCGTGTCGAGCATCGCCTTGATCGGCGCGGTTTCGAGGTCGCGAGCCAGAATCAGAAAATCGTAGCACTCTTCGCGGATAGAAATAAAAGGCAAGCCATAGGCCTCGGCAGCGAGACGGATCGTGACGCCGACGTCGGCGCGGCCGGCCGCGATTGCGGCGGCAACTTCGAGGTGTCCCGCGGCCTCGAACCCGTAACCTTCGATCTGCCTCGCGTCGATCCCGAGTTCGCCCAGCGCCTCATCGAGGAATGCGCGCGCGCCCGCTCCGATTTCGCGATTCACCAGGCGGATGCCCGGGCGCGCGAGGTCGCCGATACCGCGGATTCCGTGGCGGGTTCCCGGGGCGGTCGCGAGTCCCAGTTCCCATCGCGCAAAGCTGACCACGATCGCCGGGCGCGCGCCGAGGGCCGCTCGCGTTGGCGCGGAATTGTATTTGCCGCTGCCGGGATCTTTCAGGTGGACGCCGGCGGCGTGTGCGCGACCGTCGATCAGAGCGGCGAGCGCGCGGCTGCTCGAGCATGGTAATGCCACCGCCGAGACCGGCGAGCGATGGCGCGCGAGCCAGTCGGCCAGGATCGCGGTTGCGGGATCGCATCCCGCTATCAGCAGCGTCGCGTCGATCTCGCTCGCCGAGCGATAAGTCGCGACCGTCGCGCGCCCGCGACCGCTTTGCTCGACGATGCCGGCCGGCGGCGCCAGCGTCAACCGCGCCGCCGGATACGGCACCGCAACGATCCTGCCGCCCACTCGCGCCAGCGCGATACTGCGCGCGGCGCCGGCGGGAGTCGGCGGATCGTCGTCCGCCCACGCCGCCCGTATCCGATTGCACTCGCTGGGGATCTCACCGCCAAACAGGCCCTCGACCGAGTCGCCCAGTTCGCGCGCCAGCGCGATCGCGACCGTCACGCCCGGCTGGTAGGTTCCGGCCTCAAGCGCGCCAAGCGCCTGGCGCGAAATGCCGGCGCGTCGCGCGAGTTCGACTTGCGTTAGGCCGCGAGCTTCACGTGCGCTCCGCAATGCTTCTCCATTCGATGCCATGATAGTTGCCTATGCGCCCGCATAATGGCATAAGAATCGCTCTATGAAAATCGCGAATGAGACTTCACGCAAAGGGCTGGCGAGGTTGGTCGCGCTAGCTGCGATCCTGGCCTTTGCGAGCGCGCGTCCTGCGCGATCGGCGCAAGCACTGACGCCGTTGCAGGTCGCCTACGCCGGTTCGATGGGCTCGATGATGGATGGCGCGGTGCGCCCGGCGATCGCGAAGGACCTCAACGCTGACTTGCAGGGCCGAGCGCAGGGTTCCACCGGTCTCGCCAAAATGATCGCGGCCGGCAGCATACGGCCCGATGTCTTTATTTCGGTTACGCCGGGTCCGATGCGCACCGTGATTGCGGCTGGTAAGACGGCCCGTGCGATCCCGATTGCGCGCACCGAGATGGTGATCGCATACAGTCCCAAGAGCCAATTTGCCGCCGAGTTCGCCAAATCCGGCGACGCAGGCGCGAAACCCTGGTGGCAAATCCTCGAGGCGCCCGGCCTGCGCTTCGGCCGTACCGATCCGACGACCGATCCCCAGGGCCTCAATATCATCTTCACTATGCAACTTGCCGCCGATTACTATCATCAACCGAATCTCGCTGACAAAATCCTGGGTACTCAGATCAATCAGCAACAGATCTTTATGGAACCTCAGTTGATGGCGCGGGTGCAGGCGGGACAACTCGACGCGAGTTCCGCCTACAAGACTCAGCCGGATTCGTTCGGATTGCTCTACGTCGCGCTGCCCAAGGAGATCAACTTGGGCGACGCCGCGATGGAATCGGTATACAGAAAGGCGTCGGTAACGCTCAACGGCAAGACCCTTCATCCGGCGCCGTTAGTATTTTACGCCGCCGCGATGAAGGATGCTGCGCAACCCGATCTGGCCGCGCGCTTCGTGACGTGGCTGCAAGGGGACGCGGCGCGCAAAATTTTCGCGAAATATCACTATGACGATGCGGGAGACGCGCAGCCCCTCGCGCCGTGAGCAAAGTGCAATCGTCATGGTGGGGCCGGCTCGGCATGCTCGCGTTCGCCCTCGCGCTGCTCTATCCGCTGATCGGCCTTGGGGCGCCGGCCGGCAACTGGCAGTGGGACGGCGGTATTCCAGGTTCGACCGCGAATGCCGTGCGCGTGTCGCTGACGCTCACTGCGGTCGCTCTCGCGATCGTCGTCGCGCTCGGCACGCCCGTCGCGTGGTACCTCGCACGCGTCGCCGGACGCGATCGCATTTTCTGGGAGGCTGCTGTTCTAATCTCGGTGCTGATGCCGCCGCTCGCGCTCGGCATCCTGCTCTCGCTTGCCTACGGACCGCAAACCACGCTCGGCGCATGGCTGATTCGCACTGGAATACCCACTTCCAACAGCGCGACTGCCTTCGTCGCGACTCAGGTGTACGTCAGCATTGGCTATTACATTGTCGCCGCGCGTGCAGCGATCGCGGCGGTGCCGCGCGAACTCGAGCAGACCGCGGCGCTGCTCGGTCTCACACCGTGGCGCATTTTCCGCCGCGTCACGTTTCCGCTCGCACGGCTCGGTCTCGCCGCGGCAGTGAGTATTGCGTGGGTGCGCGCGCTCGGCGAATTCGGCGCAGTGATCGTTACTGCGTATTACCCGAGCGGGATGCCGGTGCAGGTGTGGATCAATCTGCAGGACGCGGGCATTCCGGCCGTGATGCCACTGTTGGTGATTTTTCTGCTGACGGCGCTGCCGTTGCCGTGGCTCATTCACATTCTCGCTGGGCGGCGTTTCGCCGTTCGTGATGGACACGATGCTTGATTCCCATATCGTCAAGAAACGGCCTGAATTCGTCGTCGATGTGCGGATTCGGCTCGAACGCGGTGAACGCTTGGCGATCTTCGGCGCCTCGGGCGCCGGGAAAAGTACGGTGCTGTCGTGCATCGCTGGCCTCGCGGTACCCGACGCTGGTGCGATTCGCTTTGGGCATTTCCAGTTGTTCCCTCCGCCGCTCCCGCTCCATCGGCGGCCAGTGGCCTACATGACGCAAAAGGATTTGCTGTTTCCCCATCTGAGCGTATCTGAGAACGTTCGTTTCGGGCTGCGCGATATGGGCGCCGACGGCAATGCCGCATGGATCGAAGAGCTGCGCGAGCGTCTCAGCCTGGGTGCAGTGTGGACCTCGCCGGCCGCCAAAATTTCCGGCGGACAGGCGCGGCGTGTCGCGATGGCCCGGATGTTGGCCCGGCGCCCGCCGCTCGTCCTGCTCGACGAGCCTTTCGCGTCGCTCGATCGCCCGCTGATCGGTGAACTGACGCAAGCGCTCACCGAATGGCAGCGGAAGTTGGGCTTTACGCTCATCGCCGTTGACCATCGCAGCCACATCCTGCGCGCGATTTGTCCGCGCGTGATCGTGATGGAGCGCGGCCGTGTGGTGCAGGAAGGCGCCTGGACCGACATATCATCGTCGCCTGCGACTCCGCTGGTGGAGCAACTGCTGTCGCCTCACTAAGCCGTGGGCAGAAGTTCCCGCCGGCTTGATTCTCACAACGTATTCATGAAATTGACCAAGTCCGTGGTCTGCTTTGTGGTGAACCGGGGCGTGATCCCGAAGATGAAATTATAATGGTCAATCACGTCAGTGAGCGTGGCGGCGGAGCCGTTGTGAAAATATGGAGCGCGTGCCGCCAGTCCGCGCAGCGACGGCACTTTGAACTTCCCAATGTCTTCGCATTGCCCGGTAATCAGCGCGCGGCCCGGGTCATTAGTTGTGATCCTCTGTCCCCCTAGTGGGCAGGACGGGCCGGGGCTGCAGGTGCATTTCACCGTGAAGATCGGCAATCCGGTGGTGTTGAGAACTATGTCATTATCGATGCCGGTCTCCATCGTTCCGTCCACCGATCGATTGCCGAAATTTTTCGTGTTGTGACAACTCGCGCAAGTTCCGGGAACGCTCGCTATCCCGAGAACGTCATTGAAGCCTCGCACCCCTCTGATGTTAAAGGTTAGGGTGTTGAAGATTTTCTCGCCGCGTGCCACCGATTCCTGCATTAGTTCGGCTGCGGTTTTTCCCGAGATAGAGTCCCACGCGGTGTAAAGATCGAATACGTTATCGCTAAAGCCCCCTGGATTCGTGATTGGATCGTTGTCGGGGATAAAGAGTTGCATCGACAAAGCCATCGCGCCCCCGCTCGCTCCAGCCGCGGTCAGACTTAATTTGCCGACCTTATTCGACAACTGAGCGGTATAGGTTCCGGTTTCGAATCCGACAATTTCACTCAAGTCCCCGGCGCTCGGACTGTTGTTGGTTTGCCCATGAATCTCAGTTGCATCGATTGCCTGCTGGGTCATGCTGTCCTCACGCCCATCCCACATGATCGTGCTTTCGAACAGCGCCATGGTGCTGTTCGCCAGGTTGGTCGCGGGTAGTGGACGACGATAGATCGACAGTAAGCCCGTTGTCGGGCTGGTCAACGCGGTGCACTTGTACGGATCCTTCACCGATGAAATTTCGAACTGTGGCGATGATGGAATCGGAAGAGCGATTCGGATCAGCCCCTTGGTAAGCAGCAGCTTGTAGGCGGTTCGCTTTTCGGCGAGAGTCGCGACTTTGTCGTTAAAGCAAGTCGCCCCATCGAATGGAACGAATACCGGATCGGTGCCCTTGGTCTTGTTGAAACGGGCAGTCGCGTCCGTGGGAGTGATCGTCCATCCGTCCTGCGGCTGGTGACAACTGAAACAGCTTCGTCCGTTGGTGCCGAGAGTCTGAAAGAAGGCGTTGGTCGAGGTGTCGGTCGGCCCACCCGGGTTATACGTCTCCACCTCCCCGGTCGGGTCGGCGTTTGTGCTGTCCTTCGGGATCGTCGGCGGGATTGTTTCGGGACTTGCGGCGGTATCGACTGGGGTTGGCACTCGCATGGCCTCCGCGTGGGCCGCTATGGCCCAGTACGGCGTCCCTTGCGACACGTCATTCGGGGTGCTCTGCGCGTAGCCGACTTGGCGAGCGGCCGCCAACAAGACGTATGTAATCCACGCGATAGTCAGGAACTGCGTCGAGATCGTTGAGGAGAACATACCGAATGGAACGATTAAACGTCGCATTGGGCTTGCTCCAGTCTGATTTGGTCGAATAATCGAGCAAATAAATCAGAATCTCTATCCTAACCTAATTAAGCCCTACGCCGACGTCAGGCGGATTGCAAACGCTAAGCTTAGCCCGGATTTGACAGGCAAGGCGAAGTCCAGGCGACTTCCGCTCTAAAGGCGGGTATGCGTCCGCCCCGAGCCAATTCCCAGAGCCGCCGGGCGCATTACTCGCTCCGAAAGAGCGCCGATGACTGACTATGACGACTGACTATTGCGACCGCTCCCCCGATTAACCCTTCGGCAGTCCGAGCACGCGCTCGCCGATGATGTTGTGCTGAATCTGGTTGGTGCCGGCGTAGATCGTCGGCCCGCGCGCCGCCAGCATCCGAACTGACCATTTTCCGCGATCCAGCGCGAACGGCGCATTGTACTCGAACTGGCTATATGGTCCGAGCAATTCCATTGCATACTGCGCGACCGCGAGCGACAGTTCCGTCCCGCACAGCTTCATCATCGAACCCTCGGGTCCGGGCGGCATCCCCTTGAGCTGGCGTGTGAGCTGCCGATAGCCGGTGTACTTCAGCGCGTATGCCTCGGCGGCGAACTTCACGATCTTCTGGCGCACGCCGGAATCATCCCAGGCGGTCCCGCCGTTGCGCGGCAGGCGCTTGGCGAGTTCGGTGAGTTGATTAATCTGGGTCAACGCGCCTTCGTTGCCACCGGAACCCGATCGCTCAAACATCAGCGTCGTAATCGCGACCTGCCAGCCCTGGTTTTTCTCGCCGACGATATTTTTCTTCGGCACGCGCACGTCCTCGAAGAAAACCTCGTTGAAACCCCTGCCGCCGGTCATCTGGACCAGCGGGCGCACCGTGATTCCGGGGCTGTGCATATCGACCAGCAGATAACTGATGCCTTTGTGCTTGGGCGCGTCGGGATCGGTACGCACGAGCAGGAAGATCCAGTCGGCGAACTGCGCCACCGAGGTCCAGACCTTCTGCCCGTTGACCACAAAATCGTCGCCGTCCTCTTCGGCGCGGGTCTTGATCGAGGCGAGGTCGGAGCCCGATCCCGGCTCTGAATAGCCCTGGCACCAGAACTCGTCGCCGCGCAGAATCGCCGGCAGATGGCGCTGCTTCTGCTCCTCGTTGCCCCAATGGATCAAGGTGGGACCCAGCAACCCGATCCCCATGCCGAGGCCGGGCTCGCTCAGATTGAGGCGCCCGAGTTCCTCGCGGAAGATCAGGCGCTGCATCACGGTTGCGCCACGCCCGCCGTATTCCTTGGGCCAATGCACGGCGCCCCAGCCGCCCTGGTTGAGCTGCTTGTGCCAGCGCACACGCGCCGCCCATCCCTCTTTGCCGCCGTCGTCGAGCGGACCACTGGGCGGTGGCGCAAACTGCTGATTGGCTTCGAGCCAGGCGCGAACCTCCGCGCGAAAAGCCTCATCCTCGGCGCTGTAGTTGAAATCCATCGCTCTTGAATCCTTCCGATGCGGGGCTTGGGGATCGTCGGAATTGAATCACCTGTGAATCCGGGTCAAGTCAAGGTCATTTGGCATCGTACTGGGCAAAAATCGCGGCCAATGGCGAGGATTCGACGAAGCGAGAATATCACCTTTAGCCTTCTAATAGACGGTCTGTGCACCTGACCAGACTTTAATTGGGTTTGTTTTGTAAAAAAATGTTTTTCGGCTCAGGCCGGGTCCCTACTGGCGGCACTTCGGGGTGCTACAAGCAGCAGCATAGCATAACTTGCGGATGGATGGTGGAGCGAGATCGCTGCGGATGGCCTCGCCGCGGCGTCGCGGGTGGGCTTACATGAGAGCGCGGGCGCCGGTCTGCGCCATCGGGATTAGTCGCGGTCATGCTCGAAGTCGCGAGCGCATCGCCGCCGCATCAACGCGACGCGAAATATGCAGCGTGGCGCGTCTTCGAGAATGCGGTCGCGCGGACGTGTCCGAGCAAGCGACAGTGAGGCCGTATGATGGCGGACTTAGAGCACGCAGGACCGCGCGAGATCCTTTACTTCGTTCAGGATGACGAAGCGTCGTTCAGGATGACGGTGCGGAGCGTTTTCTCGATTCCCGCCCCGACTTGGCCTTTTACCCGAGCAGCGCGAGCGTGAAAACATGAAGAGGTTTTTGCAGGGCGAAGCCCGCATCTTTACAAAAGGGAAGTCTGAAACCTCAGTGAGGTTTCAGTGAAAATAATAGTTTTGCGTTCCTCAACAACTTCCTTCCCTTTGCATCCCAAGCTCATTTCGGAGCTCGCGCGCTTATGCGCGGCCGCTGAGGCGGGCCCGCTCGAGGACGGCTTCGTGGATGCGTACGGTGGCGGCGTCTATCAGGACGCCATCGGCGCCGGCCGCGCCCGCACCGGCCTTCTCGGCGACCGCGTAAGCCTCGCACATCCGGCGCGCGAGATCGATTTCCTTGACGGTCGGCGCAAAGACGTCGTTGGCGATATCGATCTGGCTCGGATGAATCGCCCATTTGCCGACCGCGCCGAGCGTCGCCGCCCACACCGACTCGCGCCGATAGGTGCCAGGGTCGCGGAAGTTGGCGAAGGGACCGTCGATGGCGTCGATACCCGCTGCGCGCGCGGCCACAATCGTCCGTGCGCGGGCGAAATGCCACGGGTCGCCGGGATAGCGATTGGCCTCGTCCTCTTCGGCCAGCGTGGCGCGCACGCCCTGGCTCGCGGATAAATCGCCGAAGCCGAGAATGATCGCTTCGAGGCGCGGGCAGCAGGCCGCGATCTCTTCGACCCGCGCGAGCGCAGCGGTCTCCTCGATTAACGCTTCGAGTCCGATTTTCTTCTTGAGCCTGAGTTTGATTTCGAGTTGCGCGAGCAGCGTATCGAAAAACCACACGTCACGCGGCGCCTTCACCTTCGGCAGTATGATGATGTCGAGAAATTCGCCCGCATGTGTAACGACTTCGATCACGTCGTCATGCGCCCATTTGGTTTCCGCGGCGTTGACCCGCACCGCGCGCAGCTTGCGACCCCAGTCGGGACTCTTCAAGGCGGCGATGACGTGGGCGCGCGAGCTTTCCTTCAACGCGGGCGCCACCGCGTCCTCGAGGTCGAGGAAGACCAGGTCGGCGGCGCTTGCGATGGCCTTCTCCATCATCTTTGGATTGGAACCGGGCACCGAAAGTTCGGAACGTCTGAGGCGAGCGGACATGCGTGCACTCCTTATCCAGTGGGCTTGCGCGGCGCGCCGGGCTTCGAGGCCGCTGCCGAATCACCCTTGCACAAATCTGCGCCGGCGAGAATTGCACGGTGCGCTCGCACCAGCACCCGCGCAAGTACGATAGCAAGACTGCATGGGTATGCATCCGCGCTCCGCCGAAGGGATTACGCCGAAGACCTACCGCACGGATCCTTGGCGGGCTCAGAATGACTGAAAAGGGTCGGCGGACCATAGTTGACGGCCTTCCCACCTACCCGAGCATCTGTTTTTCAGAAACTGAAACCTCACTGAGGTTTCAGACTTCCCATTTGATGGAAGACGGTAGCGATATGCGCAGGAAACCGCCCTTCCCGCAGGACTTGGCCGACTACCCGAGCATCGCGAGCGTCAATCATGATGAGGTTTCAGACTTCCCGTTTGGAAGATGCGGGCTACGCCGGCGGAAAATATTCGTGGTGAGTCGATGCTTGGTGCGCAGGTACCGGCCAGTTCGAAACGGGATCGCTGCGCGCAGGCACTGAAAAAGGTCTTTCGGGATTATCGGCGAGCTCCCGATAACGATCATGAAGCGTTGAGCAGGGGGATGGAAGCGAGCGCTACGCGTCGTCGGCCACTCCCTTCCGGGAGAGGCATCGGAAGGTGGCTCTGCAGAGCCAACTGCTCACCTGCCGCGGCCGTAAAGGGCGACGAGATGCGGACCGTTGCTGGAGCTGTCGGTGATCATGAACGTGGCGGCCAGGAGCCCTTGCACGCCGGGCGCAAACCGGATGCCGACGCGGCAATGCGCGCCGCGGGCCAGCCTGGCGCCGCCGATACAGGTGGTGCTTGCGGAATCGATGATGAAGTTACTTCCGACCATGCTGGCGCTGCCGATAACCAGAGCAGACTTGTTAGTCGACGGATTTCCGATCGAGACTATCCGGACGGTGGTGACGGTGCCGACTTTGTGCGCACCGAACAGTATGGTTCGCGGCGTGAATGTCGCCGGACCCGACGTCGGCGTCGGCGAAGGTGTCGGCGTTGGCGTAGGTGAAGGTGTCGGCGTTGCCGTGGGCGTCGGTGTTGGCGAAGGCGTCGGTGTTGGCGTTGGAGTAGGTGTCGGCGTCGCGGTGGGTGTTGGAGTAGGTGAAGGTGTCGGCGTCGGCGTCGAGACCGGGTAGGCGGCGGCAAATGCTGCCATGTCGGCGCTGCCCCATCCGGTGGATTGATCGAATCCGGCGACGGCGGCGAAGCCAGCCACACCGTTGAAATTGTTATTGCCGGTGGTGACGTCACGCAGTCCGGAAACTGACGCGTCATGCAGCGCGCCGAGCCTATAGATGCGCGGGTTCATGTTGCCCAGGCGCGCGCCTGTCGCTTGCGCGACGAGCTTGGCCAGGCCCGCCCACATCGGCGCGGCGATACTGGTGCCGCCAATGCAGCAATTGATCGCGGCGACGCCCGCGCCGCCGGTGTCGTCGCCCCAATAGAACCCCGGTGAGATCGGGCTCGACCCGAACGCGACGTCCGGAACGTCGCGCTTGGCATCGGCCGGGGTGACCGAAACTTGCCAGGCCGGTTTGCCGAAGACGCCGCTCGCGCCGCCGCCGCCCGCGCCGGTCGCGTCATTCCAGACCCGTTCTGTGGTGCTGCCGATGTCGTTATTCGAGGCGTCGTAGCTGGGGGTGAAGCTGGTGCCGCCGACGGCGATCACATGGGGATCGGCCGCCATCTCGCTGACGTGACGGGAAGTGCCGACCACGCATGCGGTGCCGGCGGTGTTAAGCACGATGTCGGCGGCGCCCTGATCGCCGCTCGAGATAAATACCGACTGGCCCTGCGCGGCGGCCTGCGCGAAGATCGGATCGAGTGTGCCCGTGAAAAATGATGTCGGGGCGCCGCAAAAGCCGTAGCTGACGCTGATTGCGCCGCAGTTGTTATCGGTGACCGCCTGGTTAATCGCGTCCACCAGCGGATCGATCACGGCGGTCGCCGGATCGCCGATATACACGCTGAGCGCGGCGCCCGGCGCGACCGCATGCGCCCATTCGATATCCAGCAGGGCCTCGATCTCATCGCCGTTGCGGCCCGGATTGGTGCCGTCGGCCAGTATGCGCGTGACGTTCGCGACCGGCAGTGAAAAATTCGAGTTGAAGAGCGTCACCGACGGGCTGTAATAGTCGGTATCCTCGGCTACCGCGACGCAATCGCCTCCGCCGCCATCGGTGCCGGCATTGAGCAGCGGCATTTCGTCATAAAAGGTCCACAGGTCTGCCGGGCCGAACGCGAGGCCGAGGCCGTTGTTGTAATCGGCGACCGCGGCCGGAATCAGCGCGCCCCCATTCGAGTTGCTGGAATGGCGGTTCGCACGATTCGATTGACGAGATGCGGACCTTCCAGGAAGGGGAGCCACGATCGCTCCTGCATGCGTCCCCGGCGGCCGAAGCGCCAGCGCCAGCGAATGACGCGTGTTGTCGAGGCCCTCGATTGAACCGATCACACCGGCGAGGCGCGCCGGTACCTGAGGATCGCTCGCGTTGGCGAATACTGCGCCGTCCGCCGAGGCGAGCATGCGGGTTGCGAAGGCGGACTCCGCCTGCACGACGGTCGCGATCGACGTGATGCCGCGCGGCGAGGAATCGACTACGCGAAAGCCCTGCCCCGACAACCATTGTTGCACCGCTGAAATTTCGCCGGGAGTCCGGCCGAAAGTCGCATTGAACTGGGCCGGAGTGAGCCATTGATGATAGCGCCGCGACCCCGGATTCTGCAGATCATCGAGCAGTTTCGCCAGGCTCACGGGATTCCGCAGCGCAAACGATATATGGATGTTGAGCGGGCGGGTTGCGGCGGCCCGAGTGGGGAGCGCCGTTCCCACCAACGCAGGATGATTGCCAGCCAGCGGCGTGCTCTGTGCTGAGGCGCCGGAAGGAACAACTATCGTAAGGAGGGCGAAGATCGCCGCTACGGCCAGGTTGACGATGCAGTTGGGTGCTTGTCGTGATGCCCTTAGAGTTTGAGGTTGTCGGTCAGAACCGGTGATTTGATACATGTTTCAAATTGCAGAGTTGCGACCATAATTCGCTTTGTTTGGAGGTGTTCGGCTATGCCCGCCCATATCCGTCATCGCGGTTGCCCCCATTGGGATCAGAGCAATCGCCGAGCCACCATCGACACTTCCACCTCGAGCGATCTGCATTCGCCGGCGGGTCATTCGTCTGAGTGGCCGCGCGATTTGAACGAATAGCCTCCGTCGGACTGGAATTTGACAATGAGTCATCCGACCGCACGCGAACTCGTGATGACCTACGGGTGGAATACGACTGCGTACCAGATCCTGAATCCCGGCTTGCAACATTGGTACGCGCCGAATGAACCGGCGGTCGTCGCCTACATACGCCGGCAAAATGTATTGCTGGTAGCGGGCGCGCCGGTATGCGCCGCGGACGCGCTGGGATCGATGGCCGCGGCCTTCGAACGGTTTGCGCGCGATCAGGGTTGCCGGGTTTGCTACGTCTGCGCGGCGGAGCGGATGCGCGAGGTCGCGGCGAAATCGCGTGAACATTCGACCATCGTGATCGGAGCGCAACCGGTGTGGAATCCGCAGCGATGGGCTCGCGTGATCGAGTCGCGGCGCTCGCTGCGCGCGCAACTCACGCGGGCGCGCAACAAGGGCGTCACGATCGAGTCTATTTCGTGCGCGCAGGCGCGCGACCATCCGGAACTCGATGGGGTGCTCGCCGAATGGTTGGCGTCACGCGGCCTGCCGCCGCTTCATTTCCTGGTCGAGCCGCGAATCCTGGACGGCGTCGTCGCCGATCGCAGGTTGATGGTTGCGCGGCACGCTAGATCGACAGTGGCTTTTCTGGTGGCCTCGCCGGTAGCGGCGCGCAACGGCTTTCTGATCGAGCAAGTCGCGCGATCGCCGCACGCGCCCAATGGTGTCAGCGAACTGTTAATCGACGCCGCGATGCGCCGCTTCGCCAAAGAGGACCGAGCTTACGTCACACTCGGATTGGTGGCACTCTCAAATCACTCGACCGGAGCGAACGCGATCAACCCGTGGTGGCTGCGCCTGATGACGGTCTTCGCGCGCGCGCACGCCAATCGCTTCTATAATTTTCGCGGGCTCGAACGCTTCCGCACGAAAATGTCACCCGATCACTGGGAGACGATTTACGCGATCTCGAACGAGCGCGGTTTTTCGCTGCGCACGCTCTATGCGATGGGCGAGGCATTTTCGGGAATTTCGCCGTGGCGCGCGATCGGCCTCGGCGTAATCCGGGCGCTGGGCCATGAGGCACGCCGGCTGCGCCGGCATTAGCCGCCGAAGATTACTCCGCGTCCCATTCGGGATGGCGCCGGCAATGTCCAATCTTTCGGCTTACAGTCTTGGCCACGTTTCACCCGGACGCAGCAGTGCGGGGGGCGTTACCCCGAATCCCCACAGATGAGCTATTCTCGCGGGAAATTCAGTGATGGCGAGCCCGGTTTTCCGGCGGCCCATTAGTTCCGACGCCGGACCAGAGCCAATGAAATGCGCTAACGGAGGATCCAATGGCGGAGGAACTTTATTCCAAGCGCCTGCTCTCGGCTGACTCGCATGTGATGGAGCCGCGCGACCTCTGGGAAAAGCGTATCGATCATAAATGGCGCGCCAAGGCGCCGCGGATTGAGATGCTCGATGAGAGCGGCGACTACATCGTGATCGATGGGATGCGGCCGCGGCCGCTCGCGTTCGAAGGTCCGATGGCGGACCTGAAAGCGCAGGGCATGGAGATACCCGTGCCCAAGGGTTATCGCTACGAACAGAACCGGCCCGGTTCGTGGGACCCGAACGAACGTCTGAAGGACCAGGACCTGGACGGCGTCTCGGGCGAGGTGATTTACCCCGGCGTCGGTCTGCATATCGTGCGCGCGCCCGACGCCGAGTACATTTACGCGTGCTGCCGCGCCTACAACGATTGGCTAGCGGAGTATTGCTCGGTCCATCCGCAGCGGCTCAAGGGCGCCGCGATGCTACCCAACCGCGGACCGATCGAAAATGCCGTGAAGGAAGCGCAGCGCGCGGCGAAGCTCGGATTCTCGACCATAATGCTGCCGGCGTGGGTCGATGATCGCGCATACAACCTGCCCGATTGGGATGGACTGTGGGCTGCGTTGCAGGACTTGAACCTGGTCGCCAGTCTCCATCTGAGCGGCCGCGAGCCCTACGGGATCGCGCACGGCCCGGGCGCCGGCGGCATCAACGTCGGCGTGATCAAGTTCATGATGTACGACACCGTGATGCGGCTCATCTGGGGCGGTGCGCCGATGCGTTTCCCGAAGCTCAAATGGTCGATGGTCGAGGGCGGCATCGGTTGGATCGCGTCGGTGGTCCAGTTCATGGACCATTGGTGGGACGACCATCGCGGCTGGATGGAGCCGAAGCTGCCCGAGACTCCGAGTTTCTATTTTCGCCGCCAGTTCTTCGCGACCTTCGAGGACGACCGGGCCGGCGTACTGACGCGCGACATGATCGGGATCGACAACCTGATGTGGGGCTCCGACTATCCGCATACCGAGGGGGTGTGGCCCTACTCGCGCAAGAAGGTCGCCAGTAACTTCGCGGATATTCCTGCGGCAGAAACGCGCAAGATGGTGCACGACAACGTCGCACGAGTCTTCGGCTTCCCGGTGAATTGACCTGGAAAATGGCCACGGAAAGCCTCAAAAACAAAGTCGCGATCGTCGGCGCGGCCGATACCGAAGTGGGGGTGGTGCCGCATCTGAGCGCCACTCAGCTTTACGTGAAGGCGGCGAAACTCGTGCTCGCGGACGCCGGCATCGCGAAGGACCAGGTTGACGGCCTGATCACGTGCGTCTCGTTCGCCGAGCCGTACATGTATCACGCGGAAATGATTGCGGAGTACATGCAGATCTTCCCGCGCTACTGCATGACGGCGCCGTCGGGCGGCGGCACCACGCTCGCGATCATGCATCACGCGGCCTCGGCGATTGCGACCGGGATGTGCGACACGGTGCTGATCACGATGGCCGACAGCCAGTTGTCGGGACTTTCACGAGCGAAGGCGATCGAAGCGATGTCGGGCGCGGGTCACCCGCAGTTCGAGCGTCCCTACGGGCCGCCGATTCCCGCGTTCTACGCGCTGCTCGCCCGCGCGCATGAGCATCAGTACGGCACCACCGCGGCGCAGCGTGCGGCGGTGGCGGTGGCGTGCCGCAAACACGCCTCGATGAATCCGGCGGCGCAGATGCGCAAGCCGATCACGGTCGAGGATGTGCTCAACTCGCGGATGATCGCCGACCCGCTGCATCTGCTCGATTGCTCGCTAGTGAGCGACGGCGGCGCGGCGATCGTGATGACCTCGGCGGAACGTGCGCGCGATTTCAAAGCGAAGCCGGTCTATCTGCTCGGCACCGGCGAAGGCCATTCGCACGAGCACATCAGCGAGGCGCGCAGTCTCACGACCTCGGCCGCCAAGGAGGCGGGCGCGCGCGCCTATGCGATGGCGGGGCTGGGGCCGCGCGACATCGACGTCGCCGAGCTTTACGATTGCTTCACGCCGGTCGTGATTATCGAACTGGAAGACCTCGGCTTTTGCTCCAAGGGCGAGGGCGGCCGCTTCGTCGAGGGCGGACGGATAGAGCTCGGCGGCGAACTGCCGCTCAATACGCACGGCGGCCTGCTGTCGCATTGCCATCCGGGGCATCCCGGGTCGATGTTTTCGGTCACCGAAGCGGTGCGGCAATTGCGCGGCGAATGCGGTCCGCGCCAGGTCACCGGCGCGAAGATTGCGCTGGTGCACGCGCAGGGTGGAATCATGTCAACGCATTGCACGGCGATCTTCGGGAGTGAGCGAATCTGATGGCGGCGGAGATCGGCAAACCGCTACCCGTGCCGACGCTGGAAACGCGTCCGTACTGGGACGGATGCAAGCGTCATGAACTGCGCATCCAGCGATGCAGTGCTTGCGGACACTATCAATTCTATCCGCGAATTTACTGCACGCAGTGTTTCGGCGATCGCGTCGCGTGGGTCACGGCCTCCGGTCGGGCGACGGTGCTGTCGTTTACGATTGTGCGCCGGCCGGTGTCACCGGCGTTCGCTCAGGACGTGCCCTACGTGGTCGCGCTGGTGACGCTGGAGGAGGGCCCTTCGATGATGACGAACATCATCGGGTGCGAGCCTGAGAAGGTCGAAATCGGGATGCCGGTCGCAGTCGCGTTCGAGGATTGGAACGAGGAGATTTCGATCGCGAAATTTCGGCCCGCTTGAAACGCCAACCACATGAGCGGGCGATAATTGCGAACGGTTTCACCCATGACGAGATAGTGCATCTGCGGGAGTTCAAGGGCGCCGTTTCGAGATTTTACCGGGGAATAAGTTGGAGGCGACTCTGCGGGCGCCGGATCGGTGCAGCTTGCCCCTCGGAGGGGCAACGGGTCGAAAAACGGATCGAGCTACCGGAAGGATCTGCGGCGGCGCTGAAGTCGCCGACGAGCCGGAGGGCGAATATGATTACGGGCGGATGCTTATGCGGAGCGGTGCGATACCAGGTTGCGGGAAACCCGCGGTTTGCGGTTCTCTGTCATTGCCGTGACTGTCAACGAGCATCGGGAACCGGGCATGTCCCTGTAATGGGCATGCCGAAGTCGTCGTTCGCGGTTCGGGGCGAGACGAAGAGCTATGCGGTCCGTCACATTAGCGGGCGAAGTTCTATCCGTCACTTCTGCCCGACGTGCGGTAGCCTGTTGTTCGGAACGGCTGAAATTGCTCCGGAGGCGGTTTCAATCTATGTCGGCACGCTAGACGAGCCGTCCGTGTTTCAGCCCGAAGCCGTGATGTTCAAACGAGACAGGCACGACTGGGACGTGACCGCAAGGGCGCTTCCGGAATTCGAGACGATGCCCCCGGCAGCAACTGATCGGGGTTGAAATCAGGACACTACGAGCCCGTAATGACCGGCGAGAACTGGATCGACCTCAGGTGCCATCCGTCGACACGCGCTGAGACGGTGCGCGCCATTGCGGTGCGCGTATGCCGATCGGCAAGCGCTGAACTCCAGATGACCTTCCGCCTCGACGGAGATATTCCCCGGATCTGCGTTCCTTCGCCGGGCGTGCCGCGCATCAATACACAGCTCTGGCAACACACCTGCTTCGAAGCCTTCATCGCAGTGGAAGGGCAACGGGCGTACCACGAGTTCAACTTCGCGCCGTCGGGGGAGTGGGCCGTCTATGCCTTCTGCGGCTATCGCAACGGCGGTCCTCTCGCGAACGAAATGATGCGCCCGCACATAGCAGTGCGCTCTACTGGTAGTCGGCTCGAGCTCGACACCCTTGTCCGGCTCGACGGCCTGTTCGCCATCCACCCGCGTGCGTCGCTCCGTATCGGGCTCTCGGCGGTCATCGAGGCGAGCGATGGGCTCTCGTACTGGGCGCTTCGCCATCGGGCCGACAAACCGGATTTTCATGACGCCGATGGATTCGCCCTGCTGCTTGAGCCGCCAGATACCGTCATGTCGATCAAGTTCCCCATCCGTCAGCGCCCCATGCCTTAGCAGAGCCATCGCCGCACCATCTATTCTCTCCGGTCGCATTCGGACCATCGCATTCAGACGGAGTAGACTCTGCTGAACCTGAGGAACTTCTCGAATGACGCGACGACCGCCGCGCGGCACAGTATCCGACGCAGACGATAGGCCGACTATCGTTACTCGCGACTCGGACCTGGACCGGAGGCCTTCCGCCCGGAGCTTGCGCGGACTCGACTGGCTCAACTTCCTGCTCGCCGACGTGCAAAGCGGCGTGGGGCCGTTCCTCGCGATCTATCTTGCCGGCTATGGCTGGAACGAGCAGCGCGTCGGGCTTGCGCTCACGATTGGCGGAATCGCCGGCATCGCATCGCAAACGCCAGCGGGCGCTTTGGTGGACTGGCTCCAGTCCAAAAGAGCGCTGATTGCGGCGGGAGTGGTCGCGTTGGCGATCGGAGCTCTTTTGATTGCGTTCTTTCCGTCGTTCTGGCCGGTAGTGACAGCGCAAATGTTCATCGGCGCAATGTCCAGTTTCTTCATGCCTGCCATCGCCGCAATCTCACTTGGAATCGTTGGGCACAAACTCTTCAACCTCCGCCAGGGACGAAACCAGACCTTCAACTCGGCCGGCAACGTGGTGGCCGCCGTAGCGATGGGGTTGATCGGATATTTTATTTCGAACCGCGGCGTCTTTTTCTTTGTCGCGGTTCTCGCAGTCCCGACGATCCTGTCGCTGTTGCTAATCCGGCCCGACGAGATCGACTACGAATTAGCCAGGGGAGCCAGGGACGGCGAGGACGATCGAACTCCGGCAAGTGTCCTGGATCTACTGGAGGATAGCCCACTCATTATCTTCCTGTGCTGCGCGGTCATGTTTCATTTCGCCAACGCAGCGATGCTTCCGCTGCTCGGCGAGATGCTAGCGAAAGGCAAGGGTCGCACTTCCATGATGTTTATGTCCGCCTGTGTCGTGACAACGCAGTTCACGATCACACTTCTCGCGGCATGGGCAGGCCGGAGTGCGGGCTCATGGGGCAGAAAGCCCCTGCTGCTCATAGGATTCGGGGTGCTGCCAATCCGCGGCATCCTTTACACCCTCACCCACAACCTCTACCTGCTGGTCGGTATCCAGCTGCTCGACGGTATCGGCGCCGGCATTTTCGGCGTCGTTTCCGTATTGGTGATCGCCGACCTGACGCGTGGCACCGGGCGGTTTAATCTTACGCTTGGCGCGATCGCGACGGCCGTGGGAATCGGCGCGGCTCTCAGTCAAACGATCGCCGGATCCATTGTTCACCATTTCAGTGACCGCGCCGGGTTTCTGTTCCTGGCCTCCGTGGCGGCAGCGGCGTTTGCGATCCTGTGGCTCTTCATGCCCGAGACCCTCGAATGGAAAGGCGATGCTCCGGGGCCGCCGTCGATGGCGAAGCGTTGACGATTGCCAATGACACTATCTGGGCAATCGTCGCGCTGAGCACTCTCGGCGTGATCGTCCGCCCTTGGAACCTGCCTGAGGCGACCTGGGCCGGGACCGGCGCGGTCATGCTGATCGTGTTCGGTCTGCTGCCATGGAGCGACGCGCTGAAAGCAGTCGCGAAGGGGACCGATGTGTACCTGTTTCTGAGCGGCATGATGCTGCTCGCGGAGTTGGCGCGGAAAGAAGGTTTGTTTGACTTTCTGGCCGGGAGAGCCGCTCGCCTGGCGGGCGGTTCCGCGATGAAGCTGTTCGCGCTGGTTTATGGCGTCGGCACAGTGGTTACAGTTTTTATGTCGAACGACGCTACTGCGGTCGTTCTCACCCCGGCCGTGTTCGCCGCGACCAAGGCCGCCAAGGTGAAGGACCCGCTCCCCTACCTGTTGATCTGCGCGTTTATAGCAAACGCGGCAAGCTTCGTCCTGCCGATCTCAAATCCAGCCAACCTGATCATATTCCGTGACCACATGCCGCCGCTGCTGCAATGGCTCGGGCGGTTCGCGTTGCCATCGGTGCTGTCGATCGCGGTTACCTACGCTGTCCTTCGGTTCACGCAACGCGATTCTTTGAGGCAGGAGGTAATGGCCGCCGAGGTCGATGTACCTGGTCTGTCCAGCGGCGGCCGCATGACCGCTTGTGGCATCGTGGGCACGGGAATCGTGCTGCTGCTGGTCTCCGGCTTCGGCGTTGACCTTGGACAGCCGACATTTGTCGCCGCCGTCGCGACTGCTGCGGTAGTGCTGTTTCTAAAGCGCGAGTCACCATGGACCGTCATCAAGGACGCTCCCTGGGAAATCTTGCCGCTGGTGGCCGGTCTGTTCGTGCTGGTAGAGGCGCTTGACCGCAGCGGCGTGCTCAAGGCGCTCATTCATGTTCTGCAGATGGCGGCCGATCGCTCCGCGATGGTGACGACTTGGGTAGCGGGCATGACTCTGGCCCTGATTTGCAACCTGGTCAACAACCTGCCGGCCGGTCTGCTGGCAGGCTCCGTTGTGTCTGCTTCGCATGTACCGCGGCAGGTCGCCAGCGCGGTGCTCATCGGCGTG